>CACYOC010000004.1 GCA_902775975.1 uncultured Bacteroidales bacterium | reverse complement strand
TATTTAAAATGTTAGACATAAAAAAAAGCCCCACCGCCCGTTCCAGGGCAGTGAGGCCGATAGGTTATTTTGCTGTTTAGCAGGACGCGGAACAGGTACCCGTCCCTGCGGTTCTTTTTAATTCTTTTATTTTTTTATTCTTAATCTTCGTCCCAGTCGCTTTCGTAATAGCGGCCACGGGCAGGACCGCTGCCAGGTTTGATCTCAGAATTTAATACACCGCCACTTTCGAGTCGTTCGACAGGACTGGCGTTCTGAAGGAGGCTATCGATGTGAATTTCCACTGTGTGCAGCCGTGGCTGCTGGTATGCTTTCTTATTCATATTGATGATATATTTGATTAATTCGTTTAATTCGTCAAATTCGTGGTTTTACTTAATCACAACCGTACGGCCATTCACGATGTAGAGACCCTTACGGGTGGGCTGCTTGTCGAGCTTGCGGCCCTGCAGGTCATACCAGCCCTCTGTAAGTGAAGAGTGAAGAATGAAGGGTGAAGAATTTGCTTCAGCTCCAATCTCTCTAATACCTGTCGTGGTATCGTCACCGAAGTCGATGTTGAACGCCGTCAGGCGGGCACCAGTTGCGCCGTCAGCGCCAATCTTGAAGTAGGCACGCTGTGCGCCGATACTGGCACCATTCAGCGGGTAGTACAGCGTATTCTCTGCGCCCATGAGCAGGATGCTCTTGTCCTCAGCGGAGAACGCGGTGCTCTTATATGTACCGAGGAAGCGGACACGCTGGCCGGTAGTGACTGCGGGCGAAGCCGTATTGGTGTCATAGCCGCGGTCGGCTGCGTCGATGAACACGCCGTTGAAGACAGGGCTGACGAGGTTGTGGGTGTCGTCGTTCACATAGTCGTCGGCCTTCTCCCACTTAATAATATAAGGAGTACCGGCCACAAGCGTCGTGACAAGATCGCCGAAGGTCAGATTGAGCGTCGAGCCGCTGATGCTGGCCGATTCGAGCGTGCGAGCCTCAGCACCAGCGAGCGGGCTTCCCGCAATGGTCACGTTGAAGGGCAGGCACAGGGTGTTCCATGCACCGTCCTTGTAGAGCGTACGACCTTCAAGCGTCACGTCGGCCAGATAGCCGTCGGCGTTGCTGATGACGGTGCTGTTGTCGACATCGTTGGCCAGGCTGACAGTAGCAGGAGCCATGTAGTACGTGCCATCGTAGAGGATGCCGGTCGCGTATGCCTTCACCACGGCATAGTCTGCTGCGGGCGCACCGAGGTTAGCGGGGATGGTAGCGAGGGCGAAGGCCTCCATGCCCTGGTTGGTGGGCAGGTTGGCAGTCTCAACGTAGTAGCAGTTGGTGATGGTAGGCTCGTACGAGACACCGTCTGTGGTATGCCAGCGGGCGAAGGTATTGTTGAGCATGCCTGCAGCCACGCTGCCGGGCTTCATCAGTGAGTTCATGATGGTGGGTCTGTTCCATACGGGCCAACCTATGAAGCCGGCGCAATTGGTAGTGCCGGCAGTGGTGGCAAAGGAGCCGTCGAAGACACAGCCATCGATGATGATGGTGTTTCTGGCTCCGCTCAGCGTGCTGACAAATCCACCATGGGTGCCGTCGCCGCTCGTGCTGCTATTGATGTTGACTGAACTGCGACAGTCCATGATGGTGAGCGAACCGTGCGACTCGCCCACGAAGCCTGCGGCCTTCTGTGCGCTGGTATAGATGGTGCCGTCGACGTGCAAGTCCTTAATAGCGGCGTTCTTGACGTGACGGAACGGAGCACAGTATGCCTCGCTGAAAGGACTCTCGGCAGTACCATTGTTGAAGGTCAGCGTGTGGTTGTCGCCGTCGAAGATGCCCTGGAACGAGTTGGAAGTGTCCGTGCCTGCCATCGTCGTCACACTGATGTTTTCGGTCAGCTTCACATACTCTTCGGTGAAGGTGTTGCCTTGGTTGACACATCCAGCGAAGGTATTCCAGTCGTCTGTGTTGCCGATGATGTAGGGATCGTCGGCAGTACCTGAGCCACTGAGTGCGAACTGCGTCCACTCTGCGCTGATGGTCACGTCGGCATCGGGCATGGTCAGCGTGGTGCCGCTCAGCGTTCCGGCCGAGGCAACATATTGGCTGAAGGCGTAGCCAGTCTTGCTACCATGGCTCAGCTCGAGGCTGACGGTCTCGCCATTGCCGGCGTAGTAGGTGCCGTCATACTTGATGCCCTTGCTGTATGCCGTGATGCCTCCGTCAACGGAGGTAGCCGTAGCCTCGCCGAGGTTACTGATGATGACACCCTCGCCGGCACTGATAGTACGGGCCTGCTGGGCGCCGTTGACGGTGCAGGCATTGTTGGGCGAACCAATCTGTGGTGTCACGTAATAGCAGTTGGCGATGGTGCCGCTGCCGCCCTGCAAGCCCATGGGGTGCATAGACGAGATGTTGGTGTAGGTACTCTTCTCTAAGCAGTTCTCAAGTGTGGGTGTGGCACCATTGCAATATCCCAAGATGCCGCCGATGTTGGCACGGTTGACGTCCACACCATTGATGGTGCCGGCGAAGACGCAGTTCTTGATAGTGGTGGTGGAATTCAGGCCATTGCCTACGATGCCGCCAGCATAGTCGCTGCTGATGTTGAGTGTAGTAGTGACGACGCAGTTCTCAATGAGATTGTTTCCTTCGGCGAAGCCAACAAGGCCTGACGTATAGACAGTCTGTGAGGTGATGTTGCCTGCCACCTTGAGGTCCTTGATGGTGGCGCCATTTATGTAGTGGAATGGTGATATGCCCTGCCAAGGTATGTCATCTTGTTCTGGATAGATATTTTGATTGAATGTCAGCGTGTGCCCGTTGCCGAGGAAGGTGCCCTTGAAGGGATGAAAATTATCGTATCCTATCATCTCAGTAACGGTAAGGTCTGCATCCAGCCGGATGTACTTGCCTTCAAAGCTACCCTTATCGTCTTCACTGGTGGCGACCATGCTGGCAAACGTGCCCCATTCGCTGCTGCTGCGGATGGTGTACGGGTCCTCTGCCGTGCCTTCACCTTCCGTCGGCCAATCAAAGTGGTCGAACCAGGCCACAACATTGACATCCCTCGCAGGCATGATAAAAAAATAGTCGCTAGGGGAATTGCAGTATACGGTGATATCGCTACCAGAAACCGTCTTCACGCTAATCTCTTTCAACTCGCGAGATTCAGACGTCACAGTCAGCCTGACGGTTTCCCCCGGAAGAAATCTCGGATTTATTTCATTAAGGCCCCCGATGCCATAGCTTTTGACGTTGACGGCATAGGGATACTTGATGGCTTGGCAATACAGGTCGTAGCCTCTGCTTTCGGCATCGTTGTATTCGTCATCACTGTAATAGTCGTACATATGGTCGCTAGAACCCGCCGGAGCTTCACCCCCCACGTATTTATTCTTCTGGTCTTTGTTGACCGACACGGTGCCGTAGAAGGTGCAGTGGCTGACTGTTTTCTCGTTGCTGCCAACAATTCCGCCCACGCCAGTTTCCTTTCCTTTGACCGTCACGTTGCCCGTCATGCAGCAGTACTCTACACAGTATTCATTTTGACCAGCAATGCCGCCCACATCGGCATTATAGAGCGAGGGAGCTTCATCGGTAATGATATCGGCCTCTACCCAGCAATTGCGTACGGTGGTAATGTAAGCACCATCGATACAGCCGGTGATACCGCCTACTTGCATTGATGGGCCTGTGCATTCTATCCTGCCCATCACATGACAGCCTGACACGAAGGCACCCGAATGAGTATAGCCGACGATGCCGCCAACACAATGAATTTCGTGGCAGAGGATGTTGACAGTTGCCGTGCAGTTTTCTATGTGGCCCCAGCTTTGGCCGGCGATGCCGCCTACATGAGATTGGTGGGAAAAGATGTTGCAAATCACGTTGACATCATACACCCTCCCATAAGTATGAATGGTGGAGAACAGGCCCTGAACCGCTTCATCGAGATCCCATATATAGTAGGTGATGGTGTGGCCGTTTCCCCAGAACTTGCCACTGTAACCGGTGTTCGAACCTACGCCCATGGGTAGCCACGAGTGCTCCGTACCCATGTCGATGTCGGCGTTCAGATAGTAGTCCAGTTGAGACCAGTCGTCCCTATCGACAGGGAAGTCCGAATCCTCGTAGAAGTGTTCAGTGATGTAGGCCAGCTCGGCTGCCGTGTTGATGACCACGACATTGCTCTTTCCGCCATACGAGGCGTGAAACTCTGGCTTTGTCTTTGTCGGATAGCCGTAGTCGTCGTCAGCCCATGCCCCTTGTGCGACCGCGCACAGCAGGGCGAGAATGAAGATAATCTTTGTTTTCATATTGTTTGTGATTTTTTATGCTCTTGTCATATATCAGCGATTGTTTGTAACTTTCATTCCTACGTTGTGGCGGTAATGGGAGTCGAACCCATTACCGCCTGTCTTCTCTATTTACCTTATTTTCTATACACGCGCGATTACATGGTCACTGCATCGGGGATGGTGACCAAGAGGCCTTTTACGGCATCATAGCACTTCAGCGTCACCGACTCACCTGCACTGCGGCCGTAGATGGTCAGCGACGTGGTGCCAAGGGCGGAGAGTGATGCCGTGCCACGGCACTCGTCGCCCACGAAGGCTCCTACCGTGCTGCCACTGGCGGCTGTGACGCCAGCCTTCGTCAGCAGCTGCTCTACGTTCACCGTTTTCACCACGGGGTACTTGGCAGAGCCGTAGGTGAACTCGGGTATGAAGTCACGGTCAAAGCCCGTCGTCACGTCCGAGTTGAGGTTGATGTCGGCAGTGAGCGCGAAGATGTGCTTCAGCGTCTGGTTGTAGTATTGCAGCGACATATTCACCGTTTCGGTGCCGGCCTCGTTGCCATAGACCTTCACCAGGAACTTGCCACTGTTCGTCTGGTTGTCGTCCACTGAGACAGCAGGCGATGCCAGTCCTCGCATTTCGCCGTTGACGAAGAGCGCCATCAGGTCGCCTTCGGAGACGAAGGGTATGAGCGCCTGCTCTATCTTCACCTTGAGTATCGTCCAGTTCTCGTAGTCGGACACGTCGGGTGCCTTCCAGTCGGGCCGCTCCTGGTTGTTGCTCCAGTCTATCTGCCACACGGGAGCCTCGCTTGGCGAGACCTCCGTGTAGGTGATATTCGTGGTGTTGTCGTCGTCGCTGCTGCTGCAGGCCCCGAGAAGCAGGCCTGCGAGCAGGATAGACATTAACTTGATTCTATTCATAATATTCACTGTTTTAATGTTTATTTAACTACGACCTTGTGGCCGTTGAAGATGTAGATGCCGCTGCGTGTGGGCTTCTTCTGCAGCCAGCGACCGCCGATGGTGTACCACTTGCCGTTCTCGTAGTCAACCTTGGCGAAGCTGATGGCTGTCGGCTCGTCGGGCGAACCGATGACGTCGTTAGCCTTGAAGGTCATCACCTCGCCAGTGGAGGCAACGATCTCGCCGTCACGCTCGATGGCGAACCAGATGGGCTGTTTGTCGTCGCCGGCAATGCTGAGGTAGAGAGGCTCGCCAGCCTCAGCGGCTGCAGCACTGAGCAGGCATGCTTCGCCCACCGTCTCGCCGTTGGCGTAGGCCACGAGTACGTCGCCCTCCTCCATCTCAAATCCTGTGACGGTCGCACTGACACTCATCGTGGTGCGCGACTTCATCTGGGCGGCGGCCCGGTTGCTGCCGATGCTCCAGATTTCGTTGAAGTTGCTGTTCATGTCGTAGTACGGATAAGTGAACGAGGCATTGGCAGCACCCTTGCGGAGCAGCATGTAGCCCTCGCCGGGTTTCATGTACTGCAGGTTGCCGCGCCAGCGTCCGGTGTTACCCGCCTTGGTGAAGTAGGCAAACTCGGTGTGGCTCTTGATGACGTCGCCCGGCTCGGCCTGGTCATAGTAGTCGCTCAAGGCGGTCTCCACGGTCAGGTTGGCCATCGGCGTGTAGCCTATGGCGTTCCATCCTTCCTTCAGTGAGATGGTACGTGCGTCCTCATTTCTGATGACGGAACCCTCAATTGGGAAGACGCAATCCTTATGAACCATGATGGCGTAAGCCTTCTTCGGCGATACAATCACTTTAGACGTGCTGCCGGATGCCAGCCAGTCCTTCTGTGCTTTCTCGTAGGTCAGCGTCAGGTCGCTGCTCATATCAGTTAGGATGTCGCCGTCGCTCCATGCTACGCCGCTGAGCAGTTTGCTCAGGTTGAACAGACGCTCGCTCTGCACGTTGAACGATACCCAGTTCCAACCCTGATTCAGGACGAAGTTCTGGATGAAGGACTCACCGCCGTCGAAGCGTACGGGCTGGTCGGTGCCCAGCATGACATTCTTGTCAAACGTGATTGTGGTTTGCGGCTTGATGACGAGCTCACGTCCGGTGCTGTACTGCCACAGGCGGAACTTCAGTTCGCGTCCGCTTGCCTGGTTGTCATAGACCGTCAGGTAGAGACCATTCTCGCCCGTCTGTGCGTTGTGGCTGATGTTAGCATAGCCGTGGCACTGGTTCTGATCGTCGAAGACACCCACGATGTCGCGTACATCGGTATCCAGTTCATTGTAGAGATATACCTGTCCGCTGATGGTCATCGAGTTCTGCAGCAGGTCGCCTCTGATGTTCGTGGCCCAGTCAGGCTGCTCGCCTTCTACCGTCAGGTTGATGTAGAACGGCTCGCTGATGCCCTCCTCGTCGGTCAAGTAGATAACCTCGCTGTAGGTACCGATGTTCAGGTCTTTGCTGACCGTAGCCACGACATCGTCGAGGGTCTGCGGAGCCACCGCGTCGCTGTACTTGCTGAGTGTCAGCCAGCGCGGGCAGTTGTCGATGGTGTAGCTATGGCTCTGAGCACCGTTGTTGTAGAACGCCAGCACGCTGCTCTCGCCACTGCCATACTTGACGGTGTAGTCCAGTCTGTTCACCAGCCACTGCAGGCTGCTGTTGGTCACGTAGTAGCATGCCGTCTGAGGCGAAGCCATCGTGTTGCCGTTCTTGTCCTCGATGTCGCGCAGCGTCACGTAGATGTTGCGGTGGTTCATCTTGGCGGCCGACTCGTCCAGCTCGACGAGCACCTTGTTGCCGCTGCCGATGAAGGAGAACTTCAGGTTGGTCACCTCCTCGTAAGGCATCACGGGTGCTGCCTGCGTCTTGTCGAAGTGCTGCATGACGACATCCATATCGTCCACGAACAGGTAGTCGCGTACCAGCGTGTCGGTAGGCTCCTTCGTCAGCGGGTCGAGCTGATAGCGGGGATTGCCATGGTCGTCCAGATAGAGCTTCTTGCTGTAGACGTAGGGCACCAGCTCGATGCTGTTGTCCTTCTGACGCTCCTGGCGGTCGAACGACAGGTAGGTCATCAGACCGGCCTCGTCGCCGTTGGGGCTCTTCGTAGTGTAGGTACTGATGAGCTGCTTTGGCAGTGCCTGAGCAAAGAACAGCAGTTCGTCGACGTTACCCTTCAGGGCGTCGAGACCGTTGATTACCTCTACGTCGCCGTTGTCCTTCAAGTGGTCGTAGCGAGTAGCACCGATGAGCGGATAGCCGCCGCTGATGCCGCCCAGGCTGTCGGCCTCGAAGGTCGTGCGCAGCTCCTTGTCCACGTAGATGTTAGCCACGTTGCGGCCGCGGTTGACAGTCATGGCGAAATTGTGCCACTGTCCGTCGCTCCAGTCGCCGGGCACCTCTACGGCATAGCCATTCGAGCGGTACATGAGTTTCTCAGCCTCGAATCCGATGTGGAACTGATTCTCGCTGTTGATGTCCTCCTTCTGGCCACGACCGTTGGAGAGCAGAGCGCCGCGTCCGTCGCGGTCGGTCTTGAACCAGAACATCAGCGTGTAGTCCTGATCGGCGGTACGGTTCATGGCGTTCTTGTCAAGCAGCACACCGTTGTCGGCCTTCTCCAAGTGGAGTGACAGACCTTGCGGGATAGCCCACGAGGCTTCCACCAGCTTGGCGTTGGCACCCTGGGTGTGGTCGATGACATAGTCGCCCGAACCCTCGTTCATCGGATAGTAATCTACGAGGTCCTTCTCGTAGCCCGTCAGCCGTTGTCCGCCGTAGGTCGAGCCGATGAGTGTACCGCTCATGGCGGCATACCACAGGCGTGCCTCCATCATGCGTCCCTCGTAGTACTGGCTCTCGTTGCGGTTCTGCTCGTTGGTACGGCCGAATACGAGGTTGCTGGTGCCGCTGTACAGTGATGAGAGTTTCTGATGTCCTACCTCCAGTCCACCGTAGTAGAGTGTCAGCAGGCTGTCGGTCTGGTTGAGCACCATGGCCACATGTCGGAAGGCATTCTTGCCGAGGACGCTGTCCGTGGTGAAGGTCTGGTCGTTGACCACTGCCTTCAACTTGAAGTCCTTGGTGAGCCAGAGCTGCAGTTTCTGACCGTTATTGCCGTGCGAGAAGAGCGGCATGTCGCGTCCCGTCTCGGCTGGCTTCACCATCATGTCGATGGTCAGATCCTTGCCGGTGAAGTTGCGCTTGGCCTCACTCTCAACGCTGGCCTTGCCGTTGAACTGCACGCTCACCATCTCAGAGAGCGAGTTGTTGTTCACCTCGCCCTTCACCTCGAAGTTAGTGATGGCGCTCAGATAGTTGTATTCAATATCCTCAGAGAAGTTGAATACGATGTCGTCGCCGCTGGTGAGCAGACCGCTCTTCGGTTCGGGCGTGCCGAACAGTTGCGGACGGCGCGTGTCCTTCACGCCGCTGATAATCTTCGACGACGTGGTGAGGAAGTCGCTGCCGTTGCGGCAGAAGAGGACGGCCCTCAGGTCGTAGGCGCGCTCCATCGTCCATCCCTCGCCGTAGAACTGGGTGGTGATGTTCGCGTTCTCCTTCATCAGTTCGCGCTCACCGTTGGCCTTGGCCATCAGCGAGTCGTCGGCGTAGAACGAACAGAGGTTCGTCCAAGCGTCGTCGCCGCGCTGCGACTCCTTGTACTGGAACTCAATATGGTCGAAGTTGTGCTGATAGCGGTCGAAGCCGTTGATGGTCACCGGCAGGTACCAGCCGCGCTTCGAATCCTGCTGGGCGTTGGTGTTCAGCACCCACTTGTCGCCAGGCACGGCGATATTCACGCCGCCTGCCTCGCGCAGGAAGTGTACGTCGAACGTCGTCAGGGCGTAGGTGTGCTCAGCGTCGGTGGGTGACATCACGCCGATGACCAGGCCCTCGTAGTCGAAGCCCCTGCCGGCACGTACCTCCATCTGCAGGGCAACCTCCTGACCGGGAATGCACGACACGGTCATGCCGCCGGTGGTCAGCGTCTGTCCGTTGATGCTGATCTTCGCGCCCTGCGGGTTCTGCTGGTCCAGTGCGAACACTTGCAGCAGCGTCAGGCCGCCGGTAGCCTCAGGCTTCTCGCTGTCGTTGCCCACGTAGACGGTGAACTTGGCAGCGTCGTCGATGGCCACGCCGCTCACGCTCTGCTTGTCGAGGCGAATCTTCGGGTTCACAATCTTTAGCGTGCGGGCGTCCAACTGCGTGCCTGGGTCGTAGAACTTCGTCACGCGCTGGTCCTCCCACGGGTTCTGCGTGGCGCCGCCACGGGTGCGGAAGACGAAGCCGCGCGGACCGTTGATCTTCATGGACTTGAGCGACCCTCTCACCTGGTCAGCCACCATTTCATAGAAATTGTTGAAGTTGTCGTTGGTGAAGACATCATAAACATTCACATCCTTGTTCTGATCGGAACCGTCGAAATGGACACGATAGACGTCCACGTTCAGGTGGCTCGACAGGTCGCAGGCAATGGTGAACGACTCTGTGCGGTTATAGGAACGTGCCTCCGAGTCGGCACCAACCGTGGTATAGGAGGCTATGGGGAATAGCGCCCAGTGGAGGTACTTGCCTGTGAAGGTAACCGTCGATTGCATACCGTTATCTATATTCGTTATAGGAAGGTCTGGTTTCGGGGTCGACCATGCGTTCATTTCCTTCAATGACAGGCCTATCGCACTGGCAAACGAACCTGCTATGCCGACTGCCGAGAAGACATTGCTGGCACCCGCACCCAGTCCGAAGTAGTCAACCTCGGTGGCGATGGGGAAGTGGTTCGACCACGACGACGAGTAACCGGCGTCGAAGGTCTCGCTGTAGTTCACGCCCGCAGCGCCGGCCACGTCGTAGTTGTTCAACTTGTCGCTGGCATGCAGTTTCTCACTCTCGTTCCTGGCTATCATGTCTACCCAGGCCTTGATGACCTCATACTTATCCTCCACCTCGTCGGTGTAGTCATTTTCTGACGCGTTAGCAGGCAGCACCACCAGGTAGTTGACGCCCTCGTCGGCCTTGTCTTTGGTGATGTTGTAGGGATGGCCGTCAACCTTGCCGTCAACTTTCTTGTTGACCACGGCGAACATCGGGTCGGTAGGCTCGCGCAGCGACAGATAGACGGGCTTCTTCGTGCGGTTGGCTATCTGCTGTGCCTCCTCCTTCGTGCCGAGGAACATAAGGTCGACAATCTCCTTGGACTTCTGGGGGATAATCTGCGTCAGCAGTTGCTTCTGCGAGTAGATGAAGTTCGACTCAATCTTCGGACCGTAGCCCAGTGCCAAGTCGCGAATCAGGTAGACGGGGTTGCCGTTGGCGTCCTCGCCGGTAGCTATCACCACCACCGAACCGTAATCGACATTCTTCGCCAGTTCAGAGTTCACATCCTTTTCGGTCAGCGTCTTGATATTGTCCTTACCCAGGCGTGCAATCAGCTTCAGCATCTGGTCTTTGGACACGGCGCGGATGGAGCTCATGGGTGTCACCGTCACGTTCTGCACCGTGCCGATGTAGAGGTCGGCATCGGCACCCACCATCGACGGGTCGCCGCTGGTGCTGATGTTGTTGCCCACGACCATTGTGTGCGAGAAGGCCTTGCTGCCGCTGCCACTGTACATAAGCATGTCAAGATTGGAATCGGCATTGTCTGCCCCGTTAATGGGACCCATAGCAACACCATAGCCTTGCGGGGCTGACACGGTGGCTGTCACGGTCTCCAATTTATCACCTACCTTCAGGTTGATGAAGAGTCCGGCATTGAGCGACGCGTTCATCATGTACGAAAAGCTGATGGTAGTGCCCTTGGCCAGCGTATTGTTGCTGTAGGCTCCTGGCGGGTCGCGCAGAATGTCGTAGAGGATGGGCGCACCCTCGTTCATGATGTCCTGTCCGGCACCAACGGGGAACATGTTCATCACGTAGGCCTGCAGGGGCTCGGCCTGGATGAAGGAGCCGTCACGCTCGACGGTGAAGGTCACCGTGCGCAGGCAGTTGCTCATGTTCGAGGTCTGGTCGGCCTTCAGGGTGAAGACACACTGTCCCAGGCTGTCCAGCTTCTGCGGCTCCTTGATGGTGTACAGGTCGTCCATCGACAGCGCCCTCATGCCGTTCTGCATGTAGGCTATGCCGCCCTTCAGGGGCACTATGTCCACGCGACCTGCCGGGTCGTTGTTGTACAGATAGTGCTCGGCCACCTGCAACTGGATGTTGTACTTGCGCTCAATGCTGAACACGGGGTGTCCCAGCGTATAGACAGCCACGAGCGAGTCCTTGCGGTTGGCGGGCCAGTTGGGCTTACACACGCTGTAGACCAGCGGCACCTGCACCGCCTCGCCCGACAGATCGGTGGAGATGTAGGTTTTGTCGCCCAAGTAGTCGAAGTTGTCGTAGCCTATCTGCTTGTAGGTCACCTCCACGGGGCTGTGGTAGATGCGGTTGTAGACGGCCTGATAGGTAGCGGTGGGGTTCTCCACGCGCTTCTCGTCGACGTCGTAGTAGATGCTGTCGTAGGACACCTTCAGCGTGTCAAGCGCGTTGGTCAGGTCGATGACCTCGCTCACCTGTCCCTCTTGGAACAGCGTGGGGTAGCCGGCGCAATAGACCTGCTGCACCTTCCAGCGCACGGGCGGCAGTTTCAGCATATACTCGCCCGTCGTCACGTCTGGCCATACGGTCATGCGTTTGCGCTCGGTGCGCACCGTGGTGTAGTGGTCCTGACCCTTGACCGGATGGTTCACTACCTCCTCGCGCTCGGTGCGGTTGGGGTTCAGGTTGTCGTAGACGAGCCACGACGTGTTGTCGCCCTCGAGGGTGAGCACCATGGTCAGCGAGTCGCCCAGGTTGTTCATCGAGAGGTTGTTCATCAGTGGCTTCTCGCCCTGGTCGTCGCCGCCCACGACACGGCCCGTCAGGGTCACCTTCGTGTCGTCGTAGAAGTAGATGCCGTCAACATCGGCGGTGAAGTTCTGCTTGCTGCTGTTCTTATACCAGCCGCCGTTGGTGAACACGTGCTTGTCCATCACGGCCTGCACGGTATGCTGGCCATCGAGCACGCGGAACGAGAAGGAGCCGTCGTTGTCGGTCTCCACGTACTTGCCCTGTGCGTTGTGGATGCGGTTGCCGTCCACCAGGAAGTTGACACCCTTCACGGGGATGCTCGTGCCGTTGTACATGACGAAGCCCGAGAAGCGCCGTCCGTTAGTGATGGTGAACTCGCGCAGCGTCTCGTTGTTGCTTGTGGCGTCGAAGGTCACCAGCACGGACGGGATGTTAACGCCATCAGACGCGGGGCCTACAGTGTATTCCACAGACGTCCCGCCCTGGTACGACAGTTCCTCTACCTCGAAGTATCCGCTCTCGTCGGTCTGCACGCGGGTTAACTCTTTCGCCTTATACTCGACGGACACCCAAACGCCGGGTGCACCTGTGCCGTCGTTGAAGCGCACGTAGCCTTCCACGCGGCCGGTGTGCTTACACTCGCCCACGACTATACTGGTCTCGGTAGAGTCGCGGCCTTCGCACTCGTTCACGGCCTGCACCTTATATTCATAGGTAGCCAGGGGCGACACGGTCGTGTCCTCATAGCTCATGTCGGTCAGTCCGGTGACCACCTCTTTCCAGGCGTCGCCTGCCGCGCTCTTAACGCGTCGCAGCACGCGGAAGAAGTCGATGGGCTTGTTGTCGGTGCTCCACGACAGCAGCACGCTGCTCTGGCGCGTCTGCGTCAGCAGTTCGGGCTCTATCTTACCCGTATTCTTATGGTAGAAGAGGCCCTTCAGGTTCGGGTCGTTGAAGGTTTCGTAATCCCGGTATTCCACCGTGGTCGTGGTGGGATTGAGCGTAGAGCCTTCCAGCGTCCAGCCGGTCGTGTAGAACTGTGCTATGTCTTCTGCCGAGGTGCCAATGATGCTGTTGCCCATCACAGGCAGCACTTGGTCGCCGTCCACATACCAGCCAGTGCCCAGATTGCTGGCCAGATCGCTGGCTGACAGAGCGCCTACGTTTTTCCACAGTTCGCGCGTGAACATCTTGGGCACGGCATCTGTGCCTTCCTTACGCCAGGCACTGCCCAGTTTCTCAACTACCTTATCTATATTGTCGTGTCTGATGCCAGCGTAATTGACTTCATTCCAACTTGCACCTTTATAGGTATAGTTATTGCTGCTACTACCGCTATTACCCCATACTGATCCGTTCGTATAGCAGAATCCTGCATGGTCCACGTAGTAATAATTACCGTCTTCCAGACAGTTGGTGACGTGGTGATCTACTTCGCCCGACCAGCCGATGAATGCTCCGACGTAGGATGTACCTTCTTCTTTTCCATCGTTATTGGCGCTGACGGAGCCGTCGAACAGACAGTTGTTGATGTAGTGCGGAGTCGTGCTTGCGTGGCCGATGAAGCCGCCGGCATGTGATTTGTTAGCATGTATAGAGACCGATACCCAGCAACAATCTATATCGTTGCGGGCGCCAGTGCTCGCACCCACCAGTCCGGCTACGTGCATACCGCCGCCGATGTTGCCCGTGACGTGCAGGTTCCGGATGGTGTAGTTACTGCCCGAAACGAACAAGCCGTCAGTACCGTTGAGGGTCAGCGTATGACCGTTGCCATCGAACAGGCCCTGGAAGTTCGAAGCAGAATGATTGATTGAGAAGTCGGCATTCAGTATGGCATTCACGCTCTTTGAGCCGCGTTGGTTCAGTGCCGTCCGGAATGTTTCCCAGTCGTTGCCGTCGTTGATGACGTGGCAGAACTCGTTGGTGGCATAGCAGTTGGCAGTCGAGTAGTTTTTGCCGTTTCCGCCGTATACCCATGTATCGCTGCCTCTGGGGTCGGTGGTGACACTGGCGGGCTTGAAGAGGCAGTTCTCAAAGGTTATATTGTTGTACTCGAAGGGGTTCAAGCCTACGAAGCCACCGTTGAAGAGGCTGTTACTACCTTCAAATTTGCCATCGAACACACAGTTGCGGAAGGTGACTTTTGTATTATTATAAATATGACCAATAAAGCCACCGCTGTTGCCTTCGCCGTTGACGTCACTCTTGATGTCCACCGACGAGCGGCAGTTCTCAATGGTGATTTTCAAGTCATTGCGTATGCAGCCTATCAGTCCGCCCGCTCTTGGAGCCGTTGTCTGGATGGTTCCAGCCACGTGCAGGTTCTTGAAGGTGGCATTGCCAACATAGCGGAAGGGAGCCATGTATTGCTCTGTCACACCTGTCTTGTTGAAAGTCAGCGTGTGGCCGTTGCCGTCGAAAGTACCACGGTAATAAGCATTGGGATCAACACCCGCACACTCACTCGTCGTGATGTCGGCGGAAAGGATTGCGTTTACGTCGTACTGGTTGCGGGCTTCATTCACCATCACAGCAAACGTATGCCAGTCGCTGGCGTTGCGGATGATGAACAACGCATCGTATTCACGGGTGGCATAGCTGTTGATGAGCGAATAAGAGACGTTCCCTTCGTCTTTCACCGCCCACGTAGCGCATCCGTTTGCTTTGGTATTGATATGGTCGGGCGCGAAGAGACAGTTGTCGATAGTCAGTGAACTGCCACTGGCCACCCAGCCTACGAAGCCGCCGTTCTTAGAACTGTTGTCACCCTCGAAACTGCCGTCGAACTTACTGTTACGGATGATGACTGTAGCTTCGTCCTGGCTGCCTAAGAAGCCTCCGTTGCCGGTTTCGCCATTGTAGGAAGAGTTGATGGTGACCGACGAGCGGCAGTTATCGATGTAGATTTTGGAACCGCTCCTGGCATTTGCAATGAGGCCGGCCGCATGTTTTCCCTTGGTGCTGATAGTTCCAGCCACGTGCAGGTTCTTGATGGTAGCATTGGTCACATAGCGGAACGGAGCAATGTACTCATTGTCATAGGCGCTATTGACACTTCCGTCGTAATTGACGGTCAGCGTGTGGCCGTTGCCGTCGAACGTGCCACGGTAGGGGGAACCTTCTTGCCAGCCTAACACAGTATTGACCGTGATGTCGGCATAGAGGCGAGCGTTCAAGTCGTACTGACCACCGGCTGCCTCGACTTTCTTGTTGAAGTCTTGCCAGTCCTCAAACGAGCGGATGGGGACGTAATAGTCCTTCACGTCGGCCAAATGGTTGATGGGCGACGTGCCGCGCTCCACATACATGTCGATGTCGTAGGAGACGCACGAGCGCGTCAGGTTGATAATCTTGTAGCACTGGGCGCGCTCCGTCTCGTCGATAGTATAGACCAGGCTGTCTACCATGTCGCCCGCGCGGTTCTTCGAGATGACGCGCAGCATCATCTTGGCACGGTCGTCCCACACGGCGCCGTGCTCGTCGGCATATTCCCACTCGGCGCGCACGGTGTAGGCCTCCTCGTCCTCCCAGCGCGCCTTGTAGCTGGCTATGCGTAGCAGGTGCATGTTGTCAATGACGCACGTGGCCGTGGCGGCGCAGTTGTTGTCGGCGCCCCAACCCCAGTTCTGGGTGATGGCGCGGCGCACGCGGTAGGTCAGGTGGTCCAAGGTGCCGCCGTTCGCGAGCATGCTCGTCTCGACGGCCTCCAGAAGAGTGCTGTCCACGTAGGTGAACTGTGTCTTATGGTCCACCTGGGCGTAGAACGTCGAGGAGCTGATGGTCTTGAAGTCCTCCTCCTTACCCGTCAGCGAGCGCTGAATCTCGAAGAAGTCGGTGGGCGCCAGGTCGTCATCGTCAGGATAAGGCACGCTCCACGTCAGTTCCACCTTCGGCTTGCGGTCGTTCAAGGGCCGCGCCACGAGGCCCACCGGGGCGTGAATCAGGGGCACGTTCTGCGGCGACGAGCTGACGCCCTCTATCTCGTAGGAGCCCTTGTCGCCCGGCGCCTTGTAGTTGCAGACGACACGAAGCCCCTTGTGGGGCACGTTGGCATCGAGCACGATGATGCCGCTGTTCATGTCCGCAAGGTTCTCCTTGTGGAAAACGCCCGAAGCATCGGTGTACTCATACCACGCCTTGGTGATGCTGTCCGAGGCCAAGAACCACGGCAACTGCAGTTTACCGGGGCTGTTGGGGTCTATCATCGGGTTCGACACGAACGGTGTCAGCTTGGCGCTGGGCGCCGGCATGTTGATGGTCACCGTCTTCAGGCCCTCCACCTTCGTCACTCTCCAGGGCGAGTTGCCGTAACGCGTCACTTCCCAGGTGAAGGTCAGTTTCTTGCCCAGCATGTTGTAGGGCACCACCCACTCTCCTTCGAACGTGAAGGAGTAGCCGTCTATGTTGCGCTTCACGTTAACATTAACCGACTTGCCCTTCGTCATCCGGAAGGTGCTGTTCGTGTTGCCTGGCGTGAAGTCACAGAAGCCATCAACAAGAAAGTAGAAGTTCGTGTTTACCTCCGTGGCATCCACGGGAATTGAGGGGCTTTTGCTGTCGGAATAGTTATTCGCCTTCCAGGAAAAGACTGGTGTGTTCGGGCCGCCATCCACAGAGACATACAGATAAGCTAAAGCAATCCACTGGTCCACGTTCTTCTGGTCGTAGACGGGGGCCGTGAAGTACACGATGTTCGAGCCGCCCAGCGACACCGAGTAGTGGTCTGGGTCGTGCAGATACTCTTCAGCCGCCGCCTGCTGTGGCAGCAACCATGCGAAGAGCAACAGTAGCATCAGCCACGGTCGCCCTCGCCGGATTTTTTCGTTGTCGTACATAAATATTGAGTTTTATTGATTAATTAATTTTGATTGATTCACTATTCATCTACATCGCCGATGTTGAAATCTTGTCCTTTCTTGTACTCGTTCACTGACTCTGAACCGGTCAGCATCACGGCAGGACCTTGCAAGGCGACGATGCGTATTTGGGGATTTTGATAGGTCTTCTTCATAACTTAGTTGAAAATTTTAGTGTTTTGACTGCTGTAGAGCGTATTCTTGCCGATATTGATATTCACGTCGTGCCGGTAGCCTTTATAAAAAGTTGCAGAGAAGGGGATGTAGGCGGTGCCGCTGTACACAGTGTTTCCATCCTTTATGATTTCACACACAATCTCCAGATAGCAATCCGAGAGGGCTTGCTCTGGGCTCCATGCTTTCAGCGTCTGCGGAATCATAAACAGGTAGGAGCTCTCTTCATCACCATTCAGCAAGGTGTAAGAGTCAGAAGAAAGCGTCGTCTCTGTGCTTAAAAGAGTGAAATCAGAGTTGGTGCCTAACGTCCATTCCCCCGAGCCGTAGTTATACTCTCCGCTTTTGACCACGTTCTTGAGCTTGATGTTCGAGACCTTCAGCGTGTAGCCATCAAGGTTCTTAGCTTTCTTCACGTAGAATTTCAGGGCTGTGCAGGCGTGGTCGAAGGTGAAGGAGAGGCTTTTTACATTTTCACCATTTGTATAATAGTCCGAAAATTTACCGGAAGTCTTGGCCACCAGCAGGTCCTTCTGATCTGCGGCATCTGCTTCGACCGTAAAGTCGATGTAGGGATCACCCTCATTTTTGAAAGTGCCGGCTGTCGAGGCATACCAAGTAACCACCACATCTGTCTCTGCTGCACCAATAGGCCACCCCCTATTATTTGTGACCTTCCATATCCCTCCTTCTTTCTCAACTTTCTCTGAACCTGTAGAAGTTTCGTTATAGACATAGTTCAAGTTGAACTTCGTTAGTGTTGTCGTCGTGGTGATGGACGCCCTGGTCTCACCACGTGCTTCCTGCCCGTCAGGAATCAGGGGATTCTCCGAGACCTCAATGGTCAGCGGGTACGACGTCACAGGGGGCTGTACCACTACTGGATCGTCATTGTCACTGGAGCATGCCGCACATAGCGCGAGGCAGAGCAGCATGCCACTTGTTTTCGTTTTCTTCCAAATTATCATAAGTCTGTTTTTTATTTAAAAAGTTATCTGTTTATTGAACCAATAATTGCGTACAAAATTACTCAAATAATTGTATCCAGCCAAAACCATCGGGCACGTCACGCAAGATTTTGCAGCAGCCGACATTTTTTTTGCTTTAGCCGTAAACCGACCGCCCCCCAGAAGCTACCTTTTAAATACAGAAATTGCATTAGCTGAAAGTCAAACGAAATTTTATGAATCCGATTTGCAGCTATTCGGAAAAAATGTCGTACCTTTGCATACGGTAACATAAAGAAGACATAATGGAAAGTTTAGGACAACTATCGCCACTGGCCACATTGTTTATGGTACTCTACGGCGGAGCAATAACGACGGCCCTTATTTTCAGCCTCTACCTGCTGCTGTGCAAGGGGAAGGCCATAGCACCCCACATCACGCCGCCGGTGCGGCTGCGCCGATGGGCGGCAACGCTCTTCGGCATAATAGCCCTGGGCCACATCTGGTGGTTGTTTGCCTTTTACTTTTGCGGAAGCAATCCGATGTGGGTCCACGTGCCGTTCACCGTACTCGACTGCGTGACGCTGACCATCGCTGTCGCCGGCACGCTGCTCTCCATGCTCCAGGACCGCCGCCGACCGTTATGGCCCTACGCAGCAGCCACGATACCCATCGTCATTCTCGGCGTGCTGCAGATGGTATGGACCAACATCAACTTCGTGCCCCACATTATTATATATACCCTGGCGCTTTACGTCCTCTTCACGGTCTACATGGTAAAAGCCATCATGGAATACAAGCGGTGGCTGCGCGACAACTTTGCCGACCTGGAGCACAAGGAGGTGTGGGCCAGCCATACGCTGCTCATCCTGTTCCTGCTGCTGATGACGCTATATGGGTTCTCGATACACAGCGTGCAACTCTTCATCATCCGTATTGCCGACTTCGTGCTCTTCGGCCTGCTGCTGTGGCGCGTCGAGACGCTGCCCTGCCTCACCATCACCCCCTCGTCCAAGGAGGAGGAGCGTGACAGCGCTGCAGACAATGCCGCCGCGCAAGACAATGACGCGCAACCCTCACAGGGTGACGACGAGGGAGCATCCGTCGGGACAGAGACGGTCAAAGCCGAGACGCTGGCACGCATAGGTCCGTTGCTGACGAAGCACTGCGAGGACACCCGCCTCTACCTGCAGCACGACCTCTCGCTGTCGCAGCTGTCGACGGCCGTCGGCATCAACCGCTACTATCTGGGGCAGTTTTTCGCCAATCAGGGCACCAACTACTACACGTACATCCACGACCTGCGCATCCGCCATTTCGTCGCCCTCTACCACGAGGCCGTCGCTGCCCAGCGTCCTTTCACCGCCCAGCAGCTGGCCAGCGAGAGCGGTTTCCGCAGCTACAGCACCTTCGGCGCCGCCTTCAAGCAGCGCATGGGTCAGAGCGTCACTTCGTGGATGAGGGAGGAAGCCTACAGGTGAAGTCATATACCCAGAAGAGCCCACCCGCTGGACGCAATATGCCGACGGCACCTACAAGAAGAAGTAATTCCCCCCCGGAGAGAGAGTCCGGCACCCTCGGCGGCGAGCGGAGCGGGTGATGCTGAGGGTGAGGCTGGCATAGGTGTAGGCCGTGTCACGGCGCAGAGGTAAGAACTCTATACCGTAGTCCTGTTCAATAGAGGTGAGCATCTGCTCTGCTGTCTGCCAGTGCTTCGAAAGAAGTTTCTTGTTGTTGAAGAGTACGACCAACTCGCGTGCTGTCTCGAAACTTGCATACGGCATCGTGTCTGGGTCATCGTAAATGTCCCAAAACTCCACATCCGTTTCTCGCAGACTTGTTATTAGGTCAATAACGGCACAGGTGTCAAGCAGTAAACGAGTCTTTGCCATCAGTCTACATAGGTGGTTAGTCTTTCCTTTAACTTGGGGTCGGTGATGGTGATAGCACCAGCATGGGCAACAGCAAATGCCGCCCTCCTTGTCCTCGGAGTCTTTTTTGAGTTGATGGCGTAGTTCCTTGCCATCCTTTCCTTTTTCTCTTCAATTGACATGATAAATACGCATTTGAGTTGAATATTCGGCTGCAAAGATACAACTTTTTTCAGACTTCTTGTGCAATCGCCCCACCTTTTTTATATAAAATTAGGTAAAGGTGGGCGAAGATGCATTGTTTTTGTCTTCTGACCATACATGAGACAGACGGACGGCCTCACCCCCGCCCCCTCTCCAAAGGGCGAGGGGAGTGAATAGCAAACCGCCGAGGCTCTCATCAGTTGAGAATCTCGGCGGATAAATGCGTGAGGGGGTGGACTTATAGAAGTCCGTTCATGCGCATCCAACGCCTTCCCGGAGGTGTAAGCCACAAATAGATGAGTGCTATCAGGCACGGC
The DNA here is from genome assembly GCA_902775975.1 of uncultured Bacteroidales bacterium. GTDB lineage: Bacteria > Bacteroidota > Bacteroidia > Bacteroidales > Bacteroidaceae > Prevotella. Next base: position 71,236 of record CACYOC010000004.1, on the reverse strand, counting down.
AGACCTACGAAGAGTCCAACTAAATACATTCCCATATTACTTGTCCTTTGTTTTACTGGTTAAACTTAATCCTAACAATAGTGTCAAACACACAACGGCAAGACCTACGAGGTAGATGGTTGTCTTGTCCGTGACATCGTTGAAGAGTGACGTGATGACCACGCCTGTAAGTACATATTTAGCAACGTCAATCAAGAAGTCTGCAAACTTCTCTTTACGTTGATTCACCATCGCCTTCGGTGGCTCTTGCGCCGCCTCCAACTGTATGTTGATTTGCGGCTTCTGCGGCTTGGATTTCTCGCGTCGTGTAGTCATAAACTTGCGTCGTTTTACGTTTCACGGTGCAAAGATACAAATTATTTTGAAAAGGTGCATCATTTGAATACTTTTTTTTACTTCGAAACCTTTGAACCACTAAGGACAGGACAAGTGATACCACGCCTTTGGTGGTTTTCATGGCAACGCCTGCTTCAGCCCCTTTTGTGTGCGTAAAGGTGGGCAGTGTGCAGTTTTTTATAAAAAAATGTTTTTTTATTTTGTATTGTGCTCACTTATTCGTACCTTTGCACCCCAAAATGCGAAATAATAATATTTAATAAGGTATATAAAGAAGATGAATATTCAATTTGAAGCTCCCGACAAGGTGAATGGCCTGATGACCATCACCATGGAGAAGGCTGACTACCAGCCTGAGGTCGAGAAGACCCTGAAAGACTACCGTAAGCGTGCAAACATTCCCGGATTCCGTCCAGGCATGGCCCCCATGGGCATGATCAAGCGACAGTTCGGCACCAGCGTCAAGGTTGACGTGGTGAACAAGCTGCTGGGCGAGAAGCTCTACGAATATGTTCGTGAGAACAAAATCCAGATGCTCGGCGAACCGCTGCCCAGCGACCAGCAGGCACAGCTGGACTTCGAGGGCGAGGGCACACTGGAGTTCAAGTTCGACATTGCCGTGGCTCCCGAGTTCAAGGCTGAGCTGACGGGCAAGGACAAGGTGGATTACTACAACATCACCGTGGATGACGAGCTCATCGACCAGCAGGTGGAGATGTACCAGAGCCGTGCCGGACACTACGAGAAGGTGGAGCAGTACGACGCCGACCAGCGCGACCTGCTGAAGGGCGACCTCCGCGAGCTGGACGAGAAGGGCAACGTCAAGGAAGGCGGCATCACCGTCAGCGACGCATCGCTCATGCCACAGTATATCAAGGATGAGAGCCAGCAGAAACTCTTCAAGGGTGCCAAGTTGGGCGACATCATCACGTGGAACCCCCGCAAGGCATATCCCGAGGGCGACGTGGAGGTCAGCGGACTGCTGAAGATTAAGAAGGACGAGGTGAAGGACCACGAGGGCGACTTCACCTACCAGATTACCGAAATCAGCCGCTACGTGAAGGCTGAGGTCAACCAGGAGCTCTTCGACCAGGCTTTCGGCAAGGACGCCGTGAAGGACGAGAAGGAGTTCCGCCAGAAGATTGCCGACCAGCTCAGCGAGCAGCTGAAGAGCGACACCGACTACAAGTTCCTGCAGGACGTCCGCGCCCACATGGAGAAGAAGGTCGGCAAGCTGGAGTTCCCCGAGGCTCTGCTGAAGCGCGTCATGCTCAACAACAACAAGGACAAGGGCGAGGAGTTCGTCGAGAAGAACTTCGAGGCCAGCATCAAGGAGCTGGAGTGGCACCTCATCAAGGAGCAGCTCGTCAGTGCACAGGGCATCAAGGTCGATGACGCCGACGTGAAGCAGGTAGCCAAGGAGGCTGCCCGCGCACAGTTCGCCCAGTACGGCATGACGAACATCCCCGAGGAGTACCTGGACAACTACGCCGACGAGATGATGAAGAAGCGCGAGTCAGTCGATGGACTGGTGGAGCGTGCCATCGACATCAAGCTCATCGACGCCCTGAAGAAAGTGGTAAAACTGAACGAAAAAGCCATCACGCTGAAGGACTTCCAGAAGATGCTGCAGGAGAAATAAATCAAGAATTAAAATTCTTTAACCAAAAAAATGGTCGGAATGTGTTGGCGTTCCGACTTTTTTGTGTAATTTTGTATCTACTTTGTGAAAACGCAATAAAAAAGATATGAATAACGACTTTAGAAAATATGCCACCAAGCATCTTGGCATCAACGGCATGGTACTTGACGACGTCATGAGTGCACAGGCCCAGTATATGAATCCCTACATCCTCGAGGAGCGTCAGCTGAACGTGACGCAGATGGACGTCTTCTCACGACTGATGATGGACCGCATCATCTTCCTCGGAACGCAAATCGACGACTATGTCGCCAACACCATCATGGCACAGCTGCTGTTCCTCGAACAGGCTGACCCCGGCAAGGACATCAGCATCTACCTGAACTCACCCGGCGGCAGCGTGACGGCGGGACTCGGCATCTACGACACCATGCAGTTCATCAGCAGCGACGTAGCCACCATCTGCACCGGCATGGCTGCCTCGATGGCTGCCGTGCTGCTCGTAGCCGGCAAGGAAGGCAAGCGCTCGGCACTGCCCCACAGCCGCGTCATGATACACCAGCCCTTAGGCGGCGTACAGGGACAGGCATCTGACATCGAGATTGAGGCCAAGGAGATCATGAAGTTCAAGAAGGAACTCTACACCATCATCAGCGAGCATTCACACACCCCCTACGACAAGGTGTGGAACGACTCCGACCGCAACTACTGGATGACCGCCGACGAGGCCAAGGAGTACGGCATGATAGACCAGGTGCTGAGAAAGAAGTAAGGAAGGAGAGAAGCAACAGTGAAGAAAGAGTGTAATTTCTGCGGAAGGTCTGAACGGCAGGTGAAGCTGCTCATCTCAGGCGTCAACGGATATATCTGTGACGAGTGTGCACAGCAGGCCTACGAGGTGTTGCTGGCCAACGGCTACGGTGCCGCTGCCAACAACAAGAAGCCCGCCACCAAATACGAGAAGAAGGACGTCCCCAAGCCCAAGGAAATCAAGGCATACCTCGACCAGTACGTCATCGGACAGGACGAGGCCAAGCGCTACCTGTCCGTGGCCGTCTATAACCACTACAAGCGACTGCAACAGCCCGAAAGCGAGGACGTGGAGATAGAGAAGTCGAACATCATCATGGCAGGCTCCACCGGTACGGGAAAGACGCTGTTGGCACGCACCATCGCCCGACTGCTGGACGTACCCTTCACCATCGTCGATGCCACCGTGTTCACCGAGGCAGGATATGTCGGCGAGGACGTGGAGAGCATCCTGACCCGACTGCTGCAGGTAGCCGACTACAACGTGGAGAGTGCCCAGCGAGGCATCGTCTTCATCGACGAGATAGACAAGATAGCCCGCAAGTCGGACAACCCCTCCATCACCCGCGACGTCAGCGGAGAAGGCGTGCAGCAGGGACTGCTGAAACTGCTCGAGGGCACTGTCGTCAACGTGCCGCCCAAGGGAGGACGCAAGCACCCCGACCAGGAGTACATCCATCTGGACACGCACAACATCCTCTTCATCTGCGGAGGAGCCTTCGACGGCATAGAGCGCAAGATAGCACAGCGCATGAACACGCATGTCGTGGGATACAACTCCGTGCAGCACGTCAGAAAGATTGACAAGGACGACCTCATGCAATACATCCGGCCACAAGACCTGAAGTCCTTCGGACTGATACCCGAACTCATCGGTCGTCTGCCCGTGCTGACCTACCTGAACCCCTTGAACCGTGAGGCGCTGAAACGTATCCTTGTGGAGCCGAAGAACAGCATCATCCGACAGTACGAGAAGATGTTCGAGATGGACGGCATCAAGCTGACGTTCAGCGAAGAGGCACTGACGCTCATCGTCGATAAGGCCGTAGAGTACAAGCTCGGAGCCCGCGGACTGCGCTCCATTGTGGAGAACATCATGATGGACGCCATGTTCGAGATGCCGTCGAAGAAAATCAAAGCCTTCGAGGTGACACGCGAATACGCCCAGCAGCAGCTGGACAAGTCGCATTTGGAGTGAAAATAATGAACAGTGGAAAACATATTTGTCTATGGTTAACGAGAAAATAAATCTTACAGCAGCGCTGAAGAAGTTTTTCGGCTTCGACAAGTTCAAAGGCGACCAGGAAGCCATCATCCAGAACGTCCTCGACGGGAAGGATACCTTTGTGCTGATGCCGACAGGAGGAGGAAAGTCGCTATGCTACCAGCTGCCGTCACTACTGCTTGACGGCACCGCCATCGTCATATCGCCACTCATCGCACTGATGAAAAACCAGGTCGATGTCATCAGCAGCATGAGCGAGGAGGGAACGGCACACTACCTGAACTCGTCGCTCAACAAGACGGCGATCGACCAGGTGAAGGCCGACATCATGGCAGGCATCACCAAACTGCTGTACGTCGCACCAGAGTCGCTGACCAAGGAGGAGAACGTGGAATTCCTCAAACAGGCGAAGATTTCCTTCTACGCCATCGACGAGGCACACTGTATCTCGGAGTGGGGACACGACTTCCGACCGGAATACCGACGCATACGACCCATCATCAATGAGATAGGGAAGGCACCCATCATCGCCCTGACGGCAACAGCCACCGACAAGGTGCGCACGGACATCAAGAAGAACTTGGGCATCATCGACGCCGACGAGTTCAAGAGCTCCTTCAACCGCCCCAACCTCTACTACGAGGTGCGCCCCAAGACGAAGGATGTCGATAAGGACATCATCCGCTTCATCAAGCAGCACCCCGGAAAGAGCGGCATCATCTACTGCCTCTCACGAAAGAAGGTGGAGGAGCTGGCAGAGATTCTCCGTGCCAACGACATCAAGGCTGCCGCCTACCACGCCGGACTGGAATCGACGCTGAGGTCGCAGACACAGGACGACTTCCTGATGGAGCGCATCGACGTCATCGTCGCCACCATCGCCTTCGGCATGGGTATCGACAAACCCGACGTGCGCTTCGTCATCCATTACGACATCCCCAAGTCGCTGGAAGGATACTACCAGGAGACAGGACGTGCAGGACGCGACGGAGGAGAAGGCATGTGCATCACGTTCTATGCCCAGAAAGACCTGCAGAAGCTCGATAAGTTCATGGAGGGGAAACCCGTGGCAGAACAGGATATCGGCAGACAGCTGCTGGCAGAGACGGCAGCGTACGCAGAGACCTCGGTATGTCGCCGAAAGATGCTGCTGCACTACTTCGGAGAGGAATATCCGCAAGACAACTGCCACAACTGTGACAACTGTCTGCACCCGAAGACAAAGATAGAGGCAGAGGAACTGCTCGTCATCGTGCTGAAAGCCGTACAGGCACTGAAGGAGAACTTCCGCACCGACCATATCATCGACTTCGTGGTAGGTCGCGAGACGGAGGAAATCATCGCCCACAAGCACATGAATCACGAGATGTTCGGCGCTGGCGAGAAGTATAACGAGAAACACTGGAACCCCGTCATCCGACAGGCACTCATCGCAGGATACCTGAAGAAAGACGTGGAGAACTACGGACTGCTGAAAATCACTTCCGCAGGCAAGAAGTTCCTCAAGAACCCCACATCGTTCATGATTGTCGAAGACAAGGAGTTCGCGGAAGACTACGAAGCCGTCAGCGAACACGAAGGAGGAACGAGTGCCCTCGACCCCACGCTGAGCGCCATGCTGAAAGACCTGCGCAAGAAGGTCAGCAAACAGCTCGACCGTCCGCCATACGTCATCTTCCAGGATGTCAGCATCGAACAGATGGCTACCGACTATCCCGTAACGCTGGAGGAGCTGAAGAACATCCAGGGAGTGGGAGAGGGCAAGGTGAAGCAACCCTATGCCAAGGAGTTCGTGGAACTCATCAAGAAATACTGCGAGGAAAACGAAATCGTGCGCCACTCCGACCTCCGTGTGCGTACCGTCGCCAAGAAGTCTATCCTCAAGGTGAAAATCATACAGGCCATCGACCGACAGATTGCCCTCGACGACATTGCCGCCGCACAGGGACTGGAATTCGAGGAACTGCTCGACGAGGTGGAAGCTATCGTCTATAGCGGCACAAAGCTCAACATCGACTACTTCCTGGAAGAGGTGATGGACGAAGACCACGTCGATGACATCTACGATTATTTCGCAGAAAGCGACAGCGACTCCCTGGAGGCTGCCATCAACGAACTGGGCGACGAATGTACGGAAGACGAAATCCGTCTGGTACGCATCAAATTCATCAGCGAAATGGCAAACTGACGCCCTCCACCTTAAATCGTGTTAATATTGCGTGCAAAAGAACTGCTATGTCAGAAAAAAGCAGTAAATTTGCACGCAATAATTTTAAAAGATAGGTAATTATGTCATCATTTATTGCAGACAAGATTGTCATGGACGGACTGACTTTCGATGATGTCCTGTTGATTCCCGCTTATTCTGAGGTATTACCCAAGACGGTAGCGTTGAAAACACACTTTTCACGGAACATTGAACTGAATATCCCCTTTGTTACGGCTGCCATGGACACCGTAACCGAGAGCCAGATGGCCATTGCTATCGCCCGAGAGGGAGGTATCGGCGTCATCCACAAGAATATGTCGATAGAAAACCAGGCTCGCGAAGTGGCTATCGTGAAACGTGCGGAGAACGGTATGATCTACGACCCCGTGACCATCCGCAAGGGAAAAACCGTGGCGGACGCACTGGCCATGATGGCAGAATTTCACATCGGAGGCATCCCCGTCATCGACGACGAGAACCACCTGGTGGGCATCGTCACCAACCGTGACCTGCGCTTCGAGCGCCGTCTGGACAAGAAGATTGACGAGGTGATGACACACGAACGCTTAGTGACGACACACCAGCAGACGGACTTGACGGCAGCAGCACAGATACTGCAGGAGAACAAGATTGAGAAACTGCCCGTCGTCGATAAGGAAAACCACTTGGTGGGTCTCATCACCTACAAGGATATCACCAAGGCCAAGGACAAGCCCATGGCATGTAAGGACGAGAAAGGACGACTGAGAGTTGCTGCCGGCGTAGGTGTCACTGCCGACACGCTGGAGCGCATGCAGGCACTGGTGAACGCCGGTGCTGACGCCATCGTCATCGATACCGCCCACGGACACTCCAAGGGTGTCGTCGAGAAACTGCGCGAGGCAAAGACTTCGTTCCCCAACATCGACATCGTCGTTGGCAACATCGCCACGGGAGCAGCAGCTCGCATGCTGGTGGAGAACGGTGCTGACGCCGTGAAGGTAGGCATCGGACCGGGAAGCATCTGCACCACACGTGTGGTAGCAGGTGTCGGCGTACCACAGCTCAGTGCCGTCTATGACGTCTATCAGGCACTGCAGGAAACAGGCGTTCCCCTCATTGCTGACGGAGGACTGCGCTATTCGGGCGACATCGTGAAGGCACTGGCTGCCGGTGGCTCCTGCGTCATGATTGGCTCACTGGTGGCAGGAACCGAGGAAAGTCCCGGCGATACCATCATCTATAACGGAAGAAAGTTCAAGAGCTATCGCGGCATGGGCTCGCTGGAGGCTATGGAACACGGCTCGAAAGACCGCTACTTCCAGGCGGACACGAAAGACACGAAGAAACTGGTGCCCGAAGGTATTGCAGGACGGGTGCCGTACAAAGGAACGGTGCAGGAGGTCATCTACCAGCTGGTGGGAGGCCTGCGCTCGGGAATGGGCTACTGCGGAGCCGCTACCATCGAACATCTGCACGACGCGAAGTTCACACGCATCACCAATGCCGGTGTCAACGAGAGTCATCCCCACGACATCACCATCACCAGTGAGGCTCCGAACTACAGCCGCCCCAACGACTAAGAAAAAGAGCATCGAATCATCGAAATATCGACATATCGAAATAACGACATAACGAAAAAGACGAAGATAAAGGACTTATGAAAAAGCATTTGATATTTGCATCGCTGCTGTTGAGCAGTATCCTGTCAGTTGCACAGACAGCTGACGACCCTGTTGTTATGACCGTAGCAGGAGTAGATGTGCCACGGTCGGAGTTTGAGTATTCGTATAACAAGAACAATACCGACGGCGTCATCGACAAGAAGAGCGTCGAGGAGTATGTGGAGTTATTCATCAACTATAAGCTGAAGGTGCGTGCTGCCCAAGACCAGCGCATCGACACGACAACGGCGTTCAAGACCGAGTTCGCACAGTACCGCGACCAGCAGATTCGCCCGACGTTCGTCACCGATGCTGACATGCTGGAGGAGGCGCACAAGGTGTATGACGACTACGTGCAGCGCGTGGGTGCCGACGGTTTGGTGAGAGCCAGCCACATCCTGGTACTCGTACCACAGAAGGCTACCAAGGAACAGCAGGAGGCTGCCAAGGTGCGCATCGACTCTATCTACGACGCCCTGAAGGCTGGCGCTGACTTTGCCGCATTGGCAAGAAAGGTGTCGCAGTGTCCCTCTGCCGCCAAAGGTGGCGACCTGAACTGGTTTGCCAGAAAGCAGATGGTGAAGGAGTTTGAGGATGCTGCCTTCGCACTCCAGAAAGGGGAGATGAGCAAACCCGTGCTGTCGCCCTTCGGATGGCATATCATCCTCCTCACAGACCGCAAACAGGTGGAGCCGTTCGAATTCCATCAGTCGAGCATCATGCGATTCCTGGAACAGCGCGGTGTCCGTGACCATATCACCGACCAAAAGCTGACGGCACTGGCTAATCAGTCGAACGGCACGCTGACGAAAGAGCAGATCCTGGAGCAGCGCGCTGACTCAATGGCTGCTGCTGACATCAACCTGCGCTATCTCATCAAGGAATACCACGACGGACTGCTGCTCTATGAAGTGAGCAACCAGAACGTCTGGGACAAGGCTGCCAAGGACGAGCAGGGACTGGAACGCTACTTCAAGAAGAATAAGAAAAAGTACAAGTGGGACGAGCCGCGCTTCAAGGGTATGGCATACCACGTGAAGACTCAGGAGGACGTCAAGGCGGTCGCTGACTGTGTGAAGAAGCTGAAGTTCGACGACTGGAACGAGGCGCTGCGCACCACCTTCAACAACGACTCCGTCATCCGCATCCGTGTGGAGAAGGGACTGTTTAAGAAGGGTGACAACAAGCTGATTGACCGCGACGTGTTCAAGGTGGCTGACGTGAAGGTAGATAGCGTGAAGGGCTATCCCATCGATGCTACCTACGGCAAGCTGCTGAAAAAGCCACAGGACTATACCGACGTGCGCGGACTGGTGGTGGCCGACCTGCAGGAGGAACTGGAAAAGCAGTGGGTGGCAGAGCTGCGCAAGAGATACTCGTTCTCTGTCAACGAAGAGGTTTTAAAGACGGTCAACAAGCATGAATAAAGGAATCCTGACAACAATAGCGCTGCTCTTGGCGGGCTTTGCAGGAAACGCCGAGGCGCAGACACAGCGGGCAGACTCTGTCGGTACCATCATTGATGAGGTCATCTGGGTGGTAGGCGACGAGGCTATCCTGAAATCTGACGTCGAGGCCATGCGCATCCAGGGACAGCAGGAAGGCATCAGATGGTCGGGAGACCCGGACTGCGCTATTCCCGAACAGATTGCCGTACAGAAGCTGTACCTCAACCAAGCCATCACCGACAGCGTGGAGGTGACGGAGGCGGAGATCACGCAGGGCGTGGAGCAGTATATCGAGAACATGGTGTCGGCTATCGGCTCCCGTGAGAAGTTGGAGGAATACTACAAGAAAAGCATGAGTCAGATACGTGCCGACTTGCGCGACTCCTACCGTGAACGGCAGCTGGTACAGGGCATGCAGCAGAAACTGACGAAGGACATCACGGTGTCGCCTGCAGAGGTGCGCAAATACTTCAAGGACTTACCGCAAGACAGTCTGCCGTTCGTGCCTACGGAGGTGGAGGTGCAGATTATCACCCAGACGCCACGCGTGGAACAGGAGGAAATCAACCGCATCAAGGACGAGCTGCGCGACTATACTGACCGCATCAACAAGGGTGAGTCGTCATTTCAGACACTGGCACGTCTGTATTCGGAAGACCCGGGAACGGCACGCCGAGGCGGTGAACTGGACTATACAGGACGCGGCATGCTGGATCCTGCCTTTGCCAATGTGGCATTCTCGCTGACAGACCCGAAGAAAGTGTCGAAGATTGTGGAGTCGGAATTCGGATTCCATATCATACAGCTCATCGACAAGCGTGGCGAGAAAATCAAGGTGCGCCATATCTTGAGAAAACCGGTGGTGAGCCAGGAGGCTATCGACAAGTCGCTGAGCAGACTGGACTCTATCCGTAGTCAGATCGTGGAAGGAAAGTTCTCGTTTGACGCGGCAGCATCGGTGATTTCCGATGATAAGGATACACGTAACAACCACGGCTTGATGTCCAACGCCACTCAGGAGGGACGCACGTCGCGCTTCAAGCTGGCGGAACTGCCGTCGGAAGTGGCAAGGGCTGTTGACAAGCTGGAAATCGGTGGCATATCGGCACCCTTCCAGATGATCAACGAGCGTGGCAAGACGGTGTGTGCCATCGCAAAACTGAAGAACCGTACGGAAGGTCATAAGGCTACCATCACGGAGGACTTCCAGATACTGAAGAACGTGGTGCTGAACAAACGCCGCGAGCAGGTGCTCCACGACTGGGTGGTGAACCGCATCAAATCGACGTATGTGCGCATCAACGAGAATTACCGTAATTGCAACTTCCAATACGAAGGCTGGATAAGATAGAAGGTGATAGGTGTTGGGTGTTAGGAATATTTGAAATTGAAAAGGATTCTTACTGTCATAATCGGTGTGTTGCTGCTGGGCATGGCTTTCGCCATGGCTCCCGCCAAGAAGCGTACTGCCCGTAAGAAGGTGGAGGACAAGAAAGTCTATCTGGTACATTCGGACAGGCTGCACTACGACCAGTATCAGAATGGCGATGCACAGGTGCTGAACGGTCATGTGCATTTCCGCCATCAAGGAGCAGACCTCTATTGTGACAGTGCTCATTTCTACGACCAGACGAATTCCTTCGAAGCCTTCGGACATGTCAGAATGTTGCAGGGCGACACGCTGAGTCTGACCAGCGACTACGCTTACTATGACGGTAACGACCAACTGGCGCAGGCACGCTACAACGTGGTGTTGAAGCACCGGAAGTCGATACTCTACACAGACTCGCTGGACTATGACCGCTTGTATAACTTCGGTAATTTCTTCGAAGGAGGAAAGCTGGTCGATGGCAGTTCCGTGCTGACATCCGACTGGGGAGAGTATCACACGGATACAAAGCAGGCCATCTTCTATTACGACGTGCAGCTGAAGGATAAGAAGATGTACATGACCACCGATTCACTCTTCTATGACACACAGACGTCAAGGGCTCACATCGTGGGACCTTCGGAAATTGTCTCAGGAACGAGCCGTATCTACAGTGAAGACGGCTACTACAACACGAAGAGCGAACAGTCGGAACTCTTCGGACGCAGCGTCATCAGCGACCAGGGGCGTATCCTGATAGGTGACAGCGTCTATCATAATGCTGCTGACGGTACGAACTATGCCTATTGGAACGTGGTCTATAACGATACCGTCAATAAGAATATGATGACGGGCGACTATTGTGAGTATAACGATTCGACAGGCTATGCCATGGCAACGAAGCGGGCGGTAACCATTGACTATTCACAGCAGGACTCCCTGTTCATGCATGCAGACACCTTTAAGATATTCACTTTTAACATCCGCACGGACTCTGTGTATCGCAAGATACACGCATATAATAAAGTGCGCGCGTACCGAACTGATATTCAGGCCGTCTGCGACTCGCTGGTATATGATACGCAGGACTCCTGCATGACGATGTACAAAGACCCTATCATTTGGAACGACGGACAGCAGCTGGTCGGAGAGTTGGTTAAGGTGTATATGCGCGACTCTACCATTGACTATGCTCATGTGATAGGACAGGCATTCTCTACGGAACAGTTGCACGACTCCATTCACTTCAACCAGATATCGTCGAAGGAGATGAAGACTTTCTTCGAAAAAGGGGAAGCCCGCGAGTTTCAGGCCATTGACGATGTGCTCATCAACTACTTCCATGTGGATGAAGAGGACAGCGCCATCACCATGATGAATCATGTCGAGACGTCGTTGCTTCGCATGTTCCTGAAGAATAGAAAAATGGAGAAGCTGTGGACGAACAAGGCCATGTGTACTTACTATCCTATCAACCAGATTCCTGCGGAGACCAATCCGCTGCCGGGATTTGCATGGTTCGACTACGTCCGTCCGCTCAACAAGGAGGATATCTTCAACTGGAGACCAAAGAAAGCTGGTACGGAGCTGAAGGAAATCAAACGGCGTGAACCGCCCAGAAAGATGAAGCGTAGAAATGAGTGACGTCATACAACTGCTACCAGATAGTGTCGCCAACCAGATTGCTGCTGGTGAGGTGATACAGCGACCGGCTTCTGTTATCAAGGAACTGGTGGAGAACGCTGTGGATGCCGGAGCGCATACCATCCATGTCATGGTGGTGGATGCAGGACGTACCTCCATACAGGTGATAGACGACGGCTGTGGTATGTCGGAAACGGATGCTCGTCTGGCTTTCGAACGTCACGCCACATCGAAGATACGGAAGGCTGACGACTTGTTTTCACTGCACACCATGGGGTTTCGCGGCGAGGCATTGCCCTCTATTGCAGCAGTGGCACAGATAGAGTTGCGCACACGGCGCAAGGAAGACGAGATAGGTACTTGTCTGACGCTGTCGGGCTCACGGATAGACAGTCAGGAACCTTGCTCTTGTCCGGTGGGCTGCTCGTTTACGGTCAGCAACCTCTTCTTCAACGTCCCTGCCCGCAGGAAGTTCCTCAAGACGAACGCCACGGAACTCAACAACGTCTTGACGGCCTTTGAGCGTATTGTCCTGGTATATCCGGACATCAGCTTCACACTCCATAGCAATGGACAGGAGTTGATGAACTTACGGGCGGGAAGCTTGCGACAACGCATTTCCGATATCTACGGCAGACGCTATGGTCAGGATCTATTGCCCGTTAGCGTAGAAACGGCTCTCTGTCGTATCAGCGGATTTACGGCAAAGCCTGAGACGGCAAAGCGGAAGGGTGCTCATGAGTATTTCTTTGTCAATGGGCGCTTTATGAAACATCCTTATTTCCATAAGGCTGTCCAGCAGGCATACGAAAGGCTGATACCTGACGGTACGCACGTACCTTATTTTATATACTTCGACGTCAACCCTGCTGATATCGACGTGAACATTCATCCTACGAAGACCGAAATCAAATTCGAGAACGAGCAGGCCATCTGGCAGATTCTCTCTGCGGCCGTCAAGGATGCCATCGGACAATTTTGCGATATTCCTCAGATAGAATTCGACACCGTAGGAAAACCGGATATCCCAGCCTATACTCCCAACGATGCTCATGCCATGCCGAAAGGACCGGCTCCGAAATATAATCCCTTCTACAATCCTTTCAAGCAAAAGGCTACGAAGGACTGGGAACAGCTATACGAACAACTGCCACAGCAACCTGCCTCGTCCGAGACGTCGCTGTTCCAGACGGACGAGGAACTCGTGCAGCAGAAGTCTTCTGACGCTCAACCCTTGGAGTTGACAGACATCAGTCCTTCGCACTATCAGTACAAAGGTCATTACATCATGACGGCCGTAAAGTCGGGACTGATGATTATCGACCAGTATCGTGCCGACGTCCGCATCCGCTATGAGCGATATATGCATCAGCTGTCACATACCCCCTCACAAAGCCAGCGCCTCCTCTTTCCTGAAGTGTTGGAGATGGCACCCTCTGACGCTGCACTCATGGACGAGCTGCAACCGCTGTTGACGGCAGTCGGCTTTGAACTGACGCCATTAGGGCCCGCCAGCTTCGCTATCAATGGCGTTCCAGCTGGCATCGAAGGCTTGAACCCCAGTAACCTGATTCAGGACATCGTAGCTGCTGCCATCCCTATCAACCACGATAGCTTGGCTCTGAATAGCGAGGTGGCATTACAATTGGCACGCCATGCAGCAATACCTTATGGCCAACAGTTGACAAACGAGGAAATGGATGTGTTGGTCAATGACCTGTTCGCTTGCAGCAATGTGAATTATACCCCTGACGGACATCCTATTCTTTGCATTTTGCCCCAACAAGAAATCGAGCAATTATTAGGTTAAAAGTGGAAAGTTATTCACTATTTGCAACAAATACAATAAAAATATACCATTTTCCTTAATATTTTTGTTAAAAAGTTTGTTTATTCAAAAAAAAGTCCTTATTTTTGCACACAAATTTCGAAATAGTTTATGTTTTATAATTATTAGTAGTATGAAAAAGTTATTCTTAATGCTGGCTGTTGCTGGCTTGTCTGTGAATGCTATGGCACAACAGGCAGATCCTACGGAGAAGTATAGCGTAGCTACCAACTCTTTCTGGAGCAACTGGTTTATTTCTGCAGACTTCTCTTATGGCGCTTTCTATTCAAATGAGGAGCAGGGCATGAGCCCCAAACTCTCAAAGAGTCCTTTCAAGGGTTTCCGTAACAACATCGGTGCTTCTGTAGCTATCGGTAAGTGGTTTACCCCTGGCTTCGGACTGCGTACTAAGGCTACTGGTATCTGGGGCCGTAACGTACAGAGCGATAACAAGAAGACCAACGCTGTGAAGTTCTGGAACATTTCTGAGCAGGCTATGTTCAACCTGAGCAACATGTTCTGTGGCTATAGCGACACTCGCGTTTGGAACTTTATTCCCTACGCTGGTGCTGGTGTTCTCCGCAACATGAGCAACAACTATTATGCAATGACTGTTAGCGCAGGTATCGTGAACACCTGGAAGCTGAGCAAGCACTTCCTGCTGAACCTCGACTTGGGTTACACCTTCGCTCCTGACTATGACGCTTTCCGTCCTGCTAACGGCGCCGTTGTTGCTAACTACGGTGATGGTATGAAGAACTGCGATCGCTTCTTCACTGCTGAGATTGGTCTGACTTACAACCTGGGTAAGACTGGTTGGAACAAGACTCCCGACGTAGAGGCTATCAAGGCTCTGTCACAGGGTCAGATCGACGCTCTGAACGCTCAGCTGTCTGACGCTCAGGCTGAGAACGCTCGTCTGAAGAACATGCTGGCTAACCAGCCCAAGGCTGAGGCCAAGGTTCAGACTGTTACCGAGACTAAGGTGATTGCTGCTCCTGTTTCTGTATTCTTCAACATTGGTCAGTCTAAGGTTGCCTCTAAGAAGGATCTGCAGAACGTTAGTGACTTGGCAAAGGTTGCTAAGGACAACAACGCTAAGATTGTTGTTACTGGTTACGCTGACAGCAAGACTGGTAATGCTAACTACAACAAGACGCTGTCTCAGAAGCGTGCTGACACCGTTGTTAACGAGCTCGTTAAGATGGGTGTAAGCCGTGACAAGATTGAGACTGTTGCTGCTGGTGGCGTGAACACACTGAGCCCCATCACTTACAACCGTCGTGCTACTGTTGAGATTAAGTAAATAAAGAACCAATACAACATTAAAACATTAAGAAGATGAAAAAGATTGCAAAGAATTTCTTCGTGTTGGCTGTAGGTGCTCTTGTTGCTGTTTCTATGACTTCTTGTCACAGCAAGCATGAGGCTGCTCCCGCACCCGCAGTAAAGGTAACTTCCGTTGATATCGCTACCACAACACCTAAGACGCTGATTGTGACAGTTTCTGAAAATCTGCCTCTGGGCGCAACTCTGAAATATAATGGCGCTACCGCAACTTCTGTCAGTGGTAAGGTCTATACTTTCGAGAATGTTGCTGACGGTAAGAACGTTGTTCTGACTGGCGGTAGTGTTATCGACCAGAATGTGAAGGTTGATTTTGCTGGTAAGACCTTGGTTGCTATCGATTTAACTGTTAGGACACTGAACGCTGGTGTTACCATTTCTGGTGGTTCTGACGCTTCTACTTCCGATACTTACCTGTCTGCACAGTCTAACGTGACCATTCCTGCTGCCTTGACTTACGCTCTGAATAGCAAGCAGCTGGCTCTGACGCTGTACAGCAAGGCTGCTCCTCTGCAGAAGGTTGTTGAGGGTAAAACTTATGCTCCCGCTTCTCTGTCTTTGGATTGTAAGCCCGAGGGTGCTACCTTCAACCCCGCTGTTGAAGTTGTTACAGACCTCCCAGGTGCTGAGAATACAGATGTTTTTGTTCAGAATGCTGCTGGTACTGAGAAGCCCGAGTGTACTTTCTCTGGTACTAAGCTGACCGCTAAGATGCCTCACTTCTCTGTATGGGATATCATCATGAATGTGAAGGTTACGAAGGTTACTGCTTCAACTGAGGACCTCTCAACTGGTAGTCTGATCAGTGGTAGAAACAAGATTTCTTATGCTGAGAAGGCTGGTTTCGAAACTCGCGAGACTGGTATCATTAAGACTACTATCAGTTCTCTGTTTGGTAGTGAGTTAAAGTCTAGCAATAAGTCTATCGAGTACGATATGACTGGTACTGGTACTTACAGAGTTTATCAGGACGTTCAGGTAGTTGAGATGCAGTCTGGTCAGCGCACTTTCTCCTTCAAGCTCTATGGAGCCATTCACATGGATGTTACCTCTGATCCTGCTCAGACTGAGCCTACCAAACCCGTTGTTCCTACTCACAGCGGCGGTAGCAACGACTAATACATAGTTGGAAATAATCTCAAAGCATGTGGCTCCTTCCGAGTCACATGTTTTTTTGTGTAGTAAAAAAAGTCCTTTTTGTTTTGCAATGTTCTCACTTTTTTGTATCTTTGCCCGCAGAATATGTCTAACCCTTAAAACACTTAACGAAGATGAAGAAGTTTTTAATGACCCTCGTAGCATTGGTTTGCATGGCAGCAACAGCCAGCGCACAGTCTGTGTATGTTTCTACTGGCGATGGTGCCGTAGCCTATCACAAGAACAAGTCATGCAGCTACCTCACCAATTCAAAGAACGTGAAGAGTGTTACTATGGCTGAGGCAAAGAAGATGGGACGCCATGAGTGTACGCGTTGCTATGGTACAGCAGCTCCAGCCAAGAAAGCAGCTCCAGCCAAGAAGGCAGCGCCGGTAGCTAAGAAGACCAATACTCCCGCCCGCGACGAGAAGGGACGTTTTGTCAAGAAAACAGAGACAGCCAAGAAGCCAGCAACTCCCGCCCGTGACGAGAAGGGTCGCTTCGTAAAGAAGGCAGAGACCGAGAAGAAGGCTGCTGAAAAGAAAGCTAAGACTGAAAAGAAAGCTAAGACTGAGAAGAAAGCCGCTGAGAAGAAGGTAAAGACCGAGAAGAAGGCTGCTGCCAAGAAGGCCAAGACCGAGAAGAAGGCCACGACTCCTGCTCGTGACGAGAAAGGTCGCTTTATCAAGAAAGCTGCTTAATGAGATTTCTCCTGCTATTGCTTGCTGCACTGGTCAGCACATCACCAGTATTGGCAGAAGAGGAGAATGCCTACTATCTGGTGGGGTGGCTTAACGGGTGGAGTACCACCGACAAGAGCTACCCCCTTACCTTATCTTCCGATGAGAAGTCGTGGGCCATCACCGTTCCTGCTAATGGTGACGATGGGTGGTTTAAGATTGCCCCCGCCTCGGCATACAGCTCAGACCATTTCTGGCACTATCTGCTCAATGCTCCTTACGATGACTGTCGCGAACTGTCGGGCGAGATGGTATATGGCGAAGGTGGCGCATGGCGGTTGCCCAACAGCGACGGCATTACGCATTACACGATAACCATTGTTCCCTCCACCATGCAGTTTGTCATTACTCCTGTGAGTGGTGAAACTCCGCAACCTCAACCGGAGCCTGAGCATGACTGGTCGGGAACGCTGCCCGTACTTTTCATCAATACCGAAGCCCCTGTCACGTCGAAAGAAACCTACGTGTCAGGTTCCTATTATCTTGACAACCAAGGTTTGGAGGACTACGAGTCGATAGGCAGTGCCGAGGCACCGCTGCCCCTGCAGATAAAAGGTCGCGGCAACTACACTTGGACCGGCTTTGATAAAAAGCCCTACCGCTTGAAACTCGCGGCCAAGGCAAAGCCTTTAGGTATGAAGAGCAGCAAGCATTTCACGTTGTTGGCACATGCCGACGACAATCTGGCGTTCCTTCGCAATACCGTCGGTTTTGAACTGAGTCGTCGCTTAGGACTGGCATATACTCCGGAGCAACGCCCCGTGGAAGTGGTGCTCAATGGCGATTACATCGGTTTGTATATGATGACGGAACAGATTCGCGTCGATGCTAACCGTGTGAACATCGTCGAGCAGAACGACGGTGAGACCAATCCCGAGAATATCACCGGCGGCTGGCTGTTGGAAATAGACAACTACGACGATGACTGTCAGATACGCATGACGGAGGGTAATGGTGCCTTGTTGCGCTTTACCTACCATTCTCCTGAAGTGTTGTCCGATGAGCAGAAAAACTACCTTACCCAATACTTGCAGGCAGCTGACGATGCCATCTACAATAGTGATAAAAACAGTACGCTGTGGGAGAACTATATCGACATGGAGGCGTTGGTAGCCTTCTACATCGTGCAGGAGATAATGGACAACGGTGAGTCGTTTCATGGCAGCTGTTACCTGCACAAAGACCGTGGCGAGAATACGAAGCTGGTGTTCGGTCCTGTTTGGGACTTTGGCAATTCCTTCCGTCGCGGACTTGGCAAGTTTATTTATCACGACTCGCCCTTCGGACAGAACTGGATAGGAGAGATATCCCGCTATCCGCGTTTCCAGGCAGCAGTCGCTAAACGTTGGTTGTCATTCATTGCCAACGACTATGCCTCCCTTGGCAACTTCATCGATGCTTTTGTTGACCAGATATCAGCTGCTGCCGCTTGTGATGGAAAGCGTTGGCCGCAATATAGCCAAGGCAATATCCAGAACCGTCGCGACCAATTCAAGAACTCCATTGCTCAGAAATCTACTTTCCTTCGCAACCAATGGGGTGAGGCTACGGATATCAGTGCTGTTGTCTCTTCTCGTAATAATGACGACCGCCCTGCAGTCTATTCGCTTGACGGTCGCCGCATTTCTTCTGCCACTTCACTTCCGAAGGGCATTTACATCTATCATCATCGCAAGGTAGTGATTAAGTAACTTTCATTGTATTTCCACCTCCTTGAACTCCACCTGGTCTGTCTCGATGCGCAGTTGATAGGTACCAGCATTGATTTGCGTTCCGGTGGTGGTAGAGAGCATCTTCCACTTGTTGGGCGTCGGCGGGAACGTCACGTTGCAGTCCACCAGCACAGCCTGCTTTGAGTCAATGACGGTCATGCGGGCGGTGACGGGCTCGCCTGTTGTGTTCTTATAGCGGAAGCGCAGGGCATACTCTTGACCCAAGCCAGGGGTGATGAGGAAAGTGGTGCCTTTTTGACTTTGGGTGTTCAACTTGATATCATGAGCTTTGAGGTCTTTGGCACTCGAAGGCTCATAGACGCTGGCTGGGCGTGCCTCGGTGTCGGCAGGTAACAGTTCTTTCGGCAATTTAGCAATGGTGTCAGTATCGAGGGCATGCCAAGCGTTAGAGGTGAGAGGTGATAGGTGAGAGGTGAGAGGAGTGTCTGTGGTGCAGGCAACCGCTATGCCACAGATAACCGCCTGACCAGCCTTCACTTCGGGGAAGGAGATGCGTAACCGACCGTTCTTCGCCTTGGCATACACCACACGCTTTAAGGCTCCGCAATAGCCAGCCTCTGCCCACGGGTCAAGGTCGTTGACAACGGTTTTTCCATTGACGGCGACATCGAAGATGCGCAGCCCTTCGTAGTCAGCGGTTTCAGAAGCGTCACGGCCGTGCCACGGTTCGCAGAAGTAGAGCTCGACGCGGTAGAGAACCGACGATGAATCGTCGGGCACTGTGGTGCTATTGACTGGCAGGTCGTACCATAGACGGTGCCGACCGAAGCGGAAGAACTGGAACAGCTCGTCGCTCTGTGTGCCACGAATGTCGTTAGTGATATGGCGCTGTGACGCCTGTAGAGCATGGATGCCCTCGAAATCCTGTCCCCATGAGTGGCTAAAGAGCGTGTCATCGGCTTGCCACTGCTGTCCGAACTCGTCGGTGAAGGCATCACCTCCGCAGTTGATGCGGTAGAGGTAATGATAGTCCTCAGCACCTTTTACGAGGTCGCGGTTGCGGTCGGCAGCGGTGGGGAGAGTACCCGCTGGAGAAACGTCGGGAGTGGTGGTGGCATAGCGCTGGCGATACATATAGTAGGCAGCGGTGGGTTCCTCCCAGGAAGTGACGAGACCTTTATAATTGATAGGACCAATCTTGTCAATGCGGCGCAGCGCACCGTCGGGCTGTACGCGTCCGGGGTTATCGTGAGAATTGAAGATCCATTGGAAGTGACCGCAGACGCCAGGATTGCCGGCAGCAGAATCGCCAGCCACCGTGTAAGCCTTCTCTGCCAGTCGGGCTTTCTTTTCAAGCAAGGCGGTGAAGCTCTCCTCGCTGTATTTGGCATCGCCGTGCAGGTCGAGGGTGCGCCAAGCGCCATACTCGCCGTTCAGCAGTTGCTGCGGTTGCAGCAGCTCGTTGTCGTAGTTGTCGGCAGAGCCGCCATAGGTGCCGCTCCAGTTTTGAATGACGTTCCAGTCGGTGCCCTCGCCGCCATTGCACGTGGTGATGGCGCGCTGGTCGCGACAGGTGGGGTCGAGAGAACGGATGATATCCGAGCACTCCTCAGCAAACTTCTTGGGCAAGACACTCTCGTTCTGCAGTCCCCACAGGATGATGCTGGGGGAGTTGCGACGCTCCTTGATCCAGCGTACCAACATGCGTTTGAACGTGTTGCGGAACTTATGCGTATCGTACCAGATGTGTGCCGAGAACTGGCTCCAGAACAAGACTCCCTGTTCGTCGCACAATTGTTGGTAGAGCAGGTTGTGGGGCTGGTGTGCCTCACGCAGGGCGTTGAAGCCGGCATTGGTAATCTGCTTCATGCGAGAGCGAATCTGCTCGGGAGTAAAGGCGTGGCTTTGACCTAAGAGGTGTTCGTATTCGCAGGTGCCGTTGATGAAGACGGGCTGGCCGTTCAGGTAGAAGCGGTTGTCAACCGACGGTAACCCGTCGGGCACTGCTGCTGGAGCGTCGGGCACTGCTGCTGGAGCGTCGGGCACTGCTGCTGAAGCGCTCCTTGACAGGCGCTGGCGGAGCACGGGCCATGAGATGCTGCGAATGCCAAAAGGCGTACGCACCTCATCGGTAGTAGCAATTTTTGCGGCGATACCATTTCCTTCGGAGGGAACAATACGCTTAATCATCGTTGCCAGCGTGTAGAGATAGGGGTCGCTGATGCTCCAGCGATGAGCGTTTTCGATGCGCTCTGCCATGCGGAAGGTCTTGCTGTCTCCAGCTTTCAAGATCAGCGTCTCGGCACGTCGGAACACCTGCTTGCCACTGGCGAGGGAGAACTTGTTGACCAACTCGATGGTCTGTTGTTCCTCGGTATAGTTCTTGATTTCCGTCTCGATGAAGACGCTGTCGCAGGCGGCATTGTTCCAGATATGTACACCGAAAGGCTCGATGCGCACGGCATCGGTCTCGATAAGAGTGACAGGACGGAAGATACCAAAGGGCTGACTGCCCTCCGAGAAGCCCCACTCGCTGCTGCACCCTCCGCAGGCCCACGGCGATGCAGTCTCCATGGCGGGGTGGTTGACGTTGACCTGTAGTTTGTTTTCTCCGTTCTTCAGGCGGTCGGTAACGTCGAGTGTCCAGACAGTACGACCTACCAGTTCTTCTGGATACTTATGCCCATTGAGGATGACCTGTGCATAGCTGCCTACGCCTTCGAACTGCAAGAAGTAGCGACGACCGTCGCGCTTCTCGGTGTTAAATACCTTATTATATGTAGCCTTGCCGTGCAGATTACCGTGACGCAGTTGGCGGTAGCCGTAGTAGTCATCGAAGTTGTGGGGGAGGTTGACGCTCACGACGGAATCGTGAGCCACAGTACAGCGTGCCGTCCAGTCGTCGTTGAGCGAGGTGATGATGCGGCGCCCTTTGCGCTCAGGTTCTGGAAAGCGCACCTCGCTGCGTCCCATAGGAACACTCGTAGCTACGGCAATGCCGCGCTGTTGGTCGTTGTTGACGGCGCAGTAGAAGTGATACACCACACCGTCGTGCTTTACCACGTAACTCTTATGTGCAAACATCTCGTCGTAGGTCTTGGAGGGAACGATGAGGTCTGCACCCGTCCAGTCCTGCCAGTGAATGAGGTCGCGGCTGACGGCGAAGGTGTTGTAGGCATTATACTTGCGGTCGGGGTTGTAAGCCGAGAAGTAGAACATGACGTAAAGAGGGGAGCCCGATGGAGAAACATTGGGAGTGGTGGCGGGAGGGGACATGCGAACAATCTGAGCATCGCCAGTGATGATGCCGGGAGCCTCGTGGTAATAGACGGGATTGGTTTTCAGACGTTTCCATTTCTTCAAGTCATTACTGACGGCAATGCCAATGCGCTCCGCCTTGAGGTCGTTGGCAGGATTGATGCCGCCAGCGTTGTAGAACATCAGGAAACGATACTTGCGAATCTCGGGTGGCAGTGTGTTTTTCCCTTTTCTCTTTTCCTTTTTCACTTCATAGATGGTGCTCTTGTATTGCGTCAGCTGTTCCCACCACTGCACGTCCTTGTCTTTGATGGAGAGCAGCGGTTGATCGGTCGTCTGCCATTCGTGTGCTTGGGTGATGTCACCATTGGTCCATGCCATGCCGATGTTCAGCGGTTCACGTACCGCCTCATAGCCAGTGCCGTGCCCACCGATGTAGGTCATCCAATAGTTGCCCTTGTATTTGGAGATACCGTAGCTGCCGCCCCATTTCCAGTCGATGAGAGCCGGAAAACCACCGCGCTGGTTTGCATCCCAGCGTGCGGTATCGGCAGGATAGCTGAGCAGGCGCCCCTGCGTCTGCCAATGCAACAGGTCGTCCGACGTGGCGAGCCATGTCTCGTAGCCGCGACCGTCCAGTCCGTCCTTGCCGTTATAGACGACGTAAGTCATCAGCCATTGCTTGCCTACCCGGAACACCGTCGGGCAGTCAATCTTGTGGTAGTTGTCCGCAGGGGCTACCACCATACCATATTTATAAGGAGTGCGTACCTCTTGGTAGATGCGGTTCATGACATCGGCAGGAATGTCAGCGGCAGAACCGCTGGCTATTGTATTTTTACCCTTAGCGGCAAAACCGCTGAGCACAGTCAAGAGGAATATAAGGACGGTCTGTATTCTTTTCATAGTCTTGTCTTATTTTTGGAAGAGCCAATCGACTTCACCCGAGGGGCCGTTGAGGCCGCAGTCACGAGCTTTGATGTCGTCATTGGTGAAACCAGCCACCATCAGTATGCCCTTTGGCAGTCGTAGCGTGTGGTGCCCGGCCGGCAGTATGTATTGGTGGATGTTGACCTTCGGCATCTGTACGATGCTGATGGCATTAGTTAGGACGGGCTCAGCCTGTCCGTATTCGTTACCCGTGGCATCAATCTCCAACTTGGGAGCTTTGGCAAACTTCTTGTCATCGTCCTTGAAGAGTCCTACCAGCACCTTCACGGGCTGCTCGCTCTCGAAGTCGATGGTAGTGCCCACGATGCGCGTGGTGTCGCGGTTCAGCACCAATGCCTGCAGTCCTGACAATTCGGGAGCGATGGAGTCGATAGGAGTGTCGGGACGGTTTTCGAAGACGATGGCGCCCTTCTTCAGGGGTACCATAGCGCCGCCATAAGCCACCTTGGCAGCTTGCAAGGGCTGTATCGTGACGTCGCTTTGGGAAACGGGGTGTTTCAGTTTCTCGATGTTCTCCTTGAAGGCATCGACTTCCTCCTGATAGACCACGGCCAGTTCCGACCATGTCTTCATCTTGCCTCCGTCGCCACCTACTGGAATGCGGCGCTGGGCAGTCTGCATGCTGTTGGCATAGAGATACCATTCGTCCGTCATGCGACTCAGGTCATACCAGATGCTGAGGCTCTGCTCCAGCCAGACGAGTGCTGTCTCCAGATGACTGATGTCCTGCGTCCACTTGTATCGGAGTACCTCAGCAGCAGCCCTTACCTTCAGTTGGAAGGCTTTGGCAAAGGTGGCATAGCAGAGGATATCGTTCCACACACGCTGATATTCGTCGGCATGATGTGTCGGCTTGGCAGCGGCAGCGCCCATCTCGACCAGTGCTCTGTCGCCGTGGTTCACGCACTCATCGACAATGTCGAGGGGCAGTTCGCCGACGTGCGGCAAACCTTTGTATTCTTTCTCTATATACTCGATGAGCTTCTCACCCTCCGGGCCGCAACTCTCGTAAAACCCTGGGTAGATGGTGTATTTGTAGGGGTTGACCAGTTCGCCCATCGTCATGCCGAGCAGCAGCGTCTGACGGTTGCCCTCCGTAATGCCGAAGCGGCGCAACAGCTTCGGAGCTATCTCGCCCGCCTCGTCATAGGCATTCAGCATGTGACCTGCGGCGATTGTGTCTATGCCGTAGTAGTCGGCAAGCACCTTCTTCCAGTAGGAGGCTTCTGAAGACCCTGTGGGTGAACCACAGGGCGCAAGCTGGTCGTTCTCACAGGGCGCAGTGCCACGCTGGTCGTTCCACGCATAGCGTCCCCAAGCGCGATACCACATCCAGTCGCGGTCGAGCTGCTTCAGTCGTTCGCCGTTCGGCAGCTTGTCGGCCGTGTAAGGCCAGTCCCAATAGCTGGCTTGCGGATAGAGGTGCAAGCCCTTGGAGTGGTGAGCGCGGTGCATGGCTTGCACGGTCTTCTGGATGAAAGCCGGCGACGACCAGCGCCAGGGTTCGAGGTTGGCGAGGATGTGGACGTTGTCGATATGTACGGGAGCGGCAGCCGCCAACTGCTGATGCGTCTCACCCCACGGACCGCCAGGGGTATAGGTGGTGAGCGACTCGCCCGTGTATTTCGACATCGTGTAGATGTTAGGGTAGAGGGGCAGCGACTCCTTTAGCACCAAGGGGCCGTCGGTGTCGTGAGAGCGAAGGACGATGGGGGGGAGACCCGACGGAGATGCGCTGGTGAGACCCGACGGAGATGCGTCGGGAGTAGTGGTGGAAGTAGTGGAGCGGCCGGAGGCTGCCAGTCCGTCCTTGATACCTGGGATGATGGTTTCCTTCATCCATGTCACATCGTCCTCGATGGTCGCCATGGCCTCGCCCAGACAGACCAAGAGCCCTACGTTGGGATAGTTCTCGATGAAGGCAGCAATAGACTTGCGGGTATAGTCGCTGATAAGCGGTGTGATGGGACGGTTGCGGTCTTGCGTCTTCAGTCCGTAATGATCGGCAAAGGGCTTGCTGAGGATGATGTTATAGAACATCTGGATGACCCAGATGCCACGGCGGTCAGCCTCATGGGTGAGAAACGAGAACATGTCAACGTTCTTCTGGAATGTCGCGTCATCGACTTCCAAGGCAAAGGGATAGTCCTTCAGCTTCACCAGCGAGGCAAAGGGATGACCGTTCCAGAGGTAGAGCGAGTTATACTTGTTCTCTACCATCATGTCCAGGTACTTCACCCATTCCTCCTTGTCGTAGAACCAAGGGAAGTTCTCTGGCGTGTAGGGGTATTCATAGACGCCATGCCCTGGCAGATAGACCGTCTTCTGCAGTCCGATGCACGTGCCGCGCATGACCATGCTTGGCGCTTCCTGGATGGTTTGTTGCGATGCCATCGCAACATACTGAACAAGGCCGCCCGCCTGTCGGATGCGGTCTGCCAGCTCCACACAGCCATAGATGACACCTGTGGCATCGTTGCCTGCTACCACGATGCCTTTTGCGTCCTTGGTTATTGTATAGCCTTCAGCCGTTCCTTGGCCGGCATTACGCAGCGTAATCTTGCAGTCCGCTTTCTTGGCAGTCATGGTACAACCCATTTCTCGAAGCTTTTTCTGTAGGTACTCTGCTGCATATTGCTCACGTTGTGACGCCTTTTTCCCCGTCACGATGTTGACGCGCTGCGCCATGACGACAGCCGCCAGACAGAAAACGACCAATAATACCGTTATTCTCTTCATAATTCTTCTCCTTATTATTATATAAAAAAGACTGATAACAAAGCGTTTTGTCATCAGTCATATAGTTGGCATATCGCCTAACTTTAAAACATTTCCATTGAGGGTATTGATGAGTCGGCGCACCATCTCTTAGCGCTGATGTCGATGGTGGATATAGCACTCAGGCTATAGTCCATCAGAGTTTGTCGATGTCTATCTCTTTGTAGGCAACGCGCAGGCGGCGCCAGGTATAGACGACGTGCAGTTTTCCGTCCTTGCCCTGAATGATGCTGGGGTAAGAATACTGACTGATAGGTGAGTCTTCCAGCGTCAAGGCGTGACGCCAGTGTGTGCCGTCGTCGCTGATGGCGATGGACAGTGGTGTGCGAACCCCTTTCTTCGTGCCGGGAAGTGTCTCGAAGTTGTTGTAGATGAGCACATGCCGCCCGTCTTTCAGCGTTACCGCATCCGTGCCGCTCTGGTTGTTGGGCACGTCGAGCAGCGTGACCTTCGACCAAGAGTCGCCGTTGTCGCTGGAGAAGGATGTGGCAATCTTACCGTTGCGGGTACGCATCAGCACCTGCAGGCGACCGTCCTTCAGCTTGAGGATGGAGGGCTGGATGCAGTCGATGGGGTGCATGCCGTTCTTGTCGGCAACGCCACCGGCATCAGGGGCTTCGATGTCTTCTTTCTTGCCCGCCGGAGAAGCGGCGGGAGTGGCGGTTGAACCCGCCGGAGAAGCGGCGGGAGTGGTGGTTGAGCCCGCCGGAGAAGCGGCGGGAGTGGTGGTTGAGCCTGCCGGAGAAGCGGCGGGAGTGGTGGTGGGCATGTCCTCGCAACGCAGGGCCATTTCGGCCTCTACGGGACCGACGTATTTCCACTGCTTGGTCTTCAGGTCGTAAATCTCCATGTGGAACTTCCAGCCATTACCCTCGGTGGAGGAGGGACAGAGCAGCCGACCGCCGATGATTTCCGGTTTGTTCTTTACCGGACCGAGGAAACCCTCGGGCAGCGCCTCGCGTCTTGTCCAAGTGCGTCCACCGTCCTTCGACTTAGTGAGCCAGCCCGTCCAGTCAGCTACCTTCGTGCCTATCTTGAAGAAGAGCCACAGTTCGCCGTTGGGCATCTCCGTGATGACGGGGTTCCAGCACGCCTTGCGACTTCCGTCGGCAAAGACGCCATCGGCAGCGAGAATGGGCTTGCTCCATTCCTGAGCGCCTTTCTTCTTGATGCTGACATAGATGCAGACCTCGGGATGGCGCTCGTGCTGACCACCGAAGTAAGTGGCGACGAGGTCACCTTTTTTCGTTTCTACGATGCTGGCAGAGTGGCACTGCGGGAAGTCGGCCTTCTCGTAAAGGAACTCATCCTTGACGATGGCGGGGTGCCTTGTCGGAATGTCGCACGAGAAGTGGTATTTGCCAGAGCCGACGGTCTTGGTCTCGCCGTTGGGCAGGCAGACGTCGGCTGTGGTGTTGCAAGGCACTTCGACGTCCCATTCCACGTGCTGCAGCGTCTTTTTCCAATGGCTGACAATCTTTCCGTAGGGAGAGATGTAGCTGACGTTGGCATAGCTGCAATCCTGGATGTCGAAGGCGGGCTGCAGGCGGAACCGCTTATAGGCAGCGGGTAAACCGCTGCCCGCAGGACCGCCGCTGCCCGCAGGACCGCCGCTGCCCGCAGGACCGCCGCTGCCTGCAGGACTACCGCTGCCCGCAGGACGGATGCCGCCCAGATACTGATAGCACCACGTGATGAGGTCGCCCAGCAGCATGACGTGGTTGCCGCTGTTCATCTTGGGGCTGGCCTTGTCGCCGTTCCATAACTCCCAGATGGTGGTCGCGCCGTTTTCTGCCATATAGCCCCATGAGGGATAGCTGTGCTGGGTGGCAATCATGTAGGCGATGTCGCTGAAGCCGTTGTCGCTAAGTCCTCGCAGCAGCCACGAGATGCCGATAACGCCACAGGGCACATGAGCGTTGTTCTTGATGATGATGTTCTCTACGACGTTCTTCGCCACCTCGTTGCGGTACTTTTCCGGCACGATGCCGAAGGACAGCGCCAGCAGATTTGCCGTTGCCGTATTGTTGCCATAGAAGATAGCGTCGGGATAGAGCGGATGACCGGGACGCGGCGACGTGCCTTCCTTGACAGTTAGGAAGTGGCGGTTGAAGTCGCGAATCATCTGTTCGCGGACGGGTTTCCAGCGAGCAGCATCGCAGCCCCATTGCTCCAAAAGCTGCAGGACGCGAATGACGTAGGCGGTAGAGATGAGGCTGCCATCGGTCTTGCGGGCAGGGTCTTGCGAGTGTATCAGCTCCAACTCCTCAGGCGGCACGCACCAGTCTCCGTAGGTGTCCTTGGTGATGATGCCGTCCACGAGATAATCCTCCAGCAGGTGCTCCAGCCACCGCTGGATATAGGGGTACGACCGGTCGATGGCATCGCGGTTGCCGTACTGTCGCCACAGCATGTCGCAACCGAAGGGCAGCGCTGCCGGCCAAGTCACATCGTCGTTGTAGTAGTTCCAATAGGCAGGGGCCACGTCGCAGAAGACGCCGTCCTCGCGCTGCGACTCGCAGATGTCGCGCATCCATTTGTTGTAGAGGCGCTCGTTGTTGAAGACGAAGCTCTCGCCGAGACTTCCCATCGTGCGGTCGCCTAACCACGGCTGGCGCTCGTTGCGCTGCGGA
This sequence comes from uncultured Bacteroidales bacterium, assembly GCA_902775975.1. Classification (GTDB taxonomy): domain Bacteria; phylum Bacteroidota; class Bacteroidia; order Bacteroidales; family Bacteroidaceae; genus Prevotella. The sequence continues at coordinate 42,565 of CACYOC010000004.1, read as the reverse complement.
CAATCGACGGGCATGCCTTTGTAGTTGGAGTAGATGCCCCACCACGCATTCTTCATCACCTGGTTCAGCGTGGGGTCAGAGCACTCGAACTGACCGGTGGTCTGCATCTCGTCGCTGACGGTGTAGGCATGGATGTTGGTAGCAGGACCGGTTATCTGAGCGTATCGGAAACCATGATAGCTGAAGACGGGGTGCCACTCTTGAAATGAGGAATGAGAAATGAGGAATGAGGAATGAGGGCCGCAGATGTAGATATCCTCCGACTGTGCGTCGCGGAAATTGTCAAGGTAGAGGGTGCCGTCGGCATTCAGCTTCTCGGCGTATTTCACGCGGATGGTGTCGCCCTCCTTGCCGGTTGGCGTGAAGGCTATCCAGCCAGCCATGTTCTGGTGGAAGTCGTAGATTCCAGCGGGTGAACCGCTGGGCGCAGGAGCGGGTGAACCGCTGGACGCCGTGTTTTTTTTCCCAGCGGGTGAACCGCTGGGCGCAGGAGCGGGTGAACCGCTGGGCGCCGTGTTTTTTTTCGCAGCGGGTGAACCGCTGGACGCAGGAGCGGGTGAACCGCTGGGCGCAGGAGCGGGGGCTGTAGGGTAGGGGTTCATCACCATGCCGGGGGCCATCTGCGGACGCAGCGTTCCCAAGGGAATGGAGGTGCGCTCCGCCATGAACCACTTCTTGTCGTCGTAGCCGGGAAGGTCCCAACCCGTGAGGTCGCGGCGGGCATCGAACACCTCGCCGTCGTATTCATTGTTCGAGCGGATAGGGCCGTCAGCGGTGATTTTCCACTTCTCGTCGGTGGAAATGCGCTTCGTGCTACCGTCCGCAAAGGTAATCAGGATGTTGATGCGACACTTGGGAAGTCCGAAGACGGGCGCTTTGTAAGGCTTGTTCTGTCGCATGGGAAACAGGCGACCGTTGCCCAGGATGATGCCGATGGCATTCTTCTCCTTCAGTGCCGACGTGATGTCGTAAGTGTTGTAGAGCACCGTCTTGCGATAGTCGGTGGGCATGGGCTGTAAGACGTAGCGGTTGTAGGCTACGCCATTGACGTGCAGCTCGTGCAGTCCGATGCCGGCCACGTAGGCAATGGCACGCTTGACGGGCTTGTCTAACTGAAACTCCTTGCGGATGTAGCGGGCAGCCAGTCGGGTGTGTAACCCTCGCTCATCTCCGGGCATCAGTCGTTCCAAACCAATCCACCGTCCTGTCCATTGTCCCTCCTTCAGCAGACCGATGCCAAAGGAGGCTTCGTCGCTCCACGCGCTCTCGCCAGCCGTCGTCCATATCTTCACTTTCCACGTGCATTGCGTGGCTGCTTTCAGGGGTTGACCACCGTAGCGCACCCACAACTGCTGATCGCTACTGACCTTCCCCGAGTTCCAGACCTCGCCCTTGTCGGTGGAAACGACAATCTGATAGGCAGTCTGGCGCACGTCCTGCTTGTCCGACTGGATCAGCCAAGAGAACCGCGGCGTATTCGTATCGATAGACAATGGCTGCTCCATGTTTTCCACACGCAGCCAAGAGACATTCACAACGGGCTTCGCCACCTTCTCTGACCTGCGGTCAGCGTTTGACGAAACAATCGGCTTGCCTGCCACCAGCATCGGCAGCAGCGCCAAGCACAGGATAGTCAATCGTTTTTTCATCGTCGTTTATATATATATGTAAGACGGACAACCCCCGCTTTTGTCATCGGATGTATAGTTCAGACTGAGTTCGAAAGCTATGTTGGTCGTATTGCCGACTTAAGTCGGAAACGTTGCTGACTTAAGTCGGAAACATTGCTGACTATAGTCAGAAACATTGCTGACTTAAGTCGGGAGATCGAAAAAGTGCCACTTCGCAGTCGATGAAGTGGCACTTTGCAGTTGATGAAAGCCGTCTGTAAATTTTGATATAACTATTTCAGGAAATAGAAATAAGCTCGCGCCAGCTTCTTACGCACCAAGATGGCGTCTTCTCCTTCGCAGAGTTGTTGTAGGATGGCTTCCGCCCTGTATCGGGTGACGTGCCAGTATTTGCGGAAGAAGTTCGTCGAAAAGCACTCATGCTCAGTCAGGTAGTCGATGATTTCCTGTCGCAGTTCTTTGTCGTCGTGATATTCAGAATGACCCACAGAACCGCGCGGCGCCGAGTTTTCGAAATAGACGAGGTGCTCTATGGCGTAGTCCATAAACTCACTGTCCGGCACGAAGTTCACGCCCGTCACCACCACCTCGTTGCCCGTAATAGCTTTCGGGTCGGTCACGATGCGCTTGTGCTTCTTGCCGTTCTCGTCGATGATGGGTTTCAGCCCGAGTTTAATCCAGAACGTTCCGATGCCCTGGAGGTGTATGCGGCGGTTGAAGCTCATCTGCTCCACCATTTCCTTTTTCAGCCATTCCACGACTCCTTCGAGTGTGAAGTTGTCCTGCAGGTTATAATATTCCCGATGTTCTTTCAGCGTCTTCGTCGTTACCGTTTCCTGCGTGTCCGGCCTTACCTGATACGTGGTATTTCCCTGTTTGTCCTTCAGCGGATTCTTATGTACGCTAAACTTGATTGGTAGTTCTTTCATGATGTTTATCTAATGTTATTCGTTGAGGTCGCGTTCCTTGGCCTTGTAGCCGTCGGGCGAGAGTTCGGTCTGTTCTTTCTTCAGATAATCCTTGGTGGTGTCGATGGCGATGAGTACGCCGTCCTCGATGCGGGCCGACTGCGGATGATAGCGGAAGGTGAGCACCTTGGAGTCGAATTCGCCGAGGTACTTCAGCTTGCCTGTGGCTGCCGTCATCCACCAGACATTCTTCTTCGCACCGCTAATCTTGGTGAGGTCGAGCTTCATCGCATTGCCGTTGTAGTTATAGACCAGCAGGTAGTCGTTGCCGCGCGTGGCAATGAGTCGGTTGTACTGGCTGCCGTTGTCCTGAATGATGCTCTGGTCGGCTACGCGCTCGAAGTAAGGGAACGACAGGATGAGGCGCTTCAGGTATTGCATCTGGCGGAAGCCCGGGTCTTTCAGTCCTTGGTACCATGCCTTCACGTCGCCGGCATCGCCGTATGACGTGGGATAGCCCGGCTTCAGCATCTGCATGATGGCGTTGTGGCCGTAGGTGTGACCGCAACTGCCGGCAAAGACGCTCCAGTAGGCGTAGCGGCGCACGTCGTAGTCCTGCCAGCGGGCTTCGTTGGGGTCGTGCAGACCGACAGGAATATCCTCGTAGGAAGGCTCAGCGTCGAGTACCGGTTTGATGGGATTGTACTTCCACGTGGAATCGACATACATCCAGTTGTCCTCCTCCGTATTGTCGGGAATGGGGTAGTCGGCATTACCCATGCGCTGACCGTAGCGGCGGTGTCCGCTCTGGAAGGTATGGAAGTCCATCCATTGAGCCTTCGCCCACCACTTCGCTGAGGTGTAGCGGCCACGAGGGTGATAAGTCATCAGGTGGTTCTTGTCGATGCTCTTGATGGTGGTGGCCAGTGCCTCCCACACCTCGGGCTTGATGTCGCCCTGAATGTCGCCGCCCATGAACCAGATGATGTTAGGCTTGTTCTTGTAGCGGTTGGCGAGGAACGTTCCGTATTTCTTGGCATCCTCCACACTCAGTTTGCCGTCCTTCACCAGTCCGCCCCAGATGCACACCATGCCGATGTAGATGCCATGGTCGGCGGCGCGGTCGATGATGTAGTCCAAGTGGTCCCAGTAGCCATAGACGCCCTTGCGGTTGATGTTTGAAAAATTCCAGCCGTCAGGGTTCGACATCTGCCCGTAGATGTTGTAGGCAGGAACACCGTCGATGGTCTGCACCTGTACGACATTGTAGCCCGCCTTGGCGCACGACTGGAGATACCACTCCGCCTCGGCACGGTCCAGACGCTCCGGCAACAGCCATCCCGTCTCGCCCAGCCAGAAGAAGGGCTGTCCGTTCTCAAACTGCAGATAACGCTGGTTATCCGAAACACAAAGTTTGCCATTGTCCCATGGCTTGCCTGCCTGTGCCGACACCGTCAGCAGCGCAAGGCTCAGTATCATCATAAGTTTCTTCATAGTCCTTGAATGGTATATGCCACGCCCGCCTTGGTAGATAGCGTGTACAGGTTTGTTCCTTTATTCTTTTTCAGTCCCTTGCCCTTTAATGGCGTGTTGCTGCGCAGCAGACACTTGCCGCCCTTGTTGGAATGCACTACTGCTCGTGTCAGTCGTCCGTCTTTCCAGTCCATGTCAATCTCGAAACCGCCACGGGCCACCAGTCCTTTGACGCTGCCGTCCTTCCATGCAGAGGGAATGGCAGGCAGCAGATAGACGAAGCCGTCGTAACTCTGCATGAGCATCTCGGCAATGCCTGCCGTACAGCCGAAGTTGCCGTCAATCTGGAAGGGAGGATGCGCGTCGAACATGTTGGGATAAGTGCCGCCCCGCTGTTTGATAGCACCAAAGATAAGGAACGTGTCGGCCGTCAGTGTCAACTGGTCCTTGATGAGCTTGTAGGCATGCTCGCCGTCTAACAGTCGTGCCCAGGAACACACCTTCCATCCCATGCTCCAGCCGGTGCTCACATCGCCGCGAGCCTGCAGAGACTTGCGGGCAGCTTCCCACAAGGCGGGCGTGCGGTCGGGCGATATCTGGTTGGAGGGAAACAGTCCGTAGAGGTGAGAGAAGTGCCGGTGGTCATCCTTCGGGTCGTCCAAGTCGTCGAGCCATTCCTGCAGCTGTCCCCACGAGCCTATCTGCATAGGTGGAAGTTGTGACAGCTGGCTGCTGATGGTCTGCAGAAGAGGATTATTGTCGCCCAGAATCTTGGCGGCTGTCAGAACGTTTGTGTAGAGTTCGGTAACCAACTGGTTATCCATCGTGACACCAGCATCGAGAGCCGTGCCGCGTCCCTTGCCGCCATGCTCAGGCGATTCTCCCGGGCAGACCACGAGCCACCCCTTGGTGGGATGCTTCTGCAAGGTCTGCGTGAAGAACGTTGCAGCACCGAGCATGATAGGATAGTACTGATGGAGGAAGGCTTCATCGCGCGTATATAAATAATGTTCCCATAAGTGGCGGCAAAGCCAAGCTCCGCCCATGGGCCAGAGTCCTGTCTGTGCATGATCCACAGGACCCGTAATGCGCCATTGGTCAGTATTGTGGTGCAACACCCATCCGTCGGCACCATACATGTCGCGAGCGGTTTGTCTGCCCTGTTCGCTCACCTCGCGGATGAGCTTGAAGAGCGGCTCGTTCAGTTCGGAGAGGTTCGTGACTTCTGCGGGCCAGTAGTTCATCTCCAGGTTGATGTTCGTCGTGTATTTCGAGTCCCAGGAGGGAAACATCTTCTCGTTCCAGATGCCCTGCAGGTTGGCAGGGTTCATGTTCTCGGGCTGCGAGGAAGAGATGAGCAGGTAGCGGCCGAACTGGAAGTAAGTGGCTACGAGGTGGTTGTCAGCGGGGGAACCGCTGACCGCACTGAAGCGCTCGATGCGCTTGTTCATCGGCAGGCGAGGATAGCGGTCTTCGCCCAAGTCCAGTTTCACGCGGTTATAGTACTCCGTATAGACGTTCGTGTGAACGGTCTGCAGTCGGCCGTAGCCCCACTGGCGGGCCGCATCCATGCGCTCTTTAGACTGCTCTGCCTCGTTGCCCGTAATGTCGTTGTAGCTCTTGACGTTCGTGCCGATGGTGATAAAGACAACGGCCTCGTCGGCACCGGTTACGCTGATGATACCATTCGAGCAAGTCACCTTGCCGCCGTTGGTCTCGATGGCCATACGCCCTTGAAAGCGCACCTTGCCTTTCAGTCCCTCATGCTTCGAACTGACACCCAGCAGCGTGGCTTCATCGCCTTCGCTGCCTATCAGCACATTTTCATGAGGTGACGTCATGTGAGCGGTAAACGTCAGCTTGCCTTTCTGACTGGCTGTCAGATGAACGGTAATGACGGGAATAGGTCCTAAAGGTGCCGTCACCTCGCGCAGATAAGTGACACCGTCAGCCACATAGCGGCTGACCACCTTGGCGCTGTCCAGGTCCAGCCAGCGCTCGTAGTGGCTGTATGCTGCATGGCCGGGCATCGAGAGATAGACGTCGCCGAAGGGCTGGTAGGGCATACCCATGTTCTTGCCTGCCGAGTGCGGCATCACCTTGTCGTCAGCCAACTGCTGTGCCTCCTTGTACTTACCTTCAAAAATCAGCTGGCGCACCTTGGGAAGGTTGCCCTTTGCCGAGGGATTGATAACGTTGTTGGGCTGTCCGGCCCAGATGGTTTCCTCATTCAGTTGGATGTGCTCTACGGCTGGTGTGCCGAATACCATGCCACCCATGACGCCATTTCCGATGGGCAATGCTTGCGTCCATGTCATGGCAGGACGGTCGTACCATAGGCGGTATTCGTGAGCTGCGGCGAAGAAGCAGCAAACGGTTAGGAGTAAGGTAAAAACTATGCGTCTCATTTGTATAGCGATTTTAGGGCTTCGTCGGGTTCTATCTCAATCTTGCTCTCATCCAGCATGCTGCGGTCGAGACCGAAGACGTCGATGAAGAAGTCATAGACAGCCTGGCGCTTGTTCTTTCCAAAGTCGTGTCGCTCTTTGGGGAAGTGGACGTTGCGGACTTGCTCTTGTGCCCCGTAGAAGCCATAGATGCGTTGCAGGTAAGGAAACTCCAAAGTTGGCACCGATGCCGTCCAGTCTCCGCCGTCGCTCACTATTAGCATGGGCTTGGGAGCCATGACAGCAGCCAGTTCCGGTTCGCAGGTGCCTCCTGCCGACAGCTGGATGGGTTTGCCGCTCTCGCAGGGGCAGCCTCCGTCAAAATGCGACGCCAAGTGAACGACCGGTGCACAGGCTGTCACTCGCTCGTCGAGCAGCGACAATAATACCGTGTGCGTGCCACCACCACTGCCGCCGCAGACACCGACACGGTTATGGTCAATGTCCTTGCGGTTTTTCAGCATGTAGTCTAACAACACATAGCCACAGGCGGCCTGATAGACGTGAGCGCGGCTGGTATGGTGTGCCTCGGCACCCACCTCCTTTTCACTCTCGCCCCATCCGTAGAGATCGAAATCTACGCAGACAGCTCCCATGCGGGCAAGGGTTCCTAACCGTTGCTGTTCGTCCTTGCGGTAGCGATAAGGCCAGTGGCCGTCAGGACAGATGATGAGAGGTGAGAGGTTGCTTTTGCGTTTCTTCTTGGCAGGTGCATAGATGGTGCCGAAGAGGTGCTGTCCGGGAGTGAGCTCTATGCAGATGTTCTGCGTGGTATAGCCGTCGTGCTTGCGGATTTTCGACAGCAGAGGCTTTAAGGTGCAGGAGTCCAGGAAAGCATCTAACTCCAACCGCTGGCGGACCTCGCGGCGTAGCGAGTCGCGGCGGGCCTCCCATTGTTCCTTGTTGCTGTAGAGAGAAGACAGCCAGTCTAGCATCTGCTTTCCCTCTGCCTCGTGACGACGCGGATACTCGTAGGGCTTGATCTTATAGACGTTGCCAGACTGTTTCCACCAGTTCCAGTCGAAGTATTTACAGATGTTGTCCAGCGTCTGCTCGATGGAGTAGGGACGAATGCGGAAGTCTGCGTATGGCAGTCGCTTGCCGATGGTATCAACATTGTATTTGAAGCGTACGTTGAACTGCCGCTGTACGTCGCTCATCAAGTCGCTGACGGGTCGCTCGAACTTCGTTTCGAACGTTTGTGCCGAACACTGAAGCGCTGATGCGGCCAAGAGAGTGAATAATATCTTCTTCATAACTTCTTTATCCTTTTATATATTTAAAGACGTACACGTTGCGATTTTGTCATCGTCAAAGTGGTGCTTTGCTCATCGTTTTGTTGGTGGCGAAATGCCAAAAATATTTAATTGTCACGGGCGGATGCGTTTGCCTCGGAATTTTTTTAGTAACTTTGCATCTAATATGGAAGAAGTGAAGGTACAAGAGCAGCTGGTGCTGCGTACGGAAGGATTGGTAAAACGGTATGGCAAGCGTACTGTTGTGAACGATGTCAGCTTCAACGTGAAGCAAGGAGAAATCGTTGGTCTGTTAGGACCTAACGGTGCCGGAAAGACAACATCGTTCTATATGACGACAGGACTGATTGTGCCGAACGGCGGTCACATCTACTTAGGCGATGAGGACGTGACGGAATACCCGGTTTATAAGCGTGCCCGTGCCGGTATCGGCTATCTGGCACAAGAGGCCAGCGTGTTCCGCAAGATGTCGGTGGAGGACAATATCCTCAGCGTGCTCGAGATGACGGGTAAGCCCCGCGACTATCAGCTGGAGAAGTTGGAGAGTCTGATCAAGGAGTTCCGCTTGGGCAAGGTGCGCAAGAATAAAGGCGACCAGTTGTCGGGTGGTGAGCGCCGTCGTACGGAGATAGCGCGGTGCCTGGCGATAGAACCGAAATTCATCATGCTTGACGAGCCTTTCGCTGGTGTCGATCCCATTGCTGTTGAGGACATCCAGCAAATCGTGTGGCAGCTGAAGTACCGCAACATCGGCATTCTCATTACCGACCATAATGTACATGAGACGCTGAACATCACCGACCGTGCCTATCTGCTTTTTGAGGGACGCATCCTGTTCAAGGGCTCACCGGAGGAGTTGGCAGTCAATCCTATCGTGAAGGAGAAATACCTGGGCTCTAACTTTGTTCTGCAGAAGAAGGACTTCGAGGAACTGGCAGAAGCCAAGCGTCGTAAGGAAATGGAGGAGGAAAGACAACAATGATGAAACTACTATACAATGCGCTGACGACGTTCGGCAAGTTTGTGATACTGATGGGACGCACCTTCTCGGTGCCGGAGCGTTTCCGCATGTTCTGGAAACAGTACGTCAAGGAAATGGAACAGTTAGGCATCAACTCCATCGGTATCGTGCTGCTGATCTCGTTCTTCATCGGTGCCGTTATCTGCATTCAGATGAAACTCAATATCCAGTCACCCTGGATGCCCCGCTGGGTGTCCGGCTATACCACCCGTGAAATCATGCTTCTGGAGTTCTCCTCTAGTATCATGTGTCTGATTCTGGCTGGAAAGGTAGGCTCCAACATTGCCTCGGAGATAGGTACCATGCGAGTGACACAACAGATTGATGCCCTCGAAATCATGGGTGTCAATTCGGCGTGCTATCTTATATTACCCAAAATTCTGGGTATGCTGACCATCATGCCCGTGCTGGTGGTCTTCTCTTCGGCAATGGGCATCATTGGTGCTTACGGTACTGCCTATGTGGGGCATATCATCGTACCCGACGACTTGACCTTGGGTCTCCAGCACAGTTTCCAGTCATGGTTTGTGTGGATGTCCATCATCAAGAGCCTGTTCTTTGCCTTTATCATCTCAGCCGTTCCCTCCTACTTCGGATATACCGTTGAGGGCGGCTCCGTCAATGTGGGTAAGGCTTCGACGGATGCTGTCGTCTGTTCCAGTGTGTTGATTCTCTGTAGTGACGTATTCCTAACGCAGTTGTTGTCATGATAGAAGTTAAGCATTTATACAAGGAGTTTGACGGACTGAAGGTGCTGAAGGATATCAGTACCACGTTCGAGGACGGCAAGACGAATCTTATCATCGGACAGAGCGGCAGTGGTAAGACGGTGCTGATGAAGAATCTGGTAGGACTCTTCGAACCGACCAGTGGACAGATACTGTATGACGGCCGCGACTTCGTGCAGATGTCCAAGCAGGAAAAGGTACGCATGCGCCGTGAGATGGGTATGATTTTCCAGTCAGCAGCACTCTTCGACTCGCTGACCGTACTGGAGAATGTCATGTTTCCCCTTGACATGTTCTCGTCGATGACGCTACGCGAACGTAAGAAACGTGCGATGGATTGTCTGGACCGTGTCAACCTCGTAGGAGCAGAAGAGAAGTTCCCCGGCGAGATATCGGGAGGTATGCAGAAACGCGTAGCCATCGCCCGAGCCATTGCCCTCAATCCCAAATACCTGTTCTGCGATGAGCCGAATAGCGGACTGGACCCCAAGACCAGTCTGGTGATTGATGACTTGTTGCATTCCATTACCCAGGAGTTCCAGATGACGACTATCATCAACACGCATGATATGAACTCAGTGATGGGTATCGGTGAGAATATCATCTTCATCTACGAAGGACATAAAGAGTGGCAGGGCGTCAGCAGCGAAATCATGAATTCCACCAACAAGCGACTCACAGACTTTATCTTCGCCAGTGACCTGTTGAAGGAAATGCGCGCCGCCGTTACCAATCCTCAGCCCCTCAACAAATAACCACCACCTAACACCCACCACCTAACACCCATCACCCATCACCTAACACCCACCACCTAACACCTAACACCCATCACCCAATATGATAGACCGAGCGACAGTAGATAAAATCATGGAGGCCACCAACATCGTTGACGTGGTGGGTGAGTTCGTCAACTTGCGAAAGGCGGGGGTGAACTACAAAGGCCTTTGTCCCTTCCATGACGACAAGACTCCGTCGTTCATGGTGTCGCCGGCTCGTCAGATTTGCAAATGCTTTGCCTGTGGTGAGGGCGGCAATGCCGTGAACTTCCTGATGAAGCACGAACAGATTACCTATCCTGAAGCCTTGCGCTGGTTGGCCAAGAAGTACAATATTGAGATTCAGGAACGTGAACTGACAGACGAAGAGAAACGTGAGCAGACAGCGCGCGAGTCGATGTTCATCGTCAACGAGTGGGCTTGCCAATATTTCCATGAGATACTAAAACACAACGTCGATGGACAAAGCATCGGACTGCAGTATTTCCGCAGTCGCGGCATTCGTGACGACATCATCGAACGTTTCCAGTTAGGTTTCGCACTCACTAAGCGCGATGCCCTGAGCAATGAAGCAAGGCGAAAGGGCTATCAGGATGAATTTCTCATCAAGACCGGCTTGTGCTATGTTCGCGAAGCCAACACCCAACACCCAACACCCAACACCCAACACCCAACACCCAACACCCAGCTCATCGACCGCTTTGCGGGACGAGCCATCTTCCCTTGGTTTAACGTCAGTGGAAAGGTAGTGGCTTTCGGCGGACGAAAACTGGATGCTGCCACGAAGGGCGTCCAACAGAAGTATGTCAATTCGCCCGATTCGGAAATCTATCATAAAGAACGAGAACTCTATGGCATCTATCAGGCCAAGAAGGCTATCGTCAAAGAGGATTGTGTCTATATGGTGGAAGGCTATACCGATGTAATCGCTATGCACCAGTGTGGGCTGGAGAACGTTGTTGCCAACTCTGGTACAGCACTCTCGGTCTATCAGGTGAAGCTCCTGCATCGCTTTACACAGAACATCGTGCTCTTGTATGATGGTGATGAGGCTGGTATTCATGCTGCCATGCGTGGTACGGATATGCTGTTACAGGAAGGCATGAACATCAAGGTCTTGTTGTTGCCCGATGGTGATGACCCGGACTCCTTTGCCCGAAAGCATACCGCCCAGGAGTTCAAGGACTACATAGAAAAGCATCAGACAGACTTCATCCAGTTCAAGACGGATTTGTTGCTGAAGGATGTCACCGACCCACTGAAACGCTCTGAAGCTATTAGTAATATCATCAGGAGCGTTTCCGTGATTCCAGACAATCTGCGGCGAACAACCTATCTTTCCGAATGTGCCCACCGGTTTAATATCAGAGAAGATGCACTGGTCACTACGGTCAATAAGTATATTGCCAAAGATAAAGAGGATAGGCAGAAGGAGCGTGAAAGAGCACAGAACGGTCAGGACGAAGGACAGCAGACAGCCGCTCTACAATCGGATGCAGACCTGATTGTTCCTATGGGACTGCATACGCCTTTGGAACAAACTTCAGCCGTCGAACGGTTGCTTATCCAGATGATTATCCGTCACGGTGACGAGATTGTCTTTGAGAATCTCGAAACGGAAGACGGGGGAACGGTCAACTTGAACGTCGCGCAATACATAGACTATGACCTAGGCTGTGACAATCTGTCGTTCAGCGACGAGCGTTACAACCGCATTCTCCGTGAGGCAGTAGAGCACTCTGCCGATGCAAACTTCAAGGCCGACCAGTATTTCATGCAACATCCAGATCCTGAGATGAGTCAGTTGGCTGCAACGTTGGGCATTGAGAGCCATCAGCTGAGTCATAGTTTTGAGATGAGGACCAACGAAGGTTCGTTGCGCCAACAGGTGCAACACCTGATACTCGACTTCCGCATGGACATCGTCAATCAACACCTGAAAGACATCCAGCGACAACTCAAGGAAGTAGGTTCCGACATGATGAGGGCGAAGGAACTGATGGAAGATTTCAAACAGACACAGGAGCTGCGCAATGCACTGGCTCGTCAGCGTGGCTCTGATGTGATGGTTTAAAGAGAAAGGCAGAGGGGAGAAGAAACTCTGCAGCACGATAGATGGTGACAAGTAATGTGATACTGATGACGCTGATGTGGATACTGATAGCTGTTGCTATCATCCATGTCGTACTTGACAACCGTCAGCCTGCCAAGACGATGGCTTGGGCGATGGTGATATTCTTCGTGCCTGTGGTTGGCGTCGTCTTTTACCTCTTCTTCGGAATGAATCACCGCAAGGAGAAACTCATCAGCCAGCGTTCCGTTGACCAGTTGTCCAAACGCTCCATGCTTGGTTTCGTGGAGCAGCACGACCTGCATGTCCCCGAACGCTATAAGCCGCTGGTCGATCTTTTCGTCAACCAGAATCTATCGCTGCCTTTTAAGGACAATCAGGTGGACATCATGACTGACGGCTACGCCTTCTTCCCCGAATTACTGAAAGATATCGCCGCTGCGCGCCATCATATCCATATCGATATGTATATCATCGAGGACGATGCTCTTGGTCGCTTGATAACAGATGCGTTGATAGATAAGGCAAAGAGTGGGGTGGAGGTGCGCATCATCTACGATGACGTTGGCTGCTGGAAGGTAAAGCATAGTTTCTTTGAGAAGATGCGTGAGAGTGGCATTGAGATTGTTCCTTTCCTGCCCGTGCGGTTCCCATCCTTTACCAGCAAGGTGAATTATCGCAACCACCGCAAGCTTGTTGTCATTGATGGTGTGATAGGATATGTCGGAGGCATGAACATTGCCCTGCGCTATGTGAAGGGAACAGGTTCACAGCCTTGGCGTGACACGATGCTGCGACTGACGGGAGGCATCGTCTATTCCTTGCAGCGTTCATTCCTGGTCGATTGGTATTTTGTCGACCGCACGCTGATATCCGACCGGAAGTATTATCCACCCTTGGACACTACGGTGGAGAATTCCTGTCTGGCACAGCTGGTGACCAGTGGTCCGACGGCGAAGTATCCGGAGATTATGCAGGGCTATGTCCGGGCAATTACTGCTGCCCGTCACTATGTCTATATAGAGACGCCCTACTTCCTGCCCAACGAACCAGTCCTTTTTGCCTTGAAGACAGCAGCCATGGCGGGTGTCGATGTCTGCCTGCTCTGTCCATACCATTCTGATGCTCGCTATACGGAGTGGGCCAGTCGTAGCTATCTCCGTGAACTGAGTGAGGCAGGGGCACGCATCTTCCTGTATGAGACAGGTTTCATGCACTCTAAGTTGATGATTGTCGATGACTCGCTGTCAACATGCGGCTCTACGAATGTTGACTTCCGTTCCTTTGAAAATAATTTTGAGTTGAATGTTTTCATCTACGATGAGGGAACGGCGTTGCGCTTGAAGAAAATCTTCCACGACGACTTGTCGCATAGCATTCCGCTGACCAGCATTCCTTCTTGGAATCGTCCGCATTTCTTCAAGCGCCTGTGGGAATCCTTTGCCCGTCTGCTATCGCCACTGCTGTGACGTTTCTCACACGTACCTTACTCTTTTTATTTGAACAACGAGAAGTTGACGCTGCCGTACTGGCGGTGCTCCACGAAGTGTGGATGCTGGGAAAAGTCATGGTCTTTGCCGTGCTCAAGGACGAAGATGCCGTCGTCCTTCAACAGCTGACGCTCGAAGATAAGGTCGGGCAGGGTGGACAGCTCTTTTAAAGCGTAAGGAGGGTCTGCAAAGATGAAGTCGAACTGTTGCTTGCACGACTTGACGAAGCGGAACACGTCGCCGCGAAGGGGTAGCACAGCGTTTCCACCTTTCACCTCTAACTTCTTCAAACAATCGCAGATGAAACGATGATGGTCGCGGTCTAACTCTACGCTGACAACCTGCTGACAGCCTCTCGACAATAGCTCCAGCGTGATGCTGCCTGTGCCGGAGAAGAGGTCGAGAGCCGTGGCTCCATCGAAGTCAACATACTGAATGAGTACATTGAAGATGTTCTCCTTGGCAAAGTCGGTCGTGGGCCGTGCCTTGAAAGAGCGCGGAATGTCGAAGTGCCGGCCTTTGTATCGTCCTGTGATGATTCGCATAACTGTATCGTCCTGTTTATTTGCCCTTGACATACAACACCATCAGGTCGTAGGGCACATCCTGCAGCTGCGTCACGGCGGCACGGTTGAACTCGCCAGAGGGGTTGATGTAGAAGACGCGCTTCACGAATTTCTGTGCCTCTTCCATCAAGACCTCACGTTCAGGAATGTCACCCACCAGATGTAACTCATCGTGCTCTGGCGTCATGGCGAGTTGTTTCCAGACGGACAGCATGTAGTAAAGGGCATCATTGGGATTGTTGACGGCAAAAGAGTTGAAGAACTTGAAGCGGTTTTGACCGAAGGCAAAGACCTCCAAGCGGCGTTCGTGGAAATAGCCAAACAACTTCTGTCGCTGTCCCGCATAGCTGCGCAAGTGCAAATGACGCCACACTGGTGCTATGGCAGGCATGAAGTGAACACCCGATAGCGCATCGTTGCAGACAGTATAGAGATCTTTCAGAACGGAGAACAGTACGACGCACTTTAGGTCAGACATGACATAGTTCATCACTTTCTGTTGGTCTTGACGTGAGAAGGTGTGGTAGTACAAATCCTCTTGTTCGCTTTCCACAAAGAGACCGTCAGGAACCATCAGTACAGGAGTATCTACCAGAACCAGTGTCTGGTTAAAGGACTCGTGGAGAATCGCTTCTTCCTGCAGCGCCTGCCGGAGGTTGGCAGCTATCGAGATGCTGCTATTCAACTGGTAGGCTACAAAAGTCACTCCGTCGGCTGTCGCTTTCGAAAAGGAAAGGCTACTCTGTCCTACGCGGATGACGAGTCTCTTCTGTCTGGTGTCCGTCCTCATACCCTCAAGTGGCTGCTGGCGGCTGTTCTGTCCGTTGTCCGTCATGATGTTATGCTCCATACGCAGAGCATGGCCAAAGCCAGTGCTGCAAGCGCTAAAATGATGTTAATGATACGTGTTTGATTCATTTCTGCTTGCAAAAGTACAAATATTTTTCGAAAAACGTGCCATGCACTGATGGTTATTTAAAAAAATATATGTATCTTTGCAACTTGATAAAGAACATAACGAACAATGGCAAAACAGATTACCCCACACGTCAGTTGGGTCGGCAAGGTCGATTGGGAACTGACACACTTTCATGGAGATGAGCTTTCGACACATCGTGGCTCCAGTTATAACTCCTATTTGGTGCGCGACCAGAAAGTAGCACTTATAGATACCGTTTGGCAACCTTACGACAAGGAATTCGTCAGTCGGCTGAAGCAGGAAATAGACCTGAAGCAGATTGACTATATCGTCATGAACCATAACGAGATAGACCATAGCGGCGCGCTACCCGAACTGATGCGCGAAATTCCTGATACTCCCATCTACTGCACCAAGAAGGGCGAGGCAATCATCCGTGGTCACTACCATCAGGATTGGAACTTCGTCAATGTCAAGACAGGTGATACACTCTCTTTGGGAGCGGGTACGCTGACGTTTGTCGAGATGACCATGATGCACTGGCCAGACTCTATGCTGACCTACTACGACCAGGACGGTGGTGTGATGTTCTCCAACGATGCCTTTGGTCAGCACTTTGCTTCAGAGTCGCTCTATAACGATTGTGTGGTAGAGGCTGACTTGATATACGAGGCCGAGAAGTATTGGGCTAACATTCTGAACCCCTTTAGTGCAATGGTAGCCAAGAAGATTCCGCAGATAGAGGCTATGAACCTGCCACTGACACTGATTTGTCCGTCTCACGGTATTATCTGGAAAGAGAATCCTACACAGATTATCGAGAAGTACAAGCAGTGGTGTGATGCCTATCAGGAGAATCAGGTAACGATAGTCTATGACACCATGTGGCAGTCAACGCGCAAGATGGCTGAGGCTATTGCCGAAGGTATCTATGAGGTTGCCCCTGAAACCTGTGTGAAGATCATGAACATCAACCGTGACGACAAGAATGATGCGCTGACCGAAATGTGGCGTTCCAAGGCAGTTCTCGTAGGTTCGCCTACCATTAACAATGGTCACTCCTTTGCCATTGCCGGACTGCTGGAGATGGCTGCCGGTCTGAAGTTCAAGAACAAAAAGGCAGCAGCCTTTGGCTCTTACGGCTGGGGTGGCGGTTCGGTGAAGCAGATTAGTGCTAAACTGGAGGAGGCTGGCTTCACGCTGGTTAACGAAGGTATTGCCAAACTCTGGGTTCCCGATGAGGCTAATCTGGAGGACTGCAAGGAGTACGGTCGTCAGTTTGCACAAGCTCTCTAACCTCTCTTTTTCTTGAAAGAGTGATACTGAAGCGGCTGAACATATTAAACTATAAGAACATTGGTGAAGCCCACCTGGAGTTGTCGCCGAAGATGAATTGTTTCATCGGGCACAACGGCATGGGCAAAACCAATGTGCTTGACGCCGTATATTATCTGTCGTTCTGTCGTTCAGCTTCCAATCCCATCGATTCGCAGGTGATTCGTCATGGTGAACCGTTTTGCGTCATAGAAGGAGAGTACGAAGACAAAGGGGATGGCGATGTGGATGAGAGTTCCGAATCCCCGTCGTTGCTCATCTCCGTTGGCATGAAGCGTGGACAGAAGAAACACTTCAAACGCAACAAGAAGGAGTATAAACGCTTGTCAGAGCATATCGGACTGATACCCCTCGTTGTAGTGGCTCCTGCTGACACCTTGTTGATAGAAGGAGTCAGCGAAGAGCGGCGACGCCTGATGGACATGGTCATCTCGCAGTATGACCACTCCTATATTGATGCACTGAGCCGTTATAACAATGCCCATCAGCAGCGCAATACGTTGTTGAAGCAGGCAGAGAACAGTACGTCAGGGGTTCCCTTTGATGAGACTCTTATGCAACTTTGGGAGGAACAGATGGCAGAAGCCGGTGAAGAACTGTATCACAAGCGTGCCGCCTTTATTGAGCAGCTGACGCCCGTCTTCCAGGAATACTACCAGCACATCTCAGGAGGACAGGAGTCAGTAGGGTTGCAGTACGTTTCCCATTGCCAGCGAGGACCTTTGCTGGACGTCATTCAGCGTGACCGTCACAAAGACCTTGCTGTGGGCTATTCCCTGCATGGGGTGCATCGGGACGACCTGGAGTTTACCTTGGGTGGTCATCCGATGAAACGAGAGGGGTCACAAGGACAGAACAAGACCTATGTCATTGCCTTGAAACTGGCGCAGTTCGAGTTCTTGAAACGCACTGCTTCGCAGACTACCCCGCTATTGCTGCTCGATGACATCTTTGACAAGTTGGATGCGCGGCGCGTGGAGCAGATTGTGCGTCTGGTGTCCAGCGACAGCTTCGGTCAGATATTCATTACTGATACTAACCGTGACCATTTGGACCAGATACTCAGCAACTCTTCGCTCGACTACAAGATATTCCATGTGGAACAGGGGGAGGTGAGTGTTTAGGAGTTTAAGGGTTTAAGAGTTTAAGGGTTTAAGAGTTTAAGGGTTTAAGAGTTTAAGAGGATTAGTAAGTGTTTAGACGTGACGTACAACAGGTGAAGGACCTTATCTTACGCAGCTTGCGTGAGCAGGGACTGGAGATGCCGCTGCAGCAGAAACGGTTGGTGGAAGCTTGGCCTATAGTGGCAGGACCTGTCGTAGCGCGTTATACGCTGAATACCTATATATATAATCAAACGCTATATGTACGACTCTCTAATCCTGCCCTGCGTTCCGATCTCTCTATGCGTCGCAAGGAGCTGACGGAACAACTGAACAAATATGTCGGTAACCAGGTGATTACCGACATACGTTTCGGGTGATGAGCACCCAGTGTCCTTCCATTGTTTTACTTAGCCTTTTGGCTCCGATTGTTCTTTGCTGCTTTTCCCGTTTCGGGGAAAGCTTTCTTTTCGTGCATTACCCTGAGCGTCTTTTCGATAGCAGGGTCATCCAAGTTCAAGTAAGCTATCCAAGCCTCTTCTTTCAGCATGTTATAGATGACGCGGCTGATGATGTAACGCTCCAAGAGTTTGTGTGAACGTTCAATCATGAGGTTGCGGCGTTTCAGTCCGTTCTTCTCGGCATAGGTGGCAAACTTATCGACAATGTTTTGCTTCTTCAGATAGGATGCCATCTCCTCCATGGAGTCGTACTCGTTCAGCTTCTGGCGGTTCTCGTCAGTATAGGTGTATCCGAACATGATGATTTGTCCGCTCATGGAAGCTTGCTTATAATAAGAGGTAATGTTCGTTGTGTCTTCGCCGACAAAGATGTCAGGAGTGATACCACCACCGCCATAGACCGTTCTGCCATGGGTGGTGTGATAAGCTTTGCCTTCGTGCTTGATGCTGTCTTGCGAGAAGAACTCGCCGTGCTCATATCGGGCGAGGATGTCTTCCTCGTAGTCTTTGTTGTCGCCAGCAGTATAGGGCTTCTGGATGCAACGTCCTGACGGTGTGTAGTAGCGGGCAATGGTGAGGCGTATGACAGACTGGTCGCCAAAAGTGAAGGGCTGTTGTACCAGTCCTTTACCAAAGGAGCGTCTGCCGATAATCGTGCCACGGTCGTTGTCCTGGATGGCACCTGCCAGAATTTCGGAGGCCGATGCCGAACCTTCGTCGATGAGTACTACCAAGGGTATCTGCTGATAGCTGCCACGGCCATCACTACGGAAATCCTGTCGTGGTGACTTGAGTCCTTCGGTATAGACTATCAGTCGGTTCTTAGGCAGGAACTCATTGGCAATCTGAACAGCCGACTGCAGGTAGCCACCGGTATTTCCCCGTAGGTCGATGCAAAGGTTTTGCACGTTCTCCTGCGTCAGTTTGGCGAGTGCTATCAGCAATTCGGGATAGGTGTTCTCTCCAAAGTTCTTGATACGAATATAGCCTGTTTCGTCGTCTAACATGTAAGTGGCTGTGACGCTCTTTGTAGGTATTTCGCCACGTGTCACGACAATGTTCCGAATCTTCTTCTCTCCATAGCGCATGATGCCCAACTTGACCTTCGTGTCCTTAGGACCTTTCAGGCGGTGCATGGCTTCCTCGTTGGTGAGCTTCTTCCCGGTAAAGGGCTTGTCATCGACCGTGACAATCTTGTCGCCGGCAATGACACCCGCTCTTTCTGCCGGTCCGTTACCAACGACTTGTTGTACGTGCAGCGTGTCCTCACGAATTGTGAACTCAATGCCCACTCCGGAGAACGAACCGCGCAAGTCGTCGTTGGCCATCTGAACGTCCTTGGCGGAAATATAGACGGAGTGAGGGTCCAGCTCTGCCAGAATTTGCGGCATGGCTTTCTCTACCAAGTCATTCATGTTGACTGAGTCAACATACTGTGCGTCAATGATGTGCAGCAAGTTGTTCAGTTTGTTGCTGCTGGAGTTGATGATGCTCAGGCGGTTGCCGGAGAAGTGATTGGCATAGAAAGTGCCAATCATGATACCGATTACCACGCATAGTGCCATCATCATCGGCATGAAACGACTGTTTCTTTTTTCGTTCATGATATGTGTAATGTATCTTTGTTGATGACTTATTCGCCCAGGTAGATGACCTCGATTCCTGCCCGTTGCAGCAGTTCGATGCCGTCCATCAGCCTGTATTTCTCGCCATATACCACCCGCTTGATACCTGCCTGAATGATGAGTTTGGCACACTCAATGCAGGGCGATGCGGTGATATAGATAGTGGCTCCGTCCGAATTGTTGCTCGAGCGTGCCAGTTTGGTGATGGCATTTGCCTCGGCATGTAGCACGTAGGGCTTGGTGACACCCGTCTCGTCTTCGCAGACATTCTCGAATCCGCTGGGCGTTCCGTTGTAGCCGTCGCTGATGATCATACTGTCCTTGACCACCAAGGCTCCTACTTGGCGTCGCTGGCAATACGAGTTTTGTGCCCAGATGCGGGCCATGTCCAGGTAACGCTGGTCAAACTTTCTTTGTTTCTCTTTTGATTCCATTTCTCTTTAGTAAAGCTTCTATTGTTGGTTCGCCTCCACGGAAACGCTTGTAGAGCGTCATGGGGTGTTCTGTTCCGCCCTTGCTGAGTATCTCGTCGCGGAAGCGCTGGGCAGTAGCAGTATTGAAGATTCCCTCGCGCTGGAAGACGCTGAAGGCATCGGCATCGAGCACTTCTGCCCACTTGTAGCTGTAGTAACCGGCGGCATAACCTCCAGCCATGATGTGCGAGAACTGCACGGTCATGCACGTCTCGGACAGCTGTTCGCCAAGGATGGCTTTCTTCCAGGCATGCTTTTCAAAGGGGATGATATCCTCGCTGAATTCGTTGCGCTGAGTGTAATAGGCCATGTCGAGCAGTCCAAAGCTTACCTGTCGCAGACAGGCTGTTGCTGCCATAAAGTTACGGCTGCGCACAATGCGTCGAATCAACTCGTCAGGAAGGGGCTCGCCCGTCTGATAGTGAAAGGCAAAGGTGCGCAGGAACTCCTTCTCGATGGCGAAGTTCTCCATGAATTGCGACGGCAGTTCTACGAAGTCCCACCATACATTCGTGCCGCTGAGCGACTCGAAGCGGGTATTGGCAAACATGCCGTGCAGCGAGTGGCCGAACTCGTGCAGGAATGTCTCTACCTCGCCCAATGTCAGCAAGGCAGGCTTGTCGGCTGTGGGCTTGGTCAGGTTCATCACCACCGAGACATGAGGGCGCACGTTCTTGTCATTCTTAATATTTAATTTTTCATTTTTAATCTCTTTGTGCTGTCCCTGGTATTCCGTCATCCATGCACCGCCCTGCTTACCCTTGCGGGGATGGAAGTCGGCATAGAAGACGGCAAGATAAGAGCCGTCCTTGTCGAACACCTCATAGGCTTTCACGTCGGGATGATAGACGGGGATGTCCTTGTTCTCCTTGAAGGTGATGCCGTACAGGCGAGTGGCCAGTCCGAAGACTCCCTTGATGACGTTAGACAGTTCAAAGTAAGGACGCAGCATCTCCTGGTCCAGGTTGTACTTCTTCATCTGAAGCTTATGACTGTAGAAACCTACGTCCCAGGGCTTCATTTTGTCCTTTGCCTTTTCTTTGTGCTTGCCTGTCTCACGCTCAAAGAGCTTCTTCAGCTCATCACGCTCCTTGATGGCTGTTGGTTTGTAGGCGTCGATGAGGTCGTCCAACAGCTTATAGACGTTGCGGCTGTTCGATGCCATGCGGCGTTTCAACACGTAGTCAGCGTATGTCTTGTAGCCTAACAGTTGTGCTATTTCGCGTCGCAGGTTGACCAGTCGCTTGCAGATGTCGAGATTGTTCTCGCTGTTGTCGTGAGTACAAACGGTGTTACGTGCCATATACATCTGCTTGCGCAGTTCGCGTTGCGTCGAATAGGTCATGAAGGGCGAGTAGGACGGCATGTCCAGAGTGAATACCCAGCCCTGTTTGCCTTGTTCCTTGGCGGTGAGTGCTGCAGCCTCGCGAGCTGTCTCGGGCAGTCCGTCGAGTTGTGCCTCGTCAGTAATATGCAACTGGAAGGCTTTGTTCTCCTTGAGCAGATTCTGTGAGAACTGTAGGGACAGCATGGAGGCCTCCTCCGTGAGCCTTCTCAGCTTCTCTTTGCCGGCATCGTCGAGCAGCGCACCGCTACGCACGAAACCTTCGTAGCAGTTGTCGAGCAGCATCTTCTCCTCAGCTGTGAGCCTGCGATGGTGCAGGTGTACCTGACGGATACGCTCAAAGAGTCGAGGATTCAGCCGAACGTCGTTGGCGTGTTGTGTCAGGATAGGCTGCAGTTTCTGTGCCAGCGCATCCATCTCGTCGTTCGTCTCTGCACTGAGCAGGTTGAAGAACACCGTTGATACGCGCGACAACAGGTCGTAATAACCCTCGTCTTCTTCCGTGTTGATGATGGTGTTGTCGAAGGTGGGTTTCTCGGGATTGTTGATGGTCTTCTCTATCTGCTCGTTATCACGGCGTATGCCCTCCATGATGGCTTCTTCGAAGTCTTCCAGCCGTATGCGGTCGAAGGGCACCGTGTCGTGTGGTGTACCGTAGGGTTCAAAGAATGGATTCTTGCGCTCGCTCATGTTTCTTTCTTTTCTCCTTGCGGGTGAACCGCAAGGCTCAGTTGGTTTTTCTCCTTGCGGGTGAACCGCAAGGCACATTTGTTCTTATTGTTGCTTCTCAGGAAGTAGGCGGACGTTGGTCAGCTTCAGCTGAGCAGTCTTGTTATCGATAACCTGTCCGTCCTTCTGATAGACAATCGTTGTGTTCTGAATGTCGATGTTGTTGACATACGGAGCCTTGTCGTACTCAGCACCTAAGCCCAGACTTCCGCTGGCCTTGATACCCGTCTTGGCACCACGGCATACTACATTATTAATATGGATGTCCTGGAAAATGGGAATAGCCTGCTGCTGTTCTTCGGTAAAGTCAGTGAACTCCGGGTCTTTCTTGGTGCTGCCGGCAGGCTTGTCAAAGTAGTCGCACTGGAAGATGATGGCCTCGTCCTTGATGTCGGTCATCACGATGTCTGAGATAAACATCTGCTCGGTCTTACCACCACGACCCAGTCCGCTCTTGAAGCGCAGTCCGGTGTCGGTGCCTGAGAAGCGGCAGTTGCGAACTACGATGCGGCGCATGGCCTGCTGTGTCTCGCTGCCCAGCACGAAAGCGCCATGGGCGTGGAACACGGTGTTGTTCATAATCAGGATGTCTTCGCAACCGTTGGCGGGAGCCTCCGGCTTGTTGCGGCCGCTCTTCATGCAGAGTCCGTCGTCGCCGGCATCAACGGTGCTGTTGACGATGAGGGCTACGTTACAGTCGGAGAGGTCGATGGCATCGCCGTTCTGGGCATTCCATGGGCAGCGTACGGTGACGCCGTCGATAATGACGTTCTTGGAATAGCAGGGATGCAGGTGGAACTTGGGCGAGTTCTGGATGGTGATACCTTCTACGAGGATGTTCTCACAACTCTCGAAGCGTACCAAATCGACACGCATTTTCTCCTGCTTCTCGGGAGTAGCGGCAATGTTGGGGTAGCCTCCCTTGTCGTCCCAAGGATAGAACAGCATGTTCTTGCCTTCGCCTTTCTCCACACCGCCAATGACGTTTTTGTATTTGCTCCACTCTACGTCGCTGACCTTTGTGCGCTTGACGGGACGCCAGTGGTCACCGTTACCGTCGATGATTCCTTCGCCGGTGATGGCAATATTCTTGCGCTTGGAAGCACGGATGCCCGTCAGACACTTGCCGTTGGGACGCTTAGGGTCAACAAACTGCGACTTGTCGGGCGACATGAGGAGAATGGCATTCTTCTCCAGATGCAGTTCGATGTTGTCCTTCAGCTGAATGGGACCTGTGAGCCACACACCCTGCGGAACGGTCACACGACCACCGGCACCGGGCATCTTCTGCAACTTCTTGATAGCCTTCTCGAAAGCCTCAGTGTTCAGCGTCACACCGTCTCCTACGCCTCCTACTTCGGTGATGATGACCTCGTTGGCAGGAATGACGGGGGCGGTTACCTGTGCCACCTTCGTCGGCAGGTTCTGATAATACTGTGAGTAGTCTCTCGCTTGTGCTTGGGCGCCGAGCACCATCATGATGGCTGCTGCGCAGGATAGTAGCTTTTTCATATTCTGTTGTTTTTTTTTGTTTGGGTCTAATGGGTCTAATGGGTCTAATGGGTCTAATGGGTCTAATGGGGCTAATGGGTCTAATGGGTCTAATGGGGCTAATGGGGCTAATGGGTCTTATGGGCCTTATGGGTTATTTGACTCCTACGATTTTCGTTTTCGGCTGCTCCTTGTTGCGGCGGTTAACCACCGTCACTACTGCCTGAGCCAGATTGATAAAGGCCAGTCCTGTTGCCGAGTCGCTGTTCAGTGCGGCAGGCTCGCCTTTGTCTCCGCTGTCGCAGATGCTTTGTACCAGCGGAATCTGTGCCAGCAGCGGTACTTGCATCTCGTCAGCCAGTTGCTTGCAGCCCTCTTTGCCGAAGATGTAGTATTTGTTCTCGGGCAGTTCGGCAGGTGTGAACCACGCCATGTTCTCTATCAGTCCGAGGATGGGCACGTTCACCTTCTCGTTGCGATACATGTCGATACCCTTGCGAGCGTCTGCCAAGGCGACTTGCTGAGGGGTCGAGACGATGATGGCGCCTGTGATGGCCAGCGTCTGCAACAGCGTCAGGTGAATGTCGCTGGTGCCCGGTGGCGTGTCCAAAATGAAGTAGTCCAGCTCGCCCCAGTCGGCATCGGCAATGAGCTGTTTCAGCGCACTCGTTGCCATACCGCCACGCCACAAGGTGGCAGTTTCTGGTGCTACGAAGAAACCAATGCTCAGCATCTTTACACCATACGCCTCGATGGGGTTGATGAGTTGGCGTCCATCGACCTCAACAGCGTAGGGACGTTCTTCCTCCACATGGAACATCTTGGGCATTGACGGACCGAAAATGTCGCAGTCCAGCAGGCCCACCTTGTAGCCTAACCGTGCCAAGGCAATGGCAAGATTGGCAGAGACAGTGCTTTTGCCGACACCGCCTTTGCCCGAACTGACGGCAATGATGTTCTTCACGCCCGGCAATAGCTCGTCGCCCTTCGGACGCGGCTTCGACTTGAACTCGGTCTGAATCTCCACGGCGATGTCTTTTCCGCAATGGTAAAGGATAGCAGCTTCGGCGGCTTTCACCGTCGATCTCAGAAACGGGTCCGTCTCGCGAGGAAACTCCAGGACGACTTGAACCCTCCAGTTTTTCCCCTCTACAGGGGGATTCAGGGGCGTTACTGTGGGCTGGTCGGCAATCATGTTGCTTTCCACCAGATTCTTCTTCGTGCCGGCATACGTCACCGTTGCCAGCGCATCCATAATTAGTTTGGGATATAGTGCCATTTTGCGTTATTTCTTAATATCGTGCAAAGGTAAGCAAAAAAGCGGAAAAGACAAAAAGAAAAAACGTTTTTTAGCAAAGAAGATACTACACACCATTTATTCCAACCCTTGGAACCATTTATTCCAATGGGTGGAACAACTTGTTCCAACGAGTGGGACAAATCGCTAAGAGGGGGTGAAACAATAAAAGAAAAGCAGACTGCCCGTAAGCAATCTGCTTTTCCTCAAAATATACTCCGAAGTATTCCGGTTTCAGTTTACTTAATCAGTTCAGCACGAGCCTCACCAATTTTCTCCTTGGTCTCTTCCAACTGAGCCTTCAGCTGCTCAACGTTGATGGCGTTCAGGGGATACAGTGCGTTAACGGCATTGGCAACGGGCTCAAACTCGGGGTCGTAGTTGGCCAGACGGGTTACAGCGTCAGACAGCAGCACGATACGGAAGGTGATGCTGGCAGCAGAGTCGTCGTCAAAAGCGGTGATGAACTTGTCTGTGTTCTGAGAGATAACGTAGATCTGCTCCACCAGAGAAGAGGCTACCAACTGCCAGAAGTAGTTGATGCGGCCGTTCTCATTCATGGCGTCGTAGAGTTTCTGACCGGTCTCGAAGATAGTAGAGGCGTCCTCAATCTCCTTGAACGAGGGGTCGTTGATGTCGGCAGCGAGCTTAGAGATAGCAGCTTCGTAAGCGTCGGTAGGCATGTCGTACAGGGCGGCAATGTTCTTATCAACGCTGAGAGCACTCAGAAGACGATACTTCTCAGCCAGCGTGGTGGCATTCTCTGCGATAGCAGGATCCAGCAGATAGGTGGGCTTTACCTTCTTCTCCTGGTCAGTTAACTTCAGGCCTTTGTCGCCAGTCTCCATAACGGGGAGGTTCTTTAACTTACCAACCTCGGCAGCAAGACTGTCGAGTTCCATTTTGATCTTTGCCTCAACCTGCTCCTGCTCGAAAGACTTGAGAGAGTCAGACTCTGCTGCGGTTTGGGCACCCTTGTTGCCACCACATGCTGTGAAAGCCAATGCTGCAAGTACTGCAGCGAAAATTGAAAGTTTCTTCATTTTGTTTTTTGTTTTTGTTATTAATAAAGTTAAATATTACTATTCTTTTCTCATATATCTTCCCGGAATATCTTTCAACAACAGGAAAATGCCAAGCAGACACATAAGACCGATGGCGCCCAAGTTGAACCAGAGGGTCTTGATGTGCCAGTGTCCCAATATCTTCTCACCACTATAAAACGGAGCACGGCCCAATTTGTTGTGTGGAGTCAGATAAATGATGCCTGCACGAGGTACCAAATGATTGTCGATGATGTCTATCATCCGGTGGTTGTCGGCTCCCGTGACGAACTCTTCCAGTTTGATGTTGTAGTTGTTTCGCTTCTTCTCTAAATAAGCATCCTTGCCTTGTTCCTTGATGGCGGCAGCTATAAGGGCTTCTTTCTTGAGCGTCAGCTCGTTGCCTCGCTTTGAAAGTATCTTCTCGGCTTGCTTCATATAGTCGTTCAAGGACTGGTAAGTGCTGTCACCGGAGTAGGGCGGCAAACCGCAGAATTCAGACAGGACTGGAAGATTGATGCCTATCACCTGAAGATGGTTGGGGTCAACGGCCTTGCCGTGTTCGGCTTCGTGGTTCATCGTCTCTAACTGCGACTGCAACTCGTAGAGGTAGCTTAAGTTGTAGAACTGGTTCTCCTGTCTGGCTTTGTCTAACGCATAGAAAGGCTTCTCGTAGGCATTGTCCGTAAAGGAGGTGACGGCAAGTGCCTCGTAACTCCATCGGGAAGGCACCAGCTCGCCTATCAGCGGCACGTTGCCTGTCGTGCTCTTGGGCGTCAGGTCGGAGAAGCTGACTACCAGACCGCAAAGCAGTATCTGCGGTATCAGGAGAATGGGAATACTAATATAGATGGCTACGATAGAACCGAGACATTGTGACAACAACAGTCCTACGATGTTGGCAAGGAATGCTGTGGCAAAGAGTATGAGCCACCAAGTGCCTAACATTCCCTGCAAGCCCATAATGGAATTGCCAATAATAATATATAGGAATGTCTGGATGAGAGAAACACCTGCCGTGAATACTAATTTCGAACAGATGTAGCTTCCGTAAGACAGTTGCAGGAACTTCTCACGCTTCAGCAGGGCTCGATCCTTGAAAATCTCCTCTGCACTACCGCTCATGCCGATGAAGGTGGCCACAATCACAGACATGAAGAGATAGCTCACCAGATTCTTGTTGTCCATGACGGTATAGCCCTCAGGGGGAGTGTAGCGGGTCAGCAAAGCACAGATGATAGCCAGCACAGGAGCTTCCAGTAAGGCTATAAGCAAGTATTGCAGGTTGGTAGCCTTAGTTCTGATGATTCTGCGTAAGAAGATGAGGAACTGACGAAGTCTTCCTGGCTTCATAAAGTCAGAAGCAGGCACTTTGCTGACTTCGGGCTTTTCCAGTTTAGGCTGTTTCTTCAGATAGAGCTCATGCCATTCTTGTGGCGTAATCTTTCGTTCGTCCGACGTCTCACCAGTACTGCTGATAGCTTTCTCGTCAATGATGTTCAGCACAATCTCCGGATTCACATTGCCACAGGTAGGACAAGCACTCGTCTCGGCATCGGCATAGTTAGCAGTCTCTTTAAAATACGTAATGGCATCGATGGGGTTGCCATCGAAGACAGGGTAACCGCCCCTGTCAAGCAGCCACAGACGGTCGAAGAGCTTATAGACATCACTGGAGGGCTGGTGGATGTTAACCACCACCAACTTACCTTTGTATGTTTGCTCTTTCAGCAAGTTGATGACCTTCTCGGTGTCTGCTGACGATAGTCCTGACGTCGGTTCGTCCAGGAAAAGAACGGCAGGCTCACGTATCAGCTCCAGTGCAATGTTCAGACGTTTGCGCTGTCCGCCAGAGATGTACTTGTTGATAGGCGAACCGACCTTCAAGTCCTTCGTGCCGTCGAGCCCTAAATCCTTGAGAGTCTTAATGACACGCTGGTTGATTTGCTCCTCGGAAAGGCTGGCAAAGCACAACTTTGCGGTATAGTAGAGGTTCTGATATACAGTCAGCTCCTCTATGAGCAGGTCGTCCTGAGGCACGAATCCTATCAGGTCCTTAGCCTTTTGTTCGGAAATGTCGTGACCGTTGATGGTGATACTTCCCTCCTGTGGGGTAATGTTGCCGTTGAGAATAGAAAGCAGCGTGGTCTTGCCCGTTCCTGAACCTCCCATGATAGCCAGCAGTTCACCGCTGTGAAGGGTGAAGCTCAAGTTGTGCATACCAATATCGCTATTGGGGAAACGGAAGTTGATGTCTCTTCCGCAGAATTCCACCTGCTGACTGTCTTCCTCGCCCTTACCGTTCTTCTTGCTGTATAGGGTCAGGATGGTAGAGTAATAGACGGGAAGTCCACTCTGTCCTTTAAGGACACTGCTCTGTAGCCATACCTGGTAAGCTCCGGGAAGTACCGGCACGTCGTTGAGCAAAACCTTGTCATCGCCATTGTAGGTGAAGATAAGCGTACTGGTGGAAGGTATCAACAGCGTCTTTAACTGTCCCTTGAAACCTTTTGGCTGCAGTATCATCACATGCTCAGAAGGCTTGTCATTGACAAAGTCCATGAAGTCATTGAAAAGAGACTTATGAACATTCATCTTCTCTGCCATGGTTGTGAAGATGGGATGAGGCTGTTCGCCTTTGATGCCGCAGAACTCCATCATACGCAGCAGAAGCATGGCTTTCTCCTCGGTACGTATCTTGCCTTGCAGATTATCGCAGATAGAAGCCACGGCTGCCTCGGTACTCAGTTGGTCAGCCATCTCGTAGGCTCCCCGCATATCGCAGTACAAATCGAGATAAGTATTGGTGTTCCTGATACCGAAATGATGACGAAGATAACTCACGAGCAATTTCTTTGCCCGTGACTCATCGACTTTCTCTTCCTTGCCGAATAAAGCAAACAAGCTAAGGAAGCTGGAAAGGATAATGTCAGTCATCTTCTATGCGTAATTGGTTGCAAAGATACTAAAATAATCCAAAGTTGTGTTTAAATGATAAGTTAAAAAAGAATAATTGCCTTTTGAATGAGTAGTAAACAAATGTGGATATGCCTATTTGACACATCCGCATAGGAGAAATTGGTGATACTTTTTACTTGGCAGTTTCCTTCGGACTGCGCTTGTCGCGGTGATAGGAACGGTAGTCGTCCAGCTCTATCTCCACGTCAGGCTCTTCCAAGTCTGTAGCGTGCGGCAGACGGAATTGCAGATACTTGATATTCAACCCTCGTTCTATCCACATCGTCTCGTAGTAGGTCTTGATATTCAAAAGTTGAGTGGTGAGTGGTGAGAGCTCGGAAGTGTGATACAAGTCATTGGTCTTTTCTACTACAGGCAAGTGGTTGTGCTCCACCAAATAACTGGTGTAGGTGAATAGGAAGTTAGAGTCCGTCTTCAGATGAATGGTACCACCGTCCGTCAAGAATTTTCGGTATCTTTCCAAGAAGTAGGTACTGGTGAGGCGCTTGCGGGGATTCTTCATCTGAGGGTCGCTGAAGGTCAGCCAAATCTCCTGCACTTCACCAGGAGCGAAGAACCGCTCAATGATTTCGATATTGGTACGCAGAAAGGCAACATTTTTCAAACCTTCTTGGATCGCCTGTGTGGCTCCTGTCCACATGCGGGCTCCCTTGATATCGACACCGATGAAATTGACGTCTGGAAATAGTTTTGCCAATCCTACGGTATATTCTCCTTTGCCACAGCCTAATTCCAGTACAATAGGATTCTGATTATGAAAATAGTCTTCGTGCCAATGCCCTTGAAGAGCAAAAGGAATGTGTTCCACTACCGAATAAGGGTACTGAAACACATTCTCGTAGGTCGCCATGTCGGCGAATTTCGCCAGTTTGCCTTTTCCCATACTTATCAATGTATGTTGCAATGCCTTTGCAACATCAGGAAATTATTCAATCACAACAGTTGTCCAACCGTGTTTGTCCTCTATCTCGCCATACTGAATACCACGCAGGGTGTCGTAAAGTTTTTTCGAGATAGGACCAGGCTTCTCGCCAAACGAATAACGCTTACCTGTGTCAATGTCGTCAATGTAGCTGATGGGGCTGATGACAGCAGCAGTTCCACAGGCTCCAGCCTCCTCGAAGGTGTCTAACTCTTCCTCAGGAATGGGACGGCGCTCCACCTTCATGCCCAGGTCCTCAGCCACCTGCATGAGACTCTTGTTGGTGATAGAAGGCAGGATACTCGTTGATTTAGGTGTTACGTAGGTATTGTCCTTGATGCCGAAGAAGTTGGCAGCACCACATTCGTCCATATATTTCTTCTCTTTGGCGTCAAGATAGAACTCACAGGCGTAACCTTTTTCGTGAGCTAAATTGTTGGCAAAGAGCGATGCAGCATAGTTGCCACCGACCTTGTATTTGCCAGTACCCAAAGGAGCAGAACGGTCGAAGTCACGGATGATGACATAAGGGTTGGCGGCAAAGCCTCCCTTGAAGTAAGGACCTACCGGAGTAACGAAAATGAGGAAGCAGTACTCCTTGGCGGGATGCACACCAACTTGTGCCGACGTGCCGATAAGCAACGGACGGATGTACAGCGTGGCACCGCTCTCGTAAGTGGGAATCCATTCCTGATTCAGGCGTACCACCTTCTTGACCATCTCACAGAACAACTCTGTGCTGACCTCAGGCATCAGAATGCCGCGGCAAGTACTTTGTAGGCGGGCGGCATTCTCTTCCATACGGAATACACGTACCTTGCCGTCTTTGCAACGATAGGCTTTCAGTCCTTCAAAGGCCTCTTGTCCATAATGCAGACAAGTGGCTGCCATGTGCATTTTCAGATACTCGTCGGAGCAGACTTCTATCTCGCCCCACTGGCCGTCTCGATAGTAACAGCGTACGTTGTAGTCGGTTTTCATGTAACCGAAAGAAAGGTTTCCCCAGTCTAAGTTCTTCATATTTCTATTCGTTTTATGTTGCTATAAATAATACTCGATTCTTGCAATTTGCTTGCAAAATTACATATTTTTGTGAATAAGTGCAACATTTTGCCGCTAAAAATGATATAATCTATCTATTTTCTCCTTGTTCGGCCTGTAT
Organism: uncultured Bacteroidales bacterium; assembly: GCA_902775975.1. Classification (GTDB taxonomy): domain Bacteria; phylum Bacteroidota; class Bacteroidia; order Bacteroidales; family Bacteroidaceae; genus Prevotella. The sequence continues at coordinate 11,314 of CACYOC010000004.1, read as the reverse complement.
TTTTTGTAACTCTGCTTCGGTTTTGGTGAGTTTTTCCTTACAGAAAGTGATGAGTTGTTGGGCCGTCTTTAACTGTACTGCCAACTCGTCAATGTCGAATTCATTCGCTTCCATCTTGCGGACAATGGTCTCCAATTGGGCCAATGCCTCTTCGTATTTCTGGTCTTTGTTCATTTTACTATAGATATAAAAGTTCCTTTTTCTACTCGTGTCTCTAATTCGTCTCCAGGTTTCAGCTCATCGGGATTGCGGATAGCACGTCCGTGATGCAGGGTGATGCTATAGCCGCGACTGAGCAATAATTGAGGGTCAAACCCTTTTAGTTGAAGTGTTAGATTTTCCAAACGATGCTTTTGTTCCATCAGTCTTTTTTCGAGTGCCGATGGTAGCCTGCTCTGAAGCAAGTCTATGCGGTGGCGTGAATCGCTGACGATACGCAATGCAAGGGTTGGAATGAGTGACGACAATAGGTTGATGTGCTGTTGTTGCTGGCTGATACGTTCCTTGACGTAATTGCCGATGAATGCTTCTGCTTGCTCGATGCGTTCCAATACCTGTTTTAGGTGATCGACCAATAGGGCTGCTGCCGCTGTGGGGGTCTTGACACGTGTATTGCTAATCATGTCGAGAATGCTTTCATCACGTTCATGTCCAATACCAGTGATGATTGGTAACGGAAATTGCGCAACGTTCTCTGCAAGTGCCAGCGTATCGAAACCGCTGAGGTCGGCAGTCGCACCGCCGCCACGCAAGATGCATACCGCGTCGAAATCGTTTTGGAGGTCGTATATTTGGTTTAGCGCATGGATAACGGAAGACTCTACTTGTTCGCCTTGCATGATAGCGGGGAAAAGTGTTACCTGAAAGCGCAGCCCGTATTCATTGTCCTCTAATTGGCGCATAAAGTCTCCGTAACCTGCGGCTCCTGCAGCGGAAATGACGGCAATGCGCTGGGAAAATAGCGGGATGGAAAGCTCGCGCTGTAAATCAAAGACGCCTTCTTCTTTTAGTTGTTGGATGATTTCTTGGCGGCGACGTGCCATATCTCCGATGGTATAGGTAGGGTCAATATCGGTGACAATCCATGAGAACCCGTAAGCCTCATGAAACTGTGCATAAACGCGAAGTAGCACCTTGAGTCCTGCACGTAAAGATTGTCCGGTAACTCGTGTGAAAGTCGCTTGCACTATTTGCCATGTTTGTCGCCAGCATTTGGCTGAAGCTCGGGCAATAGGGGTGTTTGCGGTGTCGCTTCTCCCTTGACTAACCGAAGAAGATGGGGCTTTCTCCACTAACTCCATATAGCAGTGCCCACCTCGCTCTCGACATTCTGAAAGTTCTGCCTCCACCCAATATTCGTCAGGCAACTCTGATTCAATAGCTTCGCGAACCATCGCATTCAGAGCACTCAGTGTCCATCGTTGTGCCGTCATACTTCAGGGATTCTGTTTCTTGTTCTTTACTTGAAGAGCTCCTATCATGTAAGCCCGCCAGAAATTGGGCAGACCATAGCCGTAGATGTTGTCAGGGTGCTCATAGTTGTTGCCAGACTGACGGATAAGCTGTATGATTTCCTCGGCTTTCAACTGGGGTAGAGCCTGCCATAGACATGCGGTCAGTCCACAGATGAGAGGCGTAGAGAAAGAAGTTCCCATGTCTTGCATGAGGGCTCCCCGGCCATTGATGAGAAATACAGGAGCACCAATGGCAACGACGTCGGGCTTTACTCTTCCGTCTTGAGATGGACCGATGGAGCTGAAAGGCGCTATGTGGCGTGGCTCGTCAGCAGTAAGAGCTCCGACGGTAAGAATATGGTCAGCATCTGCAGGAACACCTATTTTCTTCCACGGACCCATGCCGGAGTTGCCTGCTGAGTTCGTCAGGATAATTCCTTTGCTGGCTAACATGGAGGCAGAACGGCTGACGAAGGCGGTCTGCCCGTCCAATTGCCATTGCTTATAGGACATGTCGTGATGGTCATATTCATAATAACCCAAAGAAGAACTGATAAGGTCGCAACCCACGGAGTCGGCAAATTCTGCCGCCATGGTCCAGTAATCTTCCTCCACTTCCTGTTCTGTCTGTTGGTCTTCTGACCGCAACAACCAATAGCTGGCTTTAGGAGCAGTGCCGATGAGATAGTTAGGAACGCTGGCTGCCAGAGCAGAAAGAACTTTGGTGCCATGGTCTGTCTCTGCGAAAATGGTCGGAGAAGCGGGATAGACAAAATCACGATTTCCACAAATGTTTATTTGCAGGAATGCGGGTATGCGATCTACGTTTTCAAAGCCACCGTCAATGACTGCAATCATCATGCCCTCACCGGTCATGCCGATGTCGTGGAGCCGATGGCCTTGTAAGACGCTGATTTGTTCATAACCTTTGCCGTAGATTTGTCCAGGAGTAAAGAAATACTCTTCAAGCTGGTCATGATATTTCTGCCGGTGAGTTATCGGTGATATCGAGTCGGGAGCCTGCCATACCAATCGGCTGGAGCGTACGAAGGGCAGTTTGTTGAGAGTGAGTACGGATGACGAGTCATCTGTACTTACCAACAGCGTGTTCTGCCAACGGCTCTGACCTATGATTTGAGCGCCATGTTTCCGTAATTGTTCAATATAATGCGGGTTGACGGGTAGGTCTGTGGAGTCAATAGGTAGGTTTTGCCGACGACGACGCTCCATGGAACGTCGGGAAAGGTAGCGGGATGGACGGCTGAGGGTGAATGGAGAACCTTGCTTATCGGTCAAATAAATACGGTAAATATAAGATGGACTGCCCTTATACTTGACACGGGCAGCAAGATTGCCGGCTTGAGCAGGCTGCAGCAAAGCAGTCGCAAGCATTATCGTCAGTAGTAACATCAGTCGTCGCATGTCGGAATGTTCGGTTATGAGAATGAAAATCGGGTGCAAAGTTACAATTTTTTCTCTAATTTCTATCATAATAATATCTAAAAGATTTGGTAAAGTGCATAAGAAATGTTACCTTTGCACATTATTTATATATATGGACAACAAACAAGCGACACTGGAACTGGGAACAAAGCCTGTCGGGCAATTGCTGATGCAGTATGCTCTACCGGCGATTGTCGCTATGACAGCTTCCAGTCTCTACAATATCATTGACCGTGCCTTTATCGGACAGATTGTTGGACCAGAGGCTATCGCAGGCTTGGGTATTACCTTCCCCTTTATGAACTTGAGCGCAGCCTTCGGAGCAGCTGTGGGCATCGGTGCTTCAACCTGTATTTCGGTGAAGTTAGGGCAGCGCGATTATAAACGAGCTGAATATCTTTTGGGTAATACCGTGACGCTGAATCTCATCATTGGATTTACATTCATGGTGGTCTGTTTGGTTTTCTTAGATCCTATCCTGCACTTCTTTGGTGCCAGCGACGTGACTTTGCCTTATGCTCGTGAGTTCATGCAAATTATTCTTTTGGGTAATATGATAACCCACATGTACTTTGGCATGAATGCTGTATTACGTGCTGCAGGAAAGCCAAAACATGCCATGTATGCCACGCTTTTTACTGTGGGGTGCAACATTGTGTTAGTCATAGCTTTTGTGTGGTGGTTTCGCTGGGGCATCAGGGGAGCGGCTTTGGCTACCGTCACTTCGCAGTCGTTAGCTCTTTGTTGGCAGATGTGGCTGTTTACCGACAAAAGGGAAATACTGCATCTAAAACGTGGCATCTATAAACTGAAAGGAGACTTGGTGCGCAATATTATAGCAATTGGCATCTCACCGTTTTTGATGAATGCCACGGCATGCGTCATTGTGATTGCCATGAACAATCAGTTTGTACGCTATGGCGGCGACATGGCTGTCGGGGCCTATTCCATCGCAAACTCGGTAGTTATGATGTTCTTTATGTTCGTCATGGGTATGAACCAAGGCATGCAACCCATTGTAGGATATAATTTCGGCGCAGAAAGGTATGACCGCATGTTCCGTTGCTTGTGGCTGTCTATAGCCGTTGCAACAGGTATTCTGCTGGCGGGGTGGGGCTTGTCTATGCTATTCCCGGAGAAGATAGCTCGTATCTTTAGTACAGACGCAGAACTGATTTCTTTGTCTGCAAGAGGTATTAAACTGGATATGCTGGTGTTCTTTGTGGTAGGCTCCCAAGCAGTCATCACCAATTTCTTTCAGTGTATAGGTAAGGTGAACATCAGCATTTTCCTGTCATTGTCGCGTCAACTGCTTGTGTTACTCCCAATGGCCTATCTGTTCCCGTTACTTTGGGGGTTGGATGGCGTCTGGTACTCCATGCCGGCGAGTGACTTCGTGTCGTTCTTGATGACAATAGTGGTGCTGATGAACTATATGAAAAAGATAAAAGTAGTTAGATAAACGTAGGAGAAGTTTATAGTTAGACATAATATGGAAAGTAATCAACATATCATTATCTGTATTGGTCGTCAACAAGGAAGTGGCGGACATGAGATTGCTCGCATGCTGGCAAAGGACTTTAATGCCAAGTATTACGACAAAGAACTTCTGAACCTTGCAGCTAAAGAAAGTGGCTTTGCCGAGAAAGTGTTTGAAGAGTACGATGAGCGGAAAGGCTTTCTGAAGTCTCTCTTCAGCCTTCAGACAACCTACTTGAGTGGAGGCATTTATCACTCAAAGATCTCGCAGGAGAGCTTGTTCCAGTTTCAGAGTGATGCTATTCGTAAGGCAGCAGCAGAGGGCAACTGCGTGTTTGTGGGGCGCTGCGCTGACTACATTCTGAGGGATATGCCTAACGTGGTGTCTGTCTTCATATCGGCTTCAATTCGCGATCGAATTGAAAAGATCTTAGCATGCAAGGATGTGACACCTCAAGAGGCCAAGCGTATGATTTTGGAAGCAGAGGGGCGTCGCGCCTCGTACTATAACTTCTTTACAGGAAAGAAATGGGGAGTTGCAGAGAGCTATGATCTTTGCGTTAATTCCAGTGTTTTGGGAGTCTCGGAAACTGAGAAACTGATAACTGGTTTTATTCGTAAACGCTTCGGACTATGAAGAGAATTGGTATTATTAGCGATACTCATAGCTATTGGGACGAGAAGTATCTGCACTACTTTGAACCCTGCGACGAGATATGGCATGCTGGAGATATTGGCTCCTTGGAAGTTGCCGAAAAACTGGCAGCTTTTCGTCCGTTAAGGGCCGTCTGTGGCAATTGCGACGGAGGTGACTTGAGGTTGATGTACCCTGAAATCCTGCGTTGGAAGTGTGAGGATGTTGACGTTCTGATGAAGCACATAGGCGGCTATCCTGGCAATTACGACTACAGCATTCGCGGACAGATCTATGCTTCGCCGCCTCAGTTGTTCATTGCCGGACATTCGCATATCCTGAAAGTGAAGTTCGACAAGACCTTGAATCTGTTGCACATCAACCCGGGTGCAGCGGGGCTGCAGGGTTGGCATAAGGAGCGTACGCTAATAAGATTGACCATCGAAGGCAATAAATTCGGCGATTGTGAAGTTATAACATTAGGAAGATAATTAAGAACATAGAAAATCAATTATATATGAAGACAATTGTAATTACTGGTGGCGCAGGTTTCATTGGAAGTCATGTGGTGCGCCTTTTCGTGAACAAGTATCCCGAGTATCACATCATCAACCTCGACAAGTTGACGTATGCAGGCAATTTGGCAAACCTGAAGGATGTCGAGGATAAGCCGAACTACGAGTTCGTGAAGATGGATATCTGCGACTTCGATGCCTTTTACAAGCTGATGCAGGAAAAGAAAGTCGATGGCATTATTCATTTGGCTGCTGAGAGCCATGTGGATCGTAGCATCAAGGATCCTTTCACCTTTGCACAGACAAACGTGATGGGTACTCTTTCGTTGCTTCAGGCAGCAAAGTTATACTGGGAATCTCTGCCTGAGAAATATGAAGGCAAACGCTTCTACCACATCTCTACCGACGAGGTCTATGGTGCTTTGGAACTGACTCATCCAGAAGGTATTGAGCCTCCCTTTACCACGACAGCTTCTTCTGCAGAGCATCACCTGGCATACGGTGATAAGTTCTTCTTGGAGACAACAAAGTATAACCCTCACTCACCGTATAGTGCCTCGAAAGCAAGCAGTGATCACTTTGTGCGAGCTTTCCACGATACCTATGGTATGCCCGTCGTTGTCACCAACTGCTCGAACAACTACGGTCCTTATCAGTTCCCAGAGAAACTGATTCCACTGTTCATCAACAACATTCGTCATCGCAAACCGCTGCCTGTATATGGCAAGGGCGAGAATGTCCGCGACTGGCTGTTTGTTGAAGACCATGCACGTGCTATCGATTTGATTTTCCATGAGGGAAAGATTGCCGATACGTACAACATTGGCGGTTTCAATGAGTGGAAGAATATCGACATCATCAAGGTGGTCATCAAAACTGTTGACCGTCTGCTGGGTCGCAAGGAAGGAGAGGATATGGATCTTATCACTTTCGTTACCGACCGTGCCGGTCACGACTTGCGTTATGCCATCGACTCTTCGAAGTTGCAGCGCGAGCTGGGCTGGGAACCTTCCCTCCAGTTCGAGGAAGGTATCGAGAAGACGGTACGCTGGTATCTTGACAATCAGGAGTGGCTCGACAACGTGACTTCGGGTGACTACCAGAAGTACTACGACAACATGTACCAGAACCGCTAACATGTCCCGTATGCTGAGGCTCCGCCTCAGCCACAACCCGCTATATGAAGAAATGATAGGACGTATCATTGATTTACCTAAGATCATGGACCCCCGCGGCAACCTGACGGTGGCCGAGGGGGACAGCCTGGTGCCCTTCGACATCAAACGGGCCTACTGGGTCTATGACGTCCCCGGGGGAATGGGACGTGGCGGACATGCTCACAAACGGCTGCGACAGGTGCTGATAGCTGTCAGTGGCTCGTTCCACGTGACCCTTGACAATGGACGGGAACGGGAGACCATCCTGCTGAACCATCCTTGGCAGGGATTGGTCATCGAGACGAATACGTGGCGCACACTCGACGATTTCTCCAGTGGGGCGGTGTGTCTCGTGCTGGCTTCTGAGCACTATGAAGAGGAGGATTACATCTACGACTATGACGAATTCCTAAAATACGTGGAATGTTTGAAATAAAACGATATACGCCAGAGTTGGCTGTCGTGTGGAACGACTTTGTGAGAACGTCCAAAAACGGGACGTTTCTCTTTGACCGTAACTACATGGACTATCACAGCGACCGCTTTGCTGACCACTCCTTGTTGTTCTACCGTGACGGACGGCTGTTGGCGGTGCTGCCGGGCCACATCGCTGGCGATACCTACTGTACGCATCGTGGACTGACCTATGGGGGGCTGCTGATGAGCGCGCGGCTGACGGTGGTGCAGACGTTGGAGCTCTTCAGGGAGCTGAACGGCTATCTGCTCCAGCAAGGATGCCGGCGGGTATTCTACAAGTGTATTCCCTGGATTTACCATCACTTGCCGGCAGAGGAAGACCTGTATGCGCTCTATCATGTCTGTCGGGCACGCATGGTGGCCCGCGACTATTCTACCTGTATCTTCCTGCACGAGGGACTGCGCTGGGAGCGCGTGAGGCGCAGGGGTGTCCGGCGGGCCATCGAAGCCGGACTGACGGTCGAACGCTCTGATGATTATGCTGCTTTCTGGCAGGTGCTGGCTGACAATCTGATGACAAAGCATGGTGTCAAACCTGTTCATACGTTACCGGAAATCAGTTTGCTCCGTCAGCGCTTCCCCGAGAATATTGTGCTCTATCAGGCTGTCCGCAATGGCGAGGTGCTGGGTGGGGTGGTGCTCTATAATACGGATAGGGTCGTGCATGCACAGTACAGCTCGGCAACTCCTGAGGGCAAAAAGCTGGGGGCGATGGATCTGCTCTACGAACAGATTATGCATCATGACTATGCCGACTATCCTTATTTCGACTTCGGACGCTCTACGGAGCATCCCGACGGCAGCGGACTCAACGAACAGCTGGTGTTCCAGAAGGAGGGATTTGGGGCTCGTGGTCTTTGCTATGACATTTATGAGTGGGAATTAGAGGGGTAACGGACTTCTTGAGCTATGAATATCAAATATCTGGATTTGCATACCATCAACCGCCCCTACGAGCATGCTGCCGACGAGGTGCTGCGCTCCGGCTGGTACTTGCGGGGCGAGGCCACGCGCCGCTTCGAGCAGCACTATGCCCGCTATATCGGTACGCGGCATTGCATCGGTGTGGCCAACGGACTGGACGCCTTGACGCTGATGCTGCGAGCCTACAAGGAGATGGGTCGCCTGAAGGATGGCGACGAGGTCATCGTGCCGGCCAATACCTACATTGCTACGATTCTTGCCGTCACGGAGAATCGGCTCACTCCCGTCTTGGTAGAGCCTGACATCGACACGCTGCAGATAGACGACACCCTCATCGAGCAAGCGATTACCCCTCGTACAAGGGCTGTGATGATTGTTCATCTCTATGGTCGTTGTGCTTATACCGACAGGGTAGGGGACATCTGTCGCCGTCATGGTCTGCTGCTGCTGGAGGACAATGCCCAGGCGCACGGATGCAGGTTCATTTCTCATTCCTCATTTCTCATTCCTCATTCCAAACTCACCGGCTCTCTCGGTGACGCCGCCGCCCATAGCTTTTACCCGGGCAAGAACCTCGGCGCCTTTGGCGACGCCGGGGCCGTCACTACCAACGACGACCGTCTGGCGGCCGTCGTCCGCAGCATCGCCAACTACGGCAGCTCTGAGAAGTATGTCTTCGACTACATTGGCCGCAACTCGCGCCTCGACGAACTGCAAGCTGCCGTCCTTGATGCTAAATTGAAGGATTTAGATGCTGCGAACCAGCAACGTAAGGAAATAGCTGCTTTATATATAAATAAGGTAAAGCATCCTAATATCGTCATTCCTCGGTGTCAGCGTGATTCGGTATGGCATATCTTCCCCGTCCTGACCCCTCGCCGCGACGAGCTGCAGCGTTACCTCGCGGCCCACGGCGTGGAGACACAGATTCACTACCCCATACCGCCCCACCGCCAGCGGTGCTACCGCGGCCAGTGGCCAGCCCTGTCGCTGCCCGTCACCGAGCGCATCCACCGCGAGGAACTCTCCCTGCCCTGCAACCAGGCCATGACCGACCAGGAAGCCGCCTACGTCGCCGACCTCCTCAACAATTTCCGTTAAAACGTACACGGTAGTGCCTGCAACTGATACATCAGTGTCAAGGCCATGCGTTCATGTCCTTTGTCGTTAGGGTGCAGGCGATCAGTATCTTTGTCGTGAAAATACTGTGCATGCTCATCCATCATCGGATATAACCCGCAAGCGCTGTTCAAGTCGATGACGGGTACTGCCCAGACGTTGCCAGCTTCCTTGACAGCGTTGATGTATGCCTCGATATATAGCCCGCACTGGTTGGTGTAGTCTTCCGTAATCTGCCAGTTCGTTTCGCTGCGATAGAATTGAGCACGATGGATAGGAGTCAGCAGTACTATTTGCTTGGTGGGGTACATACGCTTTACTTTATCCAAAGCAATGTTGATGCGTCCACAATAGGTGTCTTTGTCCATCTTGGGATAACGGCGCTTGCGGTTCACTGGCTTTTTGGGCTCCCCATGTCCATATACCACCTGTTCGTCCTTTTCCTCATACCATTCACCGATAGGCACTCCGTTGTTATAGTCGTTTGTACCCACAAAAATGATGATGGCATCTACTGAGTCTCCATGCTCCTTCTGTAGCATGTCGGTCTGACGCGGAATATCGTTCCACTGTCGTCCGCTTTTTCCATATACTAGTGGAGTGATGTCTAGCCAGTCTTGTAGGAAGTTCCAGTACTTCAGCTTCGAACCGTCGTTCTTCGGGTCGGTAATGCTGTCGCCGAAATAGGCTACTCGCTTGTGTGCCCAAGGGTGGGAAGGCACGGTTTGAGCCTGTATAACAATCGTAAAAAGTACGAAGCAGAGTGTTAATGATAGTTTTTGTTTCATAAGATTATTGATTAGATGCGTGCAAAGTTACGAAAAAATGTGTAACTTTGCAGCGTATAATTAAAAAAGTTTAGTATGAACACACAAGATTTTGAATTGAAAGAATATGCCAACGAGCGGCAGTGGGCCGTCAGTTCGGCATTCCCCGTGCTGATGCGTAAAGTTTATGTATGGATGACGATGGCATTGGTCATTACTGGTATTACCGCCTATGGCGTGGCTACGTCACCGGCAATCCTGCAGATGATTTATGGCAATCCTGTCGTCATGTGGGTACTCGTCATTGCTGAATTGGCACTTGTCTTTGGCGTCTCTGCTGCCATCAACCGCATCTCGTTGACTACAGCAACGCTACTGTTCATCCTCTATTCAGTCATCAATGGTGCTATGCTGTCCAGCATCTTCCTCGTTTACACCGCATCATCTATTGCCACGGTTTTCTTCATCACTGCAGGAACCTTTGGCGCTATGGCATTGGTCGGCTATACCACCAAGACAGACCTCTCTTCTATGGGTAAGATTCTGTTTATGGCACTTATAGGACTCATCATTGCCACCATTGTCAATCTCTTCATTAAGAGTTCGGGTCTCGACCTGATACTCTCTTACGTTGGCGTCCTTATCTTTGTAGGTCTGACAGCTTGGGACTCCCAGAAGATTAAGCAGATGATGCTGCAGGCACCCGATGCCAGTGAGAGTATGCAGAAGTATGCACTACTTGGTGCCCTGACCCTTTATCTCGACTTCATCAACCTCTTCATATATTTGCTGAGAATCTTTGGAAGAAGAGATTAACGACTCTCCTTTATATATAATAAGGTGTAGAAGTTTTCGCATTGTCAATTAATGCGAAAACTTTTTTATTTTCATTCAAAAAAAGCTGGAAAAGTTTTGGCGGTTCGGAAATTTGTTGTACCTTTGCATCCGCTTTCGCGCTAAAAGTAGCGCTTGAGCATTGAAGAAAGAGTTCTTTGAAAGACTTACATAGACAGAGAAAGAAGTAGTACAAGAAGCGAGAGACTTTGTGTCTCTTGGGTAATTGAACGAACCGTCATTCTTATATAATATAAGGTATGAAGCTTTTAAACTACCGGATAGAGCGTTCTGAGACAGAGAAAAGAACGATGGTTAATTTACAAGGTTCCTAGGAGCGAGTGCAACGAAAGCTTGCTTTCGATTGCCGAGCGACGACGGAAGCTGTAAAATTTTCTATCGTAGATATAAAATTTTACAATGTAGAGTTTGATCCTGGCTCAGGATGAACGCTAGCTACAGGCTTAACACATGCAAGTCGAGGGGCAGCATGAAGTTTGCTTGCAAACTT
>CACYOC010000003.1 GCA_902775975.1 uncultured Bacteroidales bacterium | reverse complement strand
AAGGTACAAAAACTTTGCGACATAACAAAGCCCTGGCTTGAGAAAGTCGGGGCTTTGTGCAAAACAAAGAGGATGTGCCTATTTTGACACACCCCCTTGAACACCAGACACAGAAGTGAGCGTTCCACTAATACTACTTGTGTCTGTTGGCTCGCTGCTCACGGTATTTCGCCTTCTGGCGGGCGGAGCCTGAACCGTGAGCACCAGTGATGTACTTCTTTTTCTTGGCCTTGGTCTTGACTTTGTCGTCTTCCTTGCGGGGACCGCCGCCTCTTCCGAAGTTGATGCCGTTCTCCAGGATATTCTGGAAGTCGCTTTCTTTACTCATGGTTATAATGCTTAATGGTGGAACAGACGAACGCCGGTGAATGCCATGGCAATGCCATACTTGTCGCAGGTCATAATAACGTGGTCGTCGCGCACAGAACCGCCAGCCTGAGCAATAAACTCCACGCCGCTCTTATGAGCACGCTCAATGTTGTCGCCGAAGGGGAAGAAGGCATCAGAGCCGAGAGCGACCTTCGTGTTCTTGGCTATCCACTCGCGCTTCTCTGCCATGGTAAGCACCTCGGGCTGACGGGTGAAGAACTGCTGCCAGGCACCGTCGCGCAGCACGTCGTCGTGCTCGTCCTCGGAGATATAGACGTCGATGGTGTTATCGCGGTCGGCACGGCGAATACCCTCCTTGAAGGGCAGTGCCATCACCTTCGGATGCTGGCGCAGCCACCAGATATCTGCCTTATTGCCTGCCAGTCGGGTGCAGTGGATGCGGCTCTGCTGTCCGGCGCCAATGCCGATAGCCTGTCCGTCCTTCACGTAGCAGACGGAGTTGGACTGCGTGTATTTCAGCGTGATGAGAGCGATGATGAGGTCGCGCATGGCCTCCTTGGTAAAGGTCTTGTTCTGGGTGGGAACGTTCTCGAAGAGTGCGGGATCGTCGAGACGAATCTCGTTGCGACCTTGTTCGAAGGTAACGCCAAAGCACTGCTTACGCTCGATGGGTTCAGGCTTGTAGCTGGGGTCTATCTTGATGACGTTATACGTTCCCTTGCGCTTGTCTTTCAGTATCTCGATGGCCTCAGCGGTGAAGTCGGGAGCAATCACACCGTCACTCACCTCGCGCTTCAGCAGCAGGGCGGTAGTGGCGTCGCAAGTGTCGGAGAGAGCCACAAAGTCACCATAGCTCGACATGCGGTCTGCACCGCGGGCTCTGGCATAGGCACAGGCCACAGGACTTTCGTCCAGTCCCTGCACATCATCGACGAAGTATATCTTCTTCAGCGTGTCCGATAGTGGCAGACCGACGGCAGCACCGGCAGGCGACACGTGCTTGAACGAGGCAGCAGCAGGCAGGCCAGTGGCTTGCTTCAGCTCCTTCACCAACTGCCAGGCGTTCAGCGCGTCCAAAAAGTTGATGTAGCCGGGACGGCCGTTAATCACTTCAATGGGGAGTTCACCCTCGGTCATGTAGATGCGCGAGGGCTTCTGATTCGGATTGCATCCGTACTTCAATTGTAACTCTTTCATACTGTATAGAATCGTGTGTAAGTCTGTTATTGGCTGCAAAGGTACGAAATATTTTTGTCCTTTTATTCTTTTGTTCCTAATTTTTTCCCTATCTTTGCATGCAGTTTTAAAAAGACTTGACTATTCATGAGTATAGAAAGCTGTCTGAAAGAACGGATTTTGATATTAGACGGAGCAATGGGAACGGTGATTCAGTCGCTGGGTCTCGACCGTCGTGCGTACCATTGCGGACGCTTTGCCGAGTGGTCTGTCGCGCTGACAGGCAACAACGAAGTGCTGAATCTTACCAGTCCTGACGTCATTGCCGACATCCACCGCCGCTACATCGATGCCGGCGCAGACATCATCACCACCAACACTTTCTCTGCCAACCGCATCAGTCAGCGGGAATACGGCTGCGAGGAGATGGCCCGTGACATGGCTTTCGAAGGAGCACGCATCGCTCGCACCATCGCAGGGAATCAGCACTGGGTCGCAGGATCTATGGGGCCTACCTCGAAATCGCTCACGCTGGCTGCCGACATGAACGAACCAGCGCTCAGAACGGTGGCTTTCGACGAGATGGCTGCCGCCTACTATGAACAAGCGGAGGCGCTTGTCAGCGGTGGTGCCGACCTGTTGTTGTTAGAGACGTGCTTCGACGCCCTGAACACCAAGGCAGCACTCTACGCCATCAGTCAGCTGAACGACCAACTGGGTCGCGCCGTTCCTGTGATGGTGTCTGCCACCATCAACGACCGCAGCGGACGCACATTGACCGGTCAGACACTCGAAGCGTTCTACGTCAGCATTGCCCACTACCCCATCCTCAGCTTTGGACTGAACTGCTCGTTTGGTGTCACCGAACTGGGACCGTTCATCCAGCGTCTGGCAAACTTTGTGCCTGCCTACATCAGCATTCATCCCAATGCAGGACTACCTAACGAAATGGGCGAATACGAAGAGTTGCCGGAATTTACAGCTCGCCACCTGCGCCAGATGGCTGAAGACGGACTGCTGAATATTGCCGGTGGCTGCTGCGGAACCGACGAGCGGCATATACGGGCTATCAAGGAGGCGCTGCAGGGCATCAAGCCTCATCAGGTCGCAGCATACGAACCGCAGCTGTGGCTGTCGGGACTGGAACCTCTACTCATCGACCGCCAGCGTCAGAACTTCATCAACGTCGGCGAGCGTACCAATGTGGCTGGTTCGCGGAAGTTTGCCCGACTCATTGCCGAAAAGAAATACGACGAGGCGCTGACCGTTGCCCGCCAGCAGATTGAAGGCGGTGCTGCCATCATCGATATCAACATGGACGACTCCATGCTCGACAGTCAGCAGGAGATGGAGGTCTTCACCCGCTATATTGCCAACGACCCTGCCGTAGGACATGCCGTCTTGATGATTGATTCGTCAGACTGGCAGACAGTCCTCGCAGGACTGAAGAATGCACAGGGTAAATGTATTGTTAACTCCATCAGTCTGAAAGGTGGCGAACAGGCCTTCTTGGAGAAAGCCCGCGAGCTGCGCCGATTAGGAGCAGCCGTCGTAGTGATGGCATTCGACGAAGAGGGTCAGGCCACTACCTATGAACGCAAGACGGCTATCAGCCAGCGTGCCTACCAGCTGCTGACATCCATCGGCTTCCCACCACAGGACATCATCTTCGATGTCAATATTCTATCGGTCGGAACAGGCATCAGCGAACACGCCAACTATGGCAGCGACTTCATCAAAGCCGTAGCATGGATTAAGCAGCAACTACCCTACGCCAAGACCAGCGGCGGCGTCAGCAACCTGTCGTTTGCCTTTCGCGGTAATAATAAGGTACGCGAGGCGATGCACTCCGTCTTCCTCTATCATGCCATTCAAGCTGGACTGGACATGGCTATCGTCAACCCCTCGATGTTGCAGGTGTATGACGAGATAGAGCCTGAGCTGAAGAAAGCCGTGGAGGACGTCATCCTCAATACGGACCCTGAGGCTACCGAGCGCCTGATAGCACTGGCTGAGGTGCTGAAGCAGCAGACTGCCGACAACGCCTCAGCGGGCATCTCATCGATGACTGCTGACGCCTGGCGCGCTGCCTCGGTGGAAGAACGACTGTCGCATGCTCTCAGCCACGGTGTCAGCGACTACTTGTCGCAGGACATTGCCGAGGCGTTGGCACAATATGGCGAAGCCGTCAGCATTATCGAAGGACCGCTGATGCAAGCCATGGAGCACATCGGCGTGCTGTTCGGAGAAGGAAAGATGTTCCTGCCGCAAGTGGTGAAATCGGCAAAGGTGATGAAGGAAGCCGTAGAACTGCTACAGCCCAGCCTTGCCGCCAGGAGCACTGCCGAGAGCAAGCAGCGTCCTGTCGTCCTGACGGCAACAGCCAACGGCGACGTCCATGACATCGGAAAGAATATCGTGGATATTGTGCTGGGGTGCAACAACTTCGACGTGCGCGACCTCGGAGTGATGGTTGCCAATGACGACATCTTAGCGGAAGCACGACGCCTGAAACCAATGATGGTTGGAGTCAGCGGACTCATCACCCCCTCGCTGAAAGAGATGGAACAGCTCTGCCGTCAGTTTCAGCAACAAGGCATGCAGATACCGATTGTCGTTGGCGGTGCCACGACATCAGCAGTCCATACGGCCGTAAAGTTAGCACCGTTGTACGATGGCGGTGTCATCTATGGTGGCGATGCCTCACAGACTTCTGTGCTGGCGCGTCGCCTGCAGATGGATAAGAACGAAACGTTGCGACAGGTAAAGGAAAGTCAGCAGCAAATCAGGGAGGCTTATGCTGAAGGCCATCAGGTCGCGTTGACTCCTTATCAAGAGGCCAACGAGAAGGCAACACCCATACAAGATGTTGACGAAACGCTCGACATCAACGAACTGCGAAAGGCCATCCCCGACATGACCCTCGACATCGCTGAGGTCGTGAATGATATCGACTGGCGCATGTTCCTGCTCTTCTGGGGCTTCAAGGGAGAGACGCTGCAACAGCTGCTGGTAAATCCTGAAGCCGAGAAGACGCTGAAGGAAGGGCAGCAATGGTTAAACCAGGCACTACAGGAGGAGTGGCTGAGTCTGAAACTGCTACTCGACTTCGCACTCGTCACTAAGGCAGGCAACAATCTGCTGTTTGCCGACGGACAGATGATGCCGATGCTACGAAGTCAGAGTGCCACAGGCCACTACCGCTGCTTGGCAGACTACTTCAGTGAGCAGCCCAAGCCATTAGGAATGTTTACCATCGTGGCGCGTCCGAAACAACAGCCCACTGATGAGGCCGAGCGACTGATGGCACATGCTATCTGTGCCAGACTGACGGAGGCTGCGGCAGAGTGGTTGCAGCGAAAGGTCTATGGAACGCGGCGGGTCATCCGCGCTGCCTTCGGTTATGCCTCCTGCCCAGACCATTCGCTGAAGCGCATCGTCATGGATCGCCTCAACGCTGAGCAACGACTGGACATTACGCTGAACAGTCACTATGCTATCGAACCCTCGACCGCCATCTGCGGACTCTTCATCGCTCATAGCGAGGCTCGTTTCTTCCCCGTCGGCCGCATCGACAGGACTCAGCTGGAAGACTACTGCCAGCGACGAGGCATCAGCGTTGCAGAGGGAGAACTGCTGCTCTCGAAATATTTAACGACATAACGACATATCGACATAACGACATATCGACATAACGAAATATCGACATAACGAAATAACGAAATAACGAAACTAAACAACATGAGTAAAGTAATCGACATACTGAACAGCGCAAAGAAGCCTTTTGCCTCGTTCGAACTGGTACCGCCCTTGAAAGGAAGCGACGTCAGCCGACTGTACGAAAGCATTGACCCGCTCATGGAATTCCAACCTCCCTTCATCAACGTCACTTGTCATCGCGACGAAGTGGAGTATGTGCTCAACGATGACGGCACCTATACCAAGCTGACGCTCGCCAAGCGCCCTGGCACCATAGCTATCGTGGCAGCCATCATGCGCCGCTATCCGCAACTGCAGATCGTGCCGCATGTCATCTGCGGTGGCGCTTCACGGTCGAAGGTGGAAAGTGAACTGCTGGACCTGCACTTCTTAGGTATCAGCAACGTGGTAGCACTCCGTGGCGACGCCATCCCCGGACAACGCTTCTTCATTCCTGAGCCAGACGGTTTCTCGCATACTAACGAACTGGTCAGCATGATTAGCAACTTGAATAAGGGAAAATATCTGGATCCAACGGTGAAGAACGGGCTGAAGACCGATTTCTGTGTGGGCGTGGCTGCTTATCCTGAGAAGCATTTTGAGGCCGCCAATCTGGACAGCGACATCCAGAACCTGAAACGGAAGGTGGAGGCAGGAGCTGAATACGTGGTCACACAGATGTTCTTCGACAACGCCTGCTTCTACGACTTTGTGGAACGTTGCCGTGCGGCAGGCATCACGGTACCGATCATTCCTGGACTGAAACCCATCTCGTCGCAACGGCAGATAGACTTGCTGCCACGCTCCTTCCATATTGACATTCCGCAGGAGTTGGTGGCGCTGATGAAGAAGACAAAGACAAATGAGGAGGCTTATCAGGCAGGTATCGAATGGTGCATCCGCCAGTCGCGCGACTTGCTGAACCATGGTGTTCCTGCCATTCACTACTACACCATGGCCAAGCCCGACAATGTCTGCCAAATCGTAAGAACAGTATTTTGAGAATCCTTTCTCATTTCCTCATTTTCTCAATTTCTCATTTTCTCATTTTCTCAATTTCTCATTATAACAAAAAGAGGCATCCCTTGGGAATGCCTCTTTTTATGTCGTGCAGGTTTTGCCAGCAATTACTCCGCAACAGCGCGAGCACCGCTACGCTTCTCCTTGATGCGAGCAGCCTTACCTGTGAGGTTGCGCAGATAGTAAAGCTTAGCACGGCGAACCTTACCAACCTTGTTCACTTCGATACTATCGATGTTAGGAGACTCCAGGGGGAAGATACGCTCTACACCCACGGTGCCCGACATCTTGCGAACAGTGAAACGCTTCTTCTCCTGATGACCGCTGATCTTGATGACCACGCCACGGAAAAGCTGGATACGCTCCTTAGAGCCCTCGATAATTTTGTAAGCGACAGTTACAGTGTCACCAGCCTTGAAACTGGGGTGCTGCTTGCCGGTTGCAAATGCTTCTTCAGCAACTTTGATTAAATCCATTTTACTTGAAAAACTTTAATTGTTGTTGTTATCGTTCCATGCGCAACATAACAGGCCTCTCGTTACTTCCTGCCAGCGATTACGCGGAAAGCGGCTGCAAAGGTACGAAAAATATTAAGAATAAAAAAATAAAAGAACAAAAAAATTCGTTATTTTTTCTCTTTATTACCAAAGTTTGTAGTACCTTTGCCTGCAAATTACGAATTAAAATCATGAGTTTAACAAATATTGTAAGGCCGATTTTCGTTCCTCGCATGAAGGAACTGGAGAAGCACCAGAGACAAGGAGAGCTGTTGCAGCACCGTGTGTTGCAGCACCTGATAGAAACGGCAGCACATACGGAATACGGTCGTGAGCATGGCTTTTCGGCCATCAAGGACTATGAAAGCTTTGTGCGCCAAAACCCAGTTAACACATACGAAGAGTTGAAAGGTCAGATAGACCGCATGCGGCATGGCGAACGTGACATTCTATGGCCAGGACGTGTCAGATGGTATGCAAAGTCTTCTGGAACTACCAACGACAAGTCGAAGTTTATCCCCGTTAGCGAGGAGGGTTTGAAGCGCATCCACTACGCTGGAGGCACGGATGCCGTAGTGATGTACCTGAGAAACAACCCGCAGTCGAGAATGTTTGACGGCAAAGGCCTTATCCTCGGCGGCAGTCATGCCCCGAACTACAACCTTCCCGGTTCGCTGGTGGGTGACCTCTCAGCCATCCTGATAGAAAACATCAATCCGCTGGCAAATCTGGTGCGTGTTCCCAAGAAAAAAACCGCCCTGCTATCGGACTTTGAAATCAAGCGTGACCGCATTGCCCGTGAAGCGATGAACAAGAACGTTACAAACATCAGCGGTGTGCCGTCTTGGATGCTATCCGTGTTGAACCGCGTCATGGAACTTAGCGGCAAGACGCATCTGGAGGAAGTATGGCCCAACCTGGAAGTATTCTTCCACGGTGGTGTGGCGTTTACCCCTTACCGCAAGCAATACGAACAACTCATCACTTCACCGAAGATGCACTATATGGAGACATACAATGCCAGTGAGGGTTTCTTCGGACTGCAGGACGACCCTGCGGACAAGTCGATGCTACTGATGCTGGACTACGGCGTGTTCTATGAGTTCCAACCGATGGATGGTGGTGATATCGTGCCGCTCTGGGGGGTGGAGAAGGATAAGAACTACGCCATGATGATCTCCACGTCGTGTGGCTTGTGGCGTTATATGATAGGCGATACGATCCGTTTCACGAGTACCAACCCCTATAAGTTTGTTATCTCAGGACGCACGAAGAGTTTTATCAATGCCTTTGGTGAAGAGCTCATCGTCGATAATGCCGAACAAGGACTGGCCTATGCCTGTGAGAAGACGGGGGCAGAAGTGCTGGAATATACGGCAGCACCTGTCTTTATGGATGCTAATGCCAAGTGCCGCCATCAGTGGCTCATAGAGTTTTCCAAGTCGCCGAACGACCTGGAACAGTTTGCACACATCCTGGATCAGCGCCTGCAAGAGTTGAACAGCGATTATGAGGCTAAGCGCTATAAGGACATCACCCTGCAGCACTTGGAAATCATTCCTGCCCGACAGGGACTCTTCAACGAATGGCTGAAGCTGCGCGGTAAGTTAGGGGGACAGCACAAAGTACCCCGACTGAGCAATGAGCGCACACACATAGAACAACTGCTGGTGTTAAATGAGAGAAAAGAATGAAAAGAACGAAAAAAATATATAACAGGATCGGAAGATGGTGGAATTTGAGAATGCTTTTCCTCATTCTCTCCATTTCTCATTTTCTCATTTTCTTCAGTTGTGCCCGCATGGGAACTCCTGACGGAGGTTGGTATGACGAGAAACCACCACAGGTTCTTCGGACCTCTCCCTCCGACAAGTCGAAAAGCATGCATTCAAAGAAGATCAGCATTTATTTCGACGAGTTTGTCAAAATAGCTGAAGCCACACAACGCGTCATCGTATCTCCTCCACAGATGGAAATGCCAGACATCAAGGCGGTGGGCAAGAAGATTACCATAGAACTGAAAGACTCACTGAAACCCAATACCACTTACACGATTGATTTCTGTGATGCCATAACAGACTATACCGAAGACAATCCCATGGGTAATTACACCTATTCTTTCTCTACAGGAGAACAGATAGATACATTGGAGGTGTCGGGATTTGTTTTAGATGCTGTCAACCTGGAACCTGTCAAAGGTATTCTGGTGGGACTGTACAACCAAATGGAAGATTCTATATTCCGCAAACAACCGATGCTACGTGTAGCGCGTACTGATGGTAACGGACACTTCACGATAAAGGGTGTAGCAGACGGCGAATACCGCATCTATGCACTGCAGGATATGGATGACAACTACTGCTTCTCGCAGAAGAGTGAACGCATCGCCTTTACTCACGAGACTTTTCGACCGTCGGTGAGTGATAGAGTGCGACAAGACACTGTCTGGAAAGATGCGCTGCACATTGACAGTATCGTACAAATACCGTACAAACATTTTCTGCCTGACGATATCATGCTGCTATCATTCCAAGAAGAACAGACAGGCCGCTATCTGCTCAAGACGGAACGAAAGGAAGCCAACTGCATCAACGTTTTCTTCAGTTACGGCAATCCTCAACTGCCTGTGATAAAAGGTCTAAACTTCGATGCGGACAACGCCTTCCTCTTGGAAAGTAATGCTGCCAAAGACTCACTCTCCTACTGGTTGCGCGACACTACGCTCGTCAATAAAGACACCCTGCGTTTCTCCATGGCTTATCTGATGACTGACACGTTAGGAAACATCGTCACGCAGACCGATACCATTGAGGCACTCGCCAAGACGTCCTACGCCAAGCGACAGAAGGCAAAACAGAAAGCCTACGAGCAGTGGAAGAAAGAACAAGAGAAGAAGAAAAAGGACGAAAAACCTTACGATAGCATCTATCCGGCAGAAGCCCTTGTACCCGTCTATCAGGTTTCTGCTGCTATGGACCCCGACCGCTCCATCTATATCGAAATGCCTACGCCATTAGCACGATTGGACACGGCAGCCATTCATCTTTACTCTATGGTTGACTCGTTGTGGTACAGAGCCCCGTTCGAATTCCATCGCTGCGACTCTATGCTCCGCCGTTATGAGATGACGGTCGATTGGCACGAAGGAAGAGAATATAGTTTTGAAGTGGATTCTGCCGCTTTTGTTGATATCTACGGATTGGTATCGAAGGAGTTCAAGCAAGGTATCAAGGTGAAGACCTTAGACGATTATGCAAGTATCGACGTTCACCTTTCCGGAGTCAACGACAGCCTGGTAATCGTACAGCTGGTGAATTCGGGCGACAACGTGGTGAAACAGGCTCACATGAATAAAGACGGCGTGGCACAGTTCTTCTACGTCATTCCTGGAACGTACTATCTCCGTGCATTTACCGACCGTAACAACAATGGCATTTGGGATACGGGACTGTACGATAAAGGCCTGCAGCCAGAAGATGTTTATTATTTCCCAGAAGCCATAGAAGCGAAAGCAAAATACGACCTCACACAACAATGGAATGTCACTGCGTTACCACGCAATCGCCAGAAGCCTGGGGCGCTCATCAAACAAAAGGCTGAAGCCAAGAAAATGAAGATTGGCCGCAACGCCGAGCGAGCGCAACAGCTGGGAATTGAATATAAGCCGTGAGAGTTGAAAGTTGAGAGTTGAAAGTTTACAGTTAAAAAGATGGATTAGAAATATGATGAATTGTATAAAAAGACAATGGATGAAGGGAAGCCTTTTGTTTTTCCTCTTCACCATATTAACGTTAGACACTCATGCCCAGTGTGGTATTGAGAATAAGGCTTTTGCCAATGGCGAATTTGTCAGCTACGACCTTTACTTCAACTGGAAGTTCGTCTGGTGGAAGGTAGGCACTGCCTCTATGTCCACCGTTACCTCCAACTACAAAGGACAAGACGGCTTCCGCTGTAGTCTTACCACCCGTGGCAATAGCAAGCTCGACAATATGTTCATGATGCGCGACACGCTGCTCTGCTATACCGACACAAATGTAGCGCCCATCTACTTCCGCAAGGGAGCACGCGAAGGTAAACGCTACTATGTTGATGAGATTTGGTACACTTACCCAAAAGGCAACTGCCACGTCAAGATGCACGAAATTACCAGCAGCGGCGATCATGTATGGAAAGAAGCAGAGTACAAGAACTGTCTCTACGACATGATGAGCATCTACCTCAGGGCGAGAAACTTCGAATCCTCTCATCTCAAGGAAGGCGACAAGATTCCCCTGCCTATTGCCGATGGTTTGAAAGTGGCCAATGCCTGGTTGAAGTATAACGGTACCACCACGCTGAAGATGAAGAACTCAGAAGACAGATACCGCTGCCTGGTCTTCTCGTTTATACAGCGTGAGGATAGCAAGAACCATGAGCTCATCCGCTTTTACATCACAGATGACGACAATCATCTTCCCGTTCGTCTGGATATGTTCTTATCCTTTGGTACTGCCAAGGCTTATCTCAATGGCTATAAAGGGTTGCGTAACCCCATGACCTCCAAGATTAAATGAGGTGAAAGTAGATGCTTTACGCTGTACGGTCAGCAGTTGGGATGAAAAGAATATCTATGCTGCTGTCGCTGATGGAACACGACAAGGTCCTGTTAGCATCAAAATGACAGATGCAGACTTGGCTAACGAACTATCTGTCGGCATGCAGCTCAACCTGTTGGACTGTACGTGCGAAGGGCAACACATCACACCAGATCTCATCATTATCGAGCCTGACTTCCTGCTCGACATCTCTGCTGTCGCTGCCTGCTTTCAGAATTATGGCCATCACCCCATCACGTATCTGCTCAACCAGCTAAAGCCCCGTGCCAACAGTCAACCTATTCTCTTGGGAAACTTTGCGGGTACAGCACTCGATGACCTCATCAATCGCGAGGACTTCCAGTTTGCCGACACACTACGAAGCAGTTTTCGGGAACAGGCATTACAGTTCTGCACCTGTGAGGGCTTTAACGCACAGCAGTTCAAGGCTGATGGCTTGCAACAGGTGCAGCATATCCGTGAAGCCGTGGAACGGTTGTTTAGCAACTCGGCAGAAGGCGGAGAAGGCTATCAACGCGAGCAAGCCCTGTTAGAGCCAACGTTCGTCTGTGAGAAATTAGGACTGCAAGGACGCGTCGATTTAATGACTGACGACATGCGCTTGCTGATAGAACAGAAATCAGGCAAGAACTGGTACAGGCAAGCTCACTATGTGCAGTTGCTGCTCTACTACGGTGTGCTGCACTATAACTTCCATGTCACCACACAGCAGACAGATATCCGTCTGCTCTACTCGCGCTATTCTGCCTCGGAGGGATTGCAGGCTGTCAGCTTCTCATCAGCACTCTTCCGGGAAGCCATCCGTCTCCGCAACCTCATCGTTTGCCAACAAATCAAGATTGCACGCGAGGGCTTTGCCACCATGACTGCACAACTCCAACCAGCCTTGCTGTTACAAAACGAGGAACACCAGGACTTCTTCCATCGCTACATCAGTCCGCAAATAGAAAAACTGCTGAAGCCTTTAGAGCAACTCGCTCCCCATGAGCGGCAATATACAGAGCGCATGCTGACCTTTGTCTATCGCGAACAGCTGGCACAGAAAATCAGAATGGAGGAGCGACAGGACTCAGCGACCGCCGACTTATGGAACATGACGCTGGAGGAAAAACTGGAGACGGGCAACATCATTTTAGGAACTGTCGCACAAAAGTCGCCTGATGCAGTGTCGCTGAATATCGATACCACGACAGGCTCTCCGAACTTCCGGCGGGGAGACGCTGTTTTCTTGTATCGCTACCTGTCGAAGCCTGATGTCAGAGCCCATATATTATATAAAGGTACGATAGAACGCCTCACAACTGATGAGGTCGTGGTGCGCCTCAACGACCGGCAGCAGAATCCGACGCTCTTCGGCGAGGGCTCTTACGCCATAGAACACGCTTCTTCGGACATCGGCACCACTTCTTCCGTTCGCTCCATCCATGCCTTCTGCATGGCATCCAAACAGAAACGCAACCTGCTGTTAGGACAAACGGCTCCTCGTAGAGATGCCTCCTTGCAACTCTCTCGCAGCTATCATCCTCACTATGACGACATCTTGCTGAAAGCCCGACAGGCGCAAGACTATTTTCTGCTTCAGGGTCCTCCGGGAACAGGAAAGACCTCCATGGCTCTACGCTTTTTGGTGGAGGAGGAACTTATCAACAACCAAGCGTCGGAAACCAACAGCCTCTTGCTCACGGCCTATACAAACCGAGCGGTGGATGAAATCTGCGGCATGCTGGAGAAGAGTGGGAAAGACTACCTGCGATTAGGCAATAAAAGCGCTTGCGACCCCTGCTACACACATCGCTTATTAGACGAGGCCTTGGGCGATCAGCCACGGTTAGATGATATTCGTCAACGACTCCACGACTGCCGCATCATCGTAGCAACAACCTCCACGCTTCAGGCGCGACCCTTTATCCTACAACTCAAACGCTTCTCACTGTGCATCGTAGATGAGGCTTCGCAAATACTTGAACCCTCCATCATCGGACTGTTAGCCTCCGATAGCATTGAGCGTTTCATCCTGATTGGCGATCATAAGCAGTTGCCTGCCGTTGTGCAGCAACCCGATGACCAGCCACAGCTGCACGATTGCCGACTGTCGCTCTTTGAACGTCTGCTACAACAGGAACGAGCAGCAGGACGTACGGCGTTTGTAGGATTGCTACAGCGTCAAGGTCGAATGCATCCAGACATTGCAGCGTTCCCCAACGAGCATTTTTATCATCAGGAACAACTGCTTTGTGTCCCTTGTCCTCATCAGGAAGAGACGAGTCTGGGTTATGAACAACCGGCAGAAGATGCCTTAGACCAACAACTCAAGGAGCACCGTGTACTCTTCCTGCCTTCTGAAACACCGCTTCCCGATATCCAGCTACCAATGAACACGCAAGACGCCAAGGCAACGACTGATAAGGTAAACCTCAACGAGGCGTATATCGTCGCAGACCTGCTGCGTCGCATCTATCGGCAGTATGGCGACCACTTCGACGCACAACAAACGGTTGGCGTCATTGTACCTTATCGCAATCAGATTGCTATGATACGCCACGCTATTGCCCGTCTCGACATTCCACAACTCGCAGACATCAGCATCGACACCGTCGAGCGCTATCAAGGTTCACAACGCGATGTCATCATCTATTCCTTTACCGTCCAGCACCCCTATCAGCTCGACTTCCTCACAGCCACCTGCTTTGTAGAAGACGGCAAGGTGATAGACCGTAAGCTGAATGTTGCGATGACGCGTGCTCGTCGTCAGTTGCTAATGACTGGCAATACAAACATTTTGCGGCAGAATCCGCTCTTCAATGAACTGATCTGCCGCTTTGGTGATAGGTGGTGGGTGTTAGGTGTTAGGTGATGCGTTCTAAGGCTTCTAACAACAGGCTGCGCGGACAGGCGATGTTGATGCGCAGGAAACCTTTTCCACTCTCCGAACCATACATCGTTCCTGGGTTGAGCCACACCTTGGTTTCCTGCTTCAGTCTTTCGCAATAGGTAGCAACGGAATCGCCACACACAGCACTGACATCTACCCACACAAGGTAAGTGCCCTCCAAAGGCATCACGCTCCATCCGGGGATATGCTTTGCGACAAAATCGCAAAGCGCTGTGTAGTTGCCCCAGAGATATTCGTTGAGTTCGTCTATCCAGTCCTCGCTGTCGTTATAGGCCGCGATAAGCGCCTCCGGACCGAAGCAGTTCAAGTCGCACACCTCGTTGATGTTGATAGCACGGTCTATGCACCGGCGCGTCGCTGCATCGCTACAGATAATATTAGCGCATTGCAATCCGGCAGTATTGAACGATTTCGACGGAGAGTTCAGGATGATAGCCTCCTCATCGATGGTAGCCATCGGAATAAAAGTATAACCCGGCATGACGAGCTCGCCATGAATCTCGTCGCTGACGATGCGCACATGATGACGAAGGCAGATATCACTCATGCGTTGCAGTTCCTCACGCGTCCATACACGACCCGTAGGATTGTGAGGATTGCAGAGCAGGAAAACCGTTGTCTTCTCGTCAGCGCAACGCTCTTCGAAATCCTGCCAATCGACTTCAAAGCGACCAGCTACCGGCTGCTGGTTGGCATCATCGGTCGTGCTACAGGTAAAGCGCAATATGCTCTCCGACACCTCGCAACCCGTATTGCGAATGCAGGAGAAGAAGCAGTTGTAGTCTGGCGACAACATCATCACCTTCTCGCCAGGAAGCGTCAGTGCTTTCAGCACACACGAAATACCCGGAACGACACCAGTAGTATATAATATATGTTCGCGTGCGATAGTCCACTGATGCCGCCGCTGAAACCAAGAGATAATGGCATTATAGTAATCGTCAGTTACCAAGGTATAAGCAAAAACGGGGTGCGCTGCCCGCCGGCGAATGGCCTCCTGAATGGCGGGAGCCACGGCAAAATCCATGTCAGCCACCCAGAGGGGAATGAGCTCTTTCTCAGCGGCAGAACCGCTAAGCACAGCATCAGAAGGAGTGGCAGAACCGCCGAGCGCAGCATCAGAAAGGGGGGCTTCTTCGTCCCACTTCACGCAGCCCGTGCCACGACGCTCTATCCGTTCGTCAAAGTTATACTTCATGCGTTTTATTTCCTTGATGACCTTGCGGCAGAACCGCCAGGCACACTATTTACGGGTTTCAATGATGCAGTTGTTTGGCTGGCGCACGTTTTCGTCGATGGTAACGCTGCCAATGCTATCTGCCACGATATGTCCAGAAGTGGGGTTCTTGATATTCGTGATATGTCCTCGGATATCTGCCTGAACGGTTGAATACTCAAAGACACGGTCGCACGACTTATCGAAGGTGCAGTTCTCGAGTACCAGATTATCCGTATAGCACAGCAGCTGCTCGCCGTTCAGGTGGCAGTTGACCAGTCGCACGTTCTTCGAGTGCCAAGCCAGATATTCGCCGTCGAGTTCTGAGTCGTAGATGGTCACGTTCTCACACTCCCAGAAAGAGTCCTTGGTGAGAATCTTGGCATGGTGAACCTCAACGTTCTGACAGTACTGGAACACGTATTTCGCATCGCTATCCAGACCATCAACAAAGATATTCTTTGAGAACATAAAAGGATAAGTGCCACCGTGCAACGTCACATTCTTCAGTCGCAGTCCATCAACCTTCCAGAACGTCTCATCGGCATCCATGATATTGACATTCTCCAACTCCACGTTCTTCATCTCGCGGAAGAACTTCGGTCCGTCGATACGGCAGCGGCGCATCACGAGGTTGTTGGTGTACCAAATAGCCGAACGGGAACCCTCAGCGAAGTAACAGTCTTCGATGAGTGCTCCATCGACGTGCCACCAAGGATATTTTCCATAGAAGCGGCAGTGGCTGGCTTCCATGTTCTGGCATTGCTTGATAGCAGACTCACCATCCGTGATGGTGATATTTTCCAGTTTTAAGTCATGGGTGGCGAACAATGGTCGTTCGCCACCCATTTCCTGATCTCTTAATAATTGCATAGAGAAATCTTTATTATAACAAATTCATGGTATCGGTAGCAATCATCAACTCCTCATCGGTAGGAATAACAACCACCTTCACCTTCGAGTCGTCAGCAGAGATGATGCACTCCTCGCCGCGCTTGGTGTTCTTCGACTCGTCGAACTTCACACCTAAGAACTCCAGACCCTTGCAGACCTCTGAGCGCATGCTGAGCTGGTTTTCGCCAACACCGGCAGTGAAGACGATGACATCGACGCCACCCATTGCAGCAGCATAGGCACCGATATACTTCTTGATGCGATAGAAATACATATCCTGAGCCAGTTTTGCACGAGGCTCACCAGCCTTTGCAGCATTCTCCACGTCGCGCATGTCAGAACTGCCGCCAGTGATACCAGCAACGCCGCTCTTCTTGTTGAGTAAGTTCGACATACCGTCAGCGTCGAGACCCAGCTTCTTCTGCAGGAAGGTAACGGCACCACCGTCAATATCGCCAGAGCGAGTACCCATGACAAGACCCTCCAACGGGGTGAGACCCATCGATGTATCAACGCACTTGCCATCGACGACAGCAGCGATAGAGCCACCGTTACCGATATGGCAAGTAATCATCTTTGTACCCTCGGGCTTCATGCCTAAGAACTCCAGGGCACGGGCAGAGACATAGCGGTGAGAGGTGCCGTGGAAACCATAGCGGCGCACGCCGTACTTCTCATACAGCTCGTAGGGGATAGCATACATATAAGCCTTGGCAGGCATGGTCTGATGGAAGGCGGTATCAAAAACACCTACCTGCGGCAGACCCGGCATCAGTTCCTTCACGGCATTAACACCCTTCAGGTTAGCGGGGTTATGCAGAGGAGCCAGGTCGCTGACGGCCTCGAAAGCCTTCAGTACCTCGTCAGTGAGGACAACGCTCTGGTTGAACTTCTCACCTCCATGCACCATACGGTGACCGACGGCATCGATTTCCTTCAGATCTTTGATGACACCAATCTCAGGGTCGGTCAGCAGCGAGAAGATGAACTTCACACCCTCCGTATGCTCGGGGATATCGTGCATAATCTGCTTCTTCTCACCATTGGCGAGCTTTACCTTTACAAAAGCGCCGTCCAAGCCTACACGCTCGGCACCACCGCTGGTCATAACACTCCTGTCATCCATGTTGTACAATGCGTACTTGATAGAGGATGAACCACAGTTTAATACTAATATCTTCATAAATACAGACCCCCTCCCAACCTCCCCCTGTATGGGGAGGAGTCATTACCAAAGGGAGTTATAGGGGCATTTTCTAATAATTATTATTACGTTTCTTCTGCTATCTTCTCCCCTCCATACAGGGAGGGGATGGGGTTGGGTCTATTTCTTAGCGTCCATTGCCTGGCAAGCGGTGATGGCTACCATGTAGTAAATATCATCAACAGAGCAGCCGCGGCTCAGGTCGTTGACCGGACGGGCAATACCCTGAAGGATAGGACCAATGGCGATAGCGTCGCCCAGTCGCTGAACGAGTTTGTAAGCGATATTGCCTACTTCGAGGTTGGGGAATACCAGTACGTTGGCCTTGCCGGCAATGTCAGAGCCAGGAGCCTTCTTAGAACCTACTGAAGGAACCAGGGCGGCATCAGCCTGCAGCTCACCGTCAATCTTCAGAGCGGGGTCGAGTTCCTTTGCTAACTTGGTAGCCTCAACTACCTTATCTACCACTTCGTGCTTGGCAGAGCCCTTCGTCGAGAAGCTCAGCATAGCCACGCGGGGATCAGTAAATCCAGCTACCGACTTAGCGGTCTGTGCAGTACATACGGCAATCTGTGAGAGTTGTGCAGCATCGGGCATAGGAGTTACAGCTACGTCACCGACGACGAGCACGCCGTTTTCACCGTACTGAGGCTGCTTGGTGATGAGCAGCATACCACCGCTGACGCAAGTGATGCCAGGAGCACATTTGATAATCTGCAGAGCGGGACGCAGGGTGTCACCTGTCGTAGAGAGAGCACCGGAAATCTGTCCGTCGGCACCCTCAGTCTTGATAATCATACAACCCAGGTACAGTGGATTCTTCACCAACTTACGAGCTTCCTCGATGGTCATACCCTTAGATTTGCGAATCTCTGCCAGTTTCTCTGCCATCTCCTCGCTACGCTCATAATTTTCGGGGTCGATGAGCGTTGCCTTGTCGATGTGTGTCAGGCCCTTCTCCTTTGCCAGGTCGTGAACCTTGGCGGGATTACCAATAAGAATCAGGTTAGCGATGTCGTCAGCCAGCACTTTATCTGCTGCACAAAGGGTGCGCTCCTCCTCAGCTTCGGGAAGAACGATGCGCTGCTTGTTTGCCTTAGCACGCGCAACGATTTGACTTAATAAATCCATAGTTTGTCTTTTTATTTAATTGATGAAATAATGTTTTAGCTATTACATGGACTGCAAAGGTACGAAATAAAGTGAAGAGTGAAGAGTGAAGAGTGGAAAATTTGCTTCCGCCTTGTTATTTTTTAACTATTCCCTCATTCTCTCATTTCCAACTCTCCTTCCTTCGGGAGGGGCAGGGGGTGGGCTCTCATCCCTCTCACGCCAGCTCCTGCGTCAGGATACTCTCCAGTTTCTCGGCGGTGAGTCGCAGTTGGAACTCGCTGCTGACGGCAACAGAGATGCTGCCCGTCTCTTCGCTGACGACGATAGCCACGCTGTCGCTCTCATGGGTGATGCCTAATGCAGCACGGTGACGCAGTCCCAGTTCCTTTGGAATATGCAGGCTGTGCGATACCGGCAGGATACAACCTGCAGCACGGATGCGCTGTTCGGAGACGATGACCGCTCCGTCGTGCAGGGGTGAGTTCTTGAAGAAGATGTTCTCCAGCAGTTGCTGACTGATCTTTGCATCGATGAGTTCTCCTGTTGCTACGATATCGTCTAAGGGTGTAGCGCGCTGGATGACGATGAGTGCTCCTGTTTTCTTCTTGCTCATCGACATGCACGCCATAACGATGGGCATGATGGTTTGCTTGATCTGCTCACTGTTTTGTCGCCGCTCGCCAATCACTATCAGCCGCTGCAGTGCCTTGATGCGCTGGTGTGCTCCCAGGTTATAAAGGAATTTGCGGATATCATCCTGAAAGAGGATGACCAGTCCGATGACTCCCACGCTAACCACCTTGTCGAGGATGCTTCCCAGCAGTTTCATTTCGAGCACCTGTGTGACGATTAGCCATACCACGACGAACATCATGATACCCATGAAAACAGTCAGCGAGCGCGACTCTTTCATCAGCCGGTAGGTGTAGAACAGGCCTATCGCTACCAGCAGTATGTCGATAATATCTTTTATTCCAAATTCAAAAAACATCTTGTTAATTTACAATTTGACAATTTACCATTTATTTTGGATATTTACAATTTGACAATTTCACCGCCTCCACGGCCTCGCGGACGTCGTGAACTCTGAGGATGGACGCTCCTTTCGTCAGTGCAATGGTGTTGAGCACCGTCGTGCCGTTGAGAGCCTGAGCGGGGTCGATGTCCAAACACTTGTATATCATCGACTTTCTGGACACTCCCACGAGCACAGGCAGTCCAGTCATCTGCATGCGTTCCAGGTTGTTCAGCACGGCGTAGTTTTCTTCCAGCGTCTTGCCGAAGCCGAAGCCAGGGTCAAGGATGATGTCTTTCTGTCCCATGGCGCGCAGCGTATCCATCACTTCAGCACAGTCGAGCAGGATGTCTCTCATCGTTGCCTTGCGCGACATGTAGATATAAGGTACCTGCAGGCCTGTAACCATGCGATGCATGGGGGTTAGGTGATGGGTGGTGGGTGGTAGGTGATGGGTGGTGGGGGTTCCTACGTCGTTGATGATATCAACGCCAAACTCCTCTACTGCCATGCGGGCGACATCTGGTCGGAAGGTATCTACGCTGATGATGGCATCGGGCATTTCTCTCCGAATGATGCCGAGTGCGCCGCGCAGCCGTTCCATCTCTTCCTGTTCCGTGGCAGGCTCACTGTCAGGGCGTGTGCTACATGCTCCCACGTCGATGATGCTGCCGCCTTCGGTCACAATCTGCTGTGCGCGGCTCACGATATCGCGCTCCGTCTGCACACGACTCCCAGCATAGAACGAGTCGGGCGTCACGTTCAGGATACCCATCACTTGAGGCTCTTCCAATGAGAGCAGTCGGCCGTTGCAGTTCAGCGTATAGTTCATAGCAAGGGGCAAATTTACGAATATTTGCTCAAAACACCAAAGAAAATGGTATTTTCTTTTCTCATGGCAGCGATTTCCGCCGTCATTCTCTTGTTATTACGACTATTTCTTCGTACCTTTGCAGCAGAAAAACGAAAAACAAGAAAACGACAATGGACATCAAAAAATTATACCAGCTGTACCAGCAGCACCCTCAGATTACGACAGACTCCCGCGACTGTCCCGAAGGCAGCATCTTCCTGGCATTGAAGGGAGCTTCGTTCAATGGTAACCAGTTTGCCCTGCAGGCCCTCGAGAAGGGTTGCAGCTATGCCATCGTGGATGAAGATATCACCCAACACCCAACACCTAACACCCAACACCTCATAAAAGTCGATGACTGCCTGCAGACCTTCAAGGACTTGGCGCGCGAACACCGCCGCCAGTTCGAGATACCGGTGATAGGCATTACCGGTACCAACGGCAAGACCACCACGAAGGAGTTGATACGTGCCGTTCTCTCCGAGTGTTATAACGTCATGGCCACGGAGGGCAATTTCAATAACGACGTAGGAGTTCCCAAGACGCTGTTCCGGTTGAATGAAAAGACCGATATCGCCGTGGTGGAGATGGGTGCGTCGCATCCCGGCGACATCAAGACGCTGGTAGAGACGGCAGAGCCCACCTGTGGACTCATCACGAACGTCGGTCGTGCCCACCTGCTGGGCTTCGGTTCTTTCGAAGGTGTCTGTCAGACGAAGGGCGAGTTGTACGACTATCTCGTCAGCCACGACTGTCCCATCTTCGTCAATCGCGACAACGAGCACCTGATGCGACTGATCAAGGAAAAAAGTGAAACTAACACCCACCACCCATCACCCAACACCCCCGACCTCTACTTCTATGGCCAGAGCGACAACGAGGACATTCTGATTCGCGGCGAGGTCGTTTCCTGTGCGCCGTTCCTGAAGTTCCGCTGGCGCGAACAAGACCATGCCGCAGGCTACCAAAGCGAATGGATGGAGGTGCAGACCCACCTCATCGGCGCCTATAACTTAGACAACATGCTCGCGGCCATCATCGTAGGATATGTCAACGACGTTCCCTTCGAGCAGATCAACCACGCCTTAGAAAACTATGTTCCCACGAACAACCGTTCGCAGATGACCGAGACGGAGCACAACCACCTCATCGTCGATGCCTACAATGCCAACCCCACGTCGATGGCTGCCGCCATCGACAATTTCCGACTGGTAGAGGCTGACCGTAAGATGGCGATTCTCGGTATGATGGGCGAGTTAGGCGCCGTGTCTGTCGAGGAGCATCAGAAGTTAGTGAATTTGCTGCGCGAAGCCCATTTCGACCAAGTATGGCTGGTAGGCGACGAGTTCCGCAAGACGCAGTGTCCCTTCCCTATATTTAATAATGTGGAAGAGGTGAAGGAAGCCCTGCAGCACGAGCAGCCTCAACAGTACTACATCCTCATCAAGGGCAGCAACTCCAACCGCCTCTTTGAACTGCCGGCGTTGCTGTAATCCGCTGTTGATGACGGCGGCACCTGATGCCACGGCGGTGCTTTTTCCTTATCCCCACAGCTCCTGCAGCACACCGAGACTCTTCAGTTCCGGAAACTGCGGAATGTGCAGACGGAAATAGTGCAGCAGCACCTCGGTGATGCGGTTGCGGTCGTGGTGCGACAGTCGGAACAGGTGCATCGTCGGAAAGTCCATGCGCATCAGCTGGTGAATGAGCTGTGCCTCAGCAGGTTGCAGGAAGTCGCGATGCAGCGGTGCCACCTCGCAGAATTGTCCCTCCCGCAAGTCAAAAAACATTTCCTGCTCCTCCCCTCGGGAAGGCTGGGAGGGGGTTACTCGGGGAGGTTGGGAGGGGATTACTAAGTTCGGATAGAACCCGAGGAAGCGGCTCATTCGCATGAGGAAGGTAAGGTGGAAGTTGGCAAAACCCGTTTCCACCGTATCGAGCCACAACATCGAGTCGCAGATGTAGGAGAACAGCGGTGCGTTCTGCTGTTCGGAGCGCAGGGCGTGATAGAGGAATTCTGCCGTGAAGAGCGATATCGCCAGTTTCTCGGGATTGAAGGGAATGGTGGCGTATGCCGACAGCAGCCGCGCGTCCTTTAGTTTCTGCAACTGCACGCGCTGCCGCACGTCGCACTCCACCTCCAAGAGTGTCATCGGTTGGAAGTACTGCTTCTTCAGGTGTCCTTTCGTCGTCTTCGGTACCGCGACGATGAACGACAGTCTGCCCGCCTCGCGAGTAAACATATCGACGATGATGCGCGTCTCTCCGTACTTGATACTGTGCAGCACAATGGCCTGCGTCTTCACTAACATGGGCACAAAGTTAATAAAGAATCGGCAATTGAGGACCAAAAACGAGGAAATTTTTGCAGCGAAGATGCAAATAAAAGTTAAATATTAGGGTTGCGGAAGCAAATTTTTCACTTTTCACTCTCCCCTTTTCACTTTATTTTGTACCTTTGCACCCGCTTTTGAGCGCACTGGTCCCTTCGTCTATCGGTTAGGACGAGAGATTTTCATTCTCTAAAGAGGAGTTCGACTCTCCTAGGGACTACATTAAATCTGTCATCTGCACAGCCAAGTGCTACCGGCAACGGGACGCGGTGACAGAGGGTGTAAAAACCCGCCCAGGGCAGCCCGGCAACCGCGGCGCAAGACCCACAAGCTTTAAGTTAAACAATTTAAAAAACAAAAATTAAAATGGCAAACCACAAGTCATCCCTGAAGAGAATTCGTCAGGATCAGAAGAAAGCTGAACACAATCACTACTATGCAAAGACCATGCGCAACGCCGTTCGTAAGCTGCGTGCCATGACAAACAAGGACGAGGCCGTTGCCCTGTATCCCAAGGTACAGAAGATGCTCGACAAGCTGGTCAAGAACAACATTATTCATAAGAATAAGGCTGCCAACCTGAAGTCAAGTCTTTGCGAACACATCAGCAAATTGGGGTAAAAACACCCTCAAAAAATAAAAAGACTGCAATTCTTAACAATTTGCAGTCTTTTTTTATGTTTAAAAATTCGTTTAAGTCGTATTTAATTCGTAACTTTGCAACCTAAAATTGAGATATTTCTAACAATGGCAGAAGAACAAAACAAAGTTAACAACTATTCCGCGAGTAATATTCAGGTACTTGAAGGATTAGAAGCCGTGCGCAAGCGCCCTGCTATGTACATCGGCGATATCAGTGAGAAAGGACTTCATCACCTTGTGAACGAGACTGTCGATAACTCTATCGACGAGGCGATGGCCGGTTACTGTACACACATCGAGGTGACTATCAACGAAGACGGCTCCATCACCGTTCAGGACAACGGTCGTGGTATTCCCGTCGATGAGCACGAGAAGATGCACAAGTCAGCCCTCGAGGTCGTCATGACGGTGCTGCACGCCGGTGGTAAGTTCGACAAGGGTTCCTACAAGGTCTCCGGAGGTCTGCATGGTGTGGGTGTCAGCTGTGTCAACGCCCTCTCGACGCACATGATGTCACAGGTATTCCGCAACGGACACATCTACCAGCAGGAATACGAGAAGGGCAAGCCCCTGTACGACGTGAAGATTGTCGGCGACACCGACCAGACCGGTACACGTCAGCAGTTCTGGCCTGACGGCACCATCTTCACCACTACCGAATACAAATACGACATCATCGCCAAGCGCATGCGCGAGTTGGCATATCTGAATGCCGGCATCACCATCACGCTGAAGGACATGCGTCCTGACGAGGAAGGCAACCTCAAGGAAGAGGTGTTCCACGCCAAGGAGGGTCTGAAGGAGTTCGTGCGCTACGTTGACCGTCACCGCACGCACCTCTTCGACGATGTCATCTACCTGAAGACCGAGAAGCAGGGTGTTCCCATCGAGGTCGCCGTGATGTATAATACCGACTATTCCGAGAACATCCACTCTTACGTTAACAATATCAACACCATCGAGGGTGGTACCCACCTGCAGGGTTTCCGCATGGCGCTGACGCGTACGCTGAAGAAGTATGCCGAGGAAGACCCCAACATCTCCAAGCAGATTGAGAAGGCAAAGATAGAGCTTGCCGGCGACGACTTCCGCGAAGGTCTCACCGCCGTCATCTCCATCAAGGTCGCTGAGCCTCAGTTCGAGGGTCAGACAAAGACCAAGCTCGGCAACAGCGAGGTGGCCGGTGCCGTACAGCAGGCTGTCGGCGA
This sequence comes from uncultured Bacteroidales bacterium, assembly GCA_902775975.1. GTDB lineage: Bacteria > Bacteroidota > Bacteroidia > Bacteroidales > Bacteroidaceae > Prevotella. The sequence goes on along the minus strand of CACYOC010000003.1, from coordinate 120,247 downwards.
GGCGCTGACCAACTACCTGGAAGAGCACCCGAAGGAGGCCAAGCAGATTTGCGAGAAGGTGGTGCTCGCTGCTACCGCACGTATCGCCGCCCGCAAGGCCCGCGAGAGTGTGCAGCGCAAGAACCCCATGACCGGTGGCGGACTGCCCGGCAAGCTCGCCGACTGTTCCGAGAAAGACCCGAAGGTCTGCGAGATATTCCTCGTCGAGGGTGACTCCGCCGGTGGCTCTGCCAAGCAGGGCCGCGACCGCCACTTCCAGGCTATCCTGCCGCTGCGCGGTAAGATTCTGAACGTCGAGAAGGTGCAGTGGCACCGTGTCTTCGAGGCAGAGTCCGTGATGAACATCATCCAGTCCATCGGTGTGCGCTTTGGCGTCGATGGCGAGGGCGACCGCGAGGCCAACATCGATAAGCTGCGCTACGACAAGATTATCATCATGACCGATGCCGACGTCGATGGTTCTCACATCGACACGCTCATCATGACACTCTTCTACCGCTTCATGCCGCAGGTAATCCAGGGCGGCCACCTCTACATCGCCACTCCCCCACTCTACAAGTGTACCTACAAGAAAGTCTCCGAGTACTGCTATACCGACCAGCAGCGCCAGGCATTCATCGACAAGTATGTTGCCGGCGACGAGAACTCCTCCGGTTTCCACACCCAGCGCTACAAAGGTCTTGGTGAGATGAACCCCGAGCAGCTGTGGGAGACGACGATGAATCCTGAGAACCGTCTGCTGAAGCAGGTGACCATCGAGAATGCCGCCGAGGCTGACGAAATCTTCTCCATGCTCATGGGCGACGACGTAGAGCCCCGCCGCCAGTTCATTGAAAAGAATGCTACTTACGCCAATATCGACGCTTAGCATGTCAACACACAACATCATAGATATCACCCTTGAGGAAGCCCGCCACTGGGGGGCTTCCCACTACATGGAAGAAGGTCTGCTGCTGACTGACCACATCACGAAGGACACCACTTCCAGCGAGCCCCTGCGCATGAACTTCACGCTCATGGCGCTCTGCATACGTGGCAACGCACAGTACTGCATCGACACCCACGAGCAGACCGTCGAACCAGGCGACCTGTTGTTCATCTCCGAGCGCCACCTCGTAAGCCAGTATGTGGAATCTCCCGACTTCCTGTGTCAGACCATCATGGTACGCACCGAGTTCTACCACGACTTCGTGCAGAACGTCAAGAACGTCTCCTCGCTGCTGCTGTTCTCCATGAACAACCCCGTGGTGCACCTGACGCCTGCCGAGGTGCAGACCTACAGCAACTACTTCCAGACCATCCTTGAGAAGATGTCCAACCACCAGCACCCCTATCGTACGGAGCTGGTGAAGGCCACGCTGCTGGCCATGTTCTACGACATGTCGGGCGTCATCTACCGGGTGGAGCAGCAAGACCAGAAGGTGCAGACCCGTGCCGATGCCTTCTTCGCCAAGTTCATCCGCGTCCTGGAGCAGAACTTCCGTCACGAGCGCCGCGTCAGCTGGTATGCCGAGCAACTCAACATCACGCCGAAATACCTCTCCGAGGTCGTCAAGAAGACGTCGAAGCGCACCCCTACGGAGTGGATTGACAATTACGTCATCCTCGAAGCCCGCGTGCTGCTGAAGAACTCCACGAAGAGCATCAAGGAGATTGCCGACGAGCTACACTTCGCCAACCAGTCGTTCCTGGGCAAATACTTCAAGGAACATACGGGCATGAGTCCTTCTGAGTTCCGCAAGAGCTGACGTCTTCGTCAGCCGCCCTGCCTACGGCTCCAGCAACTGCTGAGCCACGTCACAGAGCTCGTCGTACCACTGCTGCCCGAAACGGCGAATCAGCGGTTCCTTCAGAAACTGATATACGGGAAGGCCCAGCGCCTTCCCTTTTTCGCGCCCCTCGCGGCAGATGTCCCACCGGTGGTAGTTCAGCCCTATCAGTCCGTTGCCGAAGTTCTTCTCACGGATAGGATACAGCGCACAGCTGATAGGCTTTGAGAAATTGAGAGAATGAGAGAATGAGAAATTGAGAGAATGAGAAAATGAGGGATTCTTCTCACGGTACTGCTTCTCCAACATACACAGCCAGCAGCCGTCATTCTCCTTGGCAAACACACACTCCTTGCCGCGCACGATGCTCGTCACCATGTCGCCTTCCTCGTCGGCATACGCCACGCCCTGGCGGTCGATGACGCTCTGTGCCGAGGCCGACAACAGCGGCCACACCTCGTCAAGCCTGTCCTCCATCGCCGCTATCTCGTCCATCGTCACGGGAGCTCCCGCCGTACCCTCCACGCAGCAGATGCCCTTACACTTCTCGTAGTCGCAGCAGAAACACTCCGTCAGAATGTCCGACGAAATCAGCACGCCTCCTATCTCTAATATCGGTGGTATCTTCATTATTCTTTTTTTAATTTAAACACAGAGAGACAGAGACACAGAGAGATTAAATTAGGAATTAGGAATTAGGTATTAGGAATTATGATTACCCCTAAACTCTTTAAACTCTCAACTTTAAACTGACTCTAAACTCTAAACTTTAAACTCTAAACTAACTCCCCTCCCCCCCGGGAGGGGCTGGGGGTGGGCTTTTACCACTCTATTTCTTTCATCCCTAATCCCCGCAAATAGGCATTACACCGTGAGAACTGATGCTCGCCGAACCAGCCGCCACGGTTGGCAGACAGTGGCGAGGGATGTACCGACTCCAGCACCAGGTTGCGCTGACGGTCAATCATCTGCGCCTTGCGGCGTGCGTTACCGCCCCACAGCATATATACCACGTGCTCACGCTTCGTTGCTATCGCCTGGATGGCGGCATCCGTGAAGCGCTGCCACCCTAATGCGGCGTGGCTGTTCGCCTCGTGCGCCCTCACCGTCAGCGTGGCGTTCAGCAGCAGCACACCCTGGCGCGCCCACCGCTCCAAGTTTCCCGATGTCGGCATCGTGGCGCCCGTGTCCTGTGCTATCTCCTTGAAGATGTTCTGCAGCGATGGCGGCAGTGCCACACCGTCCTGCACCGAGAAGCTCAGGCCGTGTGCCTGTCCCGGTTCGTGGTAGGGGTCCTGTCCGATGATCACCACCCTCACCTGGTCGAAGGGACACAGGTTAAAGGCGTTGAATATCAGCGCCGCCGGAGGGTAGCACGTCGTCGTGCGGTACTCCCTGCGTACCGCCTCCGCCAGCTGCTCGAAGTACGGTTTTGCGAACTCCTCCGCCAGCTGCTCCTTCCACGACTGTTCTATCTTTACGTTCATCATCACTCCCCTGCCACGACCTCTATTTCCACCAACGCATTCTTGGGCAGCGTCTTCACGGCGACGGCAGAGCGCGCAGGGAAGGGCTCGGAGAAGAACTCGGAATAGACGGCATTCATGGCGGCGAAGTCGTTCATGTCGGCCAGGAAGACGGTGGTCTTCACTACCTGCGCCATGGAGAGTCCTGCGGCGTCAAGAATAGCCTGCACATTGCGCAGCGACTGGCGCGTCTGTTCCTCGATGCCGCCCTGCGGAAACTGGCCGGTGGCGGGGTCGATGGGCAGCTGTCCGGAGGTATATACCATTGAACCGATACGGATAGCCTGACTGTAGGGACCGATGGCTGCGGGAGCCTGTGGGGTGCTGATAACTTGTTTCATATCCTTTTGTGTTTGGTTTAACTCTCTGCAAAAGTAATAAGAAAAAATGATAATGCAAAGAAAAGCGAGCTTTCCTTTTGTATTTCACTCAACTTTTTATAATTTTGCAACGCAATAGTACAGAACGATGAAGGAACAGAGTGATATCGTCAGGGCGTATCAGCGCTACCTCAAGTTGCAACGGGGCTTCTCACCCAACACGTTAGAGGCCTACGGTCGCGATCTGCAGAAACTGTTAGCATACCTCGAACACGAGGGCAAGAGCGTGATGACGGTAGAGCTGCCAGACCTACAGCACTTTGCCGCCACGCTGCACGACATCGGCATAGGACCGCGCTCGCAATGCCGCATCCTCAGCGGCGTGCGCTCGTTCTACCGCTTCCTGCAGTTAGACGGCTACCGTGACGACGACCCTACGGAACTGCTGGAGTCGCCCGTCTTGGGCGAACACCTGCCCGAGGTGCTGACAGTAGCCGAGGTCGATGCCTTGGAGGCGAGCATCGACGTGTCGAAATGGGAGGGTCACCGCAACCGCGCCATCATCGAGGTGCTCTTCAGCTGCGGCCTGCGCGTCACGGAACTGGTGACGCTGAAGCTCACCGACCTGTTCCTCGAGGAACGCTTCGTCCGCATCATGGGTAAGGGCTCCAAGGAGCGCCTGGTACCCATCTCGAAGAAAGCCATCAAGCTGCTGAAGCTGTGGTTCGTCGATCGTAACCTGATGAACATCAAGCCCGGCGAGGAGGACTACGTCTTCCTGAACCGTCGCGGCAAGCACCTCACAAGGGTCATGATACTCCTCATGGTGAAGCAGCAGGCAGTGGCAGCAGGCATCACGAAGACCATCTCGCCGCACACGCTGCGCCACTCCTTCGCCACGGCACTGCTCGAAGGCGGTGCCGACCTCCGTGCCATCCAGGCACTGTTAGGTCATGAGAGCATCGGCACCACCGAGCTTTATACCCACATGGACATGACGGTGCTGAAACAAGAAATCATGAAGCATCCGAGAAACGGTAAACCCCAAAAAGCCCACTCCGAAGAGTGATATAATAAGGTGGAGAGGGGGAGAGGTACTATAGGATGAAAAAAGGTTTTTGGCGGGAGCTCAATTTATTTTTGGCGGGAGCCGTGAATATTTTTAGCGGGCGCCAAAAATAAACGTAGCGGCCGCTAAAAATAAATGAGAGCCGTACTTCCACCCGCCGAAATACGTCTTCTCCCCCGTCGAAAGCAGTTCTCGCACCCTGTGAAAACGGCTTTCGCTGGGTGCGAAAGCCGTATTTGTTTTATGCAACAGCCATACGAGGGTTTTGTAACCGCCTTTTTCGATTAATATTCGTCGTCAAATTCTGCTTCACGACCCAGCAGCTCGTCAAATTTATTCACCGTCTCGTCGTGATAGACGCCCTTGGTTTGCTCGGAGCCTGCCAGCAGTGTGTAGTTTCCCAACTGTACAATCGTCAAGGAGGGAATGGTATATGTTTTCTTCATTGTTCTTTCTTTATTTTAAACACAGAGGTACAGAGAGATTAAATTAGGAATTAGGAATTATGATTACCTTTAAACTCTTAAACTCCTTAAACTCTTAAACTGACTCTAAACTTTAAACTTTAAATTTTAAACTTTAACCTCCCCTCCCCCCGGGAGGGGCTGGGGGTGGGCTTTTACTTCACCACCACTTTCCGTCCGTTCACAATATACAAACCCTTCGTGGGCGCCGTGACGCGCTGTCCGTTGAGGTTATAGAACTCTGTAGCGGGAGCAAATTTTTCACTTTTCACTGTTAACTTTTCACTTATCGAAGTCGTTCCACCTTCATCAAAACCAAAGAACTCGCGACTCTTGCCCGCCACCGCAGTAGCAGGTAGTATCACACGACCGCTGCCTATCAGGCCGCCATCCCAGCGGTAGAAGCCTACTCCGTGACTTTTGTTTGCCAGCACATAGACGCCGTCGCCGTCGCTCTCTGTACTCACTGCCAACAGGTTACCCTCCGGTTCCTCTGCAGCATCAATGACGGTCAGCGTGCAGGTGCCTTCAGGACCGCTGAGCAGATAGGGACTACCAGCCTTGACGGAAGCGACATTTGTCAACATTACTGACGATGCGTCGCTGCCCGTAACGGTATAGGCCTGATAGCCGTCTTGCACAGAAACATTCTGTGCGCAAATCAACGTTCGCCAGCCGGCGCTACCCATCGTAACATCGAAGGTTGCAGCGGGTTCGCGGCGGTAGATGTAAACGTCTTGCTGATCAAAAGTATAGCAAGAGAATATTCTATTAGTACTATTATACCTAACCCAATTATAATCTTTCTTAAATGTACTATTCGTTTTAAATAAAATCGTTGCTACACCCGTTTCCCCATTTATTTCTATCTTAGCTTTTGCTGATTCACCTGATAGCTTATCGCTTTTAGTTTTAAGGTAATTGCTAGAACCAGGAGCATAAAGATATTGAGTTCCCACTTTTAGATACCAATTACTTCCCGTCTTCTCTAACTCAACGATTTGAACTCCGTCAGGAAGCTCGGAAATAGTATGGTCTGTAATGGTGACATCAACCTTAGCTCTGTTATTCGTATTTTGCGCTCCCATCGCCACACTTGACTCCTCGTTCACTATCACAAACTGGTCGCCAGCGGCTAACGATGACGCATCGGTCACCAACGAATAGACATAGGCATCAGCGCCCTCGGGACTTACGGCAGACTGCCCATAAATACTGCTGCTTCCTGTCAAGATAATAGACAACAGAAAGAGCATTCTTAACGATAAATGTTTCATCAATATCTGGCTTTGTTATAAAAATTCATGCAAAGGTAAAGTTTTTTACCGATACCACCAAACTTTTCTTTCAAAAAAGTAGTGATGTCGTTTGTAGTATCGGAAATAATTTGTATTTTTGCAAGCGGAATATTTTACTAACAACAAATACTTAAAAGAAATGAGAAACGGAAAGACTTGCTTTGGCGTGATCATCGGTACTCGCGCCTACTTTAACTCGGAACTGGCAAAGGACGTGAGGAAACAACTGCTGAAGACGCTGGAAGAAGGGGGGTATGAATATGTCATACTGCCGGAAGACGCGACGCCGACAGGCAGCAGCAGCATAGAGACACGCGAAGACGGACTGATGGTGTCACGGCAGTTCCGTGAACACCGCGACGAGATTGACGGCATCATCGTGTCGCTGCCAAACTTCGGATTCGAGATTGGCATCATCAACGCCATCAGCGACGCAGAGCTGAACGTGCCGGTGATGGTGCAGGCCTGCGACGACGAGAACGACAAGGTGGATCTGGACTCACGACGCGACGCCTTCTGCGGAAAAATCAGCGTCTGCAACAACCTGTACCAGTATGGCATTCCCTTTACGGACACTACGCTGCATACATACTCTATCTACGACCCGCTGCTGCGCAAGGACATCGACCGCTTCGCAGCCATCTGCCGTGTGGTGAACGGACTACGCCACTGCCGACTGGGACAGATAGGTACGCGCCCCTTGGGCTTTAACACGTGCCGTGCCTCGGAGAAGCTGCTGCAGCGCAGCGGTATCACGGTGGTACCGGCAGACCTGAGCGAAATCCTATATGCCGCACAGAAAATCAAGGACGACGACCCGAAATTCATCGAGATGTGTAACCGCACGTGTAACTACGCGAAGGTGCCCGAGAACTACAAGGAGAAGTTAGGGCTGCAGGCGAAGTTCAGCGTGGCCGTGGAGAACTGGATTGAGGCGAACGACGTGCAGGCGGTGGCCATACAGTGCTGGGACTCGCTGGAGCAGAACTACGGCTGTGCACCGTGTGTGACGATGTCGATGCTCAGCGACAAGCTGATACCGGCAGCCTGCGAGACGGACTTGGCGGGAGCGGTGTCGATGTATGCGCTGACGCTGGCAGCGAACAAGGCCTCTGCCCTACTCGACTGGAACAACAACTTTGCGGAGGACCGCAACAAGTGTGTTTGCACGCACTGCGGCAACTACGCGAAGTCGTTCGTGGGCAACGACGACCTGAAGCTCGGCCCTCTCGGCGTACTCGGACGCACACTCGGCAAGATCAACACCTTCGGAGCGGTATATGCAAAGGTCAGCGAGGGTCCCTTCACGTTCTTCCGCATCTCTACCGACGACCCGCAGGGCTGCATCAAGGCGTATCTGGGCAAGGGTCAGCTGACGAACGACCCCTACGGCATGGACGGCTGCATCGCCGTGACACAGGTGGACAACCTGCAGCAGCTGATGAAGTATATCTGCAAAAACGGCTTCGAGCATCACGTGGCCATGGTGCGCACAGACGTGGTGGAAATCCTGCAGGAGGCCATCGAGACGTACCTGGGGTGGAAGTTGTATGTGCATGAGTAAAGCCCACCCCCAGCCCCTCCCGGGGGGGAGGGGAGGTGAAATGAGAAAAAGCTCACTCTTCGGAGTGGGCTTTTTCTCGTACCTTCGTACCTCTTAATTTATATATCAGACCAAGTTTGTCCAATATCCCAATGATTAGCCTTTTTGACAATAGTCTTTTCTCGAGGCAAATCAAACTCATTTATAATATATTCTATTGCATCCTGATTATCGTCAATCCACGAACCTACTGCAATGATATATTGGTCATCAGCTGGAGAGTAGAATACTCTTCCTCTTGGTTTCATCTGATATTCACCTTTAAAAGGACCTATACCGTTTCCGTGATATTTTTGTTTACGGAATTCTTTCTTCCAAACATCTTCATGCATCTCGCTACAAGTGATAAGTCCTCCTCCAGCATTCGGTTTTAAATAATCAGTACGTTTGTGAGTTACAACTCCAAAAAGTTGTTTCAGAGTAACGTTATACCAAAATATTCCAACTTTTGGTTCATCGCCCTTACCGCGATTCTTTGCCATTGTCTGAATGGCTTCCTGATACTGCTGTTCTGAAAATTCTCCAACCTTGACTTCAGTGGCTGGTCCTTTAGGCTTATCATCAACAATTTCGATGTTATCAAGTTTCTTGATAGCATTAGTAACGGCATCGCTGACGATGTCATTTAACTGTTCTAATGAAAGTTTATAAATCTTGTCTGCCATATTATCTTTTGTGTGCAAAAGTAGTAAATAATTGCGAAACAAACAAGGAAAATATAAAAAAAGTGGCGACATCAGCGTGCCGCCACTTATTCCTTCAACAGCAACTGTTCGGCGAACTTGTAGATGACTATGCCAGCAGTAACGGAGACGTTCATGGAGTGCTTCGTGCCTGACTGAGGAATCTCGAGGCAGCCGTCGGAGGCATCAACAACCTCCTGAAGGACGCCCTTCACCTCGTTACCCAGGACTACGGCGTATCTCTTATGCTCATCAGCAATGAAGGTCTGCAGCTTGGTGCTGTGCTCCACCTGTTCGACGGAGAGCACGGTATAACCCTCGTCATGGAGGGTGCGCACGGCCTCGAGGGTGTCGGCGAAGTAACGCCAGGGCACACTCTCCTCGGCACCGAGGGCGGTCTTGTGGATCTCTACGTGTGGCGGCGTCTGGCAGATGCCACACAGCACGAGTTGCTCGACACGGAAGGCGTCGCAGGTGCGGAAGACGCTGCCGATGTTATACATGGAGCGCACATTGTCGAGCACCACGACGAGTGGCAGCTTGTGGGCAGCGCGGTATTCGTCAATGGTGAGGCGCTGCATCTCTATGGTTTTTATCTTACGCATTATTCATTATTAATTATTAATTAGCGAAGCGCCTTTGTTATTTTCATGGTTTTACCATTAGCGTCCCGACAGATGACAATACTGTTATTACCCGCAGTATTCAGTTTCATGCCTTGCAGATTATAGTATTGTCTCGCTGTTTTACGAGGTGACTCATTGATATCAGAAATACCTGCTGCAATAGATTGTATTTGTTTATCAAGAAGAGGTATATGGGTATTTATCCATTCTAATGTTGTTTCAACATTACTTTTTATGGTACCAATTTGGGTACCCCATCTTTTATAATGCAATTGTCTGGAAGCATCAATGGCCTTCGCCTCTTCCGAATCTTCGAATTGAGTTAAGAAAGTAATCAGTGTATTGGTAATTTCTTCTTTTTTGTCGTTCCACAATTTTACATAAGCCTCTCTGAATGAAGGGTTGCTGCTATTCATCAAGGCTTTAAAATACTCATTACTCATGGAATGGAAATTTGAGAAAGAACCAGGAGGCACTAAATAACTGGAATCAAAATCCCATAGGCATGGTAACTCTAAGCGGCTTTGGTCAGTTTCGTCATATTTCTTGATAAACATATTTGACCCCCAGGTGTCATCAGTGCCTAAAACGTCGTGTGAAAGAAGCCATTTGGCAAATGACGATAAGTCTATATAGTCCTCATAGTTGCCTTGCTGAAGACTTTCTTCCATACGTTCAATATAACCTTTGATATACAGCTCATTGTCTTCCGTTACATCCTCTTCATCAGGATATTTCCATGTCCAGCGGAAGACATTGTCATCCTTATACCATGTGGAGGTGAAGTATTTGTTTTCTTTCCACCAATAAGCATCTTTCTCTACGATATATCCCTTCTTCTTATCACAGTTGACACGGCATTGAGCATTTCTCTTCATCGTTTCCGTCAGGAGATAATACCCTCTGTAGTCTCCGTTGATAATGACATTACAAGGCACGTATGCCGTTGTCCATTCCATTTCCATGACTTCACTCAGTTTCAGTGCTGTAATAGTATTTAAGTTTACTGCATCTTTATACAGGCGCCAGGTTTTATCTTTATAGATGTCATCGTTACCTCTGAAAAGTAAATCGGAGGCTTTTTCCAGTTTTATTCTGTAAGGCATATTTAATGGATGAGAATAATAGGCGCTGTTGTTACCAGTGATCCTAATGGTGGCGCCAGAAGTATTATCTACATAAGGTCCACTGTCATAAAGCACTTCTTCACCACGCGATATGACGATTCTACAGGGAACTTTGTTTTTATAAATGATGTTTTGCCATTTCTCATCGCCGGGCTTTGTTATAAAGATTCCTTCTGGTTCTTCTTGATCGACCGTGGTAATCTCAACTACGTACAATCCTACGTTTCTTACATCATCCAGATTGATTGCTTGTTGGCCATAAAGGTACGATGATATAAACAGAAATAATATGGAGAAAGTCTTTTTCATATTTTTCATTATTCATTAATCATTAGCGAAGAGCTGTTGATAACTCTGTGGATAACGTGTGCAAAGATAGTGAATTATTAGCAAATTTCCACAAGCGGAACAGGTTTTTAGTGGATTTTATGGATAAATTACGGGGTTAGGAGCAACTTTTCCACGCTTTTTGGCTGAAAAAAGATATAAACTTAGTATATTTGCACCGAAAAAGAGAATGGTGGATAACTAACTTATCATGGTGATAACCAAGAAGTAAGTATCCACAGTGATGGTGGAAAAGGGAAGGATAAACTGGGAAAACGTAAAACGAGCAGAAAAGGACAGAAAGTTTTGCACTTTTCCACGCCCTATCATCCTTATCATTTCTCTTTTTAAAAGAAAAAAGAAAAAGAAATAAAAATATAATGTGATGTTGAAAACGGAAGAATTGAAAGCTGAGATTCGCAGGATGTGTCAAGAGAAGAACGCTATCATCTTGGCACACTACTATACAGTCGGCGACGTACAGGACGTAGCAGACTTCGTAGGAGATTCGTTAGCGCTGGCGCGCAAGGCGGCAGAGACGGATGCGAAGATGATGGTGATGTGCGGTGTTCACTTTATGGCAGAGACCTGTAAGCTGCTGTCGCCCGAGAAGACCGTGTTGTGTCCAGACTTGGCCGCAGGCTGTTCGCTGGCCGACAGCTGCAAGGCGGAAGACCTGCAGAAGTTTAAGGATGAGCATCCGGACTATCAAGTCATCAGCTATGTGAATACGACGGCTGCCGTGAAGGCGCTGACCGACGTGGTGGTGACCAGTGGCAATGCGAAGAAGGTGGTCGATCAGCTGCCGAAGGATGCGAAGCTGATATTCGGTCCGGACTATAACTTAGGCAACTACATCAACGAGGTGACGGGCAGGCAGATGCTGCTGTGGAACGGCGGCTGTCATGTACACGAGCGTTTCTCGGTGAGCAAGATAGTTGCGCTGAAGCAGCAATATCCTGATGCGGTGGTCATGGCTCACCTGGAGTGTAAGGCTCCCGTACTGGCGGTGGCTGACATCAAGGGCAGTACTGCCGACATGCTCCGTGAGGCAAAGGCGAGTAGCAAGCGACAGTTTATCGTCGCTACGGAGGCAGGAATTCTCCATGAGCTGCAGCGCACGTGTCCCGACAAGGAATTTATCCCCGTGCCTCCGGAAATCAGCGAGAGCGGCCTGGAATGCAGCTGTAACGAGTGCCAGTATATGAAGCTCAATACCCTGGAGAAAATCTATAACTGTCTGAAGAACGAAAGTCCCGCCATCGAGCTGGATGCGAAGATAGCCAAAGATGCCGTGAAACCCATCCACAGAATGCTGGAGCTGAGCTGAAGATGATTTTTACAGATTACACAGGACGTTTAGGAAATCAGTTATTCACATACGCTTTTACTCGATGTTTATTGGAAAAAAATGAGGTAAAAGATAAAAAGTTGATGGCTAATTTTAAGCGTTCTTCAGCAGGCTCCGTAGAAGATGGCTTTGAAGATTCGCTGCAATATTTCAATGTTTTTCCCTATGAAAAAGAATCAAAGGATATGGCATTGAAATATGGTTCCGTCGTACAACGTTTCATCTATTTATTATATGTGTGTTGCACAAAAATTCCTTTTATAGGACGTAATGATTTATGGATGTCCTATATAGAAAGGACAATAGAGAGATATGGCTTATTCTTTACCGGTGCAGCCGATGAAGCGCGACGCATTCCATCATTAAGAGCAAAGAATATTTTCATCAGAGGTTATTTTGCTGATAAAGCCAATTTTGATCATATACGTCCTATACTGTTATCGGAAATAACACCTAAGTATCCATGTTTAGATGATAACAGGGACTTGTATGAGGCGGCAAAAAGAAAGAATAGCGTATGCGTCAGTGTGCGCCGCGGCGACTATCTGAGTGAAGAATATAAGAAAGACTTCTACGTCTGTGATGAGGATTATTTTAAAAAGGCTATTCAGATCATTCGTGAGAAAACAGATCACCCCACGCTCATTTTCTTCTCTGATGACATTGAATGGGTGAAGGAAAACATGAGTTATGATGATATACCGTGTTTCTACGAGTCAGGCAAAGACCCTGTCTGGGAAAAATTACGACTCATGTACAGTTGTCATCACTTTATCATTTCAAACTCTACTTTCTCTTGGTGGGCACAATATTTAGGTCGCCGGGAAGACAAGATAGTCATCAGCCCGTCACGCTGGTTTGCCAATCCCCAATGGCACTCGAATCTGATAGATGAAAGCTTTATAACCATTGAAGTATAAGTCAGGATGGAAAAAAAAGAGAGAATACAGTGGCTTGCTGTCCTGAGAGGGTTGAATATTTTGTTGGTGGTGATGGTTCACATACAGCTGATAGATATGTCAACCGGTGAGAACCATGCTTTCTGCAATATTGTCAATGCACCTTTTCATGCTATCAGGATGCCATTGTTTATCTTTATCTCCGGAGGACTTCTCTATCTGAGCAGAATCCGTAAGAACATACCAGTCTTAGACTTGTATAAAGACAAGTGTCAGCGCATACTGATACCGTTTGTATTCTTTGTCGTTGTGTATTATCTGCTCAAGGTCATCTTCAATCAGTTTTCTAAGACTCCAATAGAGGTGTCGATAGGTAATTTTCTGGAGTCGTTTGTATATTACCGCGGGCATTCGTCACAACCGCTATGGTTTTTGGCAGTATTGATGTTTATGATGCTCCTGTATCCGCTATTTGTAGAACTCTGTAAGAAAAGCTACAGCATGATAGCCTTTTTTATATTCTCCTGTGCCATATTCTTTATAGATGCCGACGCGAACAGCAGATGGAACGTGTTCTCTATTCTGCTTTTACAGAAATACTTGGTATTCTTTTTCTCGGGAATATTCTTCTTCCGCTTCCGTCTTTACGAATATATAGGCAAACCCTATGTGGCAATAGGGTTGGTGGTACTGTATGGGGTAAGCCTTTATTGTTATTATATTCCCCTGCTAACTTCCTTTATTGGCATTTTGATGATGTGTGCCTTGTGTCTGAATATAGCGCGCTACATGCCCAACCTCTTCTCCAGCTATAGGGAATATATCTTTCAGATTTATCTCATGTCCCTACCCTTTCAGAACTTCGTAGAACTGATATTATGGCGGTGTTTATTCTATAACGAACAACTCTTTTTCCTCTTCTTTATCCTCAACCTGCTATCAGGACTGCTGATTCCCGTGCTGATATCAAAAATTGTGGAACGCTGTCCTGTAAGAATCGTCAGACTCTGCTTTGGACTGACGTAAGGAAACAGGCAGGAACTATTTCTCCAGCACCTCTACGTGTTTCTTCTTGACAATCCAGACGGCGTCATAACCATCGTTTAGTGCCCTGTGGGCTATCTTCTCGATGTCGGCGGCTGACGTATCGTATGATACGGTGCTGTCTCGTAGTTCTTTCGGCCACTGCATGCCCGTTTCATACATTACCGCTATGCCCCAGCCAAAAGCGTCGCACGGCGAGACACAGAAGGATGACAGTTTGCGGACGTCATCTTCGACGGTAATGGTAAACACCTTTCGGGCGGGATGCTTGCTGTCGCTGATGGTCTGCTGCGCCATCTTCTTTCCAGCAAGACTGGTCTGCCAAGAGGTAAACCACAGATGCGTATCGATGAAAATAGCGGCGAGCAGATAGCCTGCAAAAGTGATTTTCAGCCACTTGACGTTGCTGATGTGATGAATGTTATAAGCCACCAGCAAGGCAAACATGCCCAGAGAGGCATAGACATTCATGACGCTGAGATTGGTAAGGATATTGGGTAATACCACCACCAGCGCACTGGCTGCCAGCGTGAGGAATCCTTTCTGTTTCCACCTGCTGACATCCTTGAAGAGCACGACGATGAACGGAACGGAGAGTACTGCAGTCAGCAACACGAAGAGGAGATTCCTGCTGGGTTCGTGGAGCAGATAGACAAAATCGACTGCCAGCCACGAAAATCCGAAAAGCATGGCTAACTGCTTGATGACCTTCGGAGCATCCAACGAAAAATACTCGTCGTCGTAATCGCCAACCATAGGAATGGTGAAACGTACCGCCAAGTAAATGACAATGGCTACAGCAGCCCAGAAGAGGTGTTTGCGAAGTCGCTGCACGTCGATATGGCCAAAGACAAAGGCGATGGCGGGAGCAATGAAAAACCATGCGATACCGTTTTCTTTCGTCAGCGTGGCTATCAGGCAGCATAGCATCCATGCTAAGCACTGTCTTCGTCCTTGATAGGAGAGATACGCCAAGAGTGCTGCCAAGCCCCAGAACTGCGAATAGACCTGGTTCATGGAGTCACACGCCCATAGGGTGGCAAGTACGGCTGGAGAGAAGTAGAAGAAGGCTGTAGCGACGGCTTGTGACAGTTCGCTGAACTGCAGTTTCCTGCACAGGAGGAAGACGAGGATTGTATTGAAGAGATGGCCGATGAGGATGCATAGATGGCTGAACACCGGAAACCACTGATAATGGTAAGAATAGAAATATTTAAAGAGTTCGTCGAAGGGTCGCCAGAACGAGTCATGGCGATAGAAGACATAGCGGAAGCCTCCTTCGTAGTGTTGTGAGAGAGTGTTCCAATCATCGAAGGTGGGCAAGACTTGTAGTTTTGCCCATACCACGAACGGAATGGAGAGGAGGATAAGAAGATATAGCCAGTGACTCCTTTTCATCGTATGATAGCTATCTTACAGACGGTTCCTTTCTCACCGTCCTTCGTAGCGGTTGCTACCATATACACACCGCTGGCCACTCTCCTACCCTCGCGGTCGCAGCCGTTCCAAGTGAACGTACCACCATTGGAGCGACCCTCATAGACCAGCGCACCATTTGAGGCGAGAATCTTCACATCAGCATTGAGGGTAAGGCCTACGACGGTGATCAGACCCGTATAGTCCGGATTTACGGGATTAGGATACGCCCAGACGCTGTTCTTGTCCATCTCGGAAGCAGGCTCCGTGGCATCGGAAATATAGGAGCAGAGACCCTTATCCGTACCGAAGAATACTTCGCCAGACTGTGGGTCGATGACTACAGACATTACAAAATCGGACAGCAGCGGTGACGTGGCAGTAGTGAAGTGTTGCAGCTGCGTCATGTTGTCGGCACTGACGAGATAGACGCCCTGTCCGTTGGTGGCAAACCATTTGCGTCCTGCACCATCGACAGCAATGCAGCGGGTGTCGATGCTTGTGAGCAGGTAATCAGCGAGATCTGTACCATCGTTGCGAGGCACCTTCACTTGCGTAAAGGTAGAGCCGCCTTGGTTGATTTCGCTACGTTGCAACATCAGCGGTCCGCCGGTGGTACCTATCCAGATGTTATGTTCAGCATCCTCGGTAACGCATCTGACACCGTCGCTGATATATACCGTCGCTGCATCCTGATTGGCAAAAGTCTCGTAGGCCTTGATGGCATCGGTATCTGAATGATACTGATATAATGCTGGCAAGACCCAGTTGTTATTGACAAACCACATCGTTCCCTGGCTGTCGATGAACATTCTGCTGAGCTGGGCATTACTTCTGTTAGGTAGTTTTGGATTCGTATTCAGCTTCATCAGCTCTTGGTGGTTGACCTTCGTGAACGTGCCGCCGGAATAGCGTATCATGGAAGTACTGGGTGCTGAACTGTTCAGAATCCACAGCGTACCGTCTTTTTCGAACTGCACACCCGTGGTAAGTTCATACTCCTTGGAAGTGCCGTCGAAAGGCTCGATAGGACTGTTGGCGTCGTTATAAAACTTGACGAACCTTCCGTTGAGATATTCGTAGAGTCCGTTTCTGGAACCGGCAAAGAGATGGTTATCATTGGCAGGATCTACGTCGAAGCAGGAAGCTCCCAGGAACTGCACACCCGTTGCCTCGCTGATACCTTCAGACTGATAGATGTTCCACTGGCCCTTCTGCAGTACCTGGATAGGAACACTATGAACGTAGTCATCATTGCAGGCATAGAGTTTGCCATGGATGAACTTCATATATCCAAAGTGGTTATGGTTAGGACCGCCGGGCTGGAGGGTCTTGACTAAATCGATATTGGCATTGTAGTCCGTGAGGTCTTCGTCGAACGAAGGGAAAACGGTGGTCTGTTGCCACGAACTGGGGTCGATGAGATTCTTCGACATGTTGGCGGTATAGACCGTATTGTTGGTGGCGCGGACGAAGATGTTGTTGCCCTCGATGACCACGGCATTGACGGCGAAGCCTAACAGATAAGACTCGGTGACCTCGGCATTGCGAACGTTGACCTTGCTGACGCCGTATTCGGTAGCGAGATAGGCATACACGCCGTTGCAATAGACGTTATGGATATTCTTACCACCGGTGATAGACATCGTATAAATGTCGCTGATATTGATGACTTTACCGCTGGTCTCCACGAGGTCGATATTCGAATTGTCGTAGATAACCACCAGGCGATGTGCCTGCTGGCACCAGCGGATGTTGGTGATGTATGTGTCGCTCAGTCCTTTCGTCTTGTCGTAGGTATAGATGCTCTGGTCTGCCTTGTTATACTGGTACAGACCGTTCGACGCCATCACAAAGAGTTCGTTGCCTGCCGCCTGAATCTGCTGCACGTCGTGATATGCAAGGTGGTTACGCCACGTGCCAATTTGGGAAAAAGCCCATTGACAATTGACAATTGACAAGAGGAGGGCAACGATAATCTTCTTCATAGAGCTGTCTTTAGATGGTTTTCAAATAATCTGCCAGTTTCTGGACGGCACGGGCGCGGTGACTGATCTGGTTCTTCACACCCACACTCATCTCGGCAAAGGTCTGACTGTAACCCTCGGGTTGGAAGATGGGGTCGTAGCCGAAGCCCTCCCCTCCCCTACGCTGGCGGGTAATCTCGCCATTGACGATACCTTCGAAGGTGGTGACCTTTCCGTCTATTATTAACGCAATGATAGTGCGGAATCGTGCCTTGCGATTGTTATTATTTTCTAATTCGTGCAATAATTTGCGCATATTCGCCTCCGAGTCGTGACCCTTGCCTGCTATACCATCCTCGGTTTTCGCGGCGTAGCGGGCACTATAGACGCCCGGTGCACCGCCCAGGGCCTCTACCTCCAAGCCGGTGTCGTCAGCAAAGCAGTTGACGTGGTATTTCTTTGCCACGTACTGAGCCTTCAGCAGGGCATTGTCCTCTAAGGTCTGTCCCTTCTCGGGAATGTCCTCGTGGCAACCGATGTCCTCTAACGACTGCACGTCGAAGGCGTTGCCGAGAATCTTACGAACCTCCATGAGCTTGTTCTGGTTGTTCGTGGCAAAAACAATCTTCATCTTCTTCTTTTCTTTCTTGATACCTACTTTCATCTCGTCGAAACCTTCGCCATAGACGCCGATGACACTTGACTGCGAGACAAAGGCGTTGGGGTCGATCATCTTGATGAGGCGGAACATATTGATACTCTCGCGCTTCTTGGCAAGGATACACAGCACCTTCATCTGCTTGCCCGTGTACCAACCGTGACCATCGAGAATGGTCACGCCATGGTCCATCTTCGTGCCGATGGCATTGGCTATCTCCTGCCACTTCTTGCTGAATATCATAAACTGCACGGACTGGCGCCGCATGTTCATCACGTAGTCCAGCACGTAGTTTTCCATGGCCATGACACAAAAGCCAAACATCACTTTGTGAGCGCGCTCGATGTATGTGCCGAACTGTGGGAAGAACATACAGGAACCGATGATGCAGAAGTCGGCAGCGAGGAGCACGGAGCCTAACGAGATGTTATGGTACTTGTTAACGCTGGCGGCAATAATATCGGTACCGCCCGTCGAGCCGTTATGCGAGAAGACGAGTGCCAGGGCTACACCGGTGATGACGCAGCCAATGATCATAGACATGAAGTCCTGTCCCTCGCCCATCAGCTTGAAAGGCAGATCGGTGCCTTCCTGCTTGGGAATGATGTTCTGTGCAAACTTCAAGATCACGTAGAGCGCCAAGATGGCATAGATGGTCTTCATCAGGAATTTCCATCCCAGCGTCTTGAGCGCTATAATCAGCAGGATTCCGTTAATGATGATATAGGTGTTTTCCAGATGGAAGCCCGTGGCATAGAAAATGATGGCTGACATACCCGTCACACCGCCTGCCACTATCTGATAAGGCATGAGGAAGACGGTGAACGAGATGGCATACATCACCAAACCCAAGGTGATGAAGAGATAGTCCTTCGCTTCGTTCCAGATGACTTGATGATTGACTGTCATAGTCTTTTCTTTGGGGGGCCTGTGAGCCCTTCAATCTTACTTTCCTAACACGATATTCACCATTCGCTTCGGCACGATGATAACCTTCTTGATGTCAAAGCCTTCGACGTATTTCGCGGCACGCTCATCGGCAAGCACGCTCTGCTGGATATCGTCATTGGAGGCATCGGCAGGGAACTCCATGTCGAAACGGGTCTTGCCGTTGAAGGCGATACCCATCTTCACACTGTTCTCCACCAGGTACTCTTCGTTCCACGTGGGCCACTGTGAGTCGCAGACGCTGCCCTGCTCGCCCAAGGCCTCCCAGAGCTCTTCGGCAATGTGCGGAGCAAAGGGTGCGATGAGAATGACGAGGGTCTTCAGCAGTTCGCGGTTGTAGCACTTCAGCTGTGCCAGCTCGTTGACGCAAATCATAAAGGCAGAGATGGAGGTGTTGTACGAGAAGACCTCGATGTCCTGTGTCACCTTCTTGATGAGCTTGTGAACGCTCTTCAGCGCCTCCTTCGAGGGCTCGGCATCATCAACGATGAGCCCATCTTGCCCACCAGCTTCATTAGCCCTATTCACTCCATAGAACAGTGCCCAGAACTTCTTCAGGAAGCGGTGGCAGCCGTCGATGCCGTTGGTATCCCAAGGCTTCGACTGTTCTACAGGACCCAGGAACATCTCATAAAGACGCAGCGTGTCGGCACCGTATTTCTCGACTATCATGTCTGGATTGACGACGTTGAACATCGATTTCGACATCTTTTCAATAGCCCAACCGCACTTGTACTGGGTGTTGGGTGTTGGGTGTTGGGTGTTAGTTAATACGCTGCCGTCCTCCAGAATGAACTCAGCGTCCTTGTATTCAGGGCGCCAGGCACGGAAAGCGTCGATATCGAGCACATCGGCAGAGACGATGTTCACATCTACATGGATAGGAGTCGTGGTGTACTTATCCTTCAGTCCGAAGCTGACAAACTTACCCTTGTCACTCCCCTCCTCTACACGATACACAAAGTTGGAACGACCTTGAATCATACCCTGGTTCACCAGTTTCTTGAATGGCTCGTCCTCGCAGCTATAGCCTGAGTCGTAGAGGAACTTGTTCCAGAAGCGTGAGTAGATGAGGTGACCAGTGGCGTGCTCGGTACCACCGACATACAAATCGACATTGCGCCAGTATTCGTCAATCTCCTTATCTACCAGTGCCTTCTCGTTCTTCGGGTCCATGTAGCGCAGGTAGTAGGCGCTGGAGCCTGCAAAGCCGGGCATGGTGTTCAGCTCCAAGGGGAAGACAGTCTTGTTGTCGATGAGGTCTTTCGATACCACCTTGTCTGTCTTCGTGTCCCAGGCCCATACCTTGGCGCGTCCCAATGGGGGCTCACCCGTCTCTGTGGGCTGGTATTTGTCAATCTCAGGCAGCTCCAAGGGCAGACATTCCTTGGGAATCATATAGGGCATATCGTCCTTGTAATACACGGGGAACGGCTCACCCCAGTAGCGCTGACGAGAGAAAATGGCGTCGCGCAGGCGGTAGTTCACCTTCACACGACCGATGCCCTGCTCCGTGACGTATTTCTTCGTAGCAGCAATGGCTTCCTTGACGGTCAGGCCGTTGAGGCTAAAACCACTGCGGTCAACGGTTTCCCCGCTGACTCTGGGGCTGTTCATCACTATACCCTCCTTGGCGTCGTAACTCTCCTCGCTGACGTCGGCACCCTCGATGAGCGGAATAATGGGCAGGTTGAAGTGCTTGGCGAAGGCATAGTCGCGACTGTCGTGAGCAGGCACGGCCATGATGGCTCCCGTGCCGTAGCCTGCCAGCACGTATTCTGATATCCAGATGGGAATCTCTTCGTTGGTAAAGGGGTTGATGGCGTAAGAACCGGAGAAGACGCCCGTCACCTTCTTGTCGGAGATGCGGTCGCGCTCGGTACGCTTCTTCACGTAATCGAGGTACTTCTCTACTTCTGCCTGCTGCTCGGGTGTGGTGAGCTGTTGTACGAGCTCGCTCTCGGGAGCCAGCACCATAAACGTTACGCCAAACATCGTATCGGCACGGGTGGTGAAGATGGTGAATTCGTGCAAAGCGGTTTCCCCGCCTTGTTTGTTGGGCGCTACCTTGAAGACGACCTCTGTTCCTTCAGAGCGTCCTATCCAGTTGCGCTGGGTTTCCTTCAATGAGTCGGTCCAGTCGATATTCTCCAGTCCGTCCAACAGGCGCTGGGCGTAGGCCGAGACACGCAGACACCACTGGCGCATCTTCTTCTGCTCCACGGGATAGCCGCCACGCTCGGAAACGCCGTTGATGACCTCGTCGTTTGCCAAGACAGTTCCCAAAGCAGGACACCAGTTCACCATGGTCTCTGCCAGGTAGGCTATGCGGTAGTTCATGAGCACCTCCTGCTTCTTCTTCTCCGAGAAGTTGTGCCAGTCGGCAGCGGTGAAGTGCAGCTCCTCGGTACCCAAGGCACCGCAGTCCTCGGTGCCCATCAGTTCGAAGTGCTCGATGAGCTTGATGATGGGCTGTGCCTTCTGCGACGAGGTAGAGAAGTAGCTCTTGAACATGCGCTGGAAAGCCCATTGCGTCCACTTGTAATAAATGGGGTCGCAGGTGCGCACCTCGCGCTCCCAGTCGAAGGAGAAGCCTATCTTGTCCAACTGACTGCGATAGCGGTTGATGTTCTCAACTGTCGTTTTCTCAGGGTGCTGACCTGTCTGGATAGCATACTGCTCGGCAGGCAGTCCGTAAGCGTCGTAACCCATGGGGTTCAGCACGTTGAAGCCCTGCTGGCGCTTGTAGCGGGCATAGATGTCTGAGGCGATATAGCCCAAGGGATGACCTACGTGCAAACCAGCACCGCTGGGGTATGGGAACATATTCAATACGTAAAACTTCTTCTTCGTCGGGTCTTCCTTCACGCGGTAGGTCTTCATCTCTACCCAGCGCTTCTGCCATTTCTGCTCAATGTCTCTGAAATTGTATTCCATAAGTATTTCGTTTTTTTGTTTATATTCCGTTCTCTTTTGCGTTACAGTACGCAATAGGCTGCAAAGTTACGAAGAATTCTTCACACTGCCAAAGGAAAATCTTAAAAATATATTCTACCAAAAATTTGCAATTCTCAAAAATATTCCTTACCTTTGCAACCGAAAAACATTATTAACCCTTTAAAACATAAAAAATTATGAAGAAAAATTTACGCTATTTCTTCGTTGCCGCTCTGGCAATGGTAGGTATGAATGCTTCTGCGCAAGAGGTTACCTTTGACTTCAACACGATGGAGAACAACTGGGGTCTTCCTACAACCAAAACAGTCGCTGAGACTTCCTACACTTATGGTGGTTATACCATTAAGATAGCAGGTACTTCAGGTAAAAGTGAAGGTTTTGCTTGGAATAACATCACAGAAGCGCAAGAAGTTGTAGGTCACTACCTTATTTTGGGTAAGAATGGTGCTTACCTCACCCTTCCTGCCTTCTCTTTCGATGTAGATAAGATTGAAGTGGTGGGTCGAGCTGGTGCCAGTAGTGCTGTTAAGCAGAACATCTTTGTCGGTGAGAATGCTGCAAGTACAGAAACAGCTGGTGCAACGGGTACTAACACCTACATGATTAAAAAAGATTACCAGGCTGCCGGAAATGTTTATACGCTGAAGGTGACCAGTGCACACAACACTCAAATCACTCAGATTAAGATATACAAGTCTTCTGGTGTTGCTGCTCCTGAGATTTCTGGTAGCGATGTGTTCTGCGGTAGCACTCAGGTAACCATCACAGCCGACGAGGGAGCCGCTATTTACTACACGACCGACGGTGTTGAGCCTACTACAAACAGTCTTGCCTATACAGCTCCCTTCACCATCGAAAACTCTTGCACAGTAAAGGCTGTGGCTTCTAAAGGCGGCGCTATGAGTTCTGTAGTAAGCATGGACTTTGTGAAGACAACCGGTGACGGTTCTGAGAACAATCCTTTTACTGTTGCAGATATGTTAAGCCTTCCAAGTGATTACGAGGCAACAGACAAGTGGGTAAAAGGTATTATTGTGGGCAGCATTAAAAATAACGCTGTAGAGGAAACACCTTCCGTAACGTCTAACGTTGCAATGGCTGCTGCTGTTGGTGAAACAACGTTTGCAAACATTGTTCCAGTTCAGTTGGTTGATGCAAATAAAAGTGCTTTGAATGTTGTGGACAATGCCACTAATATTGGCAAGGAGTTGAAGATTAAAGGTGACATCACAAAGTACTTTGGCAACATGGGCGTTAAGAATACCTCTGATTACGAACTCGACGGTATTTCTGGCATCGCTTCCGTCAAGGCTAACGCCAAGTTCGACGGCAAGATGTACAACGCCGCTGGCCAGCTGGTGAACAAGGGCTACAAGGGCCTCGTCATCATGAACGGCAAGAAGGTGGTGCTTAAGTAATCCATCACACAACCAATAAGAAAGAGCGAAGCCTCCAACGGGTTTCGCTCTTTTTGACTTAAATATTTTGTGTATCAAAATAAAATGCTTACCTTTGCAAGGTAATAGCAACGAAAAAGATGATATACGATACTAATACGTAACTAAAATCAATGCTTATGAAACGAACACATTTACTCACGACACTGTTGGCGCTGCTCGCGCTAACCGTGAACGCATTTGCTCAGAACAACACCCCTACCTTCCCCGATTACTATGCTGCCGCTGACGGCAAGAAAGGCGCAGAACTGAAAACGGCCCTGTGCACAATAATTAGAGCCAATCTGAATGATAATGTAGTATCGTATTCCCCTGGCCTGTGGAACGCATATCCAAAGACAGATGCAAAACCTAATGATCCGACAAAGGTTTGGGATATGTATTCTAGTATTTCTGATTTCACTTTTGGTGCTCCTGACCAAGATTCTGGTTCTGGTGGCTCAACAGAGGGCGACAAATATAATCGTGAGCATTCGTTCCCTAGAGAGTGGTTCGGAGGTGCAGTTGCTCCAATGAATACAGATTTATTCCATGTTTACCCTACTGATAAGTTAGTAAACAATAAGCGTTCCAGCCTACCCTATGGCGAGAACAATGGCGAGAACTATAAGTCTAATGGTGGGTTCAGCAAGATAGGTAAATGTACCTTATCCGGTTCTGGTGCTGTCAATTGCTTTGAGCCTAATGACATCTACAAGGGCGACTTTGCTCGTACATATTTCTATATGGTAACATGCTATGAGAATGAGGTGACTTCATGGAATAACGGTGCCCTTGGTGTTACACTGGACGGTAGCAAGTATCCTGCATTTACTACTTGGCAGCTGAATATGCTCATGAAGTGGGCGCAGAACGACCCTGTTGACCAGCCTATCGTTAAGGAAACCCCTCGCAACGAAGAGGTGGCGAAGATTCAGAAGAACCGCAACCCATTCATCGATTATCCAGGACTGGAAGAATACATCTGGGGCTCTATGAAGGACGTGGCATTCAGCTACGATAACTATCAGCAGCCTACTGCCATCATGACCGTTAAGACGGAACACCGCTACAATGATGGCGTGATGTATAACACCTCTGGACAGGTGGTGGACAAGTCGTATAAGGGCATCGTCATTGTCAACGGCAGGAAATTCTTTAACAAATAACCATCACCCAACACCTAACACCCAAAATCCCATGGCACAGAAAGACGGCAAAGAGTTAACCCCCATGATGAAGCAGTTCTTCGACCTCAAGGCGAAACACCCGGAGGCGCTGCTGCTGTTTCGCTGTGGCGACTTCTACGAGACGTATTGCGACGATGCCGTCATTGCCTCACAAATTCTGGGCATTACCCTCACCCATCGTAACAATGGCTATAACAAGGGCGACGAGATGGCAGGATTTCCTCATCACGCCTTAGACACCTATCTTCCCAAACTGATTCGTGCCGGCAAACGTGTCGCCATCTGTGACCAGCTGGAAGACCCGAAACTGACCAAGAAACTTGTGAAGCGAGGCATCACCGAACTGGTGACTCCTGGCGTGGCGATGCAGGACAATGTGTTGAACTACAAGGAGAACAACTTCCTCGCTGCCGTGCATTTCGGAAAAACGGCTTGCGGAGTCAGCTTCCTGGATATCTCTACCGGCGAATTCCTTGTGGGCGAGGGTACCTACGACTATGTGGAAAAGCTGATTGGCTCGTTCCAACCGAAGGAGGTGCTCTACAACCGCGAATGCCGCCATGACTTTGAGCGCTATTTCGGTACACGACTCTGTACCTTTGAGCTGGATGACTGGGTATTTACCGAACAGACCGCACAGCAGAAGCTCTACAAACACTTCCAGGTGAAGTCGCTGAAAGGCTTCGGCGTTGACCATCTGCATAGCGGAATCGTTGCCGCAGGAGCTATCCTGCAATATCTGGAGCAGACACTCCACTCACAGATTGCCCACCTGACGACACTGAGCAGGATAGAGGAAGAGAAGTATGTCCGCTTGGACAAGTTCACCATTCGCTCCTTGGAACTCGTCAGCACCATGCAGGAAGGAGGTACGTCGCTGCTCGACGTGATAGACCGTACGGTTTCGCCGATGGGTAGTCGTCTGCTACGCCGCTGGCTGGTATTCCCGCTGAAGGACGAGAAACCCATCAACGAACGCCTCGACGTCGTAGATTACTTCTTCCGCAACCCCGCCTTCCGCGAGGTCATCGACGAACAACTGCAGCAGATAGGCGACTTGGAGCGCATCGTTTCCAAGGTGGCTACCGGTCGTGTCTCGCCCCGCGAAATGGTGCAGATGAAGCGCGCCCTGCAGGCCATCGCAACCATCAAGGGCGCCTTTACTGCGCTCGGCGGTTCACCCGTTTCCGCTGCCTCCGAAGCTTCCGCTGGCACTGCTTCCGCTGCCTCCGGCACTGCGCTCGGCGGTTCACCCGCCGAGGTTCCCGCTTCCTTGCGCCGTGTCAGCGAGCACCTGTCCCTTTGCGAAGCCCTCCGCGACCGCATAGACCGCGAAATACAGAACGACCCACCGCAGCTCGTCGCCAAAGGCGGCATCATCCGCGACGGCGTCAACAGCGAACTCGACGAACTGCGCCACATCGCCTATAGCGGCAAAGACTACCTGCTGCAAATCCAGGAGCGCGAAGCCCAGCTGACGGGCATACAGTCGCTGAAGATAGGTTATAACAACGTTTTTGGCTATTACCTTGAGGTGCGCAATACATATAAGGACAAGGTGCCGCAGGAGTGGGTGCGCAAGCAGACGCTGGCTAATGCCGAGCGCTACATCACCCAGGAGCTGAAAGAATATGAAGAGAAGATTCTGGGTGCAGAGGATAAGATTCTGTCCTTGGAGCAGCGCCTCTTCAACGAACTGATAGCGGCTGCTCAGGAATATATCTCGCAGATTCAGCAGAACGCGAATATGATAGCTTATCTGGACTGTCTGCTTAGCGCCGCCAAGACAGCCGAAGAGCATCATTATATGCGGCCTCAGATAACGACAGAGGCGGTTATCGATATTCATCAGGGACGCCATCCTGTCATCGAGACGCAGCTGCCGGTAGGCGAGCGATATGTGCCTAACGACATCCTACTGGATAGGGAGCGCCAACAGATAATTATTATTACGGGTCCGAATATGGCCGGTAAATCCGCGCTGCTGCGTCAAACGGCACTGATAGTACTCTTGGCCCAGATAGGAAGCTTCGTGCCCGCAGAGAGCGCGAAAATAGGCTTAGTAGATAAAATATTCACACGTGTGGGAGCCAGCGACAGCATTTCTACCGGTGAATCGACTTTCATGGTGGAAATGACCGAGGCTTCTAACATCCTGAACAATGTCACACCGCAGTCGCTGGTACTCTTCGACGAACTGGGTCGCGGCACTTCCACATACGACGGCATCTCTATTGCCTGGGCGATTGTTGAATATCTCCATGAACACCCGAAGGCGCAGGCTCGCACGCTGTTTGCCACGCACTACCACGAGCTGAACGAGATGGAGAAGAACTTCCAGCGCATCAAGAACTATAACGTCTCGGTCAAGGAGGTCGATGGCAAGGTTATCTTCCTCCGTAAGCTGGAGAAGGGTGGGAGTGAGCACTCCTTTGGTATCCATGTCGCAGAGATTGCCGGTATGCCAAAGAGTATCGTTAAGCGCGCCAATGTCATCTTGAAACAGTTGGAGATGGAGTCTTCACAGGTGGGAAATGCCAAAGGCGAGAAGGGGCGCGTCAGCAAGCCTACTACGGAGATAGCACAGAGTAGGGAAGGCATGCAACTCAGCTTCTTCCAGCTCGATGACCCGGTGCTCTGTCAAGTGCGTGACGAGATATTAGGGCTGGATGTCAACAATCTGACGCCGTTGGAAGCGCTGAACAAACTGAATGAAATCAAAAAAATCGTCTCCGGAAAGTGAGGCGATTTTTTTTCTTATGGGTCTTATGGGCCTAATGGGCCTAATGGGTTTTATGGGCTCTTATCATACAATAGAGACCTACTGCCACAAACGGAATGCTGAGCAGTTGTCCCATGTCGAAAAGCATGCCTTCTTCAAAGGCTTCCTGCACCTCTTTGGTGTATTCTATGAAGAAACGGAAGGTAAAGATATACGTCAAGCAGAAGCCGAAATACCAACCGGTGCCTATCTTGGGGTGGTGGGTGTTAGGTGTTGGGTGTTGGGTGGCAGCCATTTCCCGACGGTAGATCCACCACATGATGCAGAAGAGTAGGGCATAGGCTATCGCTTCGTACAGCTGTCCAGGATGACGGGGCTGCATATCTACACGCTCGAAGATAAACGCCCAGGGCACATCCGTCACCTTACCGATAATCTCACTATTCATGAGATTTCCGATGCGAATAAAACACGCCATAGAACCAGTGGCAATGGCGATATTGTCGAGTACTTGCCAGATGTTCAGCTGCGTCTTGCGGACATATAACCACAGTGCGATGATAAGTCCCAGTGTACCACCATGTGAGGCCAGTCCTTCGTAACCGACAAACTTCACACCACCGTCACTCAAAAAGCGGATGGGTAGGAACATCTCTACCACTCCCTTGCCGGAGGTCAGAAAATAGTCGGGTTCATAGAACAGGCAATGACCTAATCGGGCACCTACCAGAATGCCTATAAAGCAGTAGATAAACAGGGGCTCAAAGAGCTCGTCTTTGATGTGCTGCTCACGGTACTGTTTTCTTACTAACAGGTAGGCTACGACAAATCCAACCATCCAGCAGAGTCCGTACCAACGGAAAGGACCAATAGTCAGACTGGGGTTCCAGAGAATATAGCTTAGCGGAGTTATCATTTCTTATGGGTCTTATAGGTCTTATAGGTCTTATGGGTCTTATGGGTCTTATGGGCCTAATGGGTTTTATGGGTTAAACATTGAACCTAAAGTGCATGATATCACCATCCTGCACCACATATTCCTTACCTTCAATGCCCATCTTACCTGCTTCGCGAACGGCGGCCTCAGAACCGTAATGGATGTAGTCGTCGTATTTGATGACCTCAGCACGGATGAAGCCTTTCTCAAAGTCGGTATGGATGACGCCAGCACACTGCGGAGCCTTCCAGCCTTTCTTGTAGGTCCATGCCTTCACCTCCATCTCACCGGCGGTGATAAAGGTCTCGAGATTCAGCAGGGCGTATGCCTTCTTGATGAGGCGGTTGACGCCGCTCTCCTCTAAGCCAAGCTCCTCGAGGAACAGCTGTTTGTCTTCGTACGACTCCAGTTCGGCAATATCCTCCTCGGTCTTAGCAGCGATAATCATGGCCTCTGCACCTTCTTCCTTAGCGAGGGCCTCGACTTTCTGTGTGAAGGTGTTTCCCGACTTGGCGTCTGCCTCACCGACGTTACAAACATACAGCACGGGCTTGGCAGTCAACAGGAAGAGGTTCTTGGCACAGTCTTGCTCGTCCTTGCTCTCGAACTCTACGATACGGGCGTTCTTGCCTTGCTCCAAGACCTCTTTATAAGCCTTCAGAACCGTGACTTCTACCTTGGCATCCTTGTTGCCGGCAGCAGCGGCCTTTTCGGTCTTAGCCAGACGACCCTCGATGGTCTCTAAATCTTTCAGCTGCAACTCGGTATCGATGATTTCTTTGTCACGGATAGGGTCTATCGTACCATCGACATGCGTAATATTCTCGTCCTCAAAACAGCGCAACACATGGATAATAGCATCCGTCTCGCGAATGTTTCCGAGGAACTTATTACCCAGACCTTCGCCCTTCGACGCACCTTTCACCAGACCGGCAATATCAACAATCTCGCAGGTCGCAGGAACGATACGTCCAGGGTGTACCAGTTCGGCGAGTTTCGTCAGGCGCTCGTCAGGAACGGTGATAACACCAACGTTGGGTTCTATCGTACAGAAAGGAAAATTTGCTGCCTGAGCCTTGGCACTCGACAGACAGTTAAATAAGGTGGACTTGCCGACGTTAGGCAGTCCTACTATACCACATTTTAATGACATTTTCTTTTATAAACGTTTATTTTGGCTGCAAAGGTACGCATTATTTCTCAAATTAGTGCGCCTCAAGCCAATTTTTTCCAAAGCCGGAGTCTGCCAGCAGGGGAACATCCATGTGGAAAGCGCCCTGCATTTCCTCGATAACAATACGTTCTACTTGCTCTTTCTCTTCCGGCAGCACGCTGAAGTTTAATTCGTCGTGTACCTGGAGAATCATCTTACTCTTGATGCCTTCTTTCTTGAAGCGTTGGAAGATGCGTATCATCGCTACCTTGATGATATCTGCTGCAGTACCTTGAATAGGAGCATTGATGGCGTTGCGTTCCGCAAAACCGCGCACCGTGGCATTGGCACTATTGATGTCAGGCAGGTAGCGTCTGCGACCGAATAGGGTAGTGACGTACCCTTGCTTACGAGCTATTTCCTTTGACTTTTCCATATAATCATGAACCTGTGGGAAGGTGGCGAAATAACCGTCAATCAGCATCTTGGCCTCGTCGCGGGAGATATCTAATCGCTCTGCCAAACCGAAAACGGTAATACCATAGATGATACCGAAATTAGCACGCTTGGACTTAGTGCGTTCGTCGCGGGTAACATCCGCAATATCCTTTTTATAAATGTTAGCTGCAGTAGCGGCATGGAGGTCTTTACCTTCACGGAACACCTGTATCATATTGGTGTCTTGCGACAGGTGCGCCATGACGCGTAACTCTATCTGACTATAGTCGGCAGAGAAGAACAGACAGCCGGGTTCTGGTACAAAGGCTTTGCGAATCTCCTTGCCATCTTCACCACGGATAGGAATATTCTGCAAGTTGGGATCGCTGCTGGAGAGACGACCCGTAGCCGTGATGGTCTGGTTGAACGAAGTATGGATATGCCCTGTTTTGGGATTGATAAGTTTCGGCAGACTGTCGATATAGGTGCCTAGCAGCTTCTTCAACCCACGATGCTCCAGGATGAGTCCTACGATTTCGTGTTTGTGGCGCAGCTGTTGCAGTACCTCTTCAGAGGTCACATACTGACCGGTCTTGGTTTTCTTGGCCTTCTCCACTATCCTTAGCTTCTCGAAAAGGATGTCTCCAACTTGCTTGGGTGAGGCGATGTTGAAGGGTTCGCCAGCCAATTCATAGATGTGCTGTTCGATGTCGTTCATGCGCTGGGTGAACTGCTTGGAGGTCTCTGCCAGCGAATCGGTATCGATGCATACTCCATTCATCTCCATCGCTGCCAAAACAGGCATCAGAGGCATCTCTATCTCGTAGAATAGCTGTTCGCACTCATGCTTCTTCAGTTCTTCCTCTAACTTGTTTTTTAGCTGCAACGTGATGTCAGCATCCTCACAGGCATATTCATATACTTCCTGAGGGGAAAGCTCCCTCATGGAACGCTGCTGCTTACCTCGAGGTCCTATCAACTCATCAATATGGATGGTCTTGTAATTCAGATAGATTTCTGCCATATAGTCCATATTGTGGCGTAACTCGGGTTGAATGAGGTAGTGAGCAATCATCGTATCCCACATGGGTCCCTTCAGTTCAATGCCATAGTTATGCAACACCTCGAGGTCGTACTTCAAATTCTGTCCCACCTTCATCACGCGCTCCTCTTCATACACGGTGCGAAAAATTTCAACGATGCGCTGAGCGTCCTCGCGTTGGGGTGGGATAGGGATGTAATAGGCTTCATGTTCCTCGACAGCGAAGCTCAAACCCACCAATTCTGCATCGATAGCAGAGGTGCTGGTGGTCTCTGTGTCTAAAACGAGAAAATCTTTTGTCCTGAAAAAGTCACAAAGTTTCCGCATATCCTCTTCATTTTCAATAAGATGATATTTGTGAGGCGTGGTTTTTAACGTCTCAAAACTCGAGAATTTTGGACTTTCTGACCGTTCGTCGGCAAATTCTGCAAAGAGATCGAGTTGTCCGTTTGCAGGTTTTGATACTTTTTCGGTTTTTTTAAGAATCTTACTTGCCAAGCTCTTCAGTTCTAATTCTTCCAACAGTTTGCCGAGCTGTGCTTCGTCGGGTTCTTTCATCTTGAGTTCGTCGAGGTGGAGAGAGATGGGCACATCGGTCTTGATGGTAGCAAGAAACTTAGACATGCGGATGTCTTCAATGTGTGTTTCCACCTTAGTGCGTAGAGAACCCTTGATTTCATCGGTATGTTGCAGCATGTTTTCTATGCTTCCGAACTCGTTGATGAGTTTTACGGCAGTCTTTTCACCGACTCCTGGACAGCCGGGGAAGTTATCGGCGGAGTCGCCCATCAGCGCCAATAAGTCAATAACGGCTTCAGTCGATGGAATGGAATATTTTTGTTTCACTTCCTCTGGCCCCATGGTTTCATAACCACCACCATGACGAGGACGGAAGATAAACACATTGCTGCGCACCAGCTGACCATAGTCCTTATCAGGTGTCAGCATATAGGTCTCAATGCCTTGCTCTCCTGCTTGAGTGGCTAATGTTCCGATGACATCATCGGCTTCGTAGCCATCGACCTGCAAAATGGGGATGCGGTAAGCTTTGAGAATATCCTTGATGATAGGTACTGACTGACGGATGTCTTCAGGTGTTGCCTCACGCTGAGCTTTATACGCTGGGTAGGCTTCACTGCGGAACGTGGGACCATGAGGGTCAAAAGCTACACCGAGGTGTGTCGGTTTCTCTTTGGTGAGCACTTCCTGAAGGGTATTCATGAATCCCATGACGGCACTGGTGTTCAGTCCTTTGGAGTTGATCCGAGGGTTTTTGATAAAGGCGTAATACGACCGATAAATCAGTGCGTAGGCATCTAAAAGGAATAGTTTATCCATAACATTTCAAATTTTCCGTGTAAAATTACTAAAAAATTTGCTGCTATCCAATTATTTTCACTAATTTTGTCGGAAAATTATAATACTCATGGATTATTTAAGCATCATTAAGTACCCTATCGAGAAGGAATTAGCCGATTTCTCCGTGATGTTTGGACAAGCGATGGCTGCTCCACAAGCCGGCATGTTAGAACTTGCACTGAAGCATATCGCTCAGCGTGGCGGCAAAAGAATGCGACCTATCTTGACGTTGCTGATGGCTAAGAACTATGGCCACGTTTCTGAAGTGACGCATCACGCTGCTGTCAGTTTAGAGTTGCTACATACGGCATCGCTGGTGCACGACGATGTAGTGGATGAGAGTAATGAGCGCCGAGGACAACCCTCTGTTAATGCTTTCTTAAATAATAAGGTGGCGGTATTAGTAGGTGATTATATTCTTTCTACTTCTTTGCTGCATGTTGCTTATACGGGTCAGCCCAGGATTGTGGAGTTGTTGGCAGAACTGGGGCAGACGCTCTCTGCGGGAGAACTACTTCAGTTGGATAATATCCAGCGTAAAGACTTCGATGAATCGGTCTATTATCAGATTATCAGGCAGAAGACGGCAATGCTTTTTGAAGTCTGTGCTGCCGTGGGCGCGCTTTCTGCCGGTGCTTCGGAAAATGATGTGGAACGAGCTCGAAAGTTTGGAGAGCAGTTGGGTATGATTTTCCAAATCCGTGATGATATCTTCGATTATTTCGATGCTGCTGACATAGGAAAACCCACCGGTAATGATATGTTAGAGGGAAAACTCACACTTCCTGTTATCTATGCCCTGAACACTACGCATGACGAGATCATGACAACGCTTGCCAGAAAGGTTAAGGCAGGTACTGTTACAGCCGATGAAATCGCTTGCTTAGTATCCTTTACGAAAGAGCAGGGTGGCATCGCTTATGCTGAGCGAAAAATGGAGGAACTCAGCCGTAGCTGCTATCAATATATTGACGAGTGGGTAAAAGAAAAGGCTATCAGGGATGCCCTGACAGCCTATGTTGATTACGTCGTTCAGCGTAACTATTAGAAGAACTTCACTTCCTTGCCAGCCAAATCGCTCAGTACCAAGTTGGGCAGACGGCTGGTTCCCAGGCGGAAGTAATAGTTGGTGAGCCACTTCTTACCCAGTACTTCTTCAACGATACTATAATAGGTGATGGCATCATTCACGGTATTAATACCTCCTGCAGGCTTCAAACCAATCATGATACCTGTCTGGTCGTAGTATTCCTTGATAGCCTGACACATGACGTAAACGGCCTCAGGAGTAGCACCGACCTTCTCCTTACCAGTAGAGGTCTTGATGTAATCAGCACCAGCATACATTGACAGTAGAGAAGCTTTTTTGACGTTCGACAGATTCAGCAGGTCGCCCGTTTCCAGGATCACCTTCATAGGAACATTACCGCAGGCAGCCTTCTGCTCCCAAATCTCGTCGCAAACGGTCTCGTAGTCGCCAGCCAGGAACTCACCGACATGCATCACGATATCTACGTTCTCAGCACCATCCTGCACAGCGAGCTGTGTCTCAGCAACCTTGATTTCCAACAGAGCCTGAGAAGAGGGGAAAGCACCACTGACAACGGTTGGAATAACACCCTCCACCTCTAAGGATTCTGCCACCAATCTGGCAAAACGGGGATAAGTAACAACCGTGGCAACATGGGGCATATCAGGATATTCGTGAGCAAACTTATTCACTTTCTCCACCAGCTTCAGAACGCTCTCGTCAGAGTCTTGTGTGGTGAGGGTGGTCATACATACACAGCTAAACAGGAATTTCTTGATTTCCTCGGTGTTGTTCTTCGGAACTCTTTCTTCAACAATCTTCTTCACAGCTGCTGCTACAGCGGCTTCGTCAACATTGCAGTTGTACTTGCTTAATGCCTGTTCGTACTTACTTTTAATTTCTTCCATAATACTAAGATTTTAAGTTAATATTTATTTGAGTTTACTATTGTTTTGATGTCTTTCTTTGTCGCGAGCGGTCTTCTTTTCAAGGTTCTTCTTCAGCGCTTCGGTTAGGTCGATTCCGGTTTGATTGGCCAGGCAGAGCAGTACCCATAGTACATCTGCCATCTCGTCTTCTAAAGCCTGCTGACCATTGTCAGCACCTCGCGGATCGTCTTTCTTCCATGACTGCTCACCATACCGACGGGCAATGATTCTGGCTAATTCGCCTACTTCTTCTGTAAGAACAGCCATGTTGGTTAATTCCGAGAAATAACGCACTCCGTACGTCTTAATCCACTCATCTACAGCATGTTGCGCTTCTTGTAGCGTCATAGTCGTTATTCTTTATTTTTAGTGTCCATGCAGATGGTTACTGGACCGTCGTTTAGCAATTCTACTTTCATGTCAGCCCCGAACTCTCCTGTACCTACTGGCTTCCCAATAGCCTCTGTAAGTTTCTCACAGAAAGCATGATAGAGTGGGATAGAGTGCTCGTGACTTCCTGCTCCAAACCACGAGGGTCTGTTTCCTTTTTTATAGCTGGCATATAGGGTAAACTGGCTGACCACCAACGCTTCTCCATCTATGTCGAGCAGAGAGCGGTTCATCACATGCTGATCATCGTCAAAGACCCTCAGATGAGCTATCTTATGTACCAACCAGTCCACATCTTCTTCATGGTCTTCTTCACAGATGCCAAGGAGTATCAGAAAACCCTCTCGGATAGCTGATTTAGTAACTCCATCTATAGTGACGCTGGCGTGTTTTACACGTTGTATTACGGCTCTCATGCTGCAAAGTTAAGCAATAATTTTGATACCTCCAAATTTAGCGTATAAAAACTACTCATTTTCTGGGTGGAAGTATCGATAGATGATCGTGGCTTTAGCCGTCCCTATGACGGCTGACAGTGTCTCAAGACTCTCTTCATGGATACGTTTTACCGTTTTGAAGTGGTTTAAAAGCTCTTCACGGGTCTTAGGACCAATGCCTTTAATGTCATCTAGCTCTGAGTGTAAGGCGTGTTTAGAACGCTTCTCTCTATGGAAAGTAATGGCAAAACGGTGTACCTCATCCTGTAGTTGGGTGAGCACCCGGAATAGCTCGGAGTTGGTCTTCATGCCAATTACTCGTGGAGGAAATCCATACAGCAGTTCATTGGTTCGGTGCCGATTATCCTTTGCCAGTCCTGCTATAGGAATATCCAGTCCTAATTCGTCTTGTACCGCTTGTCGGATGACCTCCATTTGCCCTTTGCCTCCATCGGCTACAATGAGGTCGGGTAGGGGTTGTTCTTCCTCTGTCAGGCGCTTGTAGCGGCGATAGACCACCTCTTTCATGGAAGCATAGTCATCAGGGCCTACGACGGTTTTAATATTGTATTTACGATAGTCTTGCTTGGAGGGTTTCATTTTCTTGAAAACCACGCAGGCAGCTACAGCATCAGAACCGGAAATATTGCTATTGTCAAAACACTCTATCTGGTAGGGCATCTTGGGCAGATGCAGCAAGTCCTGCAACTCTTTCATGAGCCTGACTTGCTTCTGTTCCGGATTCAGCTTTTCTGCTTGTTTCAAGCGGTCAAACTTATACTGTTTGCCGTTCATCAACGATAGTTCCAGCAGTGTTTTCTTATCGCCTCGCTGTGGAATAGTGATGGTAACCCCTTCCAAGTCAAGGTCTATCTCTGCAGGCAGGATAATCTCCTTGGCATGACTATGAAAACGTTCGCGCATCTCTGCAATAGCCAGTTGGAGCAGTTCCTCGTCACTTTCATCCAATTTCTTTTTGTATTCAAAGGTAAACGACTGGTTGATTTGTCCGTTTGCCACGTGGATATAGTTGACAAACGCCAGCTTTTCATCGTTGGTAACGGAGAAGACATCGACGTTGTCAATGGTATGACTCACGACTTCACTCTTAGCCACAAACTGTTCTATGAGCAGGTATCTGCGTTTGATTTCCTCTGCCTCTTCAAAACGTAGTTCCTCCGCTAATGAGAGCATTTCATCCTTCATCTGACGCAACACTTCACGGGTGTTTCCCTTCAGTATTTCAAGTGCTTGAGCGATGTTTTTCATGTACGCCTCGTGCGACTGTTTGCCTATGCAAGGACCATAGCAGTTCTTGATATGGTATTCCAGACACACCTGGTGCTTCTTTTGATTGACGCTCTCTTCTGTGATGGGAAAACGACAGGTTCTGGGACGGTACAGTTTCTTGATAAGTTCCAGTACCGCATACATTGATGAAATATGCGAATAAGGACCATAGTACGTTCCCCATTTCTTATTGATGGTTCTGGTGGAAAAGATGCGCGGAAGGTATTCTTTCGTCACACAGATGCTCGGATAGGTCTTTCCGTCCTTCAGAAGAACATTATATCGTGGATTGTACTTCTTTATCAAAGAATTTTCCAGCAACAACGCATCTTCTTCGGTATTAACGACCGTATAACTGATATCCCAAATCTTGGAAACAAGCACTTTGGTTTTGAAACGATCCACCTCGGTATGGAAATAAGAAGAAACGCGACTCTTTAGATTCTTTGCCTTACCGACATAGATAATCGTTCCGTCAGCATCATAGTATTGATAGCTGCCCGGTTTCTCAGGCATCGCACTGACAATACCTTTCAACCTCTTGAGACGCGCCTCATTCTCTTCCTTTGTCATGGTTTGTGTTTCACGTGAAACGTTTGTCCTATCCTTATAAGGTTACCAATGCTGTCACATCAACAAGACCATCAAACACATCGCGCCCGTGTAGTCCTTCATCGGTTATTTCGATGATAAAGTTCATATAGACTGCTTTAGGTTTGAAGTGTTTAACCAACTTGAGCGTAGCTAAGGCGGTACCTCCCGTTGCTAAGAGGTCGTCATGGATCAGCACTATATCATTTTCGTTGATGGAGTCTAAGTGCATTTCAACGGTATCCACTCCGTATTCTTTCGAAAAACTTTCCTTAATGACAGTGGCAGGTAGTTTTCCCGGTTTACGGGCCAACACCACTCCTGCATTTAGTTTTGGTGCTACTGCCGAAGCCATGACGAAACCGCGACTTTCTATACCTACTACTTTAGTGATGCCCTTGTCTTTGTACAGATTGTAGATGTCCTCGGTCATTGATTTGAGGCATTCTGCATTTTGGTACAGTGTAGTTACGTCACGGAAGTTGATACCCTTCTTCGGGAAGTCGGGTATGCAACGCAAATTCTTGATAATAATTTCCTTATTCATGTTCTTATTGGTTTAACATTGTTTTTAACTTCTTTCTAAAGACTTTGATTCTCTTTTGTTCTGGTTCGTAGTAGCAGGGTACTCGTTTTGTTTCACGTGAAACCTATCTACCCATCAACACCAACATGGCGTTGATGTCGCTGGGGGAAACACCCGGTATTCTACTGGCCTGTGCCAGTGTTTCTGGTTGTATGCGTTCCAGCTTTTGGCGGGCTTCCGTGGAGATAGCCGTTAGATTTGGATAGTCAAAACGACCTTTAATCTTGATGTTCTCCAGTCGGTGCATCTTCTCTGCGACCAGTTGTTCACGTTCTATATATCCTTTATATTTGATGCGTATCTCTGCAGCTTCTGCTATTTCTTCTTGACGGTTGGGAAGATGGCTGATGACCTCTTTTAATTCTGGAACGATGTCGTATAGCTTCTCGAAATTCAGTTCCGGACGTGCCACCAAGTCTTCCAGTTTACAACCATAGACGAGTGGGGTAGAGCCGATAGCTTCCAGTGCTCCGATGACCGTTTTGGGTTTGATGGCATAGTTCTTGCAGAAGCTTTCTATCGCCTCAATCGCCTTTTTCTTTTCCATCCACCAGTCGTAGCGTTCTCGTTTGGCGATGCCTAATTCATATGCTCGCTCGGTCAGTCTCGCATCGGCATCGTCCTGTCGTAGCAGGATACGATATTCGGCTCTCGAGGTAAACATTCGGTATGGTTCATCGACTCCTTTTGTCACCAAGTCATCAATCAGCACACCGATATAAGCCTCATCGCGCTTCAGTTCAAAAGTCGTTTTCGGTGTATTTTCATCGCTGCCTGCTGCGCCAGCAAAGAGTGCAGCATTGATACCAGCTATTGTTCCTTGTCCTCCTGCTTCCTCGTAGCCTGTGGTGCCATTGACTTGTCCTGCCATAAAGAGTCCGCTGACCACCTTCGATTCCAGAGAGTGTTTCAGTTGCGTTGGGTCGAAGAAGTCGTATTCTATGGCATATCCAGGACGATAAACCTTCACGTCTCTTAAGGCAGGAATATGTCTTAAAGCTGCTATCTGTACGTCCATGGGCAGCGAGGAAGAGAAACCGTTGAGATACATCTCGTTAGTGTCTTCGCCCTCCGGTTCCAAGAATAACAAATGCTGTGGACGTTCCGGGAATGTGACCAGCTTGGTCTCTATCGACGGACAATAACGTGGTCCTATCGACTGTATCTGTCCGTTGTAAAGAGGGGAGTCTGCCAGTCCGCTACGCAACGTCTCATGCACCTTTTCGTTGGTATAGCACACCCAGCAGGGCAGCTGTTGTAGGGGGCGTTGTTCGCCCATATAGGAGAATTGATAATATCCGTTTTCTCCATCCTGCCGCTCCATGTCTTCAAAGTGTACGCTTCTCTTATCTATGCGGACGGGGGTACCCGTTTTCATGCGGGCAGCACGGATGCCGTGTTGTGTGATGCTTTCCGTCAGATGGTGTGCGGCAGGTTCCGCTATTCGTCCTCCCTCTACCATCTTCCGTCCGATGTGCATCAGTCCGTTGAGGAAGGTGCCGGCAGTAATAATCACCGCTTTGGCGCGAAGCTCACAACCCCAGACAGTACGAACGCCTACCACTTGTTTCTTGACGGGTGAACCGTCAGGCATCGTTTCCGTTAGCAGCTCTTCTGCCTGATCTTGCCAGATGTCAAGGTTGGGAGTTTCGTCAAGCACCGATCGCCATTTCCAGATGAATTTTCCCCTGTCGCATTGCGCTCTCGGGCTCCATACGGCAGGA
The DNA here is from genome assembly GCA_902775975.1 of uncultured Bacteroidales bacterium. GTDB lineage: Bacteria > Bacteroidota > Bacteroidia > Bacteroidales > Bacteroidaceae > Prevotella. The sequence continues at coordinate 80,940 of CACYOC010000003.1, read as the reverse complement.
CCTTTCGAGCGGTTCAGCATGCGAAACTGGATGGCTGTGGCATCTGTCACTAAGGCCATCTGTCCCCCCAAGGCATCAATCTCACGAACAATCTGTCCTTTGGCGATGCCTCCTATGGCGGGGTTGCACGACATCTGTGCTATCTTGTTCATGTCCATGGTGACCAGACAAGTCTTAGCCCCCATATTGGCAGATGCTGTTGCTGCTTCACATCCAGCATGTCCGCCACCAATCACAATAACGTCGTATTTCAGAATCATGGCCACAAAGGTACGAATAAGTGAGAAGAAAACCAAAAGAATTTTGAGTTTTCTCGAACGAAAGAAGGTTTAGCTCGACGTTAGTCAACTTTCGAGACGAAGTCTCAATGGTACGAATAAGTGAGAAGAAAACCAAATTTATTTGAGGATATTCCAAAAAATGATTACCTTTGTCCCCTGAATCAGCAAAGATGCATTTGAACCATTAAAGAATTAAGTAAGGATGAAAAAGCTTTGTGACTTTATAGCACGGTGGATGGGCGCATTGGTATTACTGGCAGCCCTGCTGGCCGTACTGGTGCCAGAACCGTTTATGTCTGTTGGTACTTGGGTTGTCAATCCTATGTTGGGACTGATCATGTTTGGCATGGGTCTGACCTTGTCGCCACAAGACTTCCGTGTTGTCTTCAGTCGTCCCAAAGATGTGCTGACCGGTTGTCTGGCACAGTTTACCATCATGCCGCTGATGGCGTGGCTATTGACGAAGGTCTTTTCCCTTCCTGCCGATTTGGCGTTAGGCGTCATTTTGGTAGGCTGTTGTCCTGGCGGAACAGCTTCCAACGTCATTACTTATCTGGCAAAGGGAGACCTGGCACTGAGCGTGGGTATGACCGCTACTTCCACGCTGTTAGCTCCTTTCCTTACCCCGCTACTCGTGTGGTTCATGGCAGGAACTTTTGTCGATGTCGATACGATAGGGATGCTGCTCAGCATTGTCTATGTGGTGATAGCTCCTATTGTAGCAGGCTTTCTCATTCAGCATTTCCTGCCGTCCTTTACCCGTCGTGCCGTGGCGTATCTACCGGCGTTTTCTTCCTTGATGATCGCCTTGTTGGTAGCAATTATTGTTGGTCACAATGCTTCCCGACTGCTTACCGGTGGACTCATCGTTGTATTGGTAGTTATGTTACACAATATCAGCGGATTAGCCCTTGGTTATATCCTGGGTCGTCTGTTGGGCCTTTCCTTAGACAAGCGCATTGCCATCTCTGTGGAGGTGGGTATGCAGAACTCCGGTCTTGCCTCGTCGCTTGCCACGCTTCATTTTGCTGCCTTCCCGTTGGCAGCCATTCCGGGCGCTGTGTTCAGTGTGTGGCATAACATCAGCGGAGCCTTGGTGGCGAAGTACTACAGTACGAGGACTCTATCCCTGAAAGAAAAGGCTGACGCCTACGCAGGAGATGACCGCTCCTAAAATAGACCGCCAGGTGATGGGCTGATGGAACAGCCAGTGCGAAGGTAATATAATGATGATAGGTGTCAGTGCCATGAGCGTTGAGGCAATGCCGGCACTTGTATATTGCACAGCCATCAGCGAAAAGCCCACGCCCACAAAAGGTCCGAAGATGGTCGTTGCCGTAGCAACGCTCATGCCTTTGCTGTCGTGCAGTGCTTCTTTTAAGGGTGCAAAGCCTTCCTTGAAATATAGCAAGACGGTAAAGCCGATGATGCCCGCTATACAGCGGAAGAAATTAGCGCTGAAGGGGATGAGCCATCCAGGCATCTGCGTGTCGTCGTAATAGTCCATTCCTATCTTGCTGAGCACCAGTCCCACACCTTGACAAACGGCAGCGCCAATGGCGAAGAGTACTCCGTTTGTAGGCAGTTTCAGTGATACCTTATGGTGTTCGCCACGTCCCAATACAGAAATGCTGATACCCGCCAGCGTGATGAGCATGGCGAGCACGCTCATCGCATTCATTTCCTGTCCCATCATGACCCATGCCGCGAGTGCTGCTGCCAATGGTGCTAATGTCATAAACAACTGTCCGTAGCGCGATCCGATGATGATGTAGCTCTGAAACAGGCAGTAGTCTCCAATGACATATCCCACCAGTCCCGATAGCAGCATCCAGCCATGCGCTTCCCAAGGTCCTTCGGCAGGTACTGGTGAACCCATGACGGCTGCAAACAACAACATCGAAAACAGCAGGGTCATTGCCATGCGCAACACATTTAATGTCAGGTTACCCAGACGTTTCGAACCGAACTCGCTGAGCAGTGCCGTTGCGGTCCATGAGAATGCGACGGCGATAGATATCAATTCTCCAAGGTATGCCATGTTGTTTGTTGTTGTTAATGTCGTTTAGTTGGTGTCTTAATAAATGGGAACATCCTCGTAATGAGTAATATCCGTTAGTCCTCCATCGGGAGTGCCGATTACAGAGACAATGTCGAAGCGCGTGTTTTTGTCAATGCACTTATATTTGATATAGTGGTTGAAGGCAGCCCGCAGATTTTTCATTTTTGCATAGTTCACGGCATCCTCAGGTTCACCAAAGACCCTGTTGCGGCGCGTCTTCACCTCTACGAATACCACCGTCTCTCCATCCAAGGCAATGAGGTCGATGTCCTTATGTCCCGATTTCCAGTCGTGTTCTATCATCGTATAGCCTTTCTGCTGTAAGTAGCGTGCTGCCTGCTCTTCTCCCCAGACGCCTACCTCGTTATGGGTTGCCGTAGTAACGTTTTCCGTGTTTCGCTGCTCCCTCAGGTAATTCGTCAAGCCCTGTTGGGCTATCTTCTGGAGGAGACGGCATCGTGAGAGCCATGTCTGTCGCATTTCCTGCAGTGCGTCGTCCAGCTGTTTCTTCGCTTGCTCATCGGTTGTTTCCACTTGGGCAGACCGTTCCAACGGTTCAGCCAGCAACTCCTTCAGCGTATGCTCAAAGTAGGCTGCACTGCGTTTGACGCGCTCCAGGAACACTTCTTGTCGTAGGCTTTCGACAGGTGTCGCTTGTATCACTTGCCGCCATTTCTCAGCCACCTCTATCACGCGGTGCTGAAGGTCTGTGAGTGTCTGCTCGTGCAGCTGTTGCAGTGAGCTGGGGGTAGGGTAGAGAAGCTCCGCAAAGATGCGCACCAAGTCTTCCTGCTGACGGAGGATGGGCTGAAAGTCGAACAGTTGCATGAGCAGCGTCCGCTCGTATTCTTGCTGGAGGTCTTTCTCTTGTTCCATAACAACTACTGCAAAACTTTGCAAAGGTACAAATTTATTTTGTTATTCTCGTCAAAAGAGGTGGATTTTGTATAAATAGTGCATTTTCTACGGAAAACGTTTGTGAGTGTCATATTTTTGTAGTACTTTTGCAGTCTCAACGTGCATGCACGTACCTAATACTAAGTATCATTTTAATAATTTTAATTCAATATTTTATGTGGTTAATCAATTCATCAATTGGTCGTAAGGTTGTAATGTCCGTTACCGGACTGTGCCTTATCCTGTTCCTGACGTTCCACTGCTGCATGAATGTGGTGGCACTGTTCTCTGGCGAGGCTTACAACATGATTTGCGAATTGCTGGGTGCCAACTGGTATGCCGTTGTGGCTACTATGGGTTTGGCGCTGCTGGCGCTGATTCACATTGTCTATGCGTTCATCCTGACGGCTCAGAACCGTAAGGCTCGCGGTGACAATCGCTATGCCATTGCTACGGAGGTCAATCCTGGCAAGGTAGAGTGGGCTTCTAAGAACATGCTCGTGCTGGGTATCATCATCCTGCTGGGTCTGTTCCTGCACCTGTTCAACTTCTGGTACAACATGATGTTTGCCGAGTTGTTCCCTGCCATTCATTATGATCCGGCTCCTGCTGACGGTTTCGGTAAGATTGTCAACACCTTCGGCAATCCCGTCTATGCAGTGCTTTATGTCATCTGGATTTGTGCCATCTGGTTCCACCTCTCGCACGGATTCTGGTCTGCCATGCAGACGCTGGGCGTCAGTGGTAAGATTTGGCTGAAGCGCTGGCAGGTCATCGGTCTTATCTATGTAACCCTGCTCATGCTGGGCTTCCTGGTTGTCGTACTGGCCTTTGCCTTTGGCTGCGCACCTTCACTCTGCTGTGACGGTACAGCTGCCGATTGCTGTCAACAGGCTGTTGATTGCTGCAAGGATGCCGCTGCAGCTTGCGGAAAGTAACTTAATTTTTCATTTTTCATTTTTTATTTTTCATTTGAAAAGTCATGGCTAAAGTATTAGATTCAAAGATTCCCGCAGGTCCAGTACCTGAGAAATGGAAGGAATATAAAGCTCACCAGCGTCTGGTGAACCCTAAGAACAAGCTGAAGCTCGACGTCATCGTTGTAGGTACCGGTCTGGCTGGTGCCTCTGCAGCAGCCTCGCTGGGCGAGATGGGCTTCAACGTTATCAACCTGTGCATCCAGGACTCTCCTCGTCGTGCGCACTCTATCGCTGCCCAGGGTGGTATCAATGCCGCCAAGAACTATCAGAACGACGGTGACTCTGTCTATCGTCTGTTCTACGACACCGTGAAGGGTGGTGACTACCGTGCTCGCGAGGCCAACGTCTATCGTCTGGCTGAGGTGTCTAACAACATTATCGACCAGTGCGTGGCTCAGGGTGTTCCCTTTGCCCGTGAGTATGGTGGCATGCTGGCCAACCGTTCGTTCGGTGGTGCTCAGGTCAGCCGTACGTTCTACGCCAAGGGTCAGACCGGTCAGCAGCTGCTGCTCGGCGCATACTCTTCTCTCTCTGCACAGGTGCAGGCTGGTAAGGTAAAGCTCTATACCCGCTACGAGATGGAGGATGTCGTCATTGTCGATGGCCGTGCCCGTGGTATCATTGCCAAGAACCTCGTAACCGGTAAGCTGGAGCGTTTCTCTGCCAATGCCGTGGTCATCGCTACGGGTGGTTATGGTAACACTTATTTCCTCTCTACCAACGCTATGGGTTGCAACTGCACGGCAGCCGTTCAGTGCTATCGTAAGGGTGCTTACTTTGCTAATCCTTCATACGTTCAGATTCACCCCACCTGTATCCCCGTTCATGGCGACAAGCAGTCGAAGCTGACGCTGATGTCTGAGTCGCTGCGTAACGATGGCCGTATCTGGGTGCCCAAGAAGCTCGAGGATGCCAAGGCTCTGCAGGCTGGAACGAAGCAGGGTTGGGAGATTCCCGAGGAAGACCGCGACTACTATCTGGAGCGTCGCTATCCCGCCTTCGGTAACCTCGTACCCCGTGACGTGGCCTCTCGTGCCGCCAAGGAGCGTTGCGACAAGGGCTTCGGTGTCAACAATACGGGTCTGGCTGTGTTCCTCGACTTCTCGGAGTCTATCAACCGCCTCGGCCTGGATGTCATTATGCAGCGCTATGGTAACCTCTTCGAGATGTACGAGGAGATTACCGATGTATTCCCTGGCGACGTTGCTAACGAGATCAACGGCGTGAAGTACTACAAGCCCATGATGATCTATCCTGCTATCCACTACACCATGGGTGGTATCTGGGTTGACTACGAGCTGCAGACCACCATCCCCGGTCTGTTCGCTATCGGCGAGTGTAACTTCTCCGACCACGGTGCCAACCGCCTCGGTGCTTCTGCGCTGATGCAGGGCTTGGCCGATGGTTACTTCGTGCTGCCTTACACCATCCAGAACTATCTGGCCGACCAGGCTGTTTGGCCGAAGGTTCCCACAGACCGCAAGGAGTTCGACGAGGCTGAGAAGGCCGTTGCTGCTGAGATTGACCGTCTGATGAACATCAAGGGTAAGCGCTCTGTTGACTCTATCCACAAGGAGCTGGGTCACATCATGTGGGAGTATGTCGGCATGGGCCGCACCGCTGAGGGCCTGAAGACTGGTCTGAAGAAGATGCACGAGCTGGAGAAGGAGTTCGATACCAACCTGTTCGTGCCTGGCACGAAGGAGGGTCTGAACGTAGAGCTCGACAAGGCTATCCACCTGCGCGACTTCTTCACCATGGGTCAGCTCGTTGCTTTCGACGCTCTGAGCCGTAACGAGAGTTGTGGCGGCCACTTCCGCGAGGAGTATCAGACGGAGGAAGGCGAGGCCAAGCGCGACGATGAGAACTACTTCTACGTAGGCTGCTGGGAGTACAAGGGCAAGGGCAACGAGCCTGAGCTCATCAAGGAGCCGCTGGAATATGAAGCAATCAAAGTACAAACCCGTAATTATAAGAATTAAAGACTATGGCTAAGAATATTTCATTTACAATAAAATTTTGGCGTCAGAATGGTCCGAAAGATGCGGGTCACTTCGATACGCACGAAATGCACGACATTCCCGATGATACCTCGTTCCTCGAGATGCTCGACATCCTGAACGAGGAGCTCATCAACGAGGGCAAGGAACCCTTCGTGTTCGACCACGACTGCCGCGAGGGTATCTGCGGTATGTGCTCACTCTACATCAACGGTACGCCCCATGGCAAGACCGAGCGTGGCGCTACCACCTGTCAGCTCTACATGCGTCGTTTCAACGATGGTGACGTCATCACCGTCGAGCCTTGGCGCTCAGCAGGCTTCCCCGTTATCAAGGACTGCATGGTTGACCGTAACGCCTTCGATAAGATTATCCAGGCTGGCGGCTATACCACCATCCGCACCGGTCAGGCTCAGGATGCCAACGCTATCCTCATTCCTAAGGAGGATGCCGACGAGGCTATGGACTGCGCCAGCTGCATCGGCTGTGGTGCTTGCGTAGCAGCCTGTAAGAACGGCTCTGCCATGCTCTTCGTATCGTCGAAAGTCTCTCAGCTCGCCCTGCTTCCCCAGGGTCGCGTAGAGGCTGCCCGCCGTGTGAAGAACATGATTGCCAAGATGGACGAGCTCGGCTTCGGTAACTGCACTAATACCCGCGCTTGCGAGGCTGTCTGCCCGAAGAATGAGACCATCAGCAACATCGCTCGCCTGAACCGCGAGATGATTAAAGCTAAAATGGCAGATTAATAATAATTAAATAGGTTGTGAGGTAGTAGTGCTTCACAACCTTTTTTTTCTCTCGTCCCCACCGCTTCGACGATGGAAGGAAACACAATTTACATTATAAAACTTTTTATTTTAAACAACATGAAACAGAAATTATTAGATTTGATGTTTATCATGGCGATGGCATTTGTGTGTATGAACTTTGCTTCTTGTGGAGGCAGCGATGATGGTGGTAATAACGGAAATGGTGGTGATAACAATTCGATTGTTGGTACATGGCGATACAATTTCATGAGCAACGATTCAAGCCGCGGTATGGTGTATAACCTAATCAATTTTAACAGCAACCAAACTGGCTATCTGATAGAAGAAGTGGGCTACGGGAGTGACAAACCGGAATCGTTCATTTGGAAAACAAGTGGCAACACGCTGTCTATCACGTTTGGAAATGGTAGTACACAAACATTTACCTTCACTTTTGTTGACAACAACACAGTGATGCTAAGCAATAATAACCAAACTATAACTGCCTACAGACAATAACAAAAACTGAGACAACACGTGAGTGTTGAAAATCACTAGCTAAAAAAAACGGGACGCATTCTAATCTGACAATTTATAAAAGAATGGCGTCCTGTTTTTTTTATATGCTGACATAACCAAGGTTATTTCACTCGCACGTACATTATTTATAATAGAAGAGCGCCGCAGACAAATAAGCTGCGGCGCTCTTTGTTGACGGATGCGAAAAATTTCGCAACGAAAAATTTCGCATAAACTTTGTTGAGGTAGAAGGGGGAAACCTAATGGGTCTCCCCCTCTTTTTAGTATTAGATAAGATTTTTCGATAAGAACTTGTTAAAATAAGGTTGTTTATTTTGGAATTCTTGCTTATTTTTACCAAATTGTCAAAATAAGTATAGTTAATTGCGCTTATTTTTACCAAATTATCAAAATAAGACACTTTTCTTGTTCTTATTCTTGCAGATATCAATTATTCTTTGTATATTTGCAGACGAAATAATAAAAAACAGTTATGAAGATAGAGCTCGAAGAGTTGGAAAAGCAAGTAGTAGCGAGAATGAGTATGGACAACCCGTGGTGGATGACGGGTCAGATTCCTGCGGATGTTCAGCAGATGAAAAGCCGTTTGTATCTTGAATCCTTCTATAAACTCGTTAAAGATATCAGCGTCAAGCGTGGAATTGTATTGATGGGACCACGTCGCGTTGGTAAGACTATTATGATTTATCATGCTATAGAACGTTTGATAAAAGACGGCATCGATCCTCAGAGTATTATCTATCTTTCTATAGACACTCCAATCTATAATGGCATGTCATTGGAGATGTTGTTGAATATTGCCAAAAAAGCCCTGGCGAAATTGCCTACAGATGAAGGTTTCTATGTGTTCTATGATGAGGTACAATACCTGAAAGATTGGGAAGTACACTTAAAATCCCTCGTTGACACTTATCGTTCTACTCGCTTTATTGTCTCCGGATCAGCAGCTGCGGCACTAAAGATGAAGAGTGATGAAAGTGGTGCAGGACGTTTTCATGATTTCACATTACCTCCTCTTACTTTTAACGAGTATATTCATTTGCAAGAGCTCGATCGCCTGATTGTTCCTAAAAAGATAGAGTGGAACCAACAAGAATTTGATGCTTTCGACACCATTGATATAACTCAGTTGAATGAACATTTCATCCGCTACATTAATTTTGGTGGTTATCCGGAAGTCGTTTTCTCGAAGGAAATCCAAAACGATCCAGGACGCTACATGCGACGTGACATTGTTGACAAGGTGATGTTGAAAGACCTTCCTGGACTTTATGGCATCAATGATACTCAGGAGCTTTATAGGCTCTTTATTCACATAGCCTATCGCTCTGGATGTGAATTTTCTTACGACGAGATGTCTCAAGAGTCAGGTATTCGAAAAGATGTTATTCGCAAGTATCTTACTTATTTGGAAAGTGCATTTCTTATTAAGGTTATTCATCGCATCGATGCAAATGCGAACCGAATGCAGCGTATCACCCAGTTTAAGATATATCTCACCAATCCTTCTTTGCGCTGTGCTTTGTTCTCACCGTTGACAGAAATGGATAAGGCTTTAGGAAGTATGGTGGAAACAGCTCTCTATGCTCAGCGTATTCAGCGGGATGACGAGGAAGTGTACTACGCAAACTGGAAAATGGGGCGTGACAATGGTGAGGTGGATATGGTTGGACTTAATCGTCTCAACCAAAAACCTGCATGGGCAGTCGAGATGAAATGGTCTGATCGATATTTTGATGCACCAGGTGAATTAAAGTCCCTGTTGTCTTTTATGGATAAGAATCTGTTAAAATCTGCCATCGTTTCTTCTCGTACAAAGTTTGGAGCAAAAGAACTGGAGAGTGTGAATTTAGTTTTCATTCCCTCTGCTTTATATGCCTATTTATTAGGGCATAACACCATTGAACAGAAGAAATAACCAAGGTTATTTCACTCGCACGTACATTATTATAATAGAAGAGCGCTGCAGACGAAGAAGCTGCGGCGCTCTTTGTTTGTTGCAGTAGGAACGGGCCTACCAGTAGCTTTCCTCGCTGCTTTACTTGAACAGGCGCTGCGAGAACAGCGTCAGGTAGAGACGCCAGTTGCGCCAGATGTGGCCGCCGTCCGTCTCGACGTATTCGTAGGGGTAGCCCTTCCGGTCGAGGTACTCACGGTACATCTTGTTGTTGTCATAGAGGAAGTCGTCCTTGCCGATGGCTATCCAGTAGAGGGCGGGCTTCTTCTGGAACTGCACTTGCAGCATGTGCTCCGATTCGGGAGTGAAGCAGCAGCCCTTGGCCTGCAGCTCGGCACGGTCCTTCACATCCAGATACACGTAGGCAGAGAACAGCCCTACATAGTTGAACCAGTCAGGATAGAGCCGCGAGATGGCAAAGCTGTGACCTCCGCCCATCGAGAGACCGCAGATGGCGCGGTTCTTCTTGTTGGCCAGTGTGCGGTAGTGCTTGTCGATATAGGTTACGATGTCCTTGAACGCCTCTTCCGTCGAAGCTACAGGCTCCGAGGTCAGGTGTGCCCTGAACGACGGTTTGTACATGCCCTTGTCCCACTCGCCGGGGGCAGCGTCGCAGTTTGCATTGCCGTTAGGCATCACCACAATCATCGGCTTTGCCTTACCCTCGGCAATAAGGTTGTCCAGTATCTGCGCCGTGCGTCCCAGCTCCACCCATGCCTCCTCGTCGCCACCGGAGCCATGCATCAGATAGAGTACCGGATAGCGTCCGCCGTCTTCATAGCCTGCCGGCGTATAGACCGTCATGCGGCGCGTGGTTTTCAGCGTTGGCGAGGGGTACCACACTCGGCTGACATTGCCGTGGCGCACCTTGTGGACGCCATACAGCCACCCCTTGTCTCCTTGCGCCTTCGTGACGATGAAGATGTTCATAAACGAGGCAATGTCGCGGCAGCGATAGACGTTTGAGGGGTCTAAAAGCTCCATTCCATCGACCTTGAACTTGTAGCAGTACATCTCAGGTGCCAGCGGCTGAGTGGTACACGACCAAATGCCGTCCTTCCCTTCCTTCATGGCTATCGAGCCAAAGTCGCCCTCGACACTCACGGTGACAGCCTTCGGAGCGTGGAGGCGGAAAGTGACAGAACCGTCGGCGTGCACTTCCGGCGAGGTGAGGTCGCCAGCGTCAAAAAGGGCTTGTTGTGCCCACGAGCCCTTTCCCAGCAGGGTGAGAGCGAGACAAAGAAAAAGTCTTTTCATCATAGCTTTGCGTGTTGATATGAATGAGTCTTATAGTTATTCCGATGCAAAAGTAAATAAAACTTTGTAATAAGGAAAGAAAAACACGTATATTTTCGTAGGATTTTCTTTTAAATAAGAAATATTTATTACCTTTGCATCGTCAATAACACCTTAACAGAACTTTTAATCATCCATGAACGAGTCGATACCATTTGATATATTAGTCTATTACATGCTCTATGGCGGAGCAGCGATAATGGCTGCCGTGGCCTGCCTCCATCTGTTGATGTGGCGCATCAATACCTTTGTGGATAATGTCACGCCGCCAAAGCGCCTGCGCCGATGGACGGCAGCCTTTATGGCCGTGGTGCTCGGAAGTCATCTGTGGTGGCTGCCCGACTCGCTCGGAGTCATCAAAATCTATTCCGGTTTGCACATCATCTCCTCCATACTCGACTGCGCCCTGCTGGTACCAGTCATGCTGAGTATGCCTCTCACGATGCTGCAGGACCGCCGCCGTCCGCTCTGGCCTCTCTTCGTCGCCGTGATACCTGTTGTCATTGCATTGGTGGACTGTTTGTTTAAGTACGACTACACCGTCATGGTGTTCGTGAGATTCTATCTTTTCGCACTCCTGACAGCCTATTTCTTCTATATGCTCTTTGCCTTGCGCCAGTACCGCCGGTGGCTCATCGACAACTATGCCGACCTGGAGCACAAGGAGGTGTGGCTGTCGCTGGTGGTCATCGTCATCCTGCTGCTCATACTCGCCATCTATTCCGTCAGCAACAACGGCATCTTCATTCAGACGTTCATACAGTTTAGCGAGATCTTTATCCTTGCGTTTATCTTTTGGAGAGTCGAGACGCTGCAGACCTTGCATGCTCCCCAGGCCGACACAGAGACTGTAGAACTGTCCGACGATGCTTCAAATGGCGACACCAAAGACGGCGCGGAGGCTGGCGCAGCCGTGACACTTCCCACCAACATCAGCCAACTGCTCAAGCAGTACTGCGAAGACACCCAGCTCTATCTGCAGCACGACATCACGCGCGACGATCTCAGCAAGGCCGTAGGCACCAACCGCTACTACCTCAGCCTCTACTTTGCACAGCAGGGCGAGACCTACAATTCCTACATCAACAAGCTGCGCATACAGCATTTCGTCAACGACTACCGCGAGGCCATCGCCACCAAACGACCCTTCACCGCACAGCAGCTGGCCCACGAAAGCGGCTTCAGCAGCTACGCCACCTTCGGTCGCGCCTTCAAGCAAACCATGGGGCAGACCGTCACGGAATGGATGAAGGACGAGGCGTAAGACACCGTAATATTTGTACGAACACTTATCAAATTGTCAAAATGACTTTTCATTTTGGCAATTTCTGTCTCTACAAGCCCTCTGTCTATTGCCCGTATAACAAAAAATCACTACCTTTGCAACATCAACATTCGACCATAATACCTAATACCACTATGGTTTTATCTCTCATAAAGCAACAACATAAAGAACAATAAAATAGTAGAAGCAATCAGTTAGTATTTTTTTGTATTCAGGAAAAACACACAGCCCCATACGTCGCGACGACGTTGGGGCTACTTCTTTTACCACCCCTTCCCTCTTCCCTCTTACATCTTACATCTTACATCACAGTGTGGGTCTCCCCCTTTACTAATCTCCAAAGCCGTACTTACCGTATTGCCGACTTAAGTCGGAAACGTTGCTGACTTAAGTCGGAAACATTGCTGACTACAGTCGGAAACATTGCTGACTTAAGTCGGCAGATCAATCAAGGCCATCCACGAACTCGGTATAGCCCGTCTTTGCACTCGACGAAAGCCATCCTTAACCTTTGTAAGCATAGCATCTGCATTCGTGGAGAACAGTATTTGCGTCAGATGAGACCCATATTTTTATACTATTTCGGGTATATTTTAATTAAAACTACTAAAATTTATACCCGTTTTAGTATAATATTAGATAATAATGTGTATCTTTGTACCCGTTAAGGTATAAAAAGTGATGACTTTATCAGAACATATTAAGCAAAAAAGAAAGGTAAACGGTCTCTCTCAGGTTGAATTGGCTGAGAGGGCAGGAGTGGGTCTTAGGTTTGTGAGAGACCTGGAACAGGGTAAGCAGACTTTGAGAATGGATAAAGTAAACGATGTGCTTACCCTTTTTGGGGAGCATCTGGGACCAGTAAAGATTGACAGCGTATGAAGAGTTATCTTCCTCAGTGGAAAGAACTCATTAGTCAGTCATTCCTGTCTGATGAATTCAAGGCCGACTATTGTCGTTTACTGAATCAGCGAACGGAATTGTTATAGTGTAAAAGTAAACTTGGAACAGCGAATGTTACCGCAGGAGCTGCTGGGCGTGTTCCTTCGTCTTAACCTGCTTGCCTGCAAATATTTGCTCAATGATGCCCTCCTCGTTAATGACAAAGGTGGTGCGGATGGTGCCTTCAGTCTTCTTGCCGTACATCATCTTCTCACCCCAGGCACCCATGGACTGCATCAAGGTCTTATCCACATCAGCAATCAAGGGGAAGGGCAGAGCGTGCTTCTCCTTGAACTTCTGGTGCGAGGCAGCAGAGTCCTTGCTGACGCCAACAACCTCGAAGCCCTGAGCCTGAAGCTCGCCATAGTGGTCGCGCAGGCTGCAAGCCTCAGCCGTACAGCCGCTGGTATTGTCCTTCGGATAGAAGTACAGCACCAGCTTACGTCCTTTGTAATCACTCAGACGAATGTCTCGTCCCTGTTCGTCTTTGCCCAGAATCTCGGGCGCCTTGTCTCCAATATTCATAGTCGTCAGTGTTTGATGATGCTTGCAAAGGTAGGCATTATTTAGCAATCCACCAAATTCTGAGTCCTTTTTTTCGGGCGAAGGAGGGCAAGAGAAAATGAGATATCCTCTGTATCTCTGTCTCTCTGTGTTGGAAATTAACTGTAAACCGTAAACTGTAAACAGTAAACTAAAAAACTCTGTACCTCTGTCTCTCTGTGTTGGAAATTAACTCTCCAAAATTTGGAAGTTTCGGAAAAAGTGTTTATCTTTGCAGCGGATAATTAAATCAATGGGATATGAGCTACACGGAAATGGCACAATTGGAACTGATGAATGCAGTTGCTAACGTTCGTTCGCAAGAAGATCTTGATGCCTTGCGCCTGACGCTTTCGGTGTTCTTTGCCGAACGTGCTCAAAAGGCTATTGACAAAATGTGGGACGAAGGAACTTTCGACCAGAAAAAGCTTGATGAACTGCGCGGACAGCATTTACGCACACCCTATAAATAATTACAGTTCATGCGCTACGTTGTTTTGGACACAAACTGTCTTATTCAAGCTTTACCTACCAAAAGTCGTTATCATAAGATATGGACGGATTTTATGGCTGGTAATTATTGTTTGTGTGTCAGTAATGAAATTCTATCTGAATACGAGGAAATTCTTTCACTTCATGCTTCTCCTGAAGTAGCGCACAATGTTGTCGAAGCTATAGCCCGCCATCCTAAGACCCTTTATCGTGAGTCGTATTTCCGTTTTCATTTGTTGTCGGATATAGACAAAGACGACGATAAGTTTGTAGATTGTGCTGTTACTGCAAATGCTGATTACATCGTAAGTGAGGATAGCCATTTTTCGCATCTAAAGAAAATATCGTTTCCAAGGCTTAACGTATTGACACTTGACGAGTTTAATGAAATGTTGCAGTAGCCCGAAGTATTGTTTTTAGGAATTGAGAGAATGAGAAAATGAGATATCCTCTGTGCCTCTGTCTCTCTGTGTTGGAAATTAACTCTCCAAAATTTGGCAGTTTCAGAAAAAGTGTTTATCTTTGCAGCGGAACAGAACAAGAAAAGAGCTTATGACTACAGCCCAAATGACACAAAAGATTGCGACGTATTTCAAGACACAGCCCGTTTTGAAAGCATGGCTCTTTGGCTCCTTTGCCCGTGGTGAAGAAACACCGGAAAGCGATGTGGACATACTCTTTGTACCCGACATGTCTGCCAAATTCAGCCTCCTTACCCTGGGCGGAATGTATATGGATTTGAAAGAATTGCTGGGCCGCGAAGTTGATTTAGTTCCAGAAGGCTCCTTATTACCCTTTGCACAAAAAACAGCAGATCAAGACAAGAAACTAATATATGAGAGAGTCGCTTAGAGATAGAAATCGCCTTGAACACATGCTGGAGAACATCAACAAAGCTCTATCAGCAGCAGAAGGGTTCACCTTTGAACAGTTTAGTGAGGATTCTGTTCGTTTTGCGGCGATATCCTATTTCACTATGATTATAGGTGAAGCATCATATATGCTTACAAAAGATTTTAAGGCCTCCCATCCCTTAACTCCTTGGCGCCAGATAGAAGGAATGCGCCATCATATTGTTCATGGCTATTTTCAAGTAAGGAAAGACATGTTGTGGAATGTTATTCAGAACGATTTGATGCCTCTCCGCGAGCAAATAGAGAAGTATCTCACAGAAACCAATTGGGCTGAGTGGGAACAAAAACAGTAAACCGTAAACTAAAAAACTCTGTGCCTCTGTCTCTCTGTGTTGGAAATTAACTCTCCAAATTTTTGGCAGTTTCGGAAAAAGTGTTTATCTTTGCAAGCGAATATGTTGGGTAAACAAGAATGCATAAAAAGGATTTTGGCGAATGCCGACGTCATCATGAATGACTATGGTGTCCGTTCTCTCCGTCTGTTTGGTTCTTTGGCTCGTAACGAACAGCACGAATCAAGCGACGTTGATGTTTTTGTAGATATGCCCCCACACATTTATCAAATTATAGGGCTGAAAGATTTTCTCGAAGAGTTGTTGGACTGTCGAGTAGATTTAATTCGGAAGCATCAGAACAATAACGCATTCTTATTAGAACAGATAGAAAAGGATGGAGTCGATATCATCAGCCAATCTTCCCCTTGTGTGGCATACGCTTGAGCAACTGGAGCAGGCCATCAATAGAGTACAGGAAAGAACTTAGATAAAATCTCTGAACAGAAGTTATTGCCCACCTATCCGAGTATTCCTTGGAAGAAAGTAATGGGCATTCGTGACTTTATGGCCCATCACTATTTTGAAGTAGATGCTGATGTAGTCTTTGAAGTGATAAATAAAGACCTTAATCCTTTAAAGGAAGCGATATCTTTCTTCAAGAAAGAATTGTTGGACGAGTAGATTACTTTTAGACAAAAACAACAACAACCCTTTTCGAAAGTTTTGGCACGATGCGCCTTCTCCTGCTGCCGTCAAGCATCTGATAGTAAGCGAGCTTCCATCAGCTCCTTGTCAACATCAGGACCTCTCCATTGGATAGGAAACCTTTCAAAAAGCAAAAACATCAAAAACAATCCTCAACACTATCATTCCAACTCCCATCCCTCTGGGAGGGGCTGGGGGTGGGCTCTTCCTCGCACCTCCTCACCTCTTCTCAACGTTATCATTCCAACTCCCCTCCCCCCCGGGAGGGGCTGGGGGTGGGCTCTTCTCGTACCCCCTTCGCCCGTACTTTATGTTTTTGCCTGACAAAGGCATAACCTGACGGAGGAAGGTGCAGGATTCAAGGGATATGGACGTAGATGCTTGCATATAAAGACCATAGCCCTTGAACCACTGCCAAAGTCTAAAAGACTTATGCCGTTGTCAGGGGTTATTATTGTTTTTGTTTAACTGTAAACCGTAAACTGTAAACCGTAAACTATGTTGAAAATTAACTCTCCAAAATTTGGCAGTTTCGGAAAAAGTGTTTATCTTTGCAGGCGAGAAACAGTTAAAGATAAGAGTTATGATTGGCACCACAACACATAGGCACTCCGCCAATACCTACTGGAATATGGTTAAGCATCTAAGTCCAGATGCAAAGATAGACCTTATTACCATGCTTTCACAGTCTCTTAAAGCTGCAAAGCCTCTGCATATTTCAGCAAAAAAATACTATGGAGTATGGGGTGATGATGGTATGACTGATGATGAGTTTGTTGGTGAACTGAAATCTCTGCGTAATTTTAATCGTGATGTCATAGAGCTATGATAGGTAAGTCTTATCTTTTAGATACAAACATCTGTGTTTTCTACCTCAGAGGACGGTTTGATATAGATAAGAAAATCGATGCCGTAAAGTGGGAGAACTGCTATATCTCGGAAATTACAATGTTAGAATTGAAGATGGGAGCGGAGTTGTCTCTTCAGAAAGATGGCATAGACCGATCAGAGCAGTTGAATAGGTTCTTTTCTGATATTAATATACTTCCTGTAGCAGATGCTATAGACTTAGCTGCAAAAGAAAAAATTCGTCTTAGGTTAGCAGGAACACCATGCGAAGACAACTTTGATTTACTGATTGCATGTTCAGCAATAGCTAATAATATGATATGTGTTACTGATAATACAAAAGATTTTCATCGTTTCCAGAATATTCAATTGGAAAACTGGGTGATAAGATAAAAACTCTTCCTCTCTCTGTTGGAAATTAACTCTCCAAAATTTGGAAGTTTCGGAAATAATTCCTACCTTTGCAAGCACTAAAGAAATAAACAATACCACAATGGCAACCACAACAGCAAGACGACGCAATATGCATCCAGTTAGTTACTACTGGAACCAGGTCAAGGACATGGATAATAGCCAAAAGCTTGAACTGGTGACGATGCTTATTGATAGTGTTAAGCCCATACAGACAAGACCACTTGTTGATGCGTTTGAGGAAGAGGAGTTTCCGGATATGGACAAGGAACTCTATTCTCCTGAGGAGGCCTATGAGATGACGATGAAGGACATCAAGGCTATATACGAGAATAAAGATGCAGTATAAGTACCTCTACACCAAGCGTGCTGCCTCCAAGATTAGAACTTTCTACAAAAACGTAGGAAAGAAATATCGCCATACCTACTCCTATGAGGACATGGAACGAAACGTGCGCGATGCTTTCTTCGCTATTTATGCTATAGAATGTACGTTACCACGCCGCCGACCCACCATTAGCCGATGGGCGGGTTACCACATGGCGAATACCGACAAATGGTACTACGCCTATACTATCGAGGGTGACACCATTACCGTTGTAGATGTGTGTCACGCACAGAATATGCATGAGTAAATAAAATCAGCCAACAATCCTCATTTCCTCATTCTCTCATTTTCTCATTTCCTCATTCTCTCGCCCCCCCCTCGCCACTTTTTCTTGAATATTGTTCTATTTACACCTTAATAAAGTAAGGGCTAAAAGTGGACTTTTCCTCGTAATTATTTGGTAGATTGCCAAATAATTCCTACCTTTGCATCGAAGTAAAGCTCCAGTCCATATGATGAACAAGGGCGGTTCGATAATTAAAGATATAGGAGGGATATGTTATGTTAGGAGTAAACTCACCACGTGAACCGATTCCTCCCGAGTTTGCAAAACAGATTCGGGCAGCTTTATGGCGCGCTACGACAGGGAATCTTACAAATGAGGAAAAAGATGCGATTCGTAGAGGGCGCGAAGCACGTAAAAAGGTAAAGATAACATGGATTCCGATGACAAAGATGAATTAGAAACAGGTATATCATCAACAGGAACGCCCAACATTGATCTGAACTACAAAGATACGTTTTATGCAAAGCCTCGCTATCCGGCACTCGATATTGCTTATCTGGCTGTAAGACAAGAATACAGAGGAAATAAAGTCGGACAATCTATCGTAGAAACGATAGCTGAGCAAGCCCGAAGCCAGAGTTTTGCTGGCTGCCAATTCCTTACAGTTGAGGCACTTGCCACCAAGGAGTATAGTGCTGTCGGCTTCTATGAGCGTTGTGGCTTTACTGCAAATGAAGTCAAGAAGCCATACAAAGACACCCTAAGAATGTTCCGCACCCTATATACAAATGATGATGTTCTAGACGAGTAGTCTTCCTCATTTCCTCATTTCCTCATTTCCTCATTTCCTCATTTCCTCATTTTCTCATTTTCTCATTCTCTCGTACCCCAAAACTTAACACGACTGTTTTTATTGTTTTTTTTAACCGTAAACCGTAAACTGTAAACAGTAAACCATAACCCCCTCACCACTTTTTCTTGAATATTGTTCTATTTACACCTTAATTAAGTAAGGGCTAAAAGTGGACTTTTCCTCGTAATTATTTGGTAGATTGCTAAATAATTCCTATCTTTGCACCGAAATTTGCAGGAAGGACCTGCAGAGATTGCTTTGATTCCCTCTCGAACTACCACCTCGACTAACGGAATTTTAATAAGCAAATTAAACAATCCATTGGAGTTATGCACACCACTTGTGTGCAGACTTCTCCATACGGATTGTTAGGTTGTGGTAGACCTGAGAGGGAGTATGGGTGGTCTGCGCACAACCTATTTATTAGGTTAATACAGACGCCTCGGGTTGGGAAAGTCAAATTGAAGTATTAACTTAATAAATTCAACTAACAATGAAAAAACTACATTTATTTAAACGGACGCTCCTGCTATTGGCCCTGATAGTAGGATGTGTGAATTATGGTTGGGCAACCACCAGCGGTTTATTTTTTAGTTTTTAATTAATGTTCGCTTAAGGAAGTCGAAGACAAACTTAATAATACTATTATGATTTACAGACAAGCAATCATTATGTACACCATCTCGAATGATGCGACTAGAGAAGAACTACGACGTTGTCTTAGTCAAAGATATGGCGAGCAACTTGAGGAACTCGATCAGTCCACTTATTCTATTCCGATACTTTCTCTCAATCCAGCTGAAGAAGTTAGTGCACTTAGAGGTATCTGCGATGTTATGAATCAGAATCATTTTTCTTTTTCTGAAGAAGATACATTTAAATTCTGCTGCTCTGCTATAATGCAGAATTTTAAAAGAAGTGAATATGAATATGACAAGATAATGATAGATAATATAATAAACGAGCGTAACTAAAACAATATAGATACTATCGTATTTATGCTTGCATAACAACAATTAATTTTAATACAATACAATTATGAAAAAAACTACATTATTCAAAACAGTGCTCCTGCTATGCGCCCTCATAGTAGGAAGTGGAAGTGCGTGGGCAGATGATGAGCTTTATTATACTCTTGACGGAAAAGAAACTGCATCTGGCAATGCTTATGCCAATGCAAGTACTGTTAAACAAAATGATATGACTTGGTCTGTCGTAGCAAATACGGAAATGTCCCCTTGGCGTGTAGGCGGTAAGAGTCTAACTAATGTAGATCGCGAAATTAAATCAACAACCGCTATGGGTGCAGCTATCACACAGGTAAAGGTAGATGTCGGTTCTACGGGTGGTAGCCTTACCGTAAATTCAATTAAACTCGTAGTGGCTAGCGATGCAGATTTTAACACTCAATTAGATGAGATAGAAAAAGAATCGAATTTAACATCTAATACGTTAACATTTACTCCGACATCTGGTACAGAATGGGCAAAAGATTCTTATTATAAAATTGTTTTTAATGTTACCAGAACCAGTAATAGTGGTAATGGATATGTACAATTTAATAAAGCTGATTTCTACAAAGCAGCTTCTTCCGCCCCCTCATCCGCAGCAACTTTTGCAAACACGACACCATCAATCAATTTCCCTGCCACAACTACTTATTCTCAGACAGCTACGACTGCAGCTGGCTACACAGGTACTGTTACCTATTCAATAACAGCCAATACCGCAGGTGCCACTCTTGAGGGTTCTACTGTTACTGTAACTAAAGAAGGAAGTGTAACCGTTAAGGCTACAGCTCCTGCAATTACTGGCTGGTCCGCATCTGAAGCTACATACACGCTGACTGTAACTGATACAAGAGCTGATGCGGGAATCTCGTTTGCCGAGAATGCTCAGGAAACAACTTTGGGTTCTGACTATGCTGGACAGGCATTAACAAACACGAATTCTCTCAGCCCTATTGCATGGACAAGCACGAATACCGATGTAGCTACAGTTAATGCAAGCACTGGTGCCGTAACTACCAAGGCTGCAGGTGTGACCACTATTAAGGCTGCATTTGCTGGTGATTTGACTTACAAAGCTGCTGAAGTCCAGTACACTCTAACCGTAAACAAGAAGAATCCTGGAATCTCCTTCTCCGTTGCTGAGGCTGAAGCAAAGATTGGTAAGACATTTGTCGCTCCCACATTGAATAACCCCAACGACTTGACGCTTGCATTCACGAGTACCAACACATCTGTTGCTACCGTTGACGCAACTGGTGCCGTAACAATCCTTGCCGAGGGTACAACAACCATTAAGGCAACGTTTACTGAGAATGATGAGTATCTTGGCGCAGTTGTCCAGTATGTGCTGAATGTTGTAACTCCAGGTAAAGTAGAAATTAACTTTAACAACAATGCCTTAGGCGTATCTGGTAATTATGAACAAAAAAACAGTTTGTCATACACAGCAAATGGGATTCAGTTTGACCTTTCAATTGGAACAAATAATCAACACGCTCCCCGAGTAGATGGTGCTGATTATAGTTCAACCAAATACTTACGTTTGTATACAGACAACACTATGACTATCACTGCTCCAGGTAATCTGAAATTTAAGACTATTACATTTAATTTTAATAAGGGATCTATTGAGTATGAAGGTAAAAAATCATATTCAACCTCTAGTACAACTTGGTCAGAAACAGCAGCAAACTCTGTAGTCTTTACATGTACTGCTTCAGCTTTTATAAACTCCATTTCTTTCACCTACGACTCTGAAGACATCGTTATTTCTACAAGTAAGTATGCAACATATTGCTCTTACGCTGATTTGGACTTCAGTGAGACTGGCATTACTGTCTATACAGCTGTTTCTGATGGAACAAAGGTAAATCTGACTGAAGTTGAGGATGGCATTGTTCCTGCTGGTGAAGGTGTTGTTCTCTATAGCACAACAGCAAAGACCTATAATGTACCTGTAACAGCTAATGATGCTACAGACTATGAAAGTCTCAGTAACGAAATGATAGGTGTTAAGACTCACACTCAGGTCAATGAGACAGCAGATACAAAGACCAACTACATTCTTTCCAAGGAAGATGCCGGTGTGGGCTTCTATTTGGCTAGCGGTGGCTATCTTGCTGCAAACAAAGCATACCTGAGCACTTCTACTCCTGCTGCTGCAGCTGCTCGTGAGTTCTTGCCGTTCGCAGAAAGCGAAACAACAGGCATTTCAGCAATGCATAATTCTCAATGCATAATGCATAATGAGTATTTCGACCTGCAGGGTCGCCGCGTTGCTCAGCCCACGAAGGGTCTGTACATTGTGAACGGCAAAAAAGTGATCGTGAAGTAAAGAAGCCTCTCCCTAACCCTCCCCTACGGGGAAGGGGACTGGGAAGGAAAATCATTAACTCATAAAACAGAAATTAAGATGAAAAAGACATATATCAATCCGAATATGGAGGTCGTGAAGATTCAGATGCATCAGCATCTCCTAGATGCATCAATTCCTCTAAGCAATACGCCAGCAAGTATAGATGGTGATGGTAATTATGACAAAGCTCTTGGTCGTGAGTTCGACTTCGACGACGAAGACGAGTATTAATTAACCAATTCCTCCCCCTGGCTCGCAGTGAGCTGGGGGGAGGATTATTATAAACAACGCTCAAATTCTGTGTTATAAGCAGCACCCTAAAATGAGAAGATTCAGCGACAGAGAAAAAGATTATATTAGCAGGTTATGCGAGGCGACGCGTAACCCACGTAATTCTTTTTTGCCTATCAATTTACTCAACAACTATCTGTATAGTATAGGTGTCGGTTATACTACGGGCTCAGACATCTTAGTGTTCGACCGAGAGGTTGACGATGTGATTCCCTCTGAAATAATTGCTATAGAGAATACAGTCATAGAGTTGGCGTTGTTGCTGGATTATCTCGAAAAGAATGGACTTATTAAGTATGTTGAAGACCAACCTGCAGAAGGGGGTATCATTATAGGAAAAAGAATAGAGGGCAGAATACACAAAGAAACTGCTCCTATTGTTACGGAACAACTGACAAAAGCTTCGTCTTATCGTATTGTTGTTGGAGAAACACTGAGAGATTTGGTCATCAACAACTTCAAGACCAGTGAAGACAAAACGCTGGAGGCTGCTCTTCAACAAGGTGAGTTAGCACAAAGGAGTCTAAACGAAGCAAGGTTGCAATCCCAAAATGCAATAAATGCTCTTTCTGAGGCAAAGGAACAAACACGTTTGGCAGGAGAAAGTTTGAACGAGTCTCGTAAACAAACACAAAATACTATAGATGCCTTAAAGGAATCAAGAGAACAAACTAAATTGGCACAAGAGAGTCTTGCAAAGACCAAGGAACAAACACAAAATGCCTTAGAGGCAACGGAAGAAGCACGAAAGCAAACAGAGTTGGCTCAAAATAGTTTGGAAGAAGCACGTAAGCAAACAGAAAATGCTTCAGATGCGCTGAAAGAAGCAAGAAAGCAGACAAAAAAGGCTGCTCTCAATAGCTTGTGGGCATTTGTTGCAGTTATTATATCTCTCATCTCTTTCTGCTTAAATATGTGTAGCACAAATCACGTAATCGTGGATGAGTGTCAATCTTGTACAAAGACATGCCAACCAGTGAATCAACCAGCTAAAGGCAAAGACTCTACAGCAATAAGTATCAAGGCAAAAGAGCCTCCCGTCTTACAGCAAGGAAAAATCGAGAAGAAAGTAATACGGTAATGATATAAACAATAGAAACAAATCTACTATAAATAAATAATAAGGTTCGCACGTGTATGCGTGAGAATAAGAGGGGAGGAGATCACAGTCTTTAGGAGAACTCCTAAGGAGCATACTAATGATAGAAAACAAATAACAAACAATATATAATCACAATTAAATTAATTACTAATTAAAACTACAAAAAAATGAAAAGAAAACTATTTTGTTTATTGACGCTCCTACTTGCTGTGTGTAGTGGGGCGTGGGCGGATCCAACCTACAAGAGTGATTTTACAAATAACCAAATTATTTGGACAACAAAAAGCGCTGTGGATGACGCAATTACGAATGGATGGATGGTTAAAGGCGGAAAGGTCACAGGTACGAAGAACTTGAAAAACAGACTTCTCATAGATCCCACCACGAATGAAGTATCTACGTCTGCTCAGTTTACCTCTGATACAAATTTCTATGTTGAAAAAGCTTACAATTCAACTTTGTCTAATGATTATTCATTATATATTTATGTGACAGGGGTTACTCGCCTATATTTCTATGTATGGAGTAACTCTACTCCTGATGGACGCTCAATGAACATCTATCTAAATGGTAGTAATGATGCTTCTGCAACCATAACGTATCCCAATGAATCGGAACCAAGGAATGGATATGCATATGTTGACTTAACAAGTTCTGTCAATAATGTTATTCGTTTGTCTGCAAGTAACGAACTTGAATTATACGCAATTAAAGCTCAAACCCCGACGGAACTTGCTATTTCCACTCATCCTACATCAGCTGAATATGCTTCTGGCGCATCTGCCGCAGCATTGACAGTAGCTGCTACCGGTGGTACAAAGCCTTACACCTACCAGTGGTATAGCTGTGCTGACGCAGAAAAGAGTAGCCCCTCTGCTCTGACTAGTGATGACGAGATTGCAAAGGGTTCGCAGACGGCTTCCTATACTCCCTCAACAACTGCAACAGGTTACTACTATTGTAAAGTTACAGATAGCGCAACTCCTACATCAGCTGAGGTGGAGTCTAATGTTGCTACTATTACTATTTCTGCCGCCTCTGCTCCTACCAAGCCAACAATTACTGGTGGGCCAGCTGAAGCTGTTGCCAAAAATACAGCTGTAACACTGACAGCCTCTTCAACGGGTTTACCCAGTCCTACGTATCAGTGGTATAGCAACACAGCAGCAGTAGCAACAGTTGATGAAGAACATAAGATTGATGGTGCTACAGAGGCTTCATATTCTCCCTCCACTGCAGCCATTGGAACTAAGTATTACTATGTAGTAGCAAGCAATAGTGAGGGTTACGCAACTTCTGATGTTGTTTCTGTGGAAGTTGTAGGAAGCAATGCTTGTGAATTGTTAAGCATCCAGTTCTCTAATAGTGCTTACGGAGCAATAAGCTCTTTGACAGAAGGTGCTGGTACTATTACAGTTCCCTATCTTTCAGGCGAATCGGCTCCTACAGTAAACGAATCGTCTATTGTGATTTCTGACAATGCCACAAAGGTTGTTGAAGGTAATACTGTTACTGTTACTGCTGAAGATGGCACAACGACTGGTGTATATACTATAACAAAGACCGCTTTCACACCTCTGGAAGTAACCGGCGACATTGAAACAGAGACATTTACCGCAGTTCCTACTTGGGTATATAACCATTATGGTTGGGATAATAGTAAAGGTGTGAAGTTTGCTAAAGATGACAATGAATCTGGTGGCACAAGGCGTATTTCTCTGGGTAATACTCGCCAATATTACTTTATCAGTGCAGCTCAGACACTTACCTTGACATCTGGTTCTGCATCAGGCAAAGGTATCAATGTATATCGTAATGGCGTTAAGCTTGCCACACCTACTGCAACTGCAAGTACAGACAATTCGATTGACATTGCACTCGATCCATCTGCTCCTTGTATGATTATGATTGAGAGTAAGGGAAACAATGGTGATGGTGGCTTCACAAAATATGCAGTGACAGCGGCTGTCGCAAAGTATGATGTAAATATTGCCGCAATGACCAATGGTAATGTTACTGCTGACGTTGATGAGGCTGCAGAAGGAGAGACGGTAACTCTGACCGTTACTCCTGCTGATGGCTATGCACTTTCGACGCTGACGGTGACAAAGGCTGATGAGAGTACAGTAGCGACTTCTGAGGTAGATGCTACTCATTACACCTTCTCCATGCCTGCTGAGGCTGTGACAGTTTCTGCTACGTTTGTTTCAGTTCCTACCTATACTATTACTATTCCTTCATTCTCGAATGGTAGTGTTACGGCGTCTCCTTCTCCCGCAGTTGCTGGTGCAACTGTTACGCTGACTGTTTCTCCTGCTGACGGTTACGAACTGAACTCGCTGACAGTAACAGGTGATACAAGTAGTGATGAGGTTACTATTACCGATAATCAATTCACCATGCCTGCTGAGAATGTAACCGTTGCTGCTACGTTCTCTGAGGTCGTTGTTCCTGTTAGTGACGAGGTGACATTTGATTTAAAGAATGCAAGTTTCGTAGTGTCAGACCCAGGAACGACACAGGATGGTATCAATTTCCAGTCAACATTATCTCCGGGTGCTTCATACCTTAATGATGGCAATTCTTCTGGTGGCCATACTATTACTATTTCTGCATCAGGTTCAAAGAGAATATCTCGTATAGTCTTTACGTTCACAGCAGCACAGGCTGATAGAAATGGTGAGATGACAGCATCTGTTGGTACATATGTCGATAAGGCAGACGCAAAACCTGCAGCAACAGGTACGTGGACGTCTGAATTTAGCAGCGGTGAGTCAACCGTTACATTTACAACTCACAACAAGGCTCGTATAACTCAGGCTGATGTAACTTACGTTGAAGTCGTTGCCGTCACTGGTAATGCTTACAACTGGATAACCTTCTGCAATGGTAGTGCTCTTGACTTCACTGGTTCTGACGTAACGGCATACGTTGTTACAGGTACTTCTGGAACGGCACTTGAAAAGACTGAGGTTGGTGCTGTTGCTGCCAATACACCGCTGATGATTAATGCCACTGCAGGTACTCACTATGTGAAGAAGGCTGCTACTGGCACTGACTATAGCGCAACGAACTGCCTGAAACAGGGTGAAGATGCTGCTGTTGATGCTGAAGGTGGTAAGAGCAGATACATTTTGACGCTGAGAGACGGGAAGGCTGCATTCGCCATCATCGATAACGAATATTCTCCCACCGTTCCTTCTGACAAGGCTTACTTGGAGATTGAAGATGGTGGTGCTGGTGCTGCTCGCAGCTTCTTCTTCCTCGATGACGAGGGCGAAACGACATCGCTGAACGAAGTAAGAGGTCTGAAGGCTGAAGTAAGAGGTGACTTCTACGACCTGAGCGGTCGCAAGGTTGCTCAGCCTACTAAGGGTCTGTATATCGTGAATGGACGTAAAGTCGTGATTAAATAAGACCCACCCCCAGCCCCCTCCCTGCTGAGGGAGGGGAGAAATGAAACAATAAGAAATAAAAAATAATTGAATAAAGAACAATGAAAAAGACATATATCAATCCGACCATAGAGGTCGTAAAGATAGCCACACAGCAGATGCTGGCTACATCAGATGGTACGCCTCAAACAAGTAATGAGGTCGTAAGAGATGGAGATCCCGTCTTTGGCCGTGACTTCGACTTCGACGACGAAGACGAGTACTAATTAAAAATGAGAAAATGAGAGAATGAGAAATTGAGAAAGCCCCCTCCCGGCCTCCCCGTGGGGAGGAGGGGGAATAAGAAAGTAGAAACCAAGTAATATTAGGGCCATCGAAACACGACACCGCGAGGTGTGCAGGGCCCAGTTTTTTCATAATATTATATTAGTTATTTATGTAGTATAGGTCATTTTTGGCGTCGTGAGATGCGTAGGGCCTATTGTAGTTAATGAGTACACAGCGGATTCTACTCCGTTGTGTACTTTTTTAACAAAGATAGCCCACCCCCTGCCCCTCCCGGGGGGGAGGGGAGTTGGAATGAGAAAAGTAAGCATCCGTTGAAATACACGTTGTGACAGTTGTAGTTTTGTTGTACTTTTGCACCGCAATAGTGCACACAACTACAACTATTCTATTTTACGGTTGAAAGAATGGTAATAATACTTTCTTCGATTTGTTCAGCCGAAGGAATCTCCTGATAGGCCAAGTCTGGCAATTCTCGTAAATAAAGGGATTGCAGATTCATCCACACGGCGTGAAAATCAGTCAGCAAAGGAGAATCACCCATCGTCTTTCCTTGCCATCCATCGGGCTTTTCAAATTCCTGCTGATCATGGTCAAACAAAGCCTTCAAGTCTGTTTTGAAGTCTTCACTTTGCAAATAGGTGTGAGTCTCAGTGTCACGCAGAAGGAAATAGAGATCATAGAAGTGGCGAATCTTGGCAGACAGCTCTTGTATAGGGTTGTTAGCAAGTGAATAACGGAACAATGACACCAGTTTCTCTGTCAACGTGCGTCGTTTGTCAAGAACATTAAACATGTTTTTGATGGTGCAAAGATAACAAAAGTCTTGTTATTGACGCTAAAAACAAGACAAAAAATAATCGAACTTGCAATAATTTAACAGTTGACTTTTTGTTAAAAAGCTAAAAATAGGGCTTGGCTGGGCATCCGGAATTATTAATTTATTGGAAAAGCGGACAAAAATACCTGTTTTTATGTTGGAAAAGCGGACAAAAACTGTTATCTTTGCATTGGAAAAATGGACAGAAACGTCGAGTTTTATATTGGAAAAACGGACAAACGTATGCTTAAACGAAAGATTGACAGCTATTTAGAATGGTTTTATAATAAGACCAACAAGG
Source organism: uncultured Bacteroidales bacterium (assembly GCA_902775975.1). GTDB lineage: Bacteria > Bacteroidota > Bacteroidia > Bacteroidales > Bacteroidaceae > Prevotella. The sequence goes on along the minus strand of CACYOC010000003.1, from coordinate 52,735 downwards.
CACTGCTGGTGACAGGAGCCCGTCAAACGGGAAAGTCTTTTTCTATTCGCCAATATGGTACCACCTTCTACGAAAACTTTGTGGAGATCAACTTTATTGAGCAGCCTGGTGCTTCAGAGATATTGAAGGGAGCGAAGAACAGTCAGGATATTCTGGTGAGACTTTCATTGTTGACCAGCACTCCTTTGGTGGCAGGAAAGACTCTCGTATTCTTTGATGAGGTGCAAGAATGTCCAGAGATAGTGACTGCCATCAAGTTTTTGGTGGATGAGGGTAGTTATCGTTATGTTCTAAGCGGTTCGTTGCTTGGTGTGGAGCTCAAGGATTTGCGCTCAGAGCCTGTTGGCTATATGGATGTAATAGACATGCATCCGCTTGATATGGAAGAATTCATATTGGCAATGGGTGTGTCTAAGCAGGTGGTGGACTCTCTGAATCAGGCTTTTGAACATCAACAGCCCGTAGATGAGTTTGTACATAAGAAAATGATGGAACTGTTCAGGCTCTATCTCATAGTGGGGGGTATGCCGGCAGCAGTGCAGAAGTATGTCGATACACACAATCTGCAGGAGGTGATAGCAGAACAGCAGGCGATCATCCGGCTCTACAAGCGCGACATTGCGAAGTACGACAAGGATAGTAAGCTCTACCTCGATGAGATTTTCGACCTGATACCTTCGGAACTGAATGCCAAGAATAAACGATTTGTCTTGAAAGACCTTCATGAGAACTTGAAATTCTCGCGCTATGAGAATAGTTTTCTGTGGCTGAAGAATGCCGGTGTAGCACTACCGACATATAATGTTGAAGAGCCCGTTGTGCCATTGCTATTATCACGCAGCAGAAATCTATTCAAGTTATTCCAAAGCGATATAGGACTGTTGGCGTGTCAGTATGTTGAGGGTATCCAGCTACGTATCATCAACGGCGAGAAGGGCATCAACTTTGGTTCTATCTTTGAAAATGTGGTGGCTCAGGAACTGCATGCCCACGGATTCGAACTTTACTATTTCAACAGCAAGAAACAGGGCGAGCTGGACTTCGTCATCGAGAAAAACGGGCACGTATTACCCATAGAGGTGAAATCAGGCAAGGACTATCAAAGACATAACGCCTTGAGTAATGTGATGGGTAATGCAGACTACGAGATACCTCGTGCTATCGTGTTCTGTAATGATAACGTTAGCGTGAGCGGTAACATTGTTTATCTGCCTATCTATATGGTTACTTTTTTAAAAAAAGAAGTGATTGGTAACGTCATTTATGATATAAACCTGGAGGGGGTTACTGAATAAAGGCGTCCATGATGGCGGTGGGGGTGGCGGTGCTGTCGAAGGCGCCGAGGCGGTAGCCGCCAGGGAGGCACTGGGGCTCCCAATAGAAGACGCCACGGCAGTGGCCGTTGGTGGCGCTGCGGGCCTCACGGATAAGGCGAGAGAGCTGGCGGCGACCAGCCTCCATGACTTCAGGATGCTGCTCATCGACTTCGTAACCGGTCTCGACGATCATGACGTCGCAATGGTACTTCTCGCTGACGTGGCGGATATTGGCTATGCAGTTGGTGATGATGCCGTCGGCAGTGAGGGTGGAGTCCTTCTCTATCGCCCAGTAGGGATAGAGCGACATGCCTACCATGTCGAATTTGCCACCGTACTTCAGGATGGTATCGAGGTTCCAGTCGTAGAGCTGCTGCAGGTGGCCGCGGTCCAGATGGACAATGACGATGGCCTCGGGGAAGACTTCCTTCACGGCGTCGTAGCCTGCACGGATGAAGCCTGCATACTGCTGAGGCTCGGTGTCGATATGTCCCATGGAGTGTGTGATGAAGGTGTTGCCTAACGAGTCCTTGACTTCCCAGCCGCGCTCGTCGGTCTTGACGCTCCACAGCAGGCCGTTAGCGGTTTCGTTGCCTACCTGCACCCAACGAGGTGTAATGCCGTTGTCGCGCAGCAGCGTCAGGACCTCGATGGTATGCTGGCGCACGTCCTGCTTCATCTCTTCGAACGAGTGGCCCAGCCATGCCTTCGGAATGTTCTGCTTGGCAGGGTCTGCCCACCAGTCGCTATAGTGGAAATCGACCATGAAGTCCATTCCCAACGCCTTGACGCGCCGTGCCATCGTCAGCAAGGCGTACTTGTCGCAGTCGCCGCCTCGCGGATTGACCCAGACACGCATTCGGATAGCGTTGATGTGGTAGTCGTTCTTCAGCAGTTCCAGACATTCGCGCTCCCGTCCTTGGCGGTCGTGAAACTTGACGCCGCGCTGCTCCTGGCCGAGCAGGAAGCCTACGTCGGCACCTTTTACAAAGTCCGTCGCTGGGGACTGTGCCATGAGGTTGCTCATGGTCAGCAGTCCGCAAAGGAATAGAATTAGTCTTTTCATGTCGAGGGTCGAGTTTCAAGTTTCAAGTTTCAAGTTTCAAGTTTCAAGTTTCAAGTGTCAAGAGTCGAGGGGCTAATCGGCAATGGAGAAGTCGAGCTGGCGTTTCTCCAGATTGGCACGAGCGACCTTGATGCGGATGGCGTCGCCCAACTGGTATTTGTGGTGATGGCGGCGGCCTACGAGACAGTAGTTGCGCTCGTCGAAGTCGTAGTAGTCGTCGTCGAGGTCGCGCATGGGCACCATGCCTTCGCAGTGGTTCTCATCAATCTCGCAGTAGATGCCGTACGACTGTATGCCACTGATGTGGGCATCGTACTCGTTGCCAATCTTATCCTCCATGAACTCCACCATCTTGTACTTGATGCTGTCGCGCTCGGCCTGCTGTGCTATCTGCTCCATGTCCGAGCTGTGTTCGCTCAGCTCTTCGTACTTGTCCTGGTTGGCAGAGCGGGCACCGTCCTGGTATTTGGTGAGCAGGCGGTGGACCATCGTGTCAGGATAGCGGCGAATAGGACTGGTGAAGTGTGTATAGTAGTCGAAGGCCAGTCCGTAGTGGCCGATGTTATGCGTAGAGTATTTTGCCTTCATCATGGCGCGCAGGGCCACGGTCTCGATGAGTTTCTGCTCCTTCTTGCCTTGGCAGTCGTCCATGAGGCTGTTCAGCGACTTGGAGATGGCTCCCTTTGTGCCGCTGGTCTTCATCTTATAGCCGAACTTGACCACAAACTCGCGCAGCATCTCCAGTTTGGTGGGGTCTGGCTGGTCGTGGACACGATAGACGAAGGTCTTTGCCTTTGTGCTCTTTCCCGGACGCTTCTTGACCTTGCCGATGCTTTCGGCAACGGTGCGGTTGGCCAGGAGCATGAACTCCTCGATGAGCTGTGTGGCGTCGTTCGACTTCTTGAAATAGGCACGTGTTGGCTTTCCGTTCTCGTCGATGTCGAAGTGCAGCTCCTCGCGGTCGAACTTGACGGCTCCGTTCTTGAAGCGGCGCTCGCGGAGCTTCTTGGCAAACTTATCAAGCATGCGCAACTGCTCAGCGTATGGATCATTACTCATTTCTCCTTTCTTATTACTCATTTCCAGAACGGACTGCACCTCCTCGTAGGCATAGCGGCGGTTGCTCTTGATGACGGTATGCACAATGCGGTAGTCCTTCACGTTAGCGTCCTCGTCCAAGGTAAAGACGACGCTGTAGCAGAGCTTCTCCTCGTCGGGACGCAGCGAGCAGATGAAGTTGCAGAGGCGCTCGGGCAGCATGGGGATGGTGCGATCGACGAGATAGACGCTGGTGGCACGCTTGACAGCCTCCTTGTCGATGATAGAGCCCTCCTTCACATAGTGGCTGACATCAGCGATATGGACGCCCACCTCGTAGAGTTTGCCACCTGTCGACTTGCTCTTGAGCTCGCGGAAGGAAAGGGCGTCGTCGAAGTCCTTGGCATCTTTGGGGTCGATGGTACAAGTCCACACGTCGCGGAAGTCCTCGCGGCGCTTGATTTCCTCGGAAGTGATGCCCGGTTCAATCTTGTCGGCAGCGTCCTCCACGTTCTTGGGATACCGGTAAGGCAGTCCGTACTGTGCCAGGATGGCGTGCATCTCCACGTTGTTGTCGCCCTCCTTGCCCAAGACGTCGATGACCTCGCCGACGATGTTCTTCGACGCCGCCGACGGCCATTGCGTAATCTTGACGACCGCCTTCTCGCCGGTCTTGCCGCCCTTCAGCTTCTTCTTGGGAATGAGAATATCGTGAACAAACGTGTTGCCTTCCGTCACGAGGAAGGCATAGTCCTTCTCTACCATCAGCTTGCCGACCGCCTGGTCCAGCTTGTGCGACAGGATTTCCACCACCATCGCCTCCTTGATGTGACGCTCACGGCGAGCCATCATAGCCACACGCACACGGTCGCCGTTCAAGGCAAACATGGAGTTGCGCTCGCTGACGAAGATAGGCTTGCCGCCATCGTCGGGCTGGAAGGAGTTCTTGCCGTTGGACTTGCGGATGAAGGTACCCTCCTGCACCTGCGTCTTCAGGTTCAGGTGGTAGGTGTTGTCGCTGTCCTTTGCCAGATAGTCGTCCCACGTCATCTCTTCCATGATGTCGATGGCGAGCATCCTGGTGGGATGTGTATCTAACTTCAAGATCTTGAAGACCTGCTTGATGGTAAACACCTCGTTGGGATGCTGCTGGAACAGCGTCTGCAGCATTTCAGCAATTATTTTCTTGTTCAGTCGTCTGCCTTTACTCTTGCCCATAATTGTATCGTTTTAAGTTTTATGTGGCAAAGATAGTGCTTTTTGTTGAAAAAAGCAAATATTACTTTGGTTTTTCGCTTTCTTCTTTGTACTTTTGCACGCATGAATCCAAAAATACTCATCACAGGAGCCAGCGGTTTCATCGGTTCCTTTATCGTTGAGGAGGCCTTGAAACGGGGCTTTGAGACGTGGGCGGCAGTGCGCAAGAGCAGTTCGAAGGCCTTCTTGCAGGACGAGCGCATTCACTTCATCGAGCTGAACCTCTCGTCGGAAGAGGCGCTGAAGGAGCAGTTGCGGGACCATGCCTTCGACTATGTGGTGCATGCTGCCGGTGTGACGAAGTGTCTGCACCAGGAAGACTTCCGCCGCATCAATACCGAAGGAACGAAGAATCTGGTCCGTGCGCTGATGGCCCTGCAGATGCCGCTGAAGCGCTTTGTCTATATCAGTTCGCTGAGCATCATGGGCGCCATCCGTGAACAGCAGCCCTATACGGAGATACTGGAGAGCGACGAGGCGAAGCCCAATACCGCCTACGGACGCAGCAAGCTGGAAGCGGAGAATTGGCTTGATAGTTTACAGTTTACAGTTTACAGTTTACAGTTTACAGTTGACAGTTTACAGTTGAAGCCTTTTCCATACGTTATTCTGAGACCGACGGGTGTCTATGGGCCTCGTGAGAAAGACTATTTCATGATGTTCAAGAGCATCCAGGCACATACCGACTTTGCCGTGGGCTACCAGCAGCAGGACATTACCTTCGTCTATGTTGCTGATGTGGTACAGGCAGTCTTCTTGGCCATGGAGAAGGGTAGGACGGGGCGCAAGTACTTCCTGAGCGACGGCGAGGTGTATCAGTCTTCTACCTTCAGCAATCTGATTCGGAAGGAATTAGGCAATCCGTGGTGGATACGCATCACGGCGCCGCTATGGGTGCTGCGCATCGTGACGTTCTGCGGCGAGTATATCGGTCGGCTGACTGGAAAAGTGACGGCGCTGAACAACGACAAATACAACATCATGCGGCAGCGAAACTGGCGTTGTGACATTACCCCAGCCCGACAGGAACTCGGCTACGAGCCTACCGTCAAGTTGCAGGAGGGTGTGCAGCGCTGTGTGCGGTGGTATAAAGACAACGGCTGGCTATGAAATTGACGTTATTCGCTATAGAGAAAAAGCCCCGTAAGGGCTTGCTGACTGTGGAGTGGATAGCCATGGGCTATCTGCTGTTTACGCTGGTGGTCATGGCGCTGCTGTGGGAGGAGCTGCCCAACAGGAGTCTCATGATTGAAGGACGCGTCAACTTCGTCGTTATCACAATGGCCATGTGGCTGGTCTATCGCTTGGTGCCCTGCCGGCTGACGCTTCTTTTCCGCGTTGTGGTACAGATGCTCTTCCTGAGTTGGTGGTATCCCGATACCTACGAGATGAACCGCTGTCTGCCGAATCTCGACCATGTCTTTGCCGGTTTCGAGCAGCAGCTCTTCGGTTGCCAGCCCTCGTTGCTCTTCTCGCAGTGGGTGCCGTGGAGCTGGTTCTCAGAAATCATGTGCTTAGGCTACGTGAGCTACTTCCCGCTGATGGCACTGGTCTGCCTGTATTACTTCTTCAAGCGCTACCACGAGTTCCAGATGACGGCGTTCGTGCTGCTCACCTCCTTCTTCGTCTATTACGTCATCTTCGTGTTAGTGCCCGTCACGGGTCCGCAGTTCTACTACTTGGCAGTCGGTACGGAGAAGATTGCCGAAGGCGTGTTTCCCCATCTTGGCGACTGGTTTCTGACCCATTCCGAGCGCATGGCGGCTCCTGGCTGGGCGGACGGATTCTTTTATCATCTGCTCGACATTACCCACGATGCCGGCGAGCGTCCTACGGCAGCCTTCCCCAGCAGTCATGTGGGTATCACTACGGTAGTGATGCTCCTGGCATGGCGCACCCGCAGCAAAGCACTCATCTATACCATTCTGCCGTTCTTTATTGCGATGTGCCTGAGTACCGTATATATTTATGCCCACTATGCCATTGACGTCATAGCGGGCTTGGTGACAGGCAGTGCCTTGTATTTCCTGTTGATGCTGGTCTATCCCTATATGGCCACAGAAGCGTGCCGCCAGAAGCGATAGGTGATGTCCTCGAACTCGCCATTCTCCAGGCGGCGGTAGAGGCGCTGGTTGGTGGTAGGCGACTTCAGCGGACCCAAGTGTTTGATATAGGGTCCCACCTTGATGAAGTCGAAGTCGGCTTTAGACACCGTTGGTGGTATGCGTAGCCGTCCGCTATACCAAGCCACCTTGAACTGCGGATGTTCCTCATGGATGTATTGAGCCAGCTGGTTGACAGCCACCGGGTCGGCATCACCTCCCATAAACGACAGGCAGGTGATATCTGTTCCGTATTGACGTATAAAGTCATCGATGGCGTCAGTATCCAAGGGCAACCCAATGTCTTCCCAAAGATAATGGCTGTGGCATCCCGGACAGTGACACGGGCAATTAGAAATGTTAATTGCCAGTGTCACTTCGTCAGGAATCTCTTGGAATACGACGCCTGTGTTTACGTATTTCAGCATTGCTCAATTGCAACTCTCAACTCTTCACTCTTCACTCTCAACTCTCAACTCTCAACTATCCCTCCGCATGGGCATAATAGCGGCGTGCTGCCTCTTCCTGGCGCGGCTGTGAGAAGTTGCTGACGCGCTTCAAGTATCCAATGATACGAGTCATGTAATCGACATTCTTCGAATGACAGTGAGGACACTCCTTCAGATAACGCTTGTCAATGTGTCCGCAGTCGTTACATACGGTATTGGGAATGTTGAACGTGAAGTAGTTGCAACCCTCCTTGGCAGCAACCTTCAGCAGGTGCAGGTACTGCTCCTTCGACAGGTGCTCGTCAAGGTTCATGTGCAGGGCAGAGCCGCCCGTGAGGTGCTCAATGTAGGGAGCGCCGTGCAACTTGAACTTGTCGATGACGCTCAGCGAGTCGTCCTCTACGACATAGAAGTAGCTGTTGTAGCAGTCGCGGGGCACGAAATAGCCGTCCTCACGATCCCACTTGGCATGCTTCACACCGACATTCTCGGCAGGAATCATCTCGCAGTTGAACATGATGTCCTTGGTACGGTACTGCTTGTTGTACTTCTCGATAAGACCGAGGATGCCCTGTACGAACTTCTTGTAGTCGTCGTTGGGAGTAATCTTCAGACCCATGAACTCGGCGGCCTCTACCAGACCGTTGATGCCGATGGTGAGATACTGGCGACCGATGTTGATGTAGCCGGCATCGAACAAAGGCAGCATGCCGTGCTCCTGCAACTCCTTCAGGTTTTCGTTGTAGGCCAGCTGCACCTTATGGCAGAGGTCGATGACACCCTCCAGATACTCCAGATAGTTCATCTTGTTGTTGACGGCATACTGGATGCAGCGGTTCAGGTTGATGGTCAGCACAGACTTAGAACCTGTTGACACACCACCGGCTCCCAGCGTATAGCTGAATCCATTGTCGGTAATCTCGTTGCGCAGACGGCAGCAAGAGCTCAGTGAGTCGGCATTGTCGCTCATATAGGTGAAGAACGAGTGCCCTTCACTGTACATCTCGGCAGTGAACTCGCCCCACTCCTGGTCTTTGCACTCGCCGTTGGAGTCAACGAGCAGTGCCATGGTCTCCACGGGGAAGGTCAGCAGGGTCTTGGTGCGCTCCTGGTTGAACCACTTCATAAAGCGCTTCTGCAGCCAGCTGAGGCCTTCCCAGTCGGGCTGTGAACCGTCGGGGAAATAGAACTCGCCGAAGATGCTCTCGAAATAGAAGCGGTCGTAGTAGGCAATATTCCAGAAGACAGCCTGGTAGTTGCGGGCACCGGTGGGCTGGTTCAGCGAATAGACAATCTGCTCGAAGTAATCGGTGATGACCTTGTCGATGGTGCGCTTCTTCAGACTCAGGTCTGCCTGCTGGTCAGGATGCTGCCAGTAGTCCTTGCCATACTCCTTGCCGATGAAGTAGTTCATGTACATCAGGAACTCGGGAGTGGCGCAGGCACCCGCCAGCATGGAGCTGACCATGAATACCATGTTGATGAATCCACCGGCAAACGACTTCAGGTTGGTGGGCGCTGTCGAGTTGCCGCCAATGGCCGTTGTGCCGCCGATGAGCCACGGATACATGGTGATAGAGGCGCAGTAGTTGGCGAGTGACGTCTCATCGTTCTTATATATAAAATGGTGTGTCAGCTTGTCAATGTACTCGTCGGCCAGCTCTTTACCATACATCTTCTTGATGCGCTCGGTAAGCAGACGGCGATTCAGACGGATGAAGTTTGACTTGGGCAGCTCGCCAATCAGTGTGGCAATGTTCTTGTGCTCCACATTGGCATTGGCATCGAACTTAGAACTCGTGGCAGCGTTGGCAGACTCCATATAGTCAGACAGGAACTGCAACTTGGCCAGCGTCTCGCGGTCTTCGGTGTGCTGCTGACGATACAGCATGAATGATTTGGCCACATTGTAGAAGCCCTCGCGCATCAAAGCTTCCTCTACCTGGTTCTGGATATCCTCGACCGTAATGTCGTCCTTGATATCCAGATGACTTAAAATTTTGGAAATTGTTCCTAAGTCAGCTGGAACATTCACACTGTCGAATGCCTTCGCGATGGCATTCATGATTTTGTCCAATGAGAACTGGTCTTTCGAGCCGTCACGCTTGGTGATAGTAAAGTTTTTAATCTCCATTTTATTATAAGAATTTCTTTAGTTGTTGCCTTGTTTCGCGACAGAAAGTTATCCGTTTTGGAAAACTTTTCTGTTTTCTTTCCGCAAAAAGTTTCCCATTTCGGGAAACTCTAAGCGACTGCAAAGTTACAAAAAAAGAAGAAACTATCGCTATCTTTCTCTGGGAATTATTTGCAAAAAATAGTTAATATTGGTGCAAAAGATAACGTCCGCTCATTGCAATCTCCACAATGAACGGACGTTATAACGTTCTCTTTAACCTTTTCGGCTTAGTCGTCCATTCCTATCAGGGCACCCTGGTCGTTGAACTTCAAGTCGATGTCGTTGGACAACTCGATGTCGTAGCCGTAGCGCTCCTTGTCAATCTTGGTAATGATGGTACCGGCAAAGTTGGTTGATACATACTGGCGGATGGCTTCGGGAATGATAGCTGCGGGAACGGCTGTCATGTGGCAATCGACCTTCTTCCAGACGCCCTTGCGGTTGAACTCTATCTTGGTTCCATCGTCCAGTCGGCACTCGTACGAGTTCCTATCCTTCTCGGCATAGAGGATTCTCTTACCTTGGAAGTTCGTCTGTACAAAAGCCTTTGCTGCTGCGGGCAGTTGCTCTACGGGAATGGGTGTATCGTCAGCCAGTGCTACGTTAGACACGAGGATGGTCATCAGTGCTACGAGGAAAAATCTAACCTGTTTCATAGTTCTACATTTTAAAGGGTGAATACTCAGTTATTCTGTTCTCATGTTGCAAAAGTACAACGTTTTGGTTTGTTCTCAAAACAATTCTTGAGTTTTTTGCTACTTTTGTGTGGACAGAGTGCCATATAGTGGACAAAATCCCGCAGGAGTCCTGTATTATTGTCTAATACAGGTCGTCTGAGCTATCCTTTAGGTGTGTTCTCCTCTATCAGTTGGCGGAACTCATGCGGCGTCATGCCCAGTGCATCCTGGAACTTGCGGTTGTAGGTGCGGATGACGAGAAATCCCGCCTCTTGGGCACAGGCAGCGATGCTCCACGACGGCTCTGTCTGAAGATAGTACATCGAGCGCAACAGTCGCAAGTAGTCCAGGTAGTCGTCGGCACTCTTGTGAATCGGTGACCGGCGGAACAAATCGAGGATGCGCCGTTGCGAGGTACCCACCATCTGAGCCAGTTCCTTCAGTCCGAAGTTAGGGTTCTGATAGCTGAGGCTCTCTTCCAGCCGTGTCTCGATGATGGCTATCAGTTCGTCGTCGTCGCGCAGGTCGGTCTGTTGCAGCAACTCCTTGTGCCGTATCACCAGTTCCTTCAGCATCTGCACCCGACGGCGCACGTCGTAATAGGCATCCAGCTGCTGGCTGAGCTGTATGTTGCGGTTCATCAGGTCAATGTTCACCTGCTGCAGTTGTGCTATCTGCTCATCCTTAGTCATTGTCAATTTCCAGTGGCAGTCCGTCAGCATCGAACTCTATCTCCATGCCGTTGTCCATGCTGACCTTGTATTTCGTAGTAAACCACTCTACATCTTTTTTCACTGCCAGAATGGTGCAACCTGGATAGCTTTTCTTGACAAAGGTCTGTGCTGCTGCGGGCAGTTCCGATGCGGGTACCGCTTTGTCGTAGTCGCAGCTGGTAGTCAGCAGCAATGTGCTGGCAAGAGCAGCAAGCGTGAGCATGCTGCCTCGTTTCATCATAGTCTGTAATAGTTTCATGTGATAACAATTAAAGTATTTAAACGGTACAAAAATACAAAAACTTTTCTAACAGACAAAAAAAACAGTCATATTTCTGCTTGTTCTCTAAAAAAATACGTATCTTTGCATTCATTATTAATAATAATAGAAACAAAACTACTAATTATAAAAGACAATGAACAAGAGTAAGTATCGTGGTGTGGTAGTGCCGATGGTCACTCCCGTCACACAGGAAGGACGGCTCGACGTAGAAGCCGTCAAGCGAATCATTCAGTTTTTTGCCGATCACAAAGTCTCTCCCTTGTTGATGGGAACAACCGGCGAAGGTAATAGCGTCAGTCAAGCTGACGGTCAGTTGTTTGTAGAGACGGCAGTAAAGGCAGCCAATAAGCGTATTCTGATTTATGCCGGACTGACAGGCAACTGCTTTGCCGAGCAGGTGCGCCAGGCTGAGGTTTATACGGCACTGGGTGCCGACGTCATCGTTGCCACGCTGCCTACCTACTATGCGCTGACCAGCGAGCAGATGTATGACTACTACAAGACGCTGGCAGACTGCATCACCGGTCCGCTGATGCTGTATAACATCTTGGCAACGACCCACATGTCCATCCCTGTAGAGGTCATCAGCCGACTGGCAGACCATCCAAACATCGTGGGTCTGAAAGATTCTGAGCGTGACTTGGAGCGTATGGCACAGTGCATTGAGATTACCAAGACGCATCCCGACTTTGCCTATTTCTGCGGCTGGGCAGCACAGAGCGCCCACTCGCTGGAGTTAGGCGGCAATGGTATCGTGCCCTCTACGGGCAACTATGTGCCTGAGATGTTCCAGCAACTCTATGAGGCTGCCGTTGCTGGCGATATGGCTACTGCCAACCGTCTGCAGGACGAGACCAACGAGATAGCGAAGATTTATCAGAAAGACCGTACCCTGGGTCAGAGTCTTACCGCTCTGAAGGTGATGATGCAGACAAAGGGTCTCTGCGAACCTTGGATGCTGATGCCGCTGACGCGTCTTTCAGCCGAAGAGGAACAGGCGATTAGGGAGAAATTAGGAATTAGAAATTAGGAATTATGCATTGGATAGACTATATCATCGTGCTGCTGTCTATCTTGGCAGCTATTGGCACCGGAGTGTGGTTTGCCCATAAGCAGAAAGACACTTCGCAGTATTTTGCCGGTGGCGGTAAGATTCCTGCCTGGGCAGTAGGCATTAGTATCTTTGCTACGCTGATTTCCAGCGTCACCTTCCTGGCCTATCCCGGTGCAGCATACGCAGACAACTGGATACTCTTGGTGCAGGGACTCATGGTACCTATCGTACTGTTGGCACTGGTAGGCGTGATCGTTCCTTTGTTCCGTAAAGTGATACGCCTATCGACCTATGAGTATTTCGAGCGTCGCTTCGGACTGTTTGCCCGTTTGTACAGCTCGTTCGCCTTTACGTTAGGACACTTCTCGAAAGCTGGCACGGTGTTTTTCCTCGTTAGCATGGCGTTGGCTACCTTCCTCAACATGAATATCTATACCATCGTACTGATTTTGGGCGTTACCATTATTATATTGACGCTTTTCGGAGGTATGGAGGCTATTGTCTGGATGGACGTGGCACAGGGTTTCCTGCTTATTGGCGGAGGTATCATCTGTATCGGCATCCTCCTGTTCGGCATCGAAGGCGGTCCTGCCGAGACTTTCCGCATCGCCTCCGAATACAACAAGATTAGCTTCGGGCCATACGACTGGGATTTGACACAACTGACATTCATCGTCATGGTGCTCAACGGTATCTTCTATGCTTTACAGAAGTATGGTACTGACCAGACCATCGTGCAGCGCTACCTCGCTGCCAAGAATGACAAGGAAGCTAAGAAAGCCGCCTACATCGGTGTGCTGATGAGTGTTCCTATCTGGGCATTGTTTATGTTCATCGGAACGGCACTTTTTGCCTATTACCATGCACAGGGTGCCCCCTTGTTGCCTGAAGGTATCAAAGCCGACGAGGTATTCCCTTATTTTATTGCCCATGAGTTGCCTGTAGGCATCCGCGGTCTCATCATTGCTGCCCTCGCAGCCGCTGCCATCTCGTCGTTAGACAGCGACCTGAACTGTCTTTCCGCCATTGCCGTGCAAGACTACTATATGCGTTTCCGTAAGCAGGCTACCGACAAGGAGCAGTTGAACTTCGGCCGTTGGATGGTAGTGGCAGCAGGCTTGGGAGCCATTGGCGTTGCCTGTCTGTATATCTCGTGGGGCGGCGAGGGCGTCTTAGGAGCCCTGTTCTCGCTTTATGCCATCTTCTCGGCTGGTATTGTCGGCATCTTCATCCTCGGACTGTTCAGCCGTCGCGCCAACAGCCAGGGTTTGTATATCGGTATTGCCGTCGCCGTGCTCTATACGGCATACGCCGTGCTGACATCGACGAAGGTTGACATCGATGGCGATGGCGTCAAACAGACGTTGCTCGACTTGGGTGACTGGAACTTCTCACACCATAAGTATATGTTAGGCGTCTATTCGCATCTCATCGTCCTGGTGGTGGGTTATGTTGCCAGCTTCTTCTTCAAGACTCCGCTGGCAGACAAGGAGCTTACCATCTGGGGCTATTATGAGGATAGAAAGAAGTGAGCGCAGCCCAAGGGAGATGGAGAAAATGAGAGAATGAGAAATTAAGAGAATGAGAAATTAAAACAGAAAGAAATGAAAAATATCACTTTATTGCAGCCACAGAAAATCGTTTTCGGTACGGGCTGCATCCAGACATTAGTAGAAGATTACAAGAAGATGGGACTCCAGCGGTTGTTTGTGCTGACAGCTCCTCCCATCCGTCCGCTTATCGAAGCGACGCTGAACGACCTGCAGGCAGCAGGTGTCAATATTGAAGTGTTCGACCAGATTATGGCTGAGCCCACGCTCAACGACTTCAACGCCATTGTGGAGAAGGCCCGTCAGTTTGGTGCTGATAGCGTAGTAGGTATTGGCGGCGGTAGCGTCCTCGACGTTGCCAAGCTGGTAGCAGCCTTTGCCCATAGCGACCAACAGGCTGCCGACTGCTTCGGTACAGGTTTTATCAAGAAGAAGGGTCTGTGGTTTGCCTGTCTGCCCACGACGGCAGGAACGGGCTCAGAAGTTTCGCCGAACGCCATCCTGCTGGACGAGCGCGACCACCTGAAGAAGGGCATCGTTTCGCCTTTCCTCATTGCCGATGCTGCCTATGTCGATCCGAAGCTGACCTGGACAGTGCCAGCCAAGGTAACTGCCGATACCGGTATGGACGCGCTGACCCACTGCATCGAGGCCTATACCAATAAGTTTGCTCATCCGTCAGTCGATATCTATGCGCTGCAGGGCATCCGTCTCATCGCAGCTCATCTGGAACGTGCTGTGAAGGACGGTAAAGACGTGGAGGCTCGCGAGGCATTGGCTTTCGGTTCACTGTATGGAGGACTGTGCTTAGGACCTGTGAATACGGCTGCTGTCCATGCCCTGAGTTATCCGTTGGGTGGTGAGTTCCATATTCCCCACGGACTGTCGAACGCCATCCTGTTGCCTTCCGTCATGAAGTTTAATATGCCCGCTAATGTCAAGCGTCACGCCGAAGTGGCCATTGCCTTGGGTTGTCAGCCCGGTGCTAACGACGAAGAGACTGCCCAGCGTGGTGTTGAGTTCATTTACCGCTTGGCTGAGGCTGTCGGTATTCCCAAGAAACTGACGGACTTAGGTATTCCTCAAACGGCTGTTGACGGTATGGCAAAAGCAGCCATGCAAGTGCAGCGCCTGTTGAAGAACAATCCGAGAGAAGTCACGGAGCAGGATGCCCGCGATATTTATAATTCATTATATTAATTCGACATAACGACATATCGACATATCGACATTTCGAAATAACGACGTAACCCAGAAGAATATGAAACCAATATTAGCAATCACCATGGGCGATCCTGCCGGCATAGGTCCGGAGATTACGGTTCGCGCCCTGAATCGCAAAGAGACTTACGAGAAGTGCTGTCCCATCGTGACAGGCGATGCCGAGATCATGCGCCAGGCCGTAGCACTGTTAGGCTATGACTTGAAGGTCCATGCCGTGAAAAGCGTGAAGGATGCCAAGTTCGAGTTTGGTACCATTGATGTCTATGACCTGCAGTGTGTAGATATGAGCACCTTTGAGTTTGGCAAGGTACAGGCACAGTGCGGCAATGCTGCCTTCCAGTATATCAAGAAGGCGATAGAGTTGGCTATGGCTGACGAGGTTGATGGCACCGTCACCGCCCCGTTGAACAAGGAAGCCCTGAACTTGGCAGGTCATCACTTTGACGGCCATACCGAGATTTACGCAACGTTTACACATACCAAGAAATATGCTATGATGCTTGCCGACGATGCCATCCGCGTCATCCATGTCTCTACCCACGTACCGCTGAGAAAGGCTTGCGACTTGGTGAAGAAAGCCCGTGTCATGGAGTGTGTTGAACTCATCGACGATGCCTGCCGCCAGTTCGGCATTGAGAAACCCCACATAGGCGTAGCTGGTCTGAATCCCCATAGCAGTGAGAATGGTATGTTTGGCTATGAGGAGGCACAGGAGATTATTCCTGCCATCGAGGAACTGCAGCAGCGTGGCTTCAACGTAGAGGGTCCCGTACCTCCCGACAGCGTCTTTGCCAAAGCCAAGTGTGGGCAGTTCGACGGCGTCGTAGCGATGTATCACGACCAGGGTCATATCCCCTTGAAGGTGTGTGCCTTCAACTGGAATAAGGAAACGGGAAAGATGGAGAGTGCCAGTGGTGTTAACATCACCCTCGGACTGCCTATCATTCGCGTCAGTGTTGACCACGGTACTGCCTTCGACGTGGCAGGAAAGGGCATTGCCAGCGACTCTGCTATGACGCTTAGTATTGATTATGCTACGCGGATGGCGATATATAGAAAAGTGAAAAATGAAAAATGAAAAGTGAAAAATTTGCTATCGCATGATTGTTATTGCGGATGATATCACGGGGGCTGCGGAGATAGCAGGTATTGCCTCGGAGCAGGGTTTTCCAGTGCAGTTGCTGTGTGCTGGCGGTGATGCTGTGGGTTGTGATGTTGTAGCAACAAGCGGTGTTACCGTTATTGCCACCGACACGCGCTCTATGAGTGAGGAGGAGGCGGTGGCAGAAACCCGTCGCATCGCCTCTTCATTTCTCATTTCTCATTCCTCATTTCTCATTTTCAAGAAGACCGACTCTGCCTTGCGTGGTTATGTGGTGGCAGAGCTAAAGGCACTGATGGCAGCTACGGGCTACGAACGCGCTGTCTATCTGCCTGCCAATCCGTCGAAAGGACGTATTATCCGTCAAGGGGTCTATTATATAAAAGAGGTGAGAGAGGTTCCTATTGCAGAGACGGCGTTCAGCTACGACCCAGAGTTTCCTGCCACGACGTCGGTACTTGAAGAACGTTTTCCCGATGCCAGGAAAAACGGTATCGTCATGCCCGATGCGGAGAGTGAAGAGCACATACGTAGCGTCGTGGCGCAATACAACGACGGCAAGACGCTTTTTGCGGGTGCTGCCGACTTGTTTTATGCTGTACTACAGACCCGTCCCCGTCCCCTCCCTGTTATGGAGGGGAGTGAATACCATCAGGACAAGAAAGCCTCCATGCTTATCCTCTGCGGTTCCACGCAGAGTAAGCCCCTGGACCTTGGAATCCCCATTGCACCCATGCCGCGCGAGGTTTATGACGGCAGCAACGATATCGACCTGTGGGATTGCCAAGTTTATGACACCGTTCACAGTCTGATTCTCACCATGCCCTTTACCCACCGTACCGGCAAGGAGGCTGCCACGCATTTGCGTATGGTGATGGCGCGGAAGGTGAAGGCTTTAGTAGAGCGACATCGTCCACAGTCGCTTATCATTGAGGGTGGTGCCACGGCTTGGGCTACGCTGCAGATGTTGGGATGGCAGCAGTTTGACGAGGTGCGCCAGATAGCTCCCGGAGTGGTGCAGATGCGTGCAGCATGCGGCACATTAGTGACACTGAAGCCCGGCAGTTATCCGTGGGGCGGACTGTTCTGAAGCCTCCGGCAGGATTATTCTATCACTTTGTAAAGCGTATGCTGGTCGTAGCGTCCTTCTGCTACGGCCAGTATTTCGTCTTCGTCGGAGAGGTTGAAATCGCCAGGGATGGTATTCTTTAATGCTGCTGCCGCCAGCGAGTAGTTTAGCTGTTGCTGACGGTCGTCGGGGAAGATGTTGATGGCATGCAGGAAACCGCCCATAAAGGCATCACCTACACCTACAGGATCTACAACGTCTGGAATGTCGTAGATAGGTGCCTGCAACAGTTGTCCGTCGCTCCAGAGCAGAGCCGTCAGCGTGTGGTGGTTGGATGACACCATATTGCGCATGCCCATCAGCCACTGCCGGCAGCGGGGGAATGCGGCATGCAGCTCGTCGAACCATTCGCCGTAGGCCTCCATCTGCATCTCGAAGTGAGTGTCGGTGGCAGTGAAAGGGGGCTGCTGGTGCTGGCTGATCCATTCGAACTCGATGGCATCGCCAAACATCATGTCGCAGCGGGCAAGCATGCGCTGCAGCGTCTCGCGAGGGTCGGAACCGTATTTCCACAGGTTCTTGCGGTAGTTGATGTCGAAACTGACAGCGATGCCTAACTCGTCAGCTATGTCCATGGCTTCGAAGGTGGCATCGGCGGCCTGCTGCGAGATGGCGGCGGTGATGCCTGACACGTGAAAGACGGTAGCATCCTTCAGTATTTCGCGCCAGGGTATCATGCCAGGCTTGAGGTCGTAGTAGGCGGAGTGGTCACGGTCATACACCACCTTGGCAGCACGCATGCCGGCGGCAGGTTCGAAGTAGTAGGTGCCGATGCGCTGTCCGCCATAGAGCACGTTGCTGACATCAACTCCCAGCTGTGCCAGACTCATGGCTCCTGCACGTCCTACGGCAGTGTCGGGCAGTCGGGTGATATATCTGACATGCTCGCCTTGTGCTGCCAGCGAGACGGCGACGTTAGCCTCACTGCCTCCATATTTGCTGGTGAACATGTCTCCCTGAGTCAGTCGCAGGGAACCGGGTTTGGAGAAGCGAAGCAGCAGTTCTCCGAATGTTACGATACGTGATGTGTTCTTGGGCATAGTCAGTCGATTGTTTTGATAGTGACCCTGCAAAAGTAATAAAAATTTCCGATATATTTGGAAAATAAGAGAAAAATGTCTATATTTGCAACAAATAATCTAAAATAAGAACGCGTATGAAGAAAAAGATTGTCGTATTGACGGGTGCCGGCATGTCGGTGGAGAGTGGACTGAAGACTTTCCGCGATGCTGACGGACTGTGGGAAGAATATCCTGTTCAGCAGGTGGCAACGCACGAGGGTTGGTTGGCTGATCCTACGCTGGTGACGAACTTCTATAATATGCTGCGAAAGAAGTGCTGGGGTGTGAAGCCCAACGAGGGCCACCGGCTGGTAGCTGAACTGGAGCAGAAGTATGATGTGACGGTGGTGACGCAGAATGTTGATAACCTGCACGAACAGGCTGGTTCTTCGAAGGTCATCCACCTGCATGGAGAGTTGATGAAGGTCTGTAGCAGTCGCGATGTCGATGACCCTCGCTACATTCAGCAGCTGACGCCCGACAACTGCGAGATAGCCCCAGGTACCAAAGCTGGCGACGGTTCTCTGTTGCGCCCCTACATCGTTTTCTTCGGTGAGGCAGTACCCAACATCACCCTTGCTGCCGACGAGTGTCAGGAGGCAGACATCTTTATCATTATCGGTACGTCGCTGGCAGTTTATCCTGCCGCCGGACTGATACACTATGTGCGTCCCGGCGTGCCTATCTATCTCATCGATCCCAATCCTGTCAGTGCCGGCAGTCGTGTCACGCAAATACAGAAGGGAGCCTCGGAGGGAATGCGTGAGCTGATGAAGATGTTGTAAGCTTACGGAAGGTAATGATGGTCATGAAGAACAGAATCTGCTCTACGCTGCTGATGGCTTTCCTGGTGCTGGCAGCCCAGGCACAGCTGATGGATCCGGTACATTTCACGTCGCGCTGGAATATGACTGGCGAGACGGCTGGCGAAATCGTTTTCAGTGCTACTATTGATGACGGCTGGCACGTCTATTCCACCGATTTAGGCAGCGAAGGACCAACGTCGGCAACGTTTCACGTGGTGAAGATGGAGGGTGCCGAGACGGTAGGCACACTGATGCCTCGCGGCCATGTCATCAAGCAGTACGACAGGATGTTCGACATGGAACTGCGCTTCTTTGAGAAGAAGGCGACATTCGTGCAGCGTGTCCGTGTGACGAAACCGAAGTTCTTCATCGAGGGCTATCTGGAGTATGGTGCTTGCAATGACGAGATGTGCCTGCCCCCTACGCAGGTGGAGTTCCGCTATCAGGGCGAAGTGACTGTCAGCAAGACGCAAGAGGAGGCACGGGGGCACGAGGGTACGGAGGCACGAGAATACTCCGACGGTAAAAAAGATGTCGCACCTCCATCACCCACCACCCAACACCCATCACCCATCACCCACCACCCATCACCCAACACCCATCACCCAACATCCACCACCATCTTCCTCCTCGGACTATTAGGAGGACTGTTAGCAGTACTCATGCCCTGCATCTGGCCCATCATTCCCATGACCGTCAGCTTCTTCCTGAAGCGTGCCAAGGACAACCAGCGCAAGGGCATTCGAGATGCCATCGTCTATGGTATTAGCATTGTCGTCATCTACCTCTCGTTAGGACTGTTCGTCACTGCCCTGTTTGGCTCCGACACGTTGAATGCCCTATCGACGAATGCTGTGTTCAACGTCCTGTTGTTCGTGCTGTTGGTGGTCTTTGCCCTCTCGTTCTTCGGGTGGTTTGAAATCAAGTTGCCTGAAGGATGGGCTACTAAGGTCGATGCCAAGGCCGACGAACTGTCAGAGGTAAGAGGTAAGGGGAATTCGCAACGCCACACTCTGCTTTGCAGAGAAGAGGTCAGAGGCTATCTCTCCATCTTCCTTATGGCATTCACCTTGGTTCTCGTGTCGTTCTCCTGTACCGCACCGATTGTCGGGCTACTGCTCGTCGAGACAGCCACCACAGGCAACTGGCTGTCTCCTGCTGTGGGTATGTTAGGTTTCGCCTTGGCGTTAGCGCTGCCGTTCACCTTGTTTGCCCTCTTCCCCTCATGGCTGAAGTCTGCGCCCAAGTCAGGGGCGTGGATGAACATCCTGAAAGTGACGCTGGGCTTCATCGAACTGGCGTTTGCCCTGAAGTTCCTTTCCGTTGCCGATCTGGCATACGGCTGGCATATCCTGGACCGTGAGGTGTTCCTCTCCTTGTGGATAGTCATCTTTGCCCTTTTGGGTGCCTATCTCTGTGGCTGGCTCAAGTTCCAGAGTGACGAGGTGGAAGGCAGCGCCGCACGTCCCATGCCCGTCGTTTGTATTATGGGCGGTATGGTGTCGCTGGCCTTTGCTGTCTATATGGTGCCAGGCTTGTGGGGAGCACCCTGTAAGGCTGTCAGTGCCTTTGCACCGCCTATGAGTACGCAGGACTTCAATCTGAACAGCAAGACCGTCGTAGCTCGCTTTACCGATTTCGACCAGGCGTTGGCTGCTGCTCGTGCCGAGGGTAAGCCGCTGTTCGTAGATTTCACGGGCTTCGGTTGTGTGAACTGTCGCAAGATGGAGGCTGCCGTATGGACAGATCCTCGTGTTGCTGACCTCTTGACTAAAGACTATGTGCTGGTTTCGCTCTTTGTCGATGACAAGACACCGCTGGAGCAACCTATTGAGGTGACCGATGCCCAGGGACGCCACAAGACGCTGCGTACCGTCGGAGCCCGTTGGAGTTATCTGCAAAGCACGCGCTTTGGAGCCAACGCCCAACCTTATTATATTATATTAGATACTGACGGCCGACAGTTGTTGCCCAGCAGGGCATACGACGAGGATGTCAGCGCATACGTTGACTTCCTGCAGCGTGGCTTACAGGCGTTCAAAGAAACGAAGAATTAGGAATCACTTAAAAAAGATGCTGAGCATCGTCAGGTCATCGTTCGGCTCAGCGCCGTTACGATGTTTGACGATTTCACCGTCCAAGAGTGTTACCACTTCCTCAGCACCGTGGAAGTCGCTATGGTTGAGGATGTCTAACAGGTGCTCTTCACCAAACTGTTGCTGCTGCTGGTTTTCTGCCTCGTTCAGTCCGTCGGTATAAAGCAGCAGCATCTTGCCCTTGATGTTGTCTGCGTGTTCACCGATGAAGTCCACGTCCTGCCAAAGACCGATGGGAACGTTGGGTTCCATGCTCATGAACTGATAGTTACCCTGAATACCGCAGACGGGAGGATTGTGGCCTGCATTGCAGAAGTCCAGCCTACCGCTCTTGAGGTCGATGAGTCCGAGGAACATCGTGATGAACATTCCTTGTTCGTTGTTCTCGGTGAGGGCACGGTTCAGATAGGCAATAATCTCGGCAGGCATCAACCGCTGTGTCGACAGTGTGCGGAAGAGGCGGATGGCCTGAGCCATGAACAGCGATGCCGGCACCCCTTTTCCAGAAACGTCGCCTACACAGAAATAGAGCGTGTCGTCCTGCAGCAAGTAGTCGTACAGGTCGCCGCCTACCTCTTTGGCAGGTGTCATCGAGGCAAACATGTCCAAGTCGTCACGATGCTGGAAGACGTGTGGCACCATGGAGTTCTGGATGTCTCGTGCAATACGCAGTTCACTCTCGATGCGCTCCTTGGCTTTCGTGGTGGTCTCCAGTTGATCGTAAGCCGTTTGCAGTTGAGCGTGCGCATCCTCCAGCTTGGCGTGAGCCTCTTCCAAGTGCTGAGCGGCTTTGTGCTTCACTATCATGTAGATGAGCAGGAAGATGACGATGAGACCCAACGACGCCAGCAAGCTGATGAACTGTATGCGTGAGATGTTTTGACGCTGACGGGCTATCTCTGCCTCCTTCTCGTTTGTATTGTAAATAGTGGCAAGCTCAGCCATCGAGCTGTTCTTCTGTTCGGTGATGGCGTGGTCTAACACTTGGAAAATCCGATCGGCTACGACACTGGCAGAGTCGATGCGTCCTGCTCGTGTGTTAGCCCAATATTTGGGCAACAGGTACAGTTGGATATTGTCGAGCGACGGCTCTTTGCCCAACGATAGGAGCACGGAGTCCAACGAGCGGTAGTTGTCGGCAGCCTCGTTGAAGCGCTTGGCTTTCACCAGATAGTCGTTGGCGCTGATACGACCGTCGTCAGTTTTGGAAAATTCAGTCTTCTTGAATCGCTTGAAAGCCTCCTGAGCCTCTTTAGGTTTGTTCTGTCCCTGCAGGGCAATGGCGCGCATCATCTCATAGCGTCCTATGAATTCGTCTAAATGATTAACCTGTGCATCGGGTTTCTCGCTAAACAGGTCTATCAACATCTTCAGATGCTCTATCCAGTAGGTTGATTCCTTGTAACGATGCATTTTAAGATAGGCTGAGCAGGTGTAGATAGTGCCCTGTATCGCCTCCTGGAAACTGCGGCTTGCGGAGTCCGTCTGCCAGCGAACGGCATAGTGGTCGCGAGCGGTCATGAAACTCTTGTCGGCTTCTTGATAACGCCCT
This sequence comes from uncultured Bacteroidales bacterium, assembly GCA_902775975.1. Lineage (GTDB taxonomy): Bacteria > Bacteroidota > Bacteroidia > Bacteroidales > Bacteroidaceae > Prevotella. Next base: position 30,084 of record CACYOC010000003.1, on the reverse strand, counting down.
AAGTTCAGCTGACAACAGCCGATATTGTTGAGTAGGATGGCATAGTCCAAATCCGAACCGACGCCCGTCTTTTCCATCTGCGCAAAGGCAGGAATGGCAATCTTCAGGGCACCCTCGTAGTCGCCCTTGATGAGCAGCAGTTCCGACAGGCGGCGCACCGACTTGTTATAGCTCAGTTGGTCTTGTTCTGTCTTGATGTCACATTCCAGCACTTTCCGGTAGCATATTTCTGCCATGCGGAACATGTCGTGATGATAGTAGTAGGAGCCGCGCCAGCGGTTGGCATCGGCAACGGAGATGTCACCCGTCACCTCAAAGCTGTCCGTTAGTGCCATCATGCGGTCATAGTCCCTGGCACTGCCGGCAGCGAATATCAGGCTGTCGGCTCTGTTGCCTTTCAGCTCGGCAATCTGCTGTCTGTCACACGAGGGAAGCATCATTACCCAACTGGCGGTAATGAGGATCAAGAGACGTGCATAACGGTTCGTTTTCATGCGGTTGAAACAACTTTCGGCTGCAAAGTTAATAAAAAAATTATAGAATAAAAGAACAAAAGAATAAAAAATATTTGTAACTTTGTCGCCAAGATGAAGATAGGGGTTTTTTGTTCGGCAAATAATGGCGTCGATGCTGACTTCTTCCAACAGACGGAAGCCTTCGGACGCTGGGCGGCCCAGCAGGGTCATGTTATTGTGTTTGGAGGTGTCAACCAAGGATTGATGGAGTGTGTGGCACGTGCGGCGAAGTCCGCCGGCGGTCAGACGATTGGTGTGGTGCCAGCCATTGTGGAGGCGACGGGTCGTACGTCGCAGTATAACGACGTGGTGCTGACGTGTCAGAACCTGAGCGACCGCAAACAACTGATGCTCGATGAGAGCGACGTGTTTGTTGCCCTGCCAGGAGGGGTAGGAACACTTGACGAGGTGTTTACCGTTGCAGCATCACATACCATCGGCTATCATCACAAGCGCGTCATCCTCTTCAATATGAAAGGTTTCTGGAATGCTACTATCCACATGCTCGACGACCTGCAGGAGCGAGGCGTTGTCCGTGGGCAGTGGCGCGACTATATTCAGGTTGCCAACACCTTGGAAGAGCTGAAGGCCTTAACGAAGTGCTAAGGCCTTGTTTTCGGCAGCTTCCATCAGTTCGCGTTCTCCGGGTCCCTTGTCGTTGATGCCGCAAAGGTGCAGGATGCCGTGGATGATGACGCGGTGCAGTTCCTCGTCGTAGTCCTTGCCGAAGAGTTCTGCATTGCTGCGCACGGTATCTAACGAGATGACGAGGTCGCCGTTGAGCACATTGCCTTCGTCGTAGTCGAAGGTGATGATGTCCGTATAGTAGTCGTGGCCTAAGTACTCGCGGTTGACGCTGAGGATATGCTCGTCGTTGCAGAACAGATAGCCTACCTCGCCTACCTTCTTGCCGTAGGTGGCAGCTACGCGACGAATCCATGCTGTGGTCTCGCGGCGCTTGATATTGGGGAACTTGACGTTTTCTGAAGAATAGGTAATCATGGGGCTAATGGGTCTTATGGGGCTAATGGGTCTTATAGGGCTTATAGGGCTTATGGGGAAGGAAGGCACTGACATCGACGCCGAAGTGCTGCAGTTCGCGCACCATCGTGCTGCTGATGCTGCTATACTGAGGTTCACTGTAGAGCAGGATGGTCTCTACGCCGCTCAGCTGGCGGTTCACGTCTGCCTGTTCCCGCTCGTACTCGAAATCCTTGGTGGAGCGCACTCCCTTGACAATAAAGCGGGCACCCTCCTGTTGCGCAAACTCTATCGCCAGTCCGTAGTAGGGCTTTACCTCGATGCGCGGCTCGTTGGCATAGAGTTCGCTGATGACGCGGACGCGCTCTTCGGCACTGGGCATGTCGGGCTTATGCACCTGGTCGCCCACCACTCCGATGACCAGGCGGTCGAAGAGGGGTAGGGCTCTCGTCACGATGGAATAGTGACCTACAGTAAAGGGATTGAAGCTTCCCACGAAGACTCCTGTTTGCCCACCCCTGCCCTCCCCAAGGGAGGGAGTTTTGTATGTGTTGTTATCGCTCATGATTGTTTTTATTCGTTGTTATTTTAGCTCCCCCTCCCTTGGGGAGGGCAGGGGTGGGCTATTCAAAAAGTCCTGGTTCCATGATGTTGCCAGTATAGGGATTGCGCCCGAAGTGGCGGTAAGCCAACTCCGTCACCATGCGTCCTCGCGGTGTGCGCTTGATGAAGCCCTCCATGATGAGGAAGGGCTCATAGACCTCTTCCAGGGTGCCGCTGTCCTCGCCTATCGCCGTAGCGATGGTAGTGATGCCCACCGGTCCGCCGCGGAACTTGTCGATAATCGTCAGCAAGATGCGGTTGTCTATCTCGTCCAGTCCGTACTGATCGATGTTCAACGCCGTCAGCGCTATCTTCGTGATGCTGGTGTCAATCTTGCCCGAGCCCTTCACTTGGGCAAAGTCGCGAACACGGCGCAGCAGTGCGTTGGCAATACGGGGCGTGCCACGGGAACGGCGGGCGATTTCTGCTGCGGCGTCTTCCGTGATGGGTACTCGCAGAATACCTGCCGAGCGCTCGATAATCTTCTGCAGCGTCTCAGGCTGGTAGTATTGCAGGTGCATGTTAATGCCGAAGCGGGCGCGCAGCGGTGCTGTCAGCAGTCCGCTACGTGTCGTAGCACCCACGAGCGTAAACGGGTTCAGGTCAATCTGTATGGAGCGTGCCGAGGGACCCTTGTCAATCATGATGTCGATGCGGTAGTCCTCCATGGCGGAGTAGAGATACTCCTCTACAACGGGTGACAGGCGGTGAATCTCGTCGATGAACAATACGTCGTTCTTCTCCAATGACGTCAGGATGCCTGCCAGGTCTCCAGGCTTGTCGAGCACCGGTCCGCTGGTAATCTTAAAGCCCACGCCCAGCTCGTTGGCAATGATGTTCGACAGCGTCGTCTTTCCCAATCCGGGAGGTCCGTGCAGCAGCACGTGGTCCAAGGGTTCTCCGCGATATTTGGCAGCTTCCACGAACACCTCGAGGTTTTCCACTACCTGCTGCTGTCCGCTGAAGTCGTGGAATGCCAGCGGTCGCAGGGCGTTCTCAAACTCCCTTTCGCTCGACGATAACTGCTCTTGTCTGATGTCAAAATCTTCGTTCATGCCTGCAAAGTTACTGCAAACGAAACAAAAAACAAAATAAAAACCAAATTTATTTTGCAATTCGCTCGGTTTGTACTAACTTTGCAGCCGAAAACATTTACTATCTAATACGTATGAAACTAAGAAGATTATCCACTGCTTTGCTGCTCATGGCTGCTATGGTGTCATGGGCTCAGGCTCCCCACGGAACGGGAACCTACTATCAGAAGGCGAACGGCAAGAAGGGTCGTGAGTTGAAGACGGCTATGTATCAAATCATCAATACCCCCTCTGTCATGGACTACGACTCCCTCTGGACTGCCTATCGTTACTCTGATGCAATACCTACGGACACCGTTCCCATTATTTGGGACATGTATTCCTGTAAATCGGCCTATTCCATTTATACCAATCTGCATCGCAATGGCAGTGCCAGCGATCCTGAGGGTGTCAAGGGTTTCCAGCGCGAACACTCCATGCCTAAGAGCTGGTTTAACCCCGTAGCCAAGAGCGGAACCAGTTTTACCTATAAGGACATCTGGCCACATTATTCCGACCTGACTCACCTGATTCCTGCCGAGGGTAAGGTCAACAACAAGCGAAGCAACAATCCCTACGGTGAGACCACTGGCGAGAATTATAAGTTGGACGGAAAGAACAAGACTGGTTACAAGTCAGAAGAGGACTTTTCCAAACTCGGTCTTAACACCTACGGGGATTATGTAGGTACTGTATTTGAACCCAACGACATGTATAAAGGCGACCTGGCACGTATCTACTTCTATATGGTGACTGCCTACGAGAAGAAGCAGCCTACCTGGAGCAGTACGGACGCTGGTATTGGCGATCACTGTGGCACATGGACAGGCGATATGTTCAACTTAGAAGATGACGATCCCTATCAGCCTTTTGCTCCCTGGGCATTCGACATGTTGATGAAATGGGCGAAAGACGACCCCGTCAGCCAGAAAGAGATTGACCGCAACGAAGCCATATACAAAATGCAGGGCAACCGAAATCCCTTTGTGGATTATCCGGGACTGGAGGACTATATTTGGGGCGAAAAGAAGGACGTTGCCTTCGACTATGGCGGAGAATTGCCTGAAGCCGAACCTACTTCTGACAACTGCGAGGTAGCGCTCAACAAGACAACGTTTGGTGTGGACTGGCATCCGTCAGAAGCCTACAAGGAAGAACTGACAAATGCAGGCAAGGATTGGACACAGTATGACAATCTGCGCGAATATTTCGACCGCACTCCGCTGACAGTTAGTCAAAACCATGTAGATATCACTTTTAACTATGGCATTTACGGCAGGTATCTCTATGCTGATGCCGATTTGATTCGTATGTATAATTATAATACATTGAAGTTCAATGCCCACAACAACAAGATTACTAAAATAGAGTTCACGTTAGGCGAGAGCAACCATGCGGACAAGAAGCTAAAGGCTTTCGTAGGAACACTGAACGACAACGTGTGGACCGGTGAAGAGGATGAGGTGCTGTTTACCTCAGAATATGTACAGTCCAAATACAATTCCGGAACAAAGACGACCACCAATTATTATCTGTCTCTCAGCAACGTAAAGGTCACCGTTGCCAATCCTTCAGGCATCGAGCAGATGAAGGCGCAGCGCTACGACGACGACCGCATCTACAACCTGATGGGTGTCCAGATGAATGCCTCCGACCTTGTGCCAGGCATCTACATCAAGAACGGTCGCAAGTTTGTTGTGAAGTAAAAAGGAGCAACCTCTAAACATAGAAAAAGGTGGAGATCCCGTTGGATTTCCACCTATTTCTTAATGTGATATCGTCAACACTACTTGACCTTAGCCACGAGCTCTGCAGGATATTTCGGCATGGCACCGTTCTGCGTGCAGACGTATGCCGATACGCTGACAGCAATCTTGTGAGCCTCCTCGATGCTCTTGCCGTTGAGGATGGCGGCGCAGAAAGAACCCGTGAAGGAGTCGCCGGCACCGACGGTATCAGCCACCTCTACCTTCGGAGTGTCCTGGAACGAGGTGATGGTGGGCGTGAAGACGTACGAGCCGTTGGTACCACAGGTGAGCACGAGCATCTGCAAGTGGTAAGTGGTGAGAATCTTCTGGCACGTCTCGCGCATGTCGAGACCCTCGTAGCCGAAGAGATGACTGAAGGTCACCACCTCCTCATCGTTGATCTTCAGTACGTCACAGCGCTTCAGAGACTCTTCGATGACGTTCTTGGTGAAGAACTGCTGGCGCAGGTTGATATCGAAGATTTTCAGGCAGTCGGCAGGGGTATCGTCGAGGAACTGGCGGATGGTAGCCCACGAGGTGACGTTGCGCTGTGCCAGTGAGCCGAAGCAGACGGCGCGGCAGTTTTTGGCGATTTCTGCTATCTCTTGCGTATAGGGAATGTTGTCCCAAGCCACGTTCTCCTTGATTTCGTAGGTGGGAATGCCGTCTGATGACAGCGTTACAAGCACCGTTCCGGTAGGATAGGGCACGCGGGGCATGAGGTAGTGCAGTCCGTTTTTCTCCAGTGCTGCGATGGTTTCTTCAGCCAGTGCGTCTTCACCGAGTGCGCTGATGGCGATGGTGTTCAGTCCGAATTGTCCTGCATGGTAAGCGAAATTGGCAGGTGCGCCACCCAGTTTCTTTCCGTCGGGCAGCATGTCCCACAGGGCTTCGCCGAGCCCTACAACATAGCGTTTCTGATTCATAGTTATTTTATTTATTTCGACATTTCGACATTTCGATATTTCGATATTTCGAACGTTAAATTAGTGTTTCACTTGCGGAATATAGGTGAAGAGGTAGATGACACCGATGGCCATGACAGCCACAGCGCCAGCCTGTCCGACGGCATCGCTACAGAAGCCCATGATGAGCGGGAAGATAGTACCGCCGAAGAGTCCCATGATCATCAGGCCGCTGACCTCGTTCTGCTTCTCGGGAACAGTGAGCAGTGCCTCTGAGAACGCCATTGAGAAGACGTTCGAGTTGCCGTAGCCTACCAAGGCGATGGCGACATACAGTTCCCACTGCTCAGTACCGAAGAACATGCCTACCATCGACAGTGCCATGCAGGTGATGCAGATGACGAAGAACCAGCGGGTCTTCAGCACACGGAGGAAGAAGCTTCCCGTCAGTGCACCGATGGTACGGAAGATGAAGTACAGTGACGTGGCAAAGGCAGCCTCGTTGAGCGTCATGCCGACGCGCTCCATGAGCAGCTTCGGGGCCGTGGTGTTGGTACCCACGTCAATGCCTACGTGGCACACGATGGCGAGGAACGACAGCAGCACGATGGGCTTGCCTAACAGTCGCAGACAATCCATGAACTCCTGTACCAGACTACCGCCCTTGCGTTCCTCCAGGTCTTCTTGGATAGGCGTCACCCACAGCAGGGCAGTGCCCAGCACGCCAACCACGAAATATACGAGGAACAGCACGCGCCAGTCGTAGCCGAAGGTGGGCATGGCTTGTGTGGCACCCCACATAGCGAGGTAAGGAGCGAGGAACGAGGCGATAGCCTTGACGAACTGTCCGAAGGTCAGCGTCGATGCCAGGTTCTTATCTCCGATGATGAGCATGGCCAGCGGATTGATGCTGGTCTGCATGAAGGCATTGCCGATGCCCAGCAGCGAGAAGGCTACGAGCATGATGCCGAAGGAATTGCCAAACAGGGGGATGACCAGCGACACGACGGTGATGACCAATGACAGCAGCACCGTATTCTTACGGCCAATCTTATTCATCAGCATGCCCGTGGGTACGCTGAAGATAAGGAACCAGAAGAATACCAGCGAGGGGAACACGTTAGCTACTGAGTCGCTGAGACCCAGGTCTTCTTTCACATAGTTGGAGGCAATGCCTACCAAGTCCACGAAGCCCATGCAGAAGAAGCAGAGCATCACGGGGATGAGATAAATTGTTTTGTTGTTATTCATAGTTATTTATTTTTTCGATATTTCGGTATTTCGACTACTTTTTCAATTCATATATCGTTGCTTTTCCGCCCGTGACCTTCAGCTTGCTGTAAGGCTCCTGCGGGAACACGAGGTTCGTCATCGAGAGGCGGCCCTCGGCGTCGAACACCTCAATGCTGCTGTTGTCCAGGAAGATGCGCAGTTGATTGATGTCGCCATAGACCGGAGCCGTCGTCTTGCAGGGGAATGCCTCGCTGAAGCTTGCATAGCTGCGTGTGCGGTCCATGCTGAACGTATGCTGCAGGGCGTCGTAGTTCATCACCACCTGCTCGCCGAGGGCGTTCGACAGCACGATTTCCGTAGAACCCTTCACGTCAACCACGATCTCGCCGGCCTGCGGCACCTTCTTCACCTCCTTGCCGCGCAGTGCGGTGAGTTCTCTCGACGGTGTCACGCCACAGTAGGTCTGACCGTTGTACTCGAAGAGATCCAGGTCGCGTGGCACGCTGTTGGCAGAACGGAACTGCTTCGTGGGCACCTGGTTGGCATACTGCCAGTTCGACATCCATGCCAGAGCGATGTGGCGGCCGTCAGGAGCGTTGTCGAACGTCACCGTGGCGTAGTGGTCCTTGCCGTAGTCCATCCACCGCGTGTCCTGATGCTCGCAGGTGAACTTATGACCGTCAAAGTTGCCGACGAAATACTGCGTGGCAGAGCCGCCGAAAGGACCTCCGGGGTTGATGTTACAGATGAGCAGCCACTTCTGCTTGTCGGTGCCGCGCACCTGCAGCTTGATGAGGTCGGGGCACTCCCACACGCCGTCGTGGCAACCAGCCTCTGTCACCTCGTCGGTCAGCTTGTTCACCGTCTGTCCGAAAGAGCTCTCGTACGTCCAGTCCGTCAGGTTGCTGCTGGAGTAGATACGCATCTCCTGACCCACTGCCAGGATGAGGTTCCACTTCTGAATCTCGGGGTTCCAGAAGCACTTCGGGTCACGGAAGTCCTCTTCCTTGCTTACCAGCACGGGGTTGCCGGCATATTTCTGGAACGTCTTGCCGCCGTCGGTAGAGACAGCCATCGACTGCGTCTGCTTCTCGCCAGCCGACGTGTAGAATGCCACCACGCGGTCGTTCTTCTTATCTACCACGCACGAGCCACTGAAGATGCTGCCCAGGGCGTCGGGTTCGATGGCTGTCGGCTGAGCCTCCCAATGAATAAGGTCGCGCGACGTAGAGTGTCCCCATGTCATGTTCTCCCACTGGCTGCCGTAGGGGTTCCACTGGTAGAACAGGTGATACACGCCATCCTTATAGAACATGCCGTTGGGGTCGTTCATCCAGCCATAGACAGGCGTATGGTGGTACTGCGGACGGTACTTCTCACAGTTTTTCGTGTCGAAGGTGTCGCTCTGCTTGATTTCGCGCCAGCACAGGAAGTCCTTCATGGCACCCGTAAAGCGGCGGTCGCCGTGGAACTTCACGTCCAGCAGCAGCTGCTCGGCACCGAAGTGCTGCAGCTCCAGAGGCACATAGTAATCCACCTTGTCAACAGCCAGCTTGGCATTGAACGACATGACCTGCTGGTTATCTACTAGCACCTTGATGGTTGCAATCTCCTCGCGCTCCTGAATCGGCAGCAGCAGGAATTTCTTCTCTACCTTCACGCGCTGCATGGCGTGACTCTTGCCCAGCAGCTGTGGAGCCGTCTGAGCCTGTACCAGGCAACACGTCAGTGCTGCCATCACGGTCAAAAACACTTTCTTTACTTGCATTTTTAGTTACGTTTTTAAGTTAATCTGCTGCAAAGTTACCGATTTTGCGTCATACCTACTATAAATAATGATACATTTAGTAAGAAAAAACGTTCATTGCATCATTTTTCTTACAAAAAGTGTATTGACATCCAAAAAAAATACCTGAACCGTGCAAGCGGCTCAGGTACTTTTTTGGTTAAGGGGAATGGTTACTTCATCATCACCTTTTTACCATTGGCGATGTACAGACCCTTCTGAGGCTGTGCTACGCGCTGACCGGCGAGGTTGAAGTATTCAGCGGCAACAGCCTTCTGACCTCTTACCTCGCTGATGGCAGTAGATGTGCTCGTAACAATTTCAATGCTTGGGCATTTTGCCTGGATAGCTGTCCAGTCCTCATCCCAGCGGCCAGCCTCGCTGACGTCGAGCTTAGTAGCTGTGGAAGCGAGTTTCTGGGCTATGAGAGCATAGTCGTCATAAGCCTCTGGATGCCAGTCGCCATCCCAAGTACACTGGTATGTGCCCTTGCCGATGACACCGGTAATCTTGACTTCGCCTGTCAGAGAGTTGTCTGCACATGCGCGAATACCCTTGCCATTGACCATGGGCTCTTCGAGTTTGATGTCGTCAATATAGAAGGTCTTACCCTCACCGGCTGCCGACTTTTCATAAGGCCAGATAGCCAGTACGTTGTTACCAGTGTCGGTAATCTTTTCGAAATCAGGACCAGCGGCGAACTCATAGACCATCACCTTCCAGCCATCACCACCGTCGTACCATGCAAGGCGCTCAGCATTGTAGGCTCCGTTCTTGCCCTCCAGTTGTACCAATACGTTGTGGGCATCCGTCATCTTCAGTCGCATGGTCAGACGGCGCAGTGCCTTGAAGTCAACATCGCCAACGGGCAGTGCTGCATTGTGGTGCTCATCGCCCCAGCCGCCAGGGTTAGCCTTCAGGGTGAACTTCATTACCTTGTTGTCACCTTCTTCCACAACGGTAGGTTCGGCACGACCCCAAAAGCCGCCGTCACTACCTGTTTCCTTGCCTTCGCCGTCCCACAGTACTACCTGTGCGTTACAAACTGTTGCTGCGAAGAGCATTCCGAGTAAAAAAATCTTTTTCATACTTTTTTTGTTTAAAGGGTTAATATTTGGTTGTCTGTTAAAGTCGGAGGCCAACGGCTTGGTCAGCCTCCGACCGATAGAGAAAAGTATTACTGGCGGCTGACGGCGACATCGCTGACGGTGATGTCGGCACCGTAGCCGTTGATGCTCCAGCAGTTCTTTGTGATGCCGTGGATGCGGTTGGTGTAGCAAACGTTGTCGTTGATGTACATCACCATGACCGAGTTGTCGGTATAGATATCCACCTTGTACGTGTTGTCGGCAGGAGTAGCAAACTTATAACCGTCGATGCCACGGATGAAGCCGATGCCCTCAGCGCCCTCTTCTTCGAAGTTCACCTTGCGGTTATTACCACCGTCCTCGGGGTTCACCACCATGGTGTAGTATTTCTTGGAGTCAGTGCCGCGCACCAGCGAGATGCCGAACTTGTCACCCTTATTGGCGGTCTTGACGGTGAACGACAGGTGGTTGCAGACACCCAGGCGGCTGTACATGACGTAGGCGTTGTCGCCCGACAGTTTGCCGTCGTTATAGCCGTTGCTGGCTACTACGCTGACGGGCTGAGGCTTGTTGTACTTACCCTTGATGGCGGGTACCTCGCCGAGTGTCAGTGTACCGTCGCTGTGCTGGATAATCTTGTGGCACACCAGTGCTCCGGCCCATGCGGGCTCGCTGTCGGCACCGACGTTGATGTTGCGCTCGTAGTTGGTAGTTCCCGTGCGGATAGGGCACCATCCCCAGATGTAGCGGTCGGTACCATTCGCTGAGGCGGTCTTTCCGGCATAGAAGGCGCGGCTGTCGAGCACACCCTCCTTGCCGTCCTTCGGCCAGTTGGCTCCCGGGTCGTCGAAGCACTTCTTCAGGTTCTCCCACGAGTCAGCCATCATGTACTTCACCTTGCGGCTCCAGTCGGCCTTGTAAGCCTCACTGTAGATGAGATACCAGTAGTTGCCCATCTTGAAGACGTCAGGACACTCGCACATGCGGTCCCACACCATGTTGAAGCCGCCGACGTGTTCCCAGTTCTTCAGGTCGCTGGACTTGAACTCTGCAAAGCGGAGGTTCGACGAGATGACCATGTGCCACACGCCGTCGTCGGTCTTGAACACCTGCGGGTCGCGGAAGTCGTTGGCTGAGTAGCCATAGTCGGCACCCTTCAGCAGGAACGACGGGTCTTTTGTCCAGTGGTGTCCGTCGGCAGAGGTGGCGCGCATGATGACCTCACGGTTGGCTACGTTGCCGTTGTGTCCGGTATAGTAGATGTAGTACTTGCCGTCAGCCTCGCTATAGATGCCGCAACCTGTTCCTAAGGCAGCGTCCTGCTCGTTGATGCTCGTACCGGTAGGCAGCAGCTCGTTCAGGGGAGCGTAGTTGGCACCGTCGCCGGTAGCCACCGCCCAGATGGGGTGGAAGAACGAACCGGCGTTGTTGTCATACTCCTGCAGGTAGAGTACCTTGAAGTTTCCTTCCCGCTGGTCGTAGAAAGGCATGGGGTCGCCACAGCGTCCGAGGACGGGATTGTAGTAAGTGCCGAAACCCTTCTCGTCGGTCGATTCGAAGTAGTTGGTCGTACCTGCCCAGTTCCTGGCGGGATCCGGGTCGTAGGTCTCGTCGCTGCAGGCGCAGAATACACCAATGGTGCATGCTGCCATTCCTGCAAATAATATATTGAATGCTATTTTTTTCATAGTGCGTTATTTCGTTAAGTAATTAATAACGTTCTTGGTCATAATCGCAATGTTCTTGTGGTAGTTCTCCACATAGCCAGCCTCGTAGGTGTAGGAGTACCAGTCGAAGCATCCTGAGCCGATGCAGAACACGCCACCCTTGCCGTCCTTGGCGGGGAACTCCCAGGCCACGACAGCACCGTCTCCACCGACGCCGACAATCGTTCCGCCGGTCTCGGTCTGCCAGAAGTCATGGTTCTCATAGCCGCCCCAGTCGGCACCGATGTGGTACTGAGCGGTAGAGTTGGTGATGTGGTAGCCCTTGTCGGTGCAGTACACCTTGTTGGCGTCAGGACCCGTGACGATGCCCTGATACAGTGCGTGTCCGCTCTGTCCGGTGTAGATGTTGAAGTCCCACGGATTGTTACACAGCTCTGCGCTGGCTTCGAAACCGCCCCAGCAGTTGTTCGGGCAGCAGCTCTCCTTCGTGGCGCCGATGAAGGCTGCCAGGTTGGTAGCATAGCGGGTGAGCAGCAGTGCGCCGCCACGCTCGTAGTAGGCTGCCAGCTTGTTCTTGTTGGCAAGAGCGTCCTCGGCCTTCTTCACGAAGGGGTCGTGACCATCGACACCGCCATCGACGTGCCAGTGCCACCAGAGAATCTTACAGTCAGAGAGGTCGCACGTTCCGGTGCGGATGTCCTCCCAGGCAGCGTAAGCGGCACCCTCTACGTTCTCGAGCATCCAGTCGCAGGCGGCACGTGCCTCGGGGTCGAGCTGGTCTTTTGTCCAGGCGCTGCCTACGAAGACAGCCTTGGGCTTGAAGGGGGCCTTCATGTGGCGTACGCTAACGCTCCAGTCGAGGAAGGTATTGCCGTTCGTGACGTGCAGGTTGCGGGCCGTACCCATGTTCATGATTTCGCCCAGGGCGATGTTACAAGTAGCACCGCTGGAAAGTCGCAGCGTCGTCACCTCCATGGCGTCGGTGTTATACACTTCGGGCAGCTTGACGAGGATGGTGCGCGAAGCTCTGTCGATGGTGGCATCGATGTTGTCGAGCGCAAACGCCTCGACGTTGCAGTCGCCACCCAGATTCAGGTCGCCTGTGTTGTCGTCGCCACATGCCGCAAAGGCAAAGACGGCGAGCAGAGCACCTATCATATTGAATATCTTAGTCTTCATAATTCTTAATTAAAAACTCTAAACTCTAATCTCTAAACTCTAAACTGTAAACTCTCACCTTACCATCCGCCGATGTTCTGCGTATAGTGTCCGTTAGAGGCCGACATCTGCTCGAAAGGTATGGGCAGGTACTCGTCCTTATTGGCGGTGAAGCCAGCTTCCTTCAGGTAGTCGCGGAAGGTACACTCCTTGGCATAGTACTTGTTGATGACACTCTCTGCCTCGCCCCAGCGCACCAGGTCGAAGAAGCGCTCGCTCTCCATGGCGAGCTCCAGGCGGCGCTCCATCTTCACTATCTTGATGGCGTCGTCCTTCGAGTAGCTGCCGATGTAGGTCTTGCAGTTGAAGCTGACACCGTAGTCAGCGGGATAGGTGGAAATCATCTGCGTCGATTTGGCGGCACGGTCGCGGATGTCGTTCACCAGCTTGATGGCCTTTGGGGCGTCGCCCATCTGAGCGTAAGCCTCGGCACGCTCCAGCAGCACGTCGGCATAGCGGAAGACGATGCGGTTCATCGAGGTGGCCCAGAAGGAGCCCTTGATGAGGTATTCGCCGATGAGGGCGGGATCCACATTCTGCTTCACGGTGACGTAGTAGCCGTAGGTGCCCTTCGAGCGGCTCCAGTTCTCGCTCTCGTCCATCATGAAGTTCTTGTTGAACATATAGGGGAATCCGGGCATGCCGACGGTGAGGAACAGACGCGGGTCGCAGTTCTCGCTCTTCTGCCAGTTCTTGTCGTTGAAGGTGTCCAGCAAGGGCAGACCGTCGCTGCCGGTACGGAAGGCGTTGACCAGGTTCTGCGTGGGCTTGTAGAAGTCACAGCCGCCGTCGGTGGTCTTGGCGATGTTGGGAGTAATCAGGCCGTTGCCCCAGTTCAGGTTACCGTAGGTAGAACCGTCGTTGCGCGAGTACTGGATGGCCCAGATGCTCTCGATGCCGTTCTCGTAGCGCTCCTCGGGACGGAAGTTGTTATGGATGTCGGCTTCCAGTCCGTTGTTGGGATAGTACTTGGGGTCGGAGTAGTCGATGACCTTCTGCAGGTCCTCCTGGTTGATGCTCGTCACCTGGTTGCTGTTGGGGTCATCCTGACGGTAAGCCTTATAGAGATAGAGCTTCGTCAGCAGGGCGGCAGCGGCAGCCTTGGTGGGACGTCCCTTGTCAGCCTGCGTCTCGGGCAGCACGTCAAAGGCAGCCTTGGCGTCGTTGATAATCTGCTGCCAACCCTCGTCGTTGGTGTATTGACGGTTGTTCAGCTGGGTATATTGCTCTGCCGAGAGGTTCTCGTCGTTCACGAAAGGAATGTTCTTGTACAGGCGCTTCAGCAGGAAGTGGCCGTAGGCACGCAGGAACTTCATCTCTGCTATGCGCTGCTGCTTCAGTGCAAAGCTGTCGTCGAGCTTGTTGAGCAGCGCCATAGAGGCGTTGACACGCGACAGGCTGTTATACAGGCGCACCCACATGTCGTTGATGTTCCAGTTGGTGGTCAGCACACCTTGTTGAATCTCTAACTGGTGGAACACGCCACCGTCGCCGGTACCGTTACCGCCTTTGTAGGCATCGTCAGAGCGAACGTCGAAGTTCCACATGGAGAACGATGCGTTGATATCCTCGGCAGTGCTGAAGACAGCGTATGCCGACACGACCATGGCTTCTGCGTTGGTAGGCTTCTGCACCTCATCCTCCAACAGTGAGGCCTGAGGCACCTGGTCGTCCAGGAAACTGTTGCACGATGTCAGTCCACCGGCAAGCAGTGCTGCACAGCAGCATATATTGATAATCTTTTTCATGATGCTTTCAGATTTAGAATGTGACATTGAGACCGAAGGTAACGTTCAGAGGAATAGGATAGCCGAAGTTGGCATTCTCTGGATCGACACCGGTAAAGCTCTTCGCCTTGATGGTCAGCAGGTTCTGGGCTGACAGGTACAGGCGCAGGCGCTGCATGTAGAGTTTCTCGCAGATGTCCTTCGAGAAGTTGTAGCCTACCTGCAGGTTGCGCAGCTTGGCGTAGGAGCCGTTCTCTACGAAGTAGCTGGAGACACGGATTTCGTTGTTGTTGTCCATGGTGCTCGCAGCAGGAATATTCGAGTCGGGATTCGTGGGACTCCAGGCGTCGAGCAGGCGGCTGCCCTTGTTCAGGTTACCGATGTTGGTACCTGCCCACAGGTCGGTTTCCTTCTTCAGGTCGCTGATGACGTCAACACCCTGCACACCCTGCCAGAACATGGTGAAGTCCCAGTTTCTGTACTGCAGGTAGATGTTCAGACCCCATGTGAAGTCAGGCACGGGATTGTAAATCCAGTCTTGGTCAGCCTCGTTGATGACACCGTCGCCGTTGAGGTCCTTGAAGCGCATGCGGCCAACGGCAGCACCGGGCTGTGTGGCGTGGTTGTCAATCTCCTCCTGGCTCTTGAAGATGCCGTCGAACTCATAGCCTACCTGAGCACCTACAGGGTGACCTACGACGCTCTTCACGCCGTTACCGCCGAACGTGCCGCGGGCGGCAACCGTCTCAGGCAGTTTCAGCACCTCGTTGCGGTAAGTGCCGATGTTTCCGGTGACGTCGTAGTGAACCTTGCCCAGCGTGCCGCGGTAGCCGATGTTGAACTCGATACCCTTGTTCAGCATCTCACCGGCATTGATATACTGCTGAGTACCTTCACCCATCACAGCGATGCTTGGCATGTTGACCAGAATGTCCTTCGTCTTCTTGTAGTACCACTCGAACGAACCGTACAGCGAGTTGTGGAACAGTCCGAAGTCCAGACCGAGGTTAGTCTGAGTCGTCGTTTCCCACTTCAGGCCGTCGTTGCCCAGCTTGTCGCGCTTGAAACCTGAAGGCAGCGTCTGACCGCCGTTCGTTCCGGCAATGTCGTAAGCCGTAGCGTAGGTGCCGCCACCGAAGGCAGACGTACCGTAGTCGCTGATGTAGATGGTATAGCGAGCCAGGTTGTGAATCTCCTGGTTACCGGTCTGACCCCACGAAGCGCGCAGCTTCAGGTTGTCCAGCCAGCTCTTGGAAAAGTCCATGAACTTCTCCTGGTTGATGCGCCAACCGGCACTCACTGAGGGGAACGTACCGTAGCGGTTGTTCTTACCGAAGCGGCTGGAGCCGTCGTGACGCAGCGTGAAGCTGGCCATGTACTTGTCGTCGAAGGTGTAGTTCACCTTGCCGAAGAACGATACCAGCGTGAAGCCGCCGGCGTTACCGTAAGACTCCGACTGACCGACACCGGCATTAGGCCACATATAGTCCTTGTTCAGCAACACGAAGTCGAACTTCTTACCGCTGAACCACATATCGTCCTCGCGGTTGAGCTCGATACCGGCCATGGCGTCGGCACGGTGCTTGCCCTTCTCGAAGTTGTAAGTGGCAACGAGGTTCCACATCCACTTCGTCCAGTGCTCCTGCTTGGGCTCCACGGCATTCTCGGGACGAGCCATGGTACCCTCGGTAATAGGATAAGTAAAGATGCGCTGCTGCTTCTGCGAGTAGTCCAGACCGAAGGTGGTCTTGATGTTCAAGTCCTTCAGGGGGTTGATGTTGATATAGGCATCACCGAACATACGCCAGTAGGTGTAGCGGTTGTCCTTGTTACGCTCCAGACGAGCCAGAGGGTTCTCACGGTCGGGGTAGCCGCCTACAGGACCGGCAAACTCGCCGGTGGTGGTATAGACAGGTAGCGAGGGGTTGAACTGCAGCACGTTCTCCAGGAAGTTGCCAGGAGCCTGCACCTCACTGGTGCGGTTGACGGTGAAGTGCTCACCGATGGTCACGATGTTGCGGTCCTTGACCTTCACCAGCTTGTACTCAGTGTTCATACGACCCGAGAAGCGCTCGAAGTCAGAGTGCTTGATGATACCCTTGTTCTTATAGTATCCTAACGAGAAGAACGACGTACCGCGCTCAGAGCCGTTGCTCAGCGATACGTTATACTGGTGGATCAGACCCGTACGGGTAGTCTGGTCAAACCAGTCAGTGTCGGCAGCGGGAGTCGTGCCGGCAGCGTCGAGGTACTTGTTCATGCGGACAGTGCCCAACTCAGGAACACCCTGAGCGTTGTAGCCCCAGTCGAACTGGTAGCCCACGGCATTGTTGTTAGGGTTACGGCCGTCGTTGACGTAGGCTTGCCACAGAACACGACCGAATTCCTCAGCGTTCAGCACATCCATCTTGTGGACGTAGTTCTGTACCGACACGCTGGCATCGAAATCGACCTTCACCTTGCCGTCCTTACCCTTCTTCGTGGTGATGATGATGACACCGTTGGCAGCACGCGAACCGTAGATAGAGGCCGAGGCAGCATCCTTCAGCACCTGGATGCTCTCGATGTCGTTACCGTTCAGCTCGTGCATACCAGCCTTCGTAGGCACGCCGTCGATGATGTATAGCGGGTCGTTGTCGTTCAGTGTACCGACACCACGGATACGTACAATGGCAGCGCCACTGGGCGAGCCACCGTCGGTGGCCGAGATGTTCATGCCCGGTACACGGCCCTGCATGGCCTTGATGGGGTTGTTCTCGTTCTGCTTGGCCAGCTCATCGACGCTCACCGTAGAGATGGCGCCCGTCAAGTCAGCCTTGCGCTGGGTGGTATAACCCGTCACCACCACCTCGTTCAGTGAGAGGGCATCCTCCTTCAGCGTCACCTGCATGCCGTTAGCAGCAGCCTGCTCCAGCGGATTGTAGCCCACATAGGTGAACACCAGCGTCTTGCCGGCCTGCACCTTCAACTTGAAGTTACCGTCAAAGTCGGTAACCGTACCGTTCGACGTTCCCTTCTCCATCACGGTAGCACCGATGATGGGTTCACCAGTAGCATCGAAGACGGTGCCGCTGATGGCCTCCTGCGCGTACATTATTGTACTACAGAAGAGGAGCATCGAGAAACTCAATAAGAGTCTTTTCGCGTGTTTCATTTGCTTTTTTATTTGGTTAGTAAATATGTGAATTGTGATGCAAAGATACGTTCATTTACGTGTACGGAGTAAAAAAGATGTTTCATAGCATGTGATTTTTCGTTCAGTGCAACAAAAATTGCAGCAAATGAACGATAATTGATAGCAGCTGTCACAAAAACCCACTATCTTTGCACCAAGTTCAATAAGTATTAATTTTTAAGTTAGTAGTAAAGTTTAGTAAGTCTAAAGTAGTTTTAGTTAGTTAGTAGTGTTATGTAGGAAGGCCCCTCGTGATGAGGAGCCTTCTTGCTTTTTATAAACTCTGCCCGCAGAGGCAGGGATATTTTCTGAGATTCCCAAATTCTTTAGGTGAAAGTTTTGGTGGTTTAGGAAATAATACTTATCTTTGCCGACAAATAATAAAAGTATTAAAGAATTATGTCTTACAGTCAGTTAGCACAATTGGAATTCATGAATGCTGTCAATAGCATCAATTCTGAATCGGAGCTGAATGAGTTCCGCGATTTGTTGGCACGCTATTTTGCGCAGAAAGCGCAGAAAGCGGTTGATGCCTTGTGGGATAAGGGCGTGATTAACAATGAGACCATTGAAGCATGGGGCGAGGAACACATGCGCACTCCATACCACTATGAGGCGAATCGTTCTTGATACAAACTGTCTCCTGCAGTCTCTCCCTTCAAGTAGTCCCTATCACAAGATATGGACGACATCATCGAGAAAGCCCGCGAGCTCCTGCTGAAATAAACTTTAGTTTAATTGTCTTCCTCGAAGGATTTTAAAAACTCTCCTGCTGTCATGACAGGCAAATCACTAAACTCTTCAAAGTCACGCTTGTTGTTCGTGACAATGACATCACAGTTAGCCGCCTTCGCACATAAATATTGCATCATATCTTCAAAATCACGTACGGGATGACTTAATGCCGCATCTAATTGGGCAACATTCATAGGCAAGACATCCACTCCTTCGCGAAGCATTCTTTCGTAAAGGTATATTTCCTCTTGGGGGTGTCGGCGGAGAATAAAAGCAATATTAACGTATGACAGACAAGATGCGCAAAGAATTATCTCTCCCTCGTCGCCCAATTGGAAAATCCTATTTGCAAATTCCCCTCCATCACGCTGGAGTACAGCATCCAACATGATGTTAGTATCTAAGAAAACATGTTTCATTTATTCAACAAATATTGGGTGCGTTCATCCATTAGGTCTTCTTCTGTTAGTTTTACAGGATGTTCCCGCAACCATTTTACACGTGCCGACCACTTTCTTGTCTGCGGTGCAGTCTTAGTTGCACCCATTTCAGAAACATACAGATGTGTCATCCGTAGATTCTTAATGACCGCCAACAGTTTTATCATTGCCGGTTCGTTTTCGAGCAATGGTTCCATCTCACGAAGCACTTCAGTGCGTAATTGTATTGCTGTCATAATGCGATAATATACTATTTCTCGCTTGCAAATTTAGATATAATAATCGAAACCGCCAAAAAAAAGATGAAAAAACCATTATTATGTAGGCATTCCCCTACCCTTCGATGGCGAATATGACAAGTACCCTTGTCACTTAATCTGATTGCTTTTCGCTTTATTTTCTGATATTCCCAATTCTTTAGGTGAAAGTTTTGGTGGTTTAGGAAAGATTGTGTACTTTTGTGGGCACTTATGAAGACAAAAGAGACAGAGCCCTATAAAAAACTTAACCCCGGAGTATGAAATTAATCAGGGACTTCGGGGGATTCCGGTGCAAAGGTAATAAGAAAAATTAAAACTTCCAAGAGTATTATGAAATAATTTCGTCCTCGTTAGACTATGAAACCGGCGATTATTTTTCACCAGTATATCTGGATTGTGAATACGCTCAGGAGGTGCGGGGGACTGACGCTGGATCAGCTGAACCGCCGATGGGTAGAGGATGGCGTAGCTGATGGCAACGTGCTGCAGCGGTCGTCGTTCAACCGCCATCGTGACGCTATCTTGGATATGTTCGGCATCATCATTGCCTGTGAGCCGAGGACGTACAGATATTACATTAGCAACCCGCACGAGCTGAACGAAGACAGCATTGGGCGATGGATGTATAGGACGCTGACAGTGCATGGCGTCTTGGCGGACAGTGCTGCGGTAAGGGAAAGAGTGATGCTGGAGAATGTGCCTGTGGGCTGACACCAGAAAAACTACTAGAGCAGCATTCATCACGACCACGAAACAAGAATGTTGCCAATGCATTCTTTAAAGCGGGTTTCATAGAAGCATGGGGACGTGGATATAAGAAAATCAGCGAAGGGTTTAAGAATGCCGGGTTACCTATGCCTAAAACAGAGATAACAGACGGAGGCGTGAAGGTGACTTTTATGAGAAAGAATGCGAATGTAGATGCAATAAATGAAACTACGGAGAAAACTACGGAGAAAACTACGGAGAAAACTACGGAGAAAATACTGGCGGCTATACAAAGAAATCCTTATGTAACAACAAAAGAACTGGCCACATTATGCGGCATAACAGAAGACGGTATATACTACAATACCAAAAAACTAAGATCCAAAGGGATATTGCGTCGAGTTGGGGGCGACAAAGGAGGACATTGGGAAATTCTTTAAGTGAAAGTTTTGGTGGTTTAGGAAAGATTGTGTACTTTTGTGGGCAAAATCAGAAGTAAATGAATCAGGAATTAATAAATAGCATAGCTGACTATGTTGAAAAGAACATAGCCGAGTTTCATAAGGCAAGGATTACAAAACTTCAGTCTATCAACCTGAAAGAGTTGCTTTCTAGGAAGAACCCTTATATGTATAAGGCAAAGAATATTGTGACGGCTGGTCAGATGGTTGAAAGTCTGGCAGCCGCTTATATGTCTTCTGCCGAGGAAAGTATTTTTGGTAATTGGATGGAAGGCGTTGCCAAGTTTGTTGCCGAAAAGGTTTATTCTGGCTATAAATCTGCAGCGGAAGGTATTGACCTTGAGTTTGATAAAGATGGAATCCATTATTTTGTTTCTGTTAAGTCCGGCCCGTCTTGGAGCAATTCCACGTCAATGAAGAAACAGAAGGAGCAATTTGTAAAGGCAGTAAAGGTCTTCAACACAAGTCGTAAGAGCGTTCCAACTATGTGTATAGAAGGTTGTTGCTATGGCAATGATAATAAGGGATATACTGATAGTACTCATGAGAAGTATTGTGGAGAGAAATTCTGGACATTGATTTCTGGTGAACCGACTCTGTTTGTGGACATTGTTGAACCACTAGGTTTCAAAGCAAAAGAGAAGAATGAGGAATACTATCAGGAGTATGGTAGGATGATTAACAAGTTCACTAAAGATTTTCTTGTAAATTATTGCAACGCTGATGACAGCATCAATTGGGACAAAATAGTTCGTCTTAACGCTGCTATCAAGCAACCGAAACAAAAGAAAGCAAGCACAATAAAGAAAAGTTGATAAAGGATGTTTTTTTTCTTTTTTTACTCAAACGAAAAGATAGATACATCAAGTTATGAGAGTGTGTCTGTGGCAATTCGCGACATTGTTCAAACCATGATGGACAATGTTATGAATAGAGTGCTCATTGATGATCCTTTCATAGAGGAAAAACATCATGCCAACAAACCATTGTACGCCGCTCTTGTACCTGATACTATATTTAAAGACTCCCATTTCGAGAGAAGATTTGTGACACCTTTCGGTACTGCATGGGAGAAGTTGGCTGTTGCTGTCGGTTCTGTCTATCATGGCTCATGCACAAAAGGAACGCGAGTGGATGGCACTATTGGAAAAGAGAGCCTTCGCCGTATTCAAGAAGTCTTGAACAGGCTGGAACATAAATCGAAGGGCGAGAAAAGATATAAGCCTAATTGGGAAGAGGAACTTCAATATATTCTTGATGGAGGAGGCGAACCTATTCCCACAAGTGTCACATGTGACATCTTAATTCAGAGTAAAAGAACAGGTAAAACATACTCTTTTGAACTGAAAGGGCCACTTCCTAACAGTGATCAGACAAAAGTCAGCAAGGAAAAGATGTTTAAACTACTTGCAATGGAGGGGCATCCTATTGACAAAGCATATTATGCTCTGCCATACAACCCATACGGAAAGCGTGAAAACTACGAATGGTCGTTTCCAGCCAGATGGTTTAACATGAAAGAAGATCCTTGTGTGTTGATTGGTGAAGAACTTTGGAATATGATAGGTGGCGAAGGGACATATGCACATTTTGTAGAAGAAATAAACAAATTAGGGGTTCATTATAAGGAGCGCATTTATCGTGAGTTTCTTGGCATTGAGCCTCCTGAAGATTTTGATAGAATCAAGTTGAGATAAATGGCAGACTTCAGTTTTATTGATCTATTTGCCGGAATCGGTGGCTTCCGTCTTGCTTTGGAAAGTGTAGGCGGTCACTGCTTGGGCTTCAGCGAAATTGCTCCTGATGCCATAAAGACTTATTGTGCCAACTTTAATGAAACGGAAGATGTCAATTATGGAGATATTACAAAGATAAAAGACCTTCCTCGTCATGATTTCATGACTGCTGGCGTACCTTGCCAGAGTTGGTCGATTGCAGGAAAGAATCTGGGATTTGATGATGATAGAGGACAATTGTGGAACGACACATTGTATCTTTTAAACAGGGTACGTCCGAAGGCTTTCATATTCGAGAATGTTAAGGGTTTATCTGACCCTCGCAACAAAAATGCCTTAGAGTATATTCTTGCTCGTATTGAACAGGCAGGCTATCATGCTCAGAAGTTTGTCCTGAACGCCTACGACTATGGTGTTCCACAAACGCGGGTACGTATCTATATCATTGGTTTTAAGGAAGAAAAGTATCTCAAGCGTTTACAACTTCCAAAACCATTCCCAGGCGAAGTGCGTTTGAATGATGTACTTGACAGTGAGATAACGATGGTGAGCGAAGATGGACTGGACGTTCGTCCTCGCTGGAGCTTATCTTGCAACGAAAAGGGATTTAACGACTACTTTCTTTTCAACGATTTGCGTAACGGGCCAACAACGATTCACTCTTGGGATATAATTGATACAACGGACAGAGAAAAGCACATCTGTTATCTCCTGCTTCGCAATCGCCGCAAAAGTGATTACGGTGCTCTTGATGGCAATCCATTGTCTCTTCAGCATTTCCAAGCGCTCGATGCAACCATCAGGCATGAGGAATTGGAAACGCTTGTCTGGAAGCGTATTCTGAAACCTGTAAAATACCTCTTTGAGATAGAACATGTGGACTTGGTAAACGATCCCGACGAACTGTTCATACTTTCACTTAGTAAAGAAAATCTTCTGAATGTTGATAATCTCAAAGTTCATCGAGAAGTCAAGAAACGAAAGATTGATGTTCATGAGGTTCTGGAAAGGTTGTCACAACTCGGAGCAATACGGTGTGTCGAGACACGCTATGACTTTAAAAACACGAAGATTAGCACTGGGCTTGCAGGCATCAACAGAATATTCTTGCCATCATCTAAAATTTATCCTACGCTTGTAGCCAGCGATACAAACGACTTTGTTGCGACTGAGCCTATTGATGCAGAAACGATAGATGATTTCCGTAGAGAATTTATGGAGCGTATTTTTCGTCCAATGAATTATCGTAGGATAACCAAGTCGGAAGCCTGTCGCATTCAGGGATTTCCAGATGATTACCTCCTGCCTCCAACCCGTCCAAGATGGATGAAACTGATAGGTAATAGTGTAGCCGTACCGGTTATCAGGATACTGGCAAATGCTGTAGTGGGAACTGGCGTTTTTGACGAAAAAGGCGAAAAGGATGATGCGGTTAAAGATAAGCCATCTTTGATCCGCCCCAAGCAACGTAATATGTTTGCTTGAAAAAATGTACAGTTGATTGCGTAGTGCAAATCCCACTTGTTTAAGTTTAAATTCAGAAAAAAGAAGAAATCATAGTGCATTGTGCATGAAATATTGTACCTTTGCACCATAAAATAAAATTTGCGGAAATAGAGCCAAAGGCTTTCGATACTCCTCAAAACACCACAAATGAATATCGGTTAGCGATGGCTACCAGCTCACACCGTATAGGCGTGGGCATTGGTGGTATAAGCGACCGATAGGGAGTGGTGTCCCTGAGGAGTAATTTGTATCATTGATGCACCACGTTTTTCTATTGTACAAAACGAACTGAAAGATGAAACATAACCTGATGCTGAAGGCTTATATTTGGCTGATAACGACATTACGGGACTATGGTCCGATAACGCTGAAAGAAATCAACCACCTTTGGAAGGAAGACAAAATTGACGATGGCAATGAATTAGACCGTTATAAGTTCTACCGATACAAGAGGGAAATCGAGGAGGCTTTCTCCTTATTTATTGACTATAACCCTAACGAGGGATATTCTATCAGCAATCCTAACATCTTTCGCAAAGGAAGTATCGAGAACTGGATGCTTTCGACAATGGCGGTAAATTACGCTATTGGCAATTGCGCTGATATCAAGGGGAGAATAGGCGTGGAGAATATTCCTTCGTCAGAGCGTTTTCTAAAGGACATCATTCAGGCTATGAGGAAAACGCACGAACTGCAGATTACCTATCAGGCATACGGCGCAGAAAATGCCACGACCTATATAGTGCAGCCCTATTTCCTTAAACTGTATCATCAGCGGTGGTACGTCATCGGCCCTTCAGACATAAGACCTATTATTACACTGGCATTGGATAGAATTCAGAAAGTCAAAGATACGCATTTGGAATTTCTGATGGACACAACGCTAACGGTAGATGACTACCTGAAAGACTGCTATGGCGTGATGAGGGATGAAACGCTTGAAGCGGAGGACATTCTGATAAGAGCATACGGATTTGAAGTAAATGTGCTGCGCGACTTGCCTTTACACAGAAGTCTAAAAGAAGTGAAGATAGGTGATGGATGGTCTGATTTTAGTCTGAGGCTTCGTCCATCATGGGATTTCATCGGAAAACTGATGGAGCGAGGCAGCAGGATAAAAGTGCTGGAACCTGCATCCGTCGTGGCGAAGATTTGGGCAAAACATGCTGAAAGTGTTAAACTTTATGAAGATAGTAAAGATTTTTCCGAGGTGTGATGATTTTTGCAACACCACCCATTGTACATTTGCATCCGAATTATTTTTACTAACAATTTAAAAATTAACGATGGAAACAAATGAAATGGATTTTCCTGGACAACAGGAAGGATTCAATGCCAAACTGCTCGGCATTGAATCTATCATCGAAAAAGCGATGCAGAAAAACGGAAACCTAACGCTGAATTTCTTCCTTTCGCCAGTAGGCCAACACGTAGAGAAAACGGAAAGTGCTCATGTGTGGATGAAGAAGGAAGATGGAATGGAATGTCAGACTTTAGGGAAAAATGCGAAAAGCGAAAGCAAGGTGTCTTCTAATCAGATTCTTAACGTGCTTGCAGAATGTAAGAAGAAAGGCTATATCTGGGGAAAGACAGCTTACGGCATAGCATTTTGTGTATGCAGGGATGCTTATTCGCAAGGAGAAAATATAGCCAGTTTTGAACGAATGTTGATAAATGGGGGAATAAAAATAAATCCAGGAACTATTTATAGTGCTATATATCGTAATAATTGGATGAAATACCATATTACTAAATGGGAAAGTATGGGCGTATCAGATAGAGTTATCATTTTAAGGGATGAGATTATGTCGCAGTTGGACGATACGCTTAACCTTAAAAGGACAGCATAGATGTAAGATAGTGTAAGATTTGCTATAAGAAAACTAAGGAATAGTGTAAGAAAACTAAGGAATCGTATTACGAGTGCATGACGAAATTTCATGCACTCTTTTTTTGTGCCTAATTTTGCACTTGACATTGCGAGAACAGGCTGCACCTCAGCAAAGAGCAAGCTCTCTGCATTCGGTTTGCACTGTCCTTGCAGTACCAAACAGGGGAGAAGGGCCCCTCCCGACTGCGAGGTAAATCATTTTTAATTATTAAACTATTATGCAACAATTAGCAATTATCAAACAGATTTTTCCGATCGTTGACCGGCAGTACACCAACCAGCAGGGACAGCCTGCCGTATTCACCAGCCAGGGCTTCTTGCTCACGGATGGCATCAACACGTTTTTCGCCGAGACGACGGGCAACTATGCCAAGGCGGCGCTGGGACTGAAACTCGAAGTGGGCATGACGGTGAACGTGCATCTGGTGGTGGATGCCAGAAAGTGGCAGACGCAACAGGGCGAAGACCGCTATGAGAATCGTGTAACTATCACTAACATAGCACGTTGGGAGTAAAGTAAGCAAAGTTTCAAGTTTCAAGTTTCAAGTGACATGTGACATGTGACATGTGACAATAAGCGAAAAATTAAATGGTAAATATAATAATATATTATAATATATTATATATTTAATGGTTTTCTGGAATTCTCGGAATATAAAAAACCGCTTAATGTCACAAGTCACAATGTCACAATGTCACAATCGGAATTAACATTAAACAGTAGTAATATGGCAACTAACGAATTGAAAACCAGTAAGGTAAGACGGTTGCGCGGCTCAGCCAGCATCCGTACAGGGGGCATCGAAGCAGGAGGACATCAAAACGGTGCGCAAGAGCCGTAGTTACCGCACGAGCGGCGAAAAGCAGCAGAGCATCGTGGCTCATATTGCAGTGGCGGCGGACACGAAAGACCCTGCGTATGAGATGTACAGGGACTTTCGCGAGATTACGAAGGATTTGGGAGGCTTCGAGCGCGTACCCGTGCCTGCGGGTAAGGTGCTGGAGAAGAACGACGACTTCCGCCTGACCGTGAATCAGGCTCAGGGGCGCATCGAGTGTGCATGGTCGATAGACCTGCGCGAGCATGCGGACTTCATGAAACAATTCTATGAACTATTAAATCAGCAGAGCAAATGTTTGTACTACAACGAAGATTTTTTGAAGCAACAGTGCCGTGTACTCGCGAAGCGTGGCGCGAAGTAACTGAAGCTGAGAGCACCGTGGGCACCATTGACCGTGCCCGCGAGTGCCTGGCACGGGGCGACCGCAAGGGTTACGACAAGCTGAAACGCTCGTTGCCGCTGGTGTGCTTCATGGCAACGTTCACACCGAACCGTGGCAGCAAGGGTACCAGTGCGGAGGCTCCGTGGCGCAGCCAGAAGCATGCGGTGCTGAACGGACTGGTGATGATGGATATTGACCATGTGAGCCAGCCCACCCCCGACCCCTCCCGGGGGGGAGGGGAGGTGGAACCGCTTACGCCGGTAAAATTGTTTATGAAGATTCCTGACCACATGTTCGACGAGAAGACGTGTCCCACGCCCATCTTGCTGGTGCATGTGACACCCAGCGGCGACGGACTGCGCATCGTGTTCAAGGCTGACCCGAACCGCGGCAACATCAGCGACAACCAGCACTACATGGCCTCGGCGCTGGGGGTGACGTGTGACGAGGCCTGCAAGGATGCCTCGCGCGGCTCGTTCGTACCGAAGGCAGAAGACATTTTATTTATTAACGAAAACATTTTTGACTATGACAACAAAGAATTTGACGAGCGCTTCGGCGCTCTGTACAGAGAGACCCACCTCCGACCCCTCCCTACAGGGAGGGAAGCAACCCCGACGCCGCAGCAACAGCTCAGCAAGCCACAAGAACACCCCTCCATTCAGGGAGGGGACGGGGGTGGGTCTTATGCCGGCATCGCCCTCAGCGACATCGTCGCACGATACATTGAGAGAGAAGGAACGCCAGTTGTGGGCAAGCGCCACCAATATCTGCTGCAGATGGCTGCGCGGCTCAGGCCTCTCGTCGAGAGAAATAGCGAAAGACTCCGACACGTGGTGCGGACTGCAGGTTTCGTGCAGGATATGGACGCGGAAGGGGCCGCAGCTGAGGTTGACCGCATCGTTGCCGACGCTTGCGCGCTCAAGGGAGGATATGCTGTCGGTCAGAAGCTGCAAGCCGTCCTTGAGAGTCTTGGTTATCGGGGAGACGACACCGACGGGCAGGGAGCGGCTGGCAAAGAGTTTAGCGACGCCGGCTGCCAGTTCTGGAGCCGACTTCGAGATTGTGTGGGAGAACCCTATTCCGAAGCCCTACAAGGAGTAGATGACGCCAACAAGGTGGGTGCGCTGTTTGCTGCGGGAGCCATGTTCTGTACGCTGATGACGCGCACGTGGTACACGCACTTCGACGGTCGCCAGCAGCGCATGAACCCGCAGGTGTATATCATCGGCGACCCTGCCAGCGGAAAGTCGTTTGCCGCCGAGATGGACGAGAGCATCATGGCTGCCATGAGGGCTGCCGACCAGCCGGCACGTGACGCCGAGGAGCGCTACAAGAAGGAGCAGAAGGCTCGCTCGACGTCGTCGAAGGCACAGAAGGGCGAGGCGCTGAAGCAGCCCGAGGGGTGCATACGCTACCTGCCCAGCCGCACGTCGAACGCCATCTTCTACCGCCGTGCGAAGAACGCCAAGGAGGTGGTAGGCGGCGAGGTGCTGCCGCTGCACCTATACACCTTCGACTCGGAGCTGGACTCGAGCATCACGGCACAGAGCGGCGGCTCGTGGATAGGCAAGCACGACCTGGAGCTGAAGGCGTTTCACAACGAGGTGTCGGGTGTGGACTATGCCAACAACGACTCGGTGAACCAGCTCATTCCCATCTACTACAACCAGGTGGTGACGGGTACGCAGATTTCGCTGGCGAAGAAGGTGACGCTGCGCAACATCAACGACGGCCTGTGCTCACGCATCGCCGTGTTCCGCATGGCATCGCCGCACTTCCAGATGATAGCCCGCGGCACGTCGTCCGAGAAGTATGCCCGCCAGCAGCGGCTGAAGGAGTGGGGATTCTTCTTCGAGCGACAGCAGGGCGAGCTGCCCATCCAGCGGCTGGTAGATCATGTCTATTCGCTCTGCGAGGCTGCCGCTGCCGAGGCGGAGGCGAACAACGACACGGTGATGGACTACCTGCGCAAGCGCGCCGTATTCTATGCCACATGGTTTGTGGTGCCGCAGATAGTGGCTCGGCTGCGCGGACAGGAGGGCAAGACGCTGCAGGACGTGGAGGTCAGCGACGACGACCTGCGCCTCTCGACCATCATCTACGATGCCGTGCTGTACTATCAGGACAAGTTCTTCGGGCAGATGCTGCAGGAGTCGTGGGAAAACGCCAAGCGTGAATTCGTGCCCCGCCGCCGCAACAGCCGCTTTGCCGATGCCTACCGCCAGCTGCCGCAGGAGTTCACGGTGGAAGACGTGGAGCGACTGATGGGCGTAGCAAATGCTGCAGCAAGAGCCCATTGCTCCCGCTGGGTACAGGCAGGCTACACGAAGAGAATGAAAAAGGGTAATTATCAGAAACTATTATCAGACATCAAAGTATGAAACACGGAATGATTTCAGGTGCAACGAACTTCACCTACGACGAGCTGTGCCGTTCGACCACAGCGACCACCAAAGGACTGTCGAACAACCCCACCGAAGAGGTGCAGAAGAACCTCAAGAGGCTGGCGCAGCAGTATCTGCAACCGCTGCGCGACCACTTCGGATGCCAGATCATCATCAATAGCGCCTACCGCGCACCGATGGTCAACAAGGCCGTCGGAGGGTCGCCGACCTCCTGGCACCTCAAGGGCTGTGCCGCCGACATTCGCTGTCCCTCGGCATACGTCGCCGTGCAGTACGCCAACTTCTTCATCGACCGCTTCGAGAAGCAGGGCGTAGGCTTCGACGAGCTCTTCCTGAGCCGCAGCCGCAACGGAGGCTACTGGCTGCACGTCAGCTACAGTCCCACCGGAGACAACCGACTGCGATGCCAGATCATGATTTACTGAATTAATTAATTAAAACACAGAGATACAGAGACACAGAGATTATAAATATTCTCATTTTCTCATTATCTCAATCTCTCAATATCTCGGTGACGATGATCTGAATGATGGTTTTCCAGGTTTCTTTTTTCATGGTTGTGATGTTTTTAATTTTGAACACAAAGACACAAAGACACAAAGATTAAAAATATTCTCATTTTCTCATTATCTCAATCTCTCAATATCTAAAGAACTCTGTGCCTCTGTGCTCTCTGTGTTGAAATAAAAATCCGTGAAATCCGTGGAATCCGTGCCTCAGTATTGAAAACCAAAGGGGCTTTCGGCAAGGGCGAAGTTACGTATAGCAGGCCCCGAAGTTACGTTTAGCAGGCCGCGAAAGTACGGCTCAAAGTAAAGAGTCTTTACATCTTGTAGTTTAAAGAGTTTCAAGTTTCAGGTTTCAAGTTTCAGGTTTCAAGGTTCAAGTTGAAAGTTCAATAGAAAGAACTCTGTGCCTCTGTGCTCTCTGTGTTGAAATAAAAAATCCGTGAAATCCGTGGAATCCGTGCCTCTGTATTGAAATAAAAAACAACTT
>CACYOC010000002.1 GCA_902775975.1 uncultured Bacteroidales bacterium | reverse complement strand
TGCGGTGAGACACCTTACGTGAAGCTGATTTCTCAGCTGTTCGGTGACCGTCAGATGATTGCCAACGCTACCGGTTGTTCTTCTATCTACTCTGCTTCTATTCCTTCTACTCCTTACACCAAGAACGAGAAGGGTCAGGGTCCATGCTTCAACAACTCTCTGTTCGAGGACTTCTGCGAGTTCGGTCTCGGTATGGCTCTCGGTAACAAGAAGATGAAGGAGCGCGTAGCTAAGCTGCTTGCTGAAGCTTGCGAGAAGTGCGATGTCACTCCCGAATACAAGGCTCTCGCAGAGGAGTGGATTGCCAACAAGGACGATGCCGACAAGACCAAGGAGATTGCTCCGAAGCTGCGTGCCGAGATTGCTGCCTGCGCCGCTAAGGGTTGCGAGATATGTAAGGAACTGCAGACCCTCGACCACTACCTGGTGAAGCGCTCACAGTGGATCATCGGTGGTGACGGTGCTTCTTACGACATCGGTTACGGCGGTCTCGACCACGTGATTGCTTCTGGTGAAGATGTAAATATCCTCGTGCTCGATACTGAGGTTTACTCTAACACGGGTGGTCAGGCTTCTAAGGCTACTCCTCTCGGTGCTATCGCTCAGTTCGCTGCTCAGGGTAAGCGCATCCGCAAGAAGGACCTCGGTATGATCGCTACCACCTACGGTTACGTCTATGTCGCTCAGATTGCTATGGGTGCTGACCACGCTCAGACCCTGAAGGCTATCCGCGAGGCCGAGGCTTGGCACGGACCTTCAATCATCATCGCCTACGCTCCCTGTATCAACCACGGTCTGAAGGCCAAGGGCGGTATGGGCAAGAGCCAGGCTGAGGAGAAGAAGGCTGTGGAGTGCGGTTACTGGCACCTGTGGCGCTACAATCCCGCTCTGGCTGAGGAAGGCAAGAATCCGTTCAGCCTCGACTCTAAGGAGCCCAACTGGGCTAACTTCCACGACTTCCTGCTGGGTGAGGTTCGTTACCTGTCAGTGAAGAAGGCTTATCCCAACGAGGCCGAGGAACTCTTCGCCGAGGCCCAGAAGATGGCTCAGATTCGCTACAAGACCTACGTCCGCAAGACGCAGGAAAACTGGGAGGAGTAATCCCCTATCCTATTATATTAAAAGAGGTGGAACCGCTATGGTTTCCACCTCTTTTTACTTGTACATAGTATAATGGGGGAAACCGACTCCGAAACGTCGAAGTACAGGCTCCCTGTTTTATGCGTATTCCACCTGCAAAAAAGTCATTGTATGACGTTCTGCGGATGATGCTCCACAAAGGCTCGGACATTGCAGATGGCTGTGGTGAGCAGGCGAAGACGCGCTTCGCGGGTGGCCCAGGCAATATGGGGTGTGATAAAGGCGTTAGGTTGATGTAGCAGGGGATTGTCGGCACGTGGAGGTTCCTCGGTGAGCACGTCCGCACAATAGGCGGCAATACGACTTGCCGACAAGGCGTCGGCCACATCGGCATCGTTGACTAAGGGACCGCGACCGGTATTGATAACGATGGCAGAAGGCTTCATCATGGTCAGCGTCCTGGTATTGACAAAATGACGGGTATCCTCCGTCAACGGACAATGCAGCGAGAGCACGTCCGCCGTAGAAAGCAACTCCGTGAGGTCGGATTTCTGAATACCTGTAGGAAGCTGGTTGGCAGACTTGCTGGTGAGTGCTTTCACCTGCATGCCAAAGGCCAAGGCTATCTGAGCCACCCGACGGCCAATGTTTCCCAGTCCTACAATTCCCATGGTCTTGCCGGCAAGTTCCGTCAGCGACGTGTCCCAATAGCAGAAGTCGGGGTTCCCGCTCCAGCGTCCCTCACGGTTCTGCAGGGCATAGTGCTCCGTGCGGTTCGTCACCGTCAGCAGGTGAGCAAACACCATCTGAGCGACACTCTCGGTGCTGTAGGCTGGCACGTTCGTGACCGTGATGCCGTGCTCATGCGCTGCAGCAATGTCAACGACATTATAGCCCGTAGCCAACACGCCAATATACTGAAGGTGCGGCAACTGCTCGATTTCCTTCCGTCCAAGAACTACCTTGTTGGTCAACACAACTTCCGCATCGGCAGCGCGTGCCACCGTGTCTTCAGGCTTCGTGCGGTCATAGACCGTCACATCGCCGAGAGCCTCTAATTCGCTCCACGACAAATCGCCAGGATTGGCCGTATATCCGTCAAGAATGACTATCTTCATATTTCATCCAGTATTTTCGTTCTTCATCATCCATCTTTTCGATGGCGTATCTCAGGGCTGTTCGCGGCATTTCGTGGACGTGTCGGTTCAAGAAGTCACGCAACAAGTCCATAGACACCCGCTTGCCCATTTCGCGCAGCATCCAGCCGACAGCCTTGTGCATCAAGTCGTGAGGGTGGTGCAGATGAACCTCGGCATAGCGCAGACACCACGAGGCATCGCCTAACTCCAGGGTCTTCCAAGTGCAGACCATGCTCATGCGCTGCTTCCAGAGGCAGGGGCTGGCGGCTAGCTCGTCAAGAGTTTTTGTCTTATAGTCACTGTCGCCAAGAACCGATGGCAACATCAGCCAATGGCCCAGAATCTTCGGAGCCGTCAAATCCACAAGATCCCAGTTGTTGACCCTCTCGGCATATTTCAGGTAGAGCGTCAGTATTTCATCGCGTTTCTTGATAGCCACAGCGTCATAGGTGAGTCGCTTGGTTGCCATACGCTCGAAATGCCAGACGAGTATCAGCAGTCCGCAGAGCCTGACCTCGTGCCAAGGGCACATCAACAAGTCGGGTATTTCTTCCAAGGGCGTGTCCTTCGCCACCATCTTCACCACTTCACGCGTTTGGGGAACCTTGATACCAAGGAACTCGTCGCCATAGCCATAGTCACCGGGGGCTGTCTTGAAGAACCTCATCAGCACCTGCTGCTGGTCTTCATCGTGTAGCGACTCCATGTACTGGATAATATCTTGTGCTTTCATTGTTTTTGCAAAAGTACACACTTTTAGCGAGAAAGCCGAACACTTTCGCAATTTTTTTTAAGAAAGAATAGCGAATATTCATCATCATTGGCATTGGTATTGGTATTCGCATCTGCTAGTGAAAAAGAAATGGGCAAAGTGCCTTCTTGTCAGCAGCAAGAATAGGTTTCGTCAATGGTAAGAATAGGTTTCGTCAATGGTAAGAATAGGTTTCGTCAACTGCGAAACGTAACTTCATCATGCTGGTGACTGGAGTCAACAATATCCTTGACTGTAGTCAACAACATTCGTGACTTAAGTCAACAGGTCTCGTGACTCCAGTCACTGATATGATAAAAAGTATCATCGCGATGAACGAAAGCCGTTATCGCGATGAGTGAAAGCCGTACTTGCTATAGATGTAAGCCGTACTTGCTGTTGATAAAAGCCGTACTTCCGATGGAGGAATGCACGGTAGATTATCCGTGCAGCTCCAATACGAAACGCGTTCCCTTGGTGTATTCCGGGTCAATGACCAAGTCGCCTTTCATCTTCAACGCCATTTGCTTGCAGGTGGGCAAACCGAGACCGTCGCCCTTGGTAAGGTCGCGAATCTCGCGGAATGCCTGGAAGATGTTCTCGCGCTTCTCTTCTTCAATAGCATCACCGGTGTTCGACACTAAGAACTGGTGGGAATGGGCGCCGCGCTTCTTGTACTCCAGCGTGACGGTACCGCCATCGGAGACATATTCAACGGCATTGTTCAACAGGTGCGTCAGTATGTGGCTCACGTATTCCTTATTGATAAGTGCGCTCATCTTGGGGGCGTTGACGTGCAGCGTGACGTTGCTCTTCACTTTGCCGCGGATGGTGTCCATGATACTTTCGCAGAACGGCGCTACCTGCACCTCCTCCATTTCCACCTCATCGTCCATGCTGTTCTCCAAGACGGACAGTTGCTGGATGTGCTCAGAGAACTTGATGAGTGCATCGACCTCCGGCTGACGACTGTCAAGCTTCTTGAGTGTGGGGTCAAGTTGGGCAGAGATGTTGCTGATGAACTTAGCCTTCAGTGCATTGTTGTCGTTGGCCAGTTTGATGACTTTCTTCTGCTTACGGGTCAGCAGGATAAAGCGCATGAGCACAACAGCGCCGACTACCAGTGCGACAGCCAGTCCTGCTACGATGATGCACAAGCCGACAATCATCATCCAACGGGTGGTCAGCGAGCTGTCCTTATCGGCAATAGACGCCTCGTTCTCGGCAATCTGCTTCTTCAAAGCGCCAATTTCATCGGCAACCTTGAGGGCGCTGACAGAGTCTTTCCAGAGGATGTACTTGTTGTAGGACTGCGACAGCAGCGAGGCATTGCCCGACTTGCGGCTGTTGCTGATGAGCGTCTGATAGACCTTATCGACCTTGTCGTACTCCTTCGAGGCGGTCAGCTTGGCAGCCATCTCCTCAAAGACTTCGTTGCCCTTGGTGTTCTGTCCTATCGTGTAGTAGTAGATAGCCTTGTTGTAGAGAGCGTCGTTCTTCAGGTCTTCATCGCCCGAATTCTCGGCATAGCGCTCCATGGCGTTGATATGATCCAAGGCACTCTGTGTCTTGTTCAGCCGCATGTAGATGTCCATGCGCTCCTTGGAAACCATATAGTGAAGGGCAGACTGCGACATACCGTCCTTGGCGCTCTTGTTGTCAATCATGACGTCGGCCTGATACAACATGTCGAAAGCCTCCTTGTATTCATTGTTCTTGATGAACAACTCCGTGGCTTTGATGGCACACTCTACGGATTGCTTCATCTTTCCCTGGTTGGCATAGTCCTCGTATGCCTTGATGTAGGTGTAACGTGCCGTGACGGGGTGAGCGTTTTTCAGCTCTTCCTCGGCCTTTTGCTGCAATGCACTCTTCTGGGCCTCCTGTGCCAAGGCAACGGCACAGCAGAGGAACAGGCTACAAAACAAGAAAAATAACTGTTTACTCTTCATCATATTTATTGCTGTTTACTGACTACTTTATGACTTGTCATTACGGAATGACGGTGCAAAATTACGCATTTATTTGGTATTGACCAAATATTTATAGTATTATTGCAATCTTTAGCCCTCAACAAGTCGCTAATCCCTGTCGTCCAAAACGCGGAATTTCTGACGTCTCCACTCCACTTCTGCAGGGTCCAGAGCGACGGTCAGCGCCTGCTGCTGGTCGTAGCGGCACTGTGCCAGCGTGCGTCCTATAGGGTCAATGGCAGCGGAGCCGCCGACGTAGTGGCCAAAATGGTCGTCACCAACCCTATTGACAGCAATGACGAAGCACTGGTTCTCGATGGCTCGGGCCCGAATGAGCAACTGCCAAGCAGCCTGCCGCGTCTGTGGCCAATTGGCAACAAGGACGATGGCATCGTACTCCAAATCATCGGCATAGCGGTTCCAACACGGGAAGCGCAGGTCGTAACACGTCAGCAGCAGCAGGCGCAGTCCGCCATAATTGACAATGGTATGCGTGTCGCCAGGCGTGTAATAGCGGTTTTCGTGTCCGTAGGTAAAAAGGTGGTGCTTGTCGTAATAGCTGACGGTGTCCGTCTGTCCGTCAACGAAATAATGACGATTGCGGTAAGTGCCGTCCGCCAAATGTACTGCCACGCTGCCACAGATGGCGCAATGCTGCTCACGGGCTGTCTGCTGCATCCAGTTCAACGCCTCGTTGTGTCCGTCTTCATGGGCAACGCCCATCGGGTCGGTGGCAAACCCAGTACTCCACATCTCGGGCAGCACATAGAGGTCTGACCCCGATTGTGCGGCTATCAGCGCGGCAGCCTGTCGGAAATTCTCCTCCGGTTGTGCCCACTGGATGTCTGTCTGAAGTAATGTGACTTTCAATATTCCTGCAGTTTGGTCGTTAACTTCCCGTCGTAGGACACGACGTGCTCCACGAGATAGCAGCTGGCATCGCCGGGTTGGCAGAGCGACACGTTGAGGTGGAAGCCCTTCTCGTCGGCATAGCTGTACTCCATGTTGTTCAGGATGGCTTGTTCCAAGAAACGTTCTGCCACCAAGGAATTGTACTGCTTTCTGCGGAAGTCGCTGGAGAACAACTGTCGGCTGCCCTGGAAGATGCTCAGGTGAATAATATTGTCGTAATAGACGTTTTCCACGTCCAAGCCATCATCGTTCAGCGTATGGCGAACCACCTTATAGCGCGTGGGATTGACGGCAATATACAAGTGGTAGCGATTACCGTTGAACATGACCACCGTGTCGCGTTTCATGACTTCATTCAGCGTCAGAATCTGCGGCTGGCTCTTGACGATCATCTCTTCGCTCTCGCCTTCGTCATCCTTCTTCAGCTTGACGACCTCGCCGTCCTGTCCCATGAACCACAAGACGTGTTCACTCTGTTTCTCGATATGGTAACGGGAGGACTTGCCGATGTAAAGCGTATCGCCATTAACCCGGAAATAGGCAGGCATGCTGGTGGAATCAGGGTAATATACCGAGTCTCCCTTCATCTGAAAGACGACAGACTCGCTGCTCTCGTCGGTCCAGACGCCTTGCAGCAGTTGCTTGGCCTGCAGACTCTCTTCCGGTTTTACGGCATGAGAGCCTCGCTGGCTACACCCTACCAGTACCGAGAGGGTCAACAGCAATAAGACGACAGGAGATTTCATGGGCTCGACGGATGATGATAACTATTATTCAAAAACTTCCGCATCGCATAGGAACGGCTGACGAAGGTCTTTCTCGCTGGTCACTACCTTCGACAGGTCGATAGGCCACTCGATGGCAATGTCCGGATCGTTCCAGCGGATTCCTGCTTCTGCCTGCGGAGCATACACATTATCTACTTTATACGTGAAGATGGCTTCATCGCTCAACACCAGAAAACCATGGGCAAAACCACGGGGAATAAAGAACTGACGCTTGTTCTCATCGCTCAACTCGACGGCGACATACTGACCAAAGGTTTCGCTGGAACGGCGCAAATCGACAGCCACGTCCAACACCTTACCTTTTATTACGCGTACGAGTTTAGCCTGGGACAACGCTCCTTTCTGGTAGTGTAAGCCGCGCAGAACGCCGTACGACGACTTGGATTCGTTGTCTTGAACGAACGTCACCTTACCTATATGTTCATCGAACTCCGACTGTTTCCAAACTTCAAAGAAATATCCACGCGCGTCGTTAAACACCCGTGGTTCAATAACATACACTCCTTTAATATTGGTTTTCTTGAACTCCATATCTTTTATTAAGCTTTATTTACGATGCAAAAGTACTAAATAAATTTGACAATAACGAAAGATTTTAATATTTAAATGCATTTTTATTTGTTCGTTTCATAAAAAAGTCGTACTTTTGCACCCGATGATACAACTGCAAAGACATATTGAAATCCTGCTTTTGGAGAACGAATGCGTGATAGTGCCTGATTTTGGGGGATTTATGACGCATCAGGTTCCTGCTCGCTATGACAGCAGAGACCGTTCCTTCCTGCCTCCCACCCGCACGTTAGGATTCAATCCGCAATTGCGAATGAACGACTCCGTGCTGGCTCAGTCATACGTGGAGGCTTACGACATCAGCTATCCGGAGGCTTTGCGCCGTATAGAAAGCGAGGTCGAGGTGCTGAAGAAGCAGTTGAGTGAGCAGGGCAGCTATGTCATGGAGAATCTCGGAACCCTTTCCGTTAACAGCGAAGGAAATTACGAGTTCACTCCCTGTGAGTCCGGCATCCTGTCGCCTGAACTCTATGGATTGAGCAACTTCACGTTCAAACAACTGAAGGACGAAGCCATCGCAGAGCCTGTTGTTGAGAAAGAGGCCGATTCCATCGCCCAGGAAGTTTCCTTGGAGTCCAGTTTGCTGGAATTCACCGACAATGGTGAAGAGCACGATGAAGAGAAGACCATCGTCATTAAGATGTCCTGGGTTCGCAATGCCGTAGCCGTTGCAGCGGCTGTCGTTGCTTTCTTCTTCTTTGCCACTCCGGTCAACAACAGCGACCTGACGACGCAGACGATGAGTCAGTTGCAGCATCACCTTTTATATAAATTGATACCCCAAGACACCAATATTGTGCCAGCAGAACCTATTGCAGAGGATGTGCAAGTGGCAAACGAAGCAGCGGGAACGGCAGAAAAGTCACAAGGAACGACAGCAGAAGCCTCGGAGACCAGTCACAAGGCGGAAGCACCAGCCGTTGCCCCCACTCCGCAAACCAAGAAAACCACCTATTGCATCGTCGTTGCCAGTCAGGTGAAGATGAGCAATGCCGAGCTTTTTGTCGCCCAATTGCAAGGACAAGGCTACAAGGACGCACAGGTATATGTCAATAGAAAGGTGGTTCGCGTCATCTGCGGCGAATACGAGACGATGGCTGAAGCCTATGCCCAACTGAACAAGATGAACCATAAGCCGGAGTTTGCCGAGGCTTGGGTTTACAAAAAGACGGTAGAGGTATAGTATGAAGCGTGTCAGATGTCCCAAGTGTGATCATTACATCATCTTCGACGAGACGAAATATTCGGCTGGTCAGTCGCTCGTATTCAAGTGCAACGAGTGCGGCAAGGAGTTTGGCATCCGTATCGGTGTGTCAAAGTTGCGCAGTACGCAAAAGGAAGAAAATGCTGAACTCAATGCTGACAACGGTCAGCGCAATGCCGATGAGGCTCCTTGTGGCAGCATTGTTGTCATTGAGAATGTGTTCCACTATAAACAGGTCATTCCCCTCCAGATGGGCGATAACGTCATTGGCCGCTACCAGAAGGGCAATCCCATCAATACGCCTTTTGAGACGGTCGATCCCAGTGTTGACCTGAACCACTGTACGCTAACGGTGAGCCGTGACAAACGGGGACAGTTACGCTATACGCTGAGCGACAATAACAGCAACTGCGGAACCTTTGTCGGCGACGTGGAACTGACGCCCCGCGAGCGCCGTGTTATTGAGGACGGCACCCTCTTTACCCTCGGTGCCACCAGCATTATCCTGCGGAGCGCAGACAGTTCAGAAGCATAAGAGAGAAGGCTCTTTCTCCTTACAACAAATAAAAAAGCCATAGGCTCATGAAGTCTATGGCTTTTCTATGCTTACTACGTCGCCAAATCAAATAGGCAACGTCAGGACGAAACGGCTTCCAGGTCCTTCAAACGACTGGTCGAGCACCACATCACCGCCCATACTGCGAGCCATGTTACGGGCTACCGTCAGACCGATGCCATTACCATCGAAGAACTGGTTGAGTTTGACGTAAGGCTCAAAGATATGCTCAGCCTCGGCAGGTTCCACACCTGCACCAGTATCTTCTACCGTATAGATGGCTACCATCTTCATCATATCCACTGCTACACGAAGCGTTACGCTGCCATCGGTCGTGAACTTCAAGGCGTTATCCAGCAAATGCGTCAATGCGCGAACGGCCTTGGACAGATTGGTAGAAAGCATCGTAGCTGCAGCATCAGGAGCAATCTCTACAGCAAACTTCAGATAGCTGACCTTGTCAACGCCCGAAATACGGATAGCTTCATCGGAAACCTGCGAGACGAGAATATTGTCAGTACGTGCAATGGAAGCATCGCCTTTGATGTGCTCAATATCTCCGATTTTACCGATGAGTGCCATCAGCTTTA
Source organism: uncultured Bacteroidales bacterium (assembly GCA_902775975.1). Taxonomy (GTDB): domain Bacteria; phylum Bacteroidota; class Bacteroidia; order Bacteroidales; family Bacteroidaceae; genus Prevotella. The sequence goes on along the minus strand of CACYOC010000002.1, from coordinate 137,424 downwards.
CATCATTGCCGGCAATGGCAATACGTTCCATTTCCGTCAGTGTCTGGCTGATGATTTCGCCAGACTTGTTGGCAAACTCCTGCATTTCGTCACACTGTGTTTGCAGGGTAGCGCAACGCTGTTCCAACGATTCGTTGGACTGCTTGAGCTTCTGGGTCTCCTCACCCATTTCATCAAAAGCCAGCAACGCCTGCTCATAGCCCTCGCCGACGCTATCGAAATTCTTCTCCAGAGCACGATAGTCGTCCAGCAGCTTCTGCTGTTCATCCACACGACGCTGGTAGTCTTGCAGCAGTTGTGCTTGGTCGGCGGATTGCTTGCGACCGGCTTTCATCTGGAAATATAAGGCTATTCCCATACCGAAAACCAGTACTAACAAAATAATCGAGAATGTGCTCATAGGACTTATTCAGCTTTCTTTTCTACTTTCATGAACTTAGTGAAACCGGTCATTGCCAGCACCTTATAGATTTCAGGACTGACATTTGTCATCTTGAACTGGCCCTTCTGCTGCATCACGGTACGCATGGTCTTCTGAATGATACGCAGACCAGAAGAAGCCATATAGTTCAGATTTGTGCAGTCCATTTCCAAATCCACACCACCATCAGCCAATGCAGGCTGGATGTCCTGTTCGAACTGAGGAGCATTCATGGTATCAATACGCTCTCCTGTCTTAATGATGGTCTTACCACCTTCTTTGATAATTTCTGTCATAAAGCTTAAATTTTAATGGTTATATATTCTTATTGTTTTATCTTTTCGAGACCTTAGATCTTTTTTGTCATGGTCAGCAGGTTCTTTCCCTCCAGACGCTGATAACTCACCTGATTCATGATGTTCTTGACGATATAAATGCCCATGCCGCCAATCTCACGGTCGATAGGATTGACATTGGGGTCGGCATCTTTCTTCAAGGTGGGGTCAAACTCCTTTCCGCCATCGCTGAGCACAAAGGTCAGCTCTTTGCCGTCATATTCTGCTGTTAATTCAATCTGTGCTTCTTTATCTTCCGGATATGCATAGAAGATGACGTTTGAAACCATTTCTTCCATCACCAGATTAAGATTCATTTTCAGCTCCATGTCGAGGTTCAGTTCCTCTCCAATCTGATCAACGAATTCGTTGATACGGGCCAGTTCAGTGATTTTGTTTTTGATGACTATTTCCTTTTTCATTTGCTTATAATGAAGATAATGGATAATGATGTTAGTTGATGTTCGTCACTTTCACGCAGAGCATGGTGAGGTCATCGTTAGGTTCTGCTCCGTCACGATGCTTCTCCACCTCGCTGCGCAAGAGTTCGATGGTTTGTTCAGAGGATTCAAACGGCGTCTGTTGGATGATTTCGAGCAGGCGTTCGTCAGAGAATTGTTCCTGCTGGCGGTTCTCGGCTTCGTTCAGTCCGTCGGTATAGACAAACAAGGGCTTTCCGCTGATATCGGCAATTTCCTCTCCTACATAGTCCAACTCAGGCCAGAGACCGATAGGCGCATTAGGCTCCATTTCGATGAATTCGGCCTTTTCAACGTGATGTCCGTCACTCAGCGTCAAGAGGACGGGAGGATTGTGACCGGCATTGCAGAAGTCAAGATGTCCCGTAGAGAGATCCACCATGCCTAAGAACATGGTCACAAACATGCCTGTCTCGTTGTCTTCGCCGGACAAGGCGTTATTGATGCTGGTGGCAATCTCGGCAGGCATCATTTCCTGAGCTGCCAGTGTGCGGAACAAGCGGGTTGCCTGTGCCATAAAGAGAGAAGCTGGAACACCTTTGCCTGACACGTCACCCAGACAGAAATACAAGCGGTCGGAGGTCCCGTGTTCAGCATTACCCGGTGCCAAATAGTAGCCATAGAGGTCGCCGCCGACTTCCTTGGCAGGAGTCATCGAGGCAAAGAGGTCTATGTCTTCCCTTTCGGGGAATGAGTGTGGTACCATGCCCATCTGAATATTTCGGGCAATACGCAGGTCACTCTCGATACGCTCTTTGGCGGTCGTCGTTTCTTCCAACTGGTCGTAGGCTACCAGCAGTTCGTCGTGTGCTTTCTTCAGACGACGTGCTGCACGAATGCGGAAGACGGTAAAGATAACGAGTGCCAGAATAATCAGTCCTACGATAATCAATGTATTGCGGAACTGGGCACGCTCCTGCTCCATTTTCAGTTCATCGACCTTGAACAAGGTGTTCATCTCGTTCAGCTGGTTGCGTATCTCTGCACCGCTGACGGAGTCTTTTATCTGAATGATGTCCTGCAGCAGCCTGGCAGCCTCACGATATTGCGACAAGCCGTTCAATATCACGGCGCGCTGTTGCATGACGCGTACGGAAGTGTCGATGTCAGAATCATCGACCAGCTGCATGCGCCGGTCATTCAGTTCTAAAGCCTGTTGGAAGTCTCCCTTGCGGATGCTAAGTTCACACTGGTAGTACAGCCACGACTGGCCGATGTAGTCTTCGTCCTGGGGAGAACGCTTGCGCACTTCAGCCAGCATTTTACCCGCTTTGTCCCATTGCTGAAGACCAAGGGCAGCTTGGGCACAAGCCATGAAATAGTAGGATTCAAGCACGTTGCGGGCAGAACTGTTCAGGTTGTGTTCCTTGAACATGCGCTGTAAGAAAGAATACCACTCCTGGGTCAGTTTCTCCAGTTCCCGATAGTCTTTCTTGTCGTTTAGCAAATCGCCATAATAGGAATACACATCAGCAATGGTGATGGGCAGCGGACTGACCTTGTTCAGGAGGTCCAGTCCCTTTCTATAAGCGTCGGCACTCTCCTCCATGTTGTGCATGTTGGCATAGACATTGCCCATCAGATAGTAGGCAAGTCCCATACCGTAGCTGTTGCCGCGCTGCTTGGCATCATCCACCATGTCCTGTACCTCGCGCAGGGCAAAGTTGTATTTGCCGCTGAAGATGTAGGCATTGATGAGATGGGGCCACAACTCATAGTACTTCTCCCAGTTCTTCATGGCTCTCAGCCGCTTCAGATAGAGAGGTACATATTTGAAGATGGAGTCGTTCTGGTCGTAATTATAGAACAGGACGACGCGATCCACCAAAGCACGAGCCAGCATGGATTGCTTGTCCTGTTTGTCCAGTTCGGCAATAAAATCGTCCAAGGAATGCAGCTGCAACTCATAGTCACCCGTTGCAACGCAGGATCTGTAGATTTCCTGAAGGGCTTCTAAGCGTTTTTCACCATCCAACTGTGGCAGTATTTGGCGAAGGGAGTCAACGGTATTGGCCTGGATGGAAGTCACCAGGTGAAATAGCAGTACCGTCAGAAAAGCCATTCGCCATACCATACCTTGTTGTTAGATTTTCAATTCCTTCATGATTTCGCTCATGCGCTGCAACGTGGAGATGCGCGTCGGAACCAGCGGCAGTCGCAAGACATTCTCGATATAGCCCATTTCGTGAAGCATGGCCTTTACACCTGCGGGGTTGCCATCAACGAACAACAGTGAGAAGAGGTCGATGAAGCGATGATGGATTTTGCGGGCAGAGTCGTACTCTCCTTTCATCTGCAGGCGAATCATCTTGGAGAATTCACGCGGCAGTGCGTTGCCAATAACGCTGATGACGCCGACTGCTCCACACGAAATCATAGGGAATGTCAACGCATCGTCGCCGGAAATGACATCGAATGAGCGGGGCTTGTTCTTGATGATTTCATCAACTTGCTCCAGATTGCCCGAAGCCTCTTTGATAGCTACAATGTTCGGACAGTCGTGAGCCAGACGGACGGTGGTGGCAGCAGCCATGTTTACACCCGTACGTCCAGGTACATTATATAATACTACTGGCATCTTTGTGGCAGCAGCTATCGCCTTGAAGTGCTGATACAAACCTTCCTGTGACGGCTTGTTGTAATAGGGACAAACACTCAGGATGCCATCGATACCCTTGAAGTCGCCTGTCTTGAGCTCTTCCACGATGGCTGCGGTATTGTTACCGCCACAACCCATCAGAATGGGTACACGGCCTCCTACCAGACTAACGACCAAATCTTTGATTTTCTGCTTTTCCTCTGCCGATAGTGTCGGTGTCTCACCCGTCGTTGCTAAGATGCAGAAGAAATCTGCACCATTTGCCAACTGATACTCAACGAGACGGATTAACGACTTGTAATCTACCGAACCGTCTTCCATAAAGGGGGTTATCAGTGCTATACCTAATCCCTTGAAGATATTACGTGTCATAAAAAATAAGAATTCTTGTTTTTATGCTGCAAAATTACACAAATTAATCGTAAAATGGTACATAATTGCCAAAAAAAATATTAAATTTGTAGCCGAAATAGTATCGATGGTATATCAGGAGTTTATTTTGGAATAAATTCTCTGTATATCATGAGTTAAAACAACAGGATTTATGATATTTTATTTTTCAGGAACAGGAAATACGCGATGGGTTGCCCGGCAACTGGCCGAGGCAACAGGAGAGACGTTGTATGACATAGCCAAAGAACTGCTGAAAGCACAAGCAGAGGGCACTCATCAGGTGCTGGACTATCAGTTGCAGGCTGGCGAGCGTTTGGGATTTTGTTTTCCGACACACGGTTGGCAGCCTCCCCATATCTTCCGCGAGTTCATTCGTCGAGCCACTTTCCATACGGGAGCCGATACATACTGCTTTGCCGTTACCACCTGCGGCGACAATATGGGCGAAGCGATGACCATTCTCAACAAAGAACTGCTACGCCACCACGTCCAAGCCGTCAGCCAGTTTTCTGTCATCATGCCCGAATCGTACGTCTGTCTGCCTTTCATGAAGACTGATAGCGACGAACGTGTTAGCGAGAAAATCAACGCCGCACGACAGCAGTTGCCGCATATCATTGATGTTATTAGCCAGCGCAAGGCAGGTGTTATAGAGCTGGAACGCGGAGCCACTCCCCGACTCTACTCTTATGTGATTGGCGGCTACTTCAACCGTCACATGATCAGCGATAAGAAGTTTACCGTCGATGCTGATGTCTGCACCCGTTGTGGACTTTGTCAGCGCATCTGTCCCGTAGAAGATATCAAAGGTACGCCTCCTGTCTGGCAGCATAACGGTCACTGTACCTCGTGTCTTGCCTGCTATCATCATTGTCCCGTCCATGCTATCAATTATGGCAATATTACTCGCAAGCGTGGTCAGTATGTGATGAAATCTGTAGAAAGTAATTCGTAAGGTGCCAATTTTTCAAAAATAATGAGTACCTTTGCAGCTCGTTATGAAGAAAATATGTTTTTTAATGGCCTTGTGCTTCATGGCACTGGCTGCACAGTCACAGGAAACTCCCAATGCCCAGCAGGCACGTCGCGTCTTCAACGAGACGTATAAGATGGTATTTGGCGAACAGGGTTCGCAACTGCATTACAAGGTAAACATCATCGGTATCTACAAAACCGAGGGCACTATCTGGAACAAGGGCAAGAAGAGCAAGTTTATTGATGAGCGCTATATTGCCTGGAACAACGATGTCACTTACTATCGCTATGAGCGGAAGAAGAACTCCGTGACCATCTACGACGCACACTCTGACGAACGTGACAAATACGCTACTAAGTTTAAGTTTGTGCCCGACAACTACACATACAGTATCAAGGATGCCGAAGAAGGATATTACATTACGCTGAAGGCCAAGAAGGGAGTGAAAGGCATCAAGGAAGCCCGTTGTCTGTTGGACAAGAAGACCCGCTATCCGTTGAGCGTTCGTATCAAGGTAGGTATCTTCCACACAACGATAAAAATCAGCGAATTTAAGGTTGGTGGTATTGACGACGACTTCTTTGAATTTCCACGGGAACATTACAAGGACTGCAAATTCATTGACAAGCGTTAATGAAGTCCTATAAATGACAGCAGCTACAAACCATTTCGGAATGTAGCTGCTGTTGTTATGATGGATAGGCAGAAGCCTATACACGGTCTAATACTTTCCTATTACATGTTGGGAAGCTCAAGCCACTTCACGTAGCAGAAGTCCTGACGGTGAGGCAGGTTCTTGTTCTTCGGGAACATGCGGATAGCTGACTTGTACTGTCCGAACTGGGTAGGTCTCAGTTCAGCCTCGAAGGTATAGTTGTTACCCTCATGGCTAGTCATCTTCAGAGGCTCTACGCTGAAGACCTTCTCGTTGCCATCCTTGTCGAGGCAAACGTTCACCTTCTCCAAACCAATGGCATCGTCAAGGCCCTGCTCGTTGATGACATACTTGATAACGTACGTCTGACCAGCCTCACAACCAATAGCAGGAAGAGTGGTCTCGCAGCTTACCACGTTGATGGCATCCCAACGCTCAGCAACAGCTTCCTTCCACTGTGCCAAGTCCTTAGCCAAACGATTGTCATTCTTCGACAACTCCTTGAAGCGCTTAGCCTGCTTCTCATAGAACTTAGAATAGTAGTCGTCCAACTGACGCTTCATGGTGTAGTGAGGAGCAATCTGGGCGATAGAGTTCTTGATAACCTTAATCCAGCCCTTGGAAATACCGGTCTTCTTGTCTCTATTATAATAAAGAGGTACAATCTCGTTCTCCAACAGGCCATAGATGGTAGCAGCATCAAGCTGATCCTGATAGCCCTGGTTCTGGTAGGTACGCTTCTCAGTAAGAGCCCATCCGGCACCCTCACGATACCCCTCCAGCCACCAACCGTCCTTTACGGAGAGGTTGACAACACCGTTCATCTCGGCCTTCTCGCCTGATGTACCAGAAGCCTCCAGAGGACGTGTAGGAGTATTCATCCAGATATCAACACCTGATACCAAGCGACGAGCCAACAGGAAGTCGTAGTCCTCGAGGAAGATAATCTTACCCTGGAACTCATCACGCTGTGAAATCTCGAAAATCTTCTTGATAAGGCCCTGTCCAGCACCATCGGCGGGGTGTGCCTTACCTGCGAATAGGAAGATAACAGGACGCTCAGGATTGTTGACAATGCGAGAGAGACGATTCAGGTCGGTGAACAGCAGGTGAGCACGCTTGTAGGTAGCAAAGCGACGGCAGAAACCGATAACGAGTGCGTTGGGATTGAAACGCTCAACGAGCTTCACTACACGTGCAGGATCACCCTGGTTCTTCAACCATGTCTCCTGGAACTGTATTGCAATATAATCGAACAGCTTAGCTTTCAGAGCCATACGTGTTGCCCATACCTCTTCATCTGGACAATTGTAGATGCCGTGCCAGATGTCTTCATTCGACTGATCGCTCATGAACTTAGGATCGAAGTACTTGCTATAGACGGCACGCCACTCAGCAGCAGCCCATGTGGGGAAGTGAACACCATTGGTCACGTAGCCTACGTGGTTCTCCTCAGGATAATAACCGTTCCAGATAGGAGCGAACATCTTCTGAGATACCCATCCGTGAAGCTTAGACACACCGTTTACCTCCTGACAGGTGTTGCAAGCGAAGGTTGACATACAGAACTTCTCAGCGTGGTCGTCAGGATTGGTGCGACCCATGCCGATGAACTCGTCCCAGGTAATGCCCAACTTCTGAGGATAAGCACCCATGTACTTGCCGAACAGACCCTCGTCGAAGTAGTCGTGACCAGCAGGAACAGGAGTATGAACGGTATAAAGGCCACTGGCACGAACCAGCTCAAGAGCCTGGTTGAAGTTCAGACCATCCTCCTCGATATAGTCGCACAGGCGCTGCAGGTTGCAGAGTGCTGCGTGACCTTCGTTACAATGGTAGATATCCTTCTTGATGCCCAGCTTCTTCAGCAACAGCATACCACCGATACCCAACAGGATTTCCTGCTTCAGACGGTTCTCCCAGTCACCACCATAGAGTGAGTGAGTAATGGGCTTGTCGAAGTCAGAGTTCATCTCGTTGTCGGTATCCAGCAGATACAGGCTTACACGACCTACGTTAACACGCCATACATAAGCATGAACCTGATAGTTGGTGTATGGAACGTCGATAACCATCGGATTGCCGTCCTTGTCGAGCTGACGCTCAATGGGCAGAGAACCGAAGTTCTGTGACTCGTAGTTGGCAATCTGCTGTCCGTCCATCGACAGGCTCTGTGTGAAGTAGCCAAAACGATAGAGGAATCCTACTGCACACATGTCAACGTTAGAGTCGGAAGCTTCCTTTACATAGTCACCAGCCAGCATTCCCAGACCGCCAGAATAAATCTTCAGGGCAGAGTGGATACCGTACTCCATGCAGAAGTAGGCTACTGAGGGACGCTTCTTGTCGGGCTTCACATCCATGTAAGCACGGAACTGTGCATAAACGTCCTTGACACGCTTCATCAGCTTCTTATCCTTCAGGATTTCTTCCTTACGGGCATAAGTCAGACGCTCAAGCAGCATTACGGGATTGTGCTTTACATCATGATAAATCTCAGGATCAAGGTCACGGAACAAGTCACGAGCCTCGAAGTTCCATACCCACCACATGTTATGGGCAATCTCGTCCAAACACTTCAGTTCTTCGGGAAGACTTGACTTTACAATCAGAGCTTTCCACTGTGGAGCATTTGCATAATCAGCTTTAATCTTCATAATTGTTGTTTAGTATTAAACGAAATATTGTATGATCTTGTCTTATTTACGTGCAGCAGCCTTGCGGAGGGCAATGTCGTATGCCTCGTGGTAATACTTGATAAATTCGCTCCAAAGGGCTTTCTTCGACAACGCATCAGCTGCCTTGCGACAGTCGTCAATCTGCTTCTGTGTCATGGAAGAGAACTTGGCGACTGTATCTTTAATCATATCAGCCACTTCAGAGTAGTTGTAGTCGGTGCGGTGAATTACCTTTACGCCGTCTTCCAATTCGCCCTGATGACCGAACTCCTTGTTGGCCCAAAGACCAAAGCCCGCCAAGTCGGTAGTGATACAGGGTACCTTGAAGGCAACAGCCTCCAACGGGGTATAGCCCCAAGGCTCGTAATAGGAAGGATAAATGCAGAGGTCGTTACCCAGTACGATATCATAGTAGGTCATATTCACAATACCGTCCTTTCCATCCAGGTAGCATGGCAGGAAGATAACTTTTACATTATCTTCTTTGCGGTTGTGCATGTCGTAGTACTTCATCATGCTCAGCACGTTGTCATGGCTCATGTTGTGCAGCCAGTGAGTAACTTGCGGAACCTCCAACGGTGTGTCGTAGTGCTTGCCACTTTGCAGACGCTCCTGTAAGTCCTTGCGGGGCTCTCCCACCCAACCGGGAACTTCGATGAAAGCAACAACCTTCTTCTCCAGGTCGCGGTCGCGCAGCAGACGGTTCATGGCCTCTACAAACACGTCAATACCCTTGTTGCGGAACTCATAGCGTCCGCTGGTGGAAATAATCAGCGTGTCATCGTCCAGCTGCTCGCCTAAAAGGGCATTGGCAACTTCCAACAAGCGACGGCGAGCGGCACGACGCTTACGGGTAAACGTGGCACCCTTAGGAACGAAACTATTGTCGAAGCCATTAGGCAGAACAACATCTACCGGTTTGTCCAGCAGTTCCTTACACTCATTGGCCGTAATATCGCTCACTGTTGTAAAGCAGTCAACGTGTAAGGCGGTCTGCTTTTCTATGGAGTGCTTCGACTGCATATTCAATTCGTCTGCCATTTGGTCGCCATTATAAGCAAACAGATAATCGTACAGCGGCTTCTGATTGCCGGCAATGGAACGGCCAATACTGGTAGCATGAGTTGTAAAGATAGTACCTATCTGTGGCACCTCGTGGTTGATATAGAGGGCACCTAATCCGCACATCCATTCGTTGGCGTGATAGATAATGTTCAGGCTGGAAGCCCGTGCAGCAGAAGACTCGGTAATGAAGTCGCCGTCAGTCAGCCAGTGGTAAAAGCTCTCAACCACCAAAGCGGCGGCTAAAGAGAACATTGATGCCTCGTCATAATCGCCATAGGCGTGAAGAGAATCTACGCCGTAATACTGCCACAGCAACGTGTAAATCTCATTCTTCTTCTCAAAATAGGGAGTAAAATCCACCAGGATAGCGATGGGTTCTCCGGGAACGGTCCATCGTCCGACGCGGACTTTCAACCCCTGTTCCTTGGCTTCCCATTGCCATTCAGCATACAATGATTTATCTTCCTTGAAATAAGGACTTTCACTCTCTTTCCAAAAGTCAGGACCAATGAAAATAATATGATCCTTCATTTCTTCCTGTAATGTCTTTGCACGAGAGGACAGGACGGTGTAAATACCACCTACTTTATTACAAACTTCCCAGCTCGACTCAAAGATATAATCAGGCTTTAATAAACTCTTTGCCATTCTTAATACATGTATTAGGGCGCAAAGATACTTAATTTTTTCTAAATATCAGCATGTTTTTCGAGATATTTTTCGATGAAATGCTGTTTTATTGATTTATATTTATTACTTTTGCCATCGAAATACGAATAGAACATGAAGAGAATCATTGCAACGGCACTTTTCGCTATCGGAAGTTTCGCCTTGTTTGCCCAGCAAAAAGACGAAGCCTTTCGCGCGTACCTTTATAATAATGAATATGAGGTCTATCTGCATATCAATTTCTACGACCAGAATATCACCGTTCCTGGCCAGGAACTTTATGGCGAATTGCCTGGCTATCTCGGCAAGAAACTCAACTCTTTCTGCTGGGTGATCACGTCGTGCGAGGTGAAAAGCGACAAGAAAGCAGTCATGCAGATGATAAACGACTTCGGCAGCGAGGACCTGACAGCCACTCTGGAACGCAAGAATGACTCTATCTATATTCTGAAACAAGGCGAAGGCAGCACTATCAAGGTGCCTCACAATGGCAAATGGCGCAAGTTGCCGAAGACACTGGAACTAAAGAGAAAGGGGAAATGAAAAATGAAAAGTGAAAAATGAAAAGTGAAAAATGAAAAGTGAAAAATGAAAAGTGAAAAATGAAAAGTGAAAAATGAAAAATAAGGAGTGAAGACTATGATAACGTTCCCAATAGCAAAAATCAACTTAGGGCTGAATGTCGTAGAGAAAAGGTCTGACGGATACCATAATCTGCAAACGGTATTTTATCCTGTTCCTATCATGGACGCTTTGGAAGTAGTTCCGATGAGTAATGGTTTCCCGTCCGATATTGACTGCGACCTAAAGGTAACGAACATCCATATCGAGGGAGACGAGCAAAAGAACTTAGTGGTTCGTGCCTACCAGTTGTTGAAACAGGACTTCCCCACTCTGCCCCGCATACATGTTCATCTCTGGAAAGGCATTCCGACGCAAGCCGGAATGGGCGGTGGTAGTAGCGACTGTGGCTATATGATACGGCTGTTGAACGAACTTTTCGAACTGAATCTGTCTGACGAACAAATGGCTGGCTATGCGGCGAAGCTGGGTGCCGACTGCGCTTTCTTCATTTTTTCTAAGCCGTGCTATGCGGAAGGCATCGGCGAAAAGTTAGTACCCATCGACCTAAACCTGAGCGGTTGGTATATTGGTGTGGTACGTCCTGACATTCCCGTGCCTACCAAAGAGGCTTTTTCGCGTATCCATCCCCACTATCCTGCGAAGAACTGCAGGGATGTAGTGATGCAACCTGTTGAGACGTGGCGTGAGGATTTGGTGAACGACTTTGAAGAAAGTGTGTTTGCCTTGCACCCTGAACTGGGAGCGGTGAAGACGAAGTTATATGATATGGGCGCCACCTATGCAGCCATGTCTGGCTCAGGCAGCGCCCTGTTCGGACTGTTCAAGGAGGAACCTGCAGCATTGGAGCAGCAGTTCCCTGGTATGTTTACGTATTTTGGCGTGTTGTAACGGCGGCAGAACTGCCGTTCATAATTACTTATCGTCAAGCAAGGCAGAAGTACGAACGCGGCTCAGCGTCTCGGGAGTCATCTGCAAATAGCTGGCAATATAAACCAGCGGAGCGCGCAGCACCAACTGCGGTGAACGCTTGACCAGTTTTGCATAGCGTTCGGGAGCCGGTTCGAAGCGCAGCATGTCAGCCTTGATTTGTGAAAGGATAAGAGATTCTTCCAAAATCTTACGGTACAACATCTGTATGTTGGTATTTCTGACGGCTTCATGCTCTAATCTGTCTTTCGGCATGGCGAAGATAATGGTAGGTTCAAGGCATTGAATCTGTATGTGGCTGGGCTGTTCCTTAAACAAGCTCTCAATACTCATAAAGATGGAATTCTCGGTTGCCATGTGCTCTGTCAGTTCTTTGCCGTTCTTCATGTAGAACTGTCGGATCAAGCCTTTGACAATCCAGTAAATGTTAGTACATACTTCACCCTCTCTTAATACAAACTCTCCCTTGGCGAACTTCATAGGCACCAAAACGCTTTCCAGTACATCCAGCTCTTCATGGGTCATGGTGCTGTAGCGTCTTGCCAGTTCTCTTGCCACGTCACGTGTTGTCAGTCCAATTGTTGTCATAATCTTATATTCTTGTAGTAATAGGTTCTTGTTGTTTTTAATCCAGTTTCAGCACCGCCAGGAAAGCTTTCTGCGGCACCTCGACATTACCAATCTGTTTCATACGCTTCTTGCCTCGCTTCTGTTTTTCCAACAGTTTACGCTTACGGCTGACGTCACCGCCGTAACACTTGGCAGTAACATCCTTACGGACCTGCTTCACCGTCTCGCGGGCAATAATCTTTGCACCGATAGCAGCCTGGATAGCTATATCGAACTGCTGACGGGGAATGAGTTCTTTCAGCTTCTCACACATTCTGCGTCCGAAGGTTACTGCATTGTCTTGATGCGTTAAGGTAGAAAGTGCATCGACGGGTTCTCCATTCAGCAGGATGTCTAGTTTAGCTAATTTGGAAGGACGGAACGAGTCAATATGATAGTCGAAGGAAGCATATCCCTTGGAAATAGACTTCAGTTTGTCGTAGAAGTCTATGACGATTTCGCCTAAGGGCAGCATAAAGCGCAGCTCCACACGATTGCCACTGACATATTGCTGGTCGATCAGCTCGCCGCGCTTGTCGAGACACAGCGTCATAATAGGACCAATGTAGTCGGCAGCAGTAATAATGCTCGCTTTAATGTATGGCTCTTCTATATGGTCTATCATCGTCTGGTCAGGCAGACCGGAGGGATTGTGGACTTCCTTCTTCTCACCCTGTTTGGTGTAGCACATATAGGTTACGTTGGGAACGGTCGTGATGACGTCCATGTCGAACTCGCGGTCCAGGCGCTCCTGCACAATCTCCATGTGCAGCAGTCCGAGGAAACCGCAACGGAAACCAAAGCCTAATGCAATGGATGTCTCAGGCACGAAGGTCAGGGATGCATCGTTCAGCTGCAGCTTCTCCAGTGAAGCGCGCAAGTTTTCGTAATCTGTCGGATCGATGGGATAGACACCGGCAAAGACCATCGGCTTAACTTCTTGGAAGCCTTCGATAGCTTTGTCGCAAGGTTCCTGTATATGAGTAATGGTGTCACCTACCTTTACCTCCTTAGCATTCTTGATGCCGCTGATGATGTAGCCTACTTCTCCTGTGCGCAGTTCTTTACGGGGTATCATGTCCATCTTCAATACTCCCACCTCGTCGGCAACATACTCCATGCCGGTATTAAAGAACTTCACCTTGTCTCCCTGGCGGATGACACCGTTGTTAATCTTAAAGTAGGCGATGATGCCGCGGAAAGAGTTGAAGACCGAGTCGAAAATCAATGCCTGTAATGGTGCTTGCTCGTCACCAACGGGATGCGGAATGCGCTCAACAACGGCATTCAGGATGTCCTCTACCCCTTCGCCAGTCTTACCCGAAGCACGGATAATATCTTCGGGGTCGCAACCAATGAGATCCACGATTTCGTCTTCCACCTCGTCGGGCATGGCACTGGGCATGTCGATCTTGTTGATAACGGGAATGATTTCCAGGTTGTTGTCAATCGCCATATACAGGTTTGAGATGGTCTGAGCTTGTACGCCTTGCGTCGCATCTACTACCAGCAACGCTCCTTCGCAAGCAGCAATGGAACGGCTGACCTCGTAAGAGAAATCGACGTGTCCTGGAGTATCAATCAAGTTGAGAATATATTTCCCATTATCAGGTTTTTCGCCTTTTATCTCTCTGCCATCGCCATTGTAGTTGTATTCCATTTGGATGGCATGACTCTTGATGGTAATGCCACGCTCGCGCTCCAAATCCATGTCGTCCAACATCTGTCCTTCCGTTACCTGAATGGTCTTGGTATATTCCAACAAACGGTCGGCCAAGGTTGATTTACCATGGTCAATATGAGCGATGATACAGAAGTTTCTTATATGGTTCATTTTTTACAGTTTCGCCTGTCAGGCCACAAAGTTAATAAAATTTTTCGACTTATAAGATATGGTCAACGATAATTTATTATTATTTTTATTTTTTTTCAGTTGTCTCTTCATCAAACAAGCGATCAAAGACCTGTCGCATCCGTGTTGGCTGACTGATAAGTGTTCGGAGTTCGTTCAAACGTTTTTCGTTCTCTGAGCCCTGTATCCACAAGCGGATATAGCCGTTAGAAGAATACTTCTCGTCCATGTGCTGCATGAAATGCTGCCAGTGTCCTTCACGGTCAAGGTGCGGATAGTTTGATAAGCCAAACTGTATGGTGCGTCGAATGACGGTTCCAGGCTGGATGTCGCGGTCTGCTTCTGCCACAATCTTGCCATAGATACTTCGTGGAGCCCGTGATGCCGATGCACGGTGGTCCTCAACAGCCTCCTTCATCATCTTCAACTGTTCTGCCGAAAACCAGCGTTTTAGTCGGGCGTCCTGCATCAGAATTTTCCCACTCGTCACGTGGTGAATGGCACGTGGTCCGCTAAGCCCCAAGTCATGGTAGGCAGCAATCACATAAGCCATATCCATATCGGCACCCATCTGTCGCGCCAAGTCAAGTGAGGCACGTATAACCTTCTGCACATGCTGGAGGTTATGAGCCTTGTCAAACTGTGCATACTGAGGTAAAATCTGAGTTTCAATAAACTCTACCAAGTCAAGAGAAGGGCTGTTCGTCATCATATCGGATGCAAAGATACAAAGAAAAAATGAAAACTCTATGACTTTTTACAAAAAAGTATATGACTTTTTGGGCAAAAGTATGATACTTTTTGAATATAATTTGTACCTTTGCACCTGTTATGGAAGAAAATGTAAAGCAAAACTCACTACGTGCCTGGATTTTGGCAGCACGTCCGAAGACACTTTCAGGAGCTTTGGTTCCTGTCGTTATCAGCTTGGCATTGGCATGGACTGACATTCAGGAAATAGATGCGTCGGCCTTCAGCTGGACGGCAGCGGCGCTTTGTGCCTTGTTTGCCATATTGATGCAAATCGATGCCAATTTTGTAAACGATTTTTTTGACTATACCCGAGGCAATGACGATACTGCTACCCGCTTGGGACCCTTGAGGGCTTGTACCCAAGGATGGGTAAAGATAGACTCCATGAAGCGTGCTATAGCGTTGACAACCTGTATTGCTTGCATCATCGGACTGCCACTGATATGGTTTGGAGGTCTGGAAATGATAGCAATAGGTATTGCATGTGTGGTTTTCTGCATACTATACACCACTCATTTGTCTTATATTGGTATGGGCGACGTGCTGGTATTGGCATTCTTCGGAGTAATTCCTGTCTGCATACCTTATTACATACAGTTACATTCCTGTACATGGCAGGTGTTTTTGGCCTCATTGGCATGCGGTGCCGTGGTGGATGCACTGCTTATTGTAAATAATTATCGCGACAGAGACAACGACAAACGGGACGGCAAGATGACGCTGGTAGTCAGAATAGGTGCTGAAGCTTCCGAGAAACTATATCTGTTGTTAGGTATCGGTGCTGTGCTGACAGGTGTCATCTTTTGGATAAACGGACACGTTCTGGCCTTTGTACTCCCCTTTCTCTATCTCGTTCTGCATGTGTTGACATGGAACAAGATGAGGACCATTCATGAAGGTCGTCAACTGAACGAATGCTTATCAGAGACAGCCCGTAACATTTTGGTTTATGGAGTGTTAGTGTCTTTGGGAATACTACTTGTTTAACTGGCTATTGTAAATATTCGAAATAGATATAGGCCGCTGCCGCTGCCAATATCAGAATAACGATAGACTTAATCAGACACGACACTATTTTCTTCGCTGCAATGACGCCAATAATAATCAGCGCTAAGATAGCTACATAATAAGAAAAGTTTTCTGCCATTTCTTATGTTGGATGTTTGGTGAGCAATTTATTTAAAAAGATGTTTGAATGCTGCGGGAATGGTGGTTTCAAACTCCATAGGACGACGGGTGATGGGATGATTGAAGCACAACAGGAAAGCATGCAGACAAAGGCGTCCTAACGGATTGTCGCCATTGCCGTATTTGGGGTCGCCGCAAACAGGGTGTCCCATGTCGGCAGCATGGACACGAATCTGGTTCTTACGACCTGTTTCAAGACGAAACTCTACCAGCGAGTGCTCAGTAGTGCGGTCCAAGGTCATAAAATGTGTGATGGCCAGCTTTCCGCCGTTGTCAACAGGCGACGAATAAGTGATGTATGCCTTGTTGTCTTTTAGCCAGTTTTCAATAGTTCCCTCATCCTGTTCCATTTCACCGGAAAGCACAGCGACATAGCGGCGGTCATAGACAATGTCGTGCCAATGGTGCTCAAGAATCTGCTCTGTCTCCATGTCCTTGGCATAAATCATCAGGCCGGAAGTGTCCCTGTCTAACCGATGTACCACATGAGCCGTGCAGTTCTGGTGCGACTTCTTGAAATAATCATCCAGTACTGACTTGACATTCAGTGACGCATGTCCGGCAGCCATCGACAAGATGCCCGGTTGTTTCTCTATGACAACGAGCCATCGGTCCTCATAGACTATTTTGACGTAGCGGCTTTTGAACGGTTGCTGGTTACGTTTGGTCTTGGAAACAGCTACCTTCATGCCTGGCTGAAGCATATAGTCAAACTGTGTGACGGTCTTTCCGTTCACACGAATACCCTGACCATGTAGCGTCTGCTTGATTTTTGTCCTTGACAGCTTGACATGTTCTAACAAGAACTCCAGTAACGGCTGGGGTCCTTCGGTAACGTTGAAGTGGTCGTATTCACCTTGATTGTTGGCATTATATCTCATAATCGGCTGCAAAATTACGAAAAAAAGCTCAAATTATCCATCCCGACCGCAAAATTTTCTCTGTTTACTCTTCGCAATTCACTATTTTTTCGTAACTTTGCAGCCATATTTATTATATAAGGTACGTGATAGAGAAACATTTTGTATTAGAGGATATCGATCCCGTGGTGTTTTACGGAGCGGGCAACCAGCATCTGCAGATGATAAGGGCGCTGTATCCTAAACTACGCATTGTGGCCCGCGACAATGTGATGCGCATACTGGGCGACGAAGAACAGATGGCCGCTTTCGAGGAGGCTGCTGAGAAAATGCGCCAGCATGTACTTAAATTCAACTCCCTGAAAGAAGAAGACATCTTGGATATCATCAAAGGTCATCGCACCAATGACGACATTCCGGAAGGTGTTCTGGTATATACCATGTCTGGCCGTGCCATCAAGGCTCGCTCGGAAAACCAACAGAAGCTGATAGACACCTATGAGGACAACGACATGGTGTTTGCCGTGGGTCCGGCAGGAACGGGTAAGACTTATCTGTCCATTGCTCTGGCCGTCAAGGCACTGAAAGAGAAAACCGCCAAGAAGATTATCCTCTCCCGCCCTGCCGTTGAAGCGGGCGAGAAACTCGGATTTCTGCCAGGCGACATGAAGGATAAGATAGACCCGTATCTTCAACCTCTATACGATGCATTGGAAGACATGCTTCCACAAGCTAAACTGCAAGAAATGATGGAGCATCACATCATTCAAATAGCCCCTTTGGCATTTATGCGTGGAAGAACCTTGAGCGATGCCGTCGTCATTCTGGACGAAGCACAAAACACCACGCCCCAGCAGTTACGCATGTTCTTAACCCGTATGGGTTGGAACACCAAGATGATCATCACAGGTGACACCTCACAGATAGACTTGCCCCGTTCACAAAAGTCAGGACTTGTCGATGCACTGGAGATTCTGAAAGACGTGCCAGGCATTGGTGTGGTCAATCTCAACGGCAAAGACATTGTGCGTCACAAATTGGTGACCCGCATTGTCAAGGCATACGAACAAAACGACAAACTACATAAAAATGAAAGCATTAACAAAGACTGACTTCAATTTTGAAGGACAAAAGAGCGTGTACCATGGTAAGGTACGTGACGTTTACAACATCAACGACGACCTGATGGTCATGGTAGCGACAGACCGTATTTCGGCCTTTGACGTCATCCTGCCCAAAGGTATTCCCTACAAAGGACAAGTGTTGAACCAGATTGCCGCCAAGTTCCTGGACGCTACCGCCGATATTTGTCCGAATTGGAAACTGGCAACGCCAGACCCCATGGTAACTGTTGGACTGAAGTGTGAAGGATTCCGCGTGGAGATGATTATCCGTTCTATCCTGACGGGCTCTGCCTGGCGTGAATACAAAAATGGCTGTCGTGAACTTTGCGGTGTCAAACTGCCTGACGGCATGAAAGAAAACGAGCGGTTCCCCGAACCTATCATCACTCCAACCACTAAGGCTGACGAAGGTCACGACCTGAATATTTCGAAAGAGGAAATCATCGCACAAGGACTGGTCTCCGCCACAGACTATGCCATCATGGAGGATTATACCCGTAGAATATTCGCTCGCGGTCAGGAGATTGCCGCCCAGCGCGGACTGATTCTCGTCGATACAAAATACGAATTTGGCAAGCGCGACGGGAAAGTGTATCTCATAGACGAGATCCACACCCCAGACTCTTCACGCTACTTCTATGCTGACGGCTACGAAGAAAAGCTGGCAAAGGGCGAACCGCAGAAACAACTCTCCAAGGAGTTTGTACGCCAATGGCTCATCGAGCATAACTTCATGAACGAACCCGGTCAGACCATGCCTGAAATCACTGACGAATATGCCGAGAGCGTCAGCGAGCGATACATCGAACTCTATGAACACATCACCGGCGAACGCTTCGAAAAGGCGGCTGACAGCGAAGACTTGGCTGCTCGTATCGAGCAGAACGTCAGTACGTATCTTAAAACCCGTTCATAAAAGTACACTACATTTTATCAAAGTTATTTGATTCCTTATGTATCAGCAAGAGACGATTATCCCTTACGGTGCCAAAACTGACAAGACTCAGCAGGTGGAGCAGATGTTTGACAACATTGCTTCCACATACGACACGCTGAATCATCGTCTCTCGTGGAATATTGACCGTTACTGGCGGCGTAAGGCTATTAGAAAACTGCAACCCTTTGCACCTAAAGAGGTCTTGGACATTGCAACGGGAACAGGCGATTTTGCTATTCAGACTTGTAGGTTTTTGCCCTCTGTCAGCATTAAAGGTGTGGATATCAGCGAAGGTATGATGGCTGTCGGACGGAAGAAAGTAGAACTAATGGGACTGCAAGAACGTATTTCCTTTGAGCGGCAGGACTGCACGGCACTTACTTTTGACGACAATAGCTATGATGCTGTGATAGCAGCTTTCGGCATTCGAAACTTTGCCGACCTTGACAAAGGACTGCGCGAGATGTGCAGAGTGCTTCGTCCTGGCGGACATCTCTGTATCTTGGAACTGACTCAACCCGTTGCTTTCCCCGTTCGTCAACTCTTTCAACTCTATTCGCACACCGTTCTCCCGCTCTACGGACGGCTCATCTCTAAAGACTCGGAAGCCTACACCTATCTGACAAAGACCATCGAAGCCTTCCCACAAGGTGAACGAATGGTGGAAATCTTACAACAGGCGGGGTTCCGACAGGCACAGTTCCAACGACTGACCTTTGGCATCTGTACACTATATTTTGCAACCAAATAAACGTTAACAATATGGATAAATACGGACTCATCGGTTTTCCTCTTGGTCATTCCTTCTCCATCAGTTACTTCAATCAGAAGTTCCAGGATGAGGGAATTGACGCCATCTATGAAAACTACGAAATCTCAACCATCGATGCGCTCGATGAAATTCTGAGTTCCAACCCTAACCTTCGTGGACTCAATGTGACAATCCCCTACAAGGAGAAGGTGATGCCCTATCTTGACCACATCTCTCCAGAGGCTCGTGCCATCGGAGCTGTCAATGTAATCAAGGTGATACACGAAGGTAATGATGTCATACTGAAAGGCTATAACAGTGATGTGATTGGTTTTACCAAGAGCATTGAGCCTATGCTGGATAGCAAGTGGCACAAGAAAGCGCTCATCTTAGGTACTGGCGGCGCTTCGAAAGCAATAGACTTCGGACTGCGTAACCTGGGACTTGAAACCGTATTTGTTAGCAGATTTGAACGTCAAGGAACTATTCAGTATCAGAACATCACGCCAGAAATCATCCGTGAATACAATGTTATCGTCAACTGCACGCCTCTCGGCATGTATCCTAAGACGGAAGTGTGTCCTAACCTCCCCTACGAGGCTATGGATTCACACACCATTCTCTACGACCTCATCTATAATCCGGACGAGACACTCTTCATGAAGCGTGGTGCTGAGTATGGCGCACAGACCAAGAACGGACTGGAGATGCTGCTCTTGCAGGCCTTTGCTTCCTGGGAGTTCTGGCACGAAAAATAAAAGTATCCAGCGGTTTTGCCGCTAGAATAATCAGTTATTATGACCTACACCGACCAAGTCAACCGGCTCACACGTCAGTATAATGACGCCATCCATGCTCTGGAGGACTCTTACGACATAGAGAACTCGCAGCTGGGATGGAATTTGTCGTCATCATACCTGACGGAGCAGTATTCAAGGAAGTACGAGGTCTTGGCACGTGAATATCGTCAAAAGCGGCATGAACTGTTCTGGGAATTCAAGCAGCAGCACCCCGAATGGGCCAAATGGCGCAGAATATGGGGATGGGTCTTCGTGTTGGGTATCCTCGCCATGGTGGTCAGCTGTGTGAGTCAGCTGCCTGTTGCAGAGGAGAGGCCTACCTCGCAGGCCGTCAGTAATACGGAAGAACATTACTGGAGCGCTGCCGACATTCCAATACCTTACTTAAAAGACTCAACGCAGTACGTCTCTAATCCCGATCATGTTTTGTCGCATAACACAACGGACCGCATGAATGCCACACTAAAGCGACTGGAAAAGGAATTAGGTGTCCAGTCGGTATTCATCATCGTCAACCACATTGCAAACGACGATCCTTTCCGTATGGCACAGGATGTAGGCAACAGATATGGTGTAGGCTATGGCGACCGTGGTCTCATCGTGGTGGTAGGCTATCAAGATCATAGCATCAACATCTCGCCGGGACGTTCGTTGGAAGCCGACTTGACGGATGTGGAGTGTCACCGATTGGAACAAAAGTATGTAGTTCCTGCCATGCGTGCTGAACAACCCGACAGTGCCATGCTCTATCTCAGCGAGGCACTTTTCTCAACACTCCAGAAGAAAGACCTTCCCGTCATGCAACTGTCCAGCCAGGATGACGATATAGACGACGAAGTTGCTACTATCATGGGCATTTACCTGCTGCTGATGGTTGGCTGGTGCGTCTTTTTCTTGCGTCTCAATCAAAAGTATCAGTGGGTGGGCATCCTCGGTATTGCAGGACTGATAGGCAATCCGTTCTATATAGAAGAAAGTATTCACTATGGTGGTGGCGGCTTTGGTGGAGGTTCCTTTGGCGGCGGCGGAGGAGGTTTCAGTGGAGGTTCCTTTGGCGGCGGCTCGTTTGGCGGAGGAGGCGCCACGTCACGCTGGTAACCCATAAGTCCCATAAGACCCATAAGTCCCATAAGACCCATAAGACCCATAATAATAAAAATATAACGATTATGAAATTAAACAAGACACTTATCGGAATTATCGCAGCTGTTGTCATCATTGGCGCTTGGGCTGCTAGTGCTTACAACTCCATGGTCGGCGTTCAGGAAGACGCCACAACGGCACTGGCCAACGTACAATCAACCTATCAGCGCCGTGCCGACCTGATTCCCAATCTGGTTGAGACCGTCAAGGGCTATGCTGCCCACGAGAAACAAACGCTCGAAGATGTAGTTGCTGCACGTTCCAAGGCAACACAGGTGACACTCGACCCAACGAACATGACACCCGAAAAGCTGAAGGAATTCCAGCAGGCACAAGGCGAGCTGGGTTCGGCACTGGGACGCCTGATTGCTATTCAGGAGAACTACCCTGACCTGAAGGCCAACGAAAACTTCCGTGACCTGCAGGCTCAGCTGGAAGGTACCGAGAACCGAATCAACGAAGCCCGCAACAAATATAACGAGGCTGTCCAAAACTACAACGTTGTCATCCGCTCGTTCCCCAAGAACATCCTCTCTGGCATGTTCGGATTCTCGCAGATGACAAAGTTTGAAGCCGAAGCTGGTGCTGAGAAAGCTCCACAGGTTAAATTCTAAACGACTGTTCGTTGCGGTTCCGCCGCAACGTTTCCTCAAGATTATGAACAACCGCTATATGCAACGCGGCGTCAGTGCCGCAAAAGAAGACGTACATGCCGCTATCAAGAACATTGATAAAGGCATCTTTCCGCAGGCTTTCTGCAAGATTATTCCTGACATCTTAGGCGGTGACCCGGAGTACTGCAACATCATGCATGCTGACGGTGCCGGCACCAAGTCTTCATTGGCCTACATGTATTGGAAAGAAACGGGCGACCTCTCTGTCTGGAAAGGTATCGCTCAGGATGCTATCGTCATGAATACCGACGACCTGCTATGTGTGGGTGCTGTCGATAACATTCTCGTCAGCAGTACCATTGGGCGTAACAAGATGCTGGTTCCTGGAGAAGTCATCAGTGCCATCATCAATGGTACCGACGAACTGTTGGCAGAACTGCGCGAGATGGGTATCGGCATCTGGCCGACGGGGGGCGAGACGGCCGATGTAGGTGATTTGGTACGTACGATTATTGTTGATTCTACCGTTACTTGTCGCATGAAGCGCAGCGATGTTATTGATAATGCCAACATCCGTCCGGGTGATGTCATCGTGGGACTCTCCTCAACAGGACAGGCTACCTACGAGAAAGGCTACAACGGCGGCATGGGCAGCAACGGACTGACCAGTGCCCGCCATGATGTCTTTGCCAAGTATCTTGCTGAGAAGTATCCCGAGAGTTACGACCATGCCGTCCCAAATGACCTTGTCTATAGTGGCAAGTATGCCCTCACCGATACCGTTACGTATGTTGCGACTGAGTCACAACAAACAGTACTGCCCGATATGGGTCACTTGGTACTCTCGCCAACCCGTACTTATGCTCCCGTCATTAAGCGTCTGCTCGACGAGTTGCGTCCTGAGATTCACGGTATGGTACACTGCACCGGTGGTGCTCAGACTAAGGTGTTGCATTTCGTCAACGACAACTGCAAGGTTGTCAAGGACAACATGTTCCCTGTTCCCCCACTCTTCCGTGCTATCCATGATTGCAGCGAGACGGACTGGAAAGAGATGTATCAGGTGTTTAATATGGGGCATCGTATGGAGATTTATGTTCGTCCTGAAGTAGCGGAACAAGTGATAGCCCTCTCGAAGTCATTTAACATCGACGCCCAAGTGGTAGGACATATTGAGGAAGGCAAGAAGAGCCTGACGATTAAATCAGAATTTGGAGAATTCAACTATTAAATGGAAAACAACAGTATATTACAGAAACTCGACGGACTGGAGGCACGCTTCGAGGAAGTGTCAACACTGATTACCGACCCGGAGGTCATTGCCGACCAGAACCGCTTTGTAAAACTAACAAAGGAATACAAAGATTTGGGCGACATCATGGATGCCCGCAAACGTTACATCGCCTGTCTGAACAGTATCAAGGAGGCAAAGGACATTCTTGCTAATGAGACGGATCCCGAAATGAAGGAGATGGCTCGCGAAGAACTGAGTGAGAACGAAGCCTTG
This sequence comes from uncultured Bacteroidales bacterium, assembly GCA_902775975.1. GTDB lineage: Bacteria > Bacteroidota > Bacteroidia > Bacteroidales > Bacteroidaceae > Prevotella. The sequence continues at coordinate 113,504 of CACYOC010000002.1, read as the reverse complement.
CAGCCTAAACTGGAAGAGAAAATCAAGATTGCCCTCATTCCCAAAGACCCTGAAGACGCCAAGAATGTACAGATGGAAATCCGTGCAGGAACGGGCGGTGACGAGGCATGTCTCTTTGCCGGCGACCTTTTTAAGATGTACAAAAGCTTCTGCGACTCTAAGGGTTGGCAACTTTCGGTAACCAGTGTCAGCGAGGGTGCTGTGGGCGGCTATAAGGAGATAGACTTTGCAGTCAGTGGTGCCGATGTCTATGGTACGCTGAAGTATGAAAGTGGCGTGCATCGTGTTCAGCGTGTGCCTGCCACGGAGACGCAGGGTCGCATGCATACCTCGGCAGCTACTGTTGCCGTACTGCCAGAAGCTGACAAGTTTGAAGTCCACATCAACGAAGGAGAAATCAAGTGGGATACGTTCCGTTCGTCGGGTGCCGGAGGGCAGAACGTGAACAAGGTGGAGTCTGGAGTCCGTTTGCGCTATATGTGGAAGAACCCCAATACTGGCGAGACGGAGGAAATCCTCATCGAGTGTACCGAGACGCGCGACCAGCCTAAGAATAAGGAACGTGCCCTCTCGCGCCTATATACCTTTATATATGATAAGGAGCACCAGAAATACATGGATGACATTGCCTCTCGCCGTAAGACATTGGTATCGACAGGCGACCGTTCGGCTAAAATCCGCACCTACAACTTCCCGCAGGGTCGCGTGACCGACCATCGTATTGGCTATACTACCCATGACCTTCAAGGTTTCTTAGGTGGTGACATCCAGCCTATGATCGATGCCCTCACCGTTGCAGAGAATGCAGAACGAATGAAAGAGTCAGAATTATGAACAGACAGCAGCTGATAGAACAGATTAAGGAGAAGCGGACGTTTCTCTGTGTAGGACTTGATCCCGACATCAAGAAGATACCGCAGTGTATCATCAACGACTGCAAAGAGGAGTTGGAAGACGGCGAGGAATATGACGACTCGCTGGCCATTATGGCGTTCAACCAGGCCATCATCGATGCTACTGCTCCCTACTGTGTAGCCTACAAACCCAACTTAGCCTTCTATGAGTCATTAGGTTCGATGGGATTGGCAGCCTACGAAGAGACGGTGATGTACCTGCATGAGAACTATCCCAACCACTTTATCATTGCCGATGCGAAGCGCGGAGACATTGGAAACACCTCTGCCATGTATGCCCGCAGTTTCTTTGAAGGCGAGACTCAAGTGGATGCGTTGACCGTTGCACCCTATATGGGCGAAGATAGCGTGACGCCGTTCTTGGGTTATGATGATAAGTGGGTGATACTCTTAGCTTTAACCAGTAATAAGGGAAGTAAAGATTTACAGTTAACGGAGGACCAAAACGGCGAAAGATTGTTCGAAAAAGTGCTGCGTGTATCTCAACAATGGGGCACGAAGGACAACATGATGTATGTCGTTGGCGCCACGCAAGGTAAGATGTTTGAAGACATTCGCCAAGTGGTGCCCGACCACTTCCTCTTGGTTCCTGGAGTCGGAGCTCAAGGTGGTTCGTTGGAAGAGGTATGCAAATATGGCATGAACAACGATTGTGGCCTGTTGGTCAACTCCTCACGTGGCATTATCTTTGCCTCCAACGGTGAGGATTTTGCAGAAGTAGCTGCTGAGAAAGCTCGCGAATTGGCAGAGCAGATGGATGAAGAACTACAGAAAGTAGGCCTTTAATGTTATGAAGCGTTATCAAAAAGAGAGTCTGGACTCCAAAATACGGTGTCCAGACTCTTTTTGTTAGTATCAACCGAGTGGCGATTAGAGATTCAGGGTCTTCTTGATAGCCTCAATCTTCTTCTCGGCATCCTGCATGCAGCGTTCGTAGCAGTCAGCGCACTTGAAGGTCGGATCCTTGACCTCGGTGTAGAACTTAATCTTAGGCTCTGTTCCTGAAGGACGTACCGAAACCTTGGTGCCATCCTCGCAGAACCACTGCAGCACGTTAGAGGTTGCAGGCATGTCGAGTTTACCCTTGTTGCCCTGTGCGTCCCACCACTCCAGTGTCTGGTAGTCTTTCCACAGGCAAACCTTCGAGCCACCCAACTCCTTCGGCGGGTTGTTGCGGAAGTTGGTCATCATCTGCTTAATCTCGTCGGCACCGCTCTTACCGGGACGTACCACGTTGATGGTCACCTCCCTCGAGAATCCATACTCCTTATAGATATTCATCAGCAGGTCGTAGAGCGTCATACCGTTGTCGCGAGCCCAAGCAGCGATTTCACAAATCAGGCAGATAGCTGCGGGGGAGTCCTTATCCCTTACCTTATCGTAAGGCAGGAAGCCGAACGACTCCTCGCCACCACCGATATACTTCTTCTTGCCTTCGTTGACGCGAATCTCGTTGGCAATCCACTTGAAGCCCGTGTAGCAGTCCTTGTACTCGACATTGTTCTTCTTGGCAATCTCAGCAATAACCTCGGTGGTTACGATAGTCTTTACGAGGAACTCGTTACCCTTCAACTGGCCGAGCTTCTTCTTGTTGGCGATGATGTACCAAGAGAACATCATGCAGGTCTGGTTACCATTCAGGATTTCCCACTCGCCCTTGGCGTTGCGGCAAACGATGGCCAAACGGTCAGCGTCTGGGTCAGAAGCAATCACCAGGTCAGCGTTCAGCTTGGTACCGAGTTTCATACCTAAGGTCATAGCCTCGGCATTCTCAGGGTTGGGGCTGACAACTGTCGGGAAATTTCCGTCGATAATCATCTGCTCGGGAACGACGTGGATGTTCTGGAATCCCCAAGAGCGCAGTGCCATCGGAACGATAACACGACCTGTTCCATGCATGGGTGAATAAACAATGTTGAGATCCTTCTGGCGCAGGATGACATCCTGATCGACCATAGCCTCCTTGACAGCCTGGATGTAGTCCCAGTCCATCTCACCACCGATGGGGATGATGAGCTCCTTGTTGGCGGTCCACTTTACGTCGTCAATCTTTACCTTGTTCACCTCGTCGATGATACCCTTGTCGTGGGGAGCCAGCACCTGTGCACCGTCGTCCCAGTAAGCCTTGTATCCATTATACTCACGAGGGTTGTGAGATGCGGTGACGTTGACGCCAGCCTGACAGCCGAGGTGACGGATAGCGAAAGAAATCTCAGGTGTGGGGCGCAGGCTTTCGAAGAGGTAAACCTTGATGCCATTGGCTGAGAAGATGTCGGCAACAGTCTCTGCGAACATGCGTCCGTTGTTGCGGCAGTCGTGACCTACGACCACTGAGCACTGCTTGCCGGGGAAAGCCTTCAGGATGTAGTTGGCAAAACCTTGTGTTGCCATACCAACGATGTACTTGTTCATACGGTTTGTACCGGCACCCATGATACCACGGAGACCGCCCGTACCAAATTCAAGGTTCTGATAGAAAGCGTCGATGAGCGCAGACTTGTCTTCTGCGTCGAGCATAGCCTTTACTTCTTTACGTGTCTCCTCGTCGAAGGCCGGAGAGAGCCATTCCTTTGCACGTGCCTCGCATTGGGCAATGAGCTGATTGTTTTCCATAAATAATGTCTTACGTTTTAAGATTAGTGTCAAATGTTACTCGCAAAGTTAATCATTTATTTGCTGATATCATTCGTCTTGCCTTATTTTTTTACTTTTTTTAATTATTTCCCTTGCTTGTGTTGGCTCTCGACCATGCCTTTACCAAAATTTTCAATTTTATCCTACACATCTGTCACATCTATCACAAACCCTCTGTACATCGGGCTTTGCGTAGTGAGAGATGTGTGATAGATGTGATAGATGATGGCACTTTTTAACAGAATTTTAACTAAAAATGAAGTGAATGTTGAGTGTTGAGTGTTGAATTTTGAGGGGTCGCCCTTGGCGATTTTCCAATGACGGCTGTTGAATGAATTTAATTTCAATTCAGAGAAACTATTCACTGCTAAGATTGAAAGCCGTTGTACCGAGTTGTTCCAACGGTTGGAACAAGTTGTTCCACCCCATGGAATAAAATGTTCCAATGGGTGGAATAAAGTTTTCCATGGGGTAGAATCATGATGGGGCTCATGTGGTGTAAAAGAAGGAAAATGAAGAAAGATTTGGTCATTTGCCAAATAATTCGTACCTTTGCACCTCATTATGGAAGAGAAAATAACTATGTACATGGATAATAAGAACAGGCCGTTCTCAATGATTGCCGATGTTGAGGGCAGTTACAGCGACCTGACGAATATGGAAGCACCCGACGAACTGCCTATTCTGGCGGTCCGCAACCTGGTGCTCTTTCCTGGTGTTGTGTCGCCCATCCTCATCGGACGCGACTCGAGTATGGCGCTTATCCGCAAGGCGGAGAAGAAAGACTTGATTGTCGGTGTGGTTTGTCAGCGCGACCCCGAGGTGGAAGCTCCCATCCGTGCCGACTTGCACGATGTGGGTGTCTATGCCAAGGTGCTGAAGACGCTGACGCTGCCCAACGGCAATATCACAGCTATTGTGCAGGGACTGGGCCGCCTGCGCCTCATGGGACTGACGAAATATACGCCCTACCTGATGGGGCAAGCTGTTCCTGTGCCCGAACTGGAGCCCGACAAGCACGACATGGAGTTCAGCACAGGTATTGACGACCTGCGCAAACAGGCTGGCGACTACATCCAGATGAGCGACGACATTCCCGACGAGGCAGCCTTTGCCATTCGCAGTGTGACGAACAACATCATGGCGCTGAACTTCATTTGCTCGAACATGCCGTTCTCGGTTAAGGAGAAGATGGCTCTGCTGACGATGGACAGTCTGAAGGAGCGCTTGTTCAATGCCCTGCGTATCGTCAACCGTGAGGTCAACCTGCAGACGCTGAAGCTGGACATTCGCAACAAGACGCGCGACGATATTGACGAGCAGCAGCGTAACTATTTCCTGCAACAGCAAATTAAGAACCTGCAGGCAGAAATGGGTAACGAAAGCACGCCGGAGAAAAAGGAGCTGCTGGAGAAGGCGAAGAAAAAGAAGTGGTCGGAGGATATCAAGAAGTACTTCGACAAGGAGATGGAGAAACTGGACCAGGTGAACCAGAACTCGCCCGACTATAACGTGCAGCTGACCTACCTGCAAACGCTGGTCAACCTGCCGTGGAACGAATATACAAAGGACGACTTGAACCTGCAGCGTGCCCAGAAGATTCTGGACCGCGACCACTACGGCATGGAGAAAGTCAAGGAGCGCATCCTCGAATACATCGCCGTACTGTCATTGCGTGGCGACCTGAAGAGTCCTATCCTCTGTCTGTACGGTCCTCCGGGTGTCGGTAAGACGTCGTTGGGCAAGTCGATAGCCGACGCCTTGAAGCGCAAATATGTCCGCGTTTCATTAGGTGGTCTGCACGACGAGGCCGAAATCCGCGGACACCGCCGTACCTACATCGGTGCCATGCCCGGTCGTATTATTAAGAACATACAGAAGGCTGGTTCCTCGAACCCCGTATTCATACTGGACGAGATAGACAAGGTGACGCAGAATACACACAACGGCGACCCCGCCAGTGCACTGCTGGAAGTGCTCGATCCTGAACAGAATGCAGCGTTCCACGACAACTACCTGGACGTAGATTACGACTTGTCGAAGGTGATGTTCATTGCTACTGCCAACAACCTCAGTACGATACCCCGTCCCCTACTCGACCGCATGGAGATTATCGAGGTGTCCGGCTACATCACCGAAGAGAAACTGGAGATTGCCAAGCGCCACCTGATACCGAAGGAAAAGGACAATACGGGTCTTAACGACAAGAAGTTGACGTTCAACAAGGCTGCCATCGAAAAGGTGATAGAGCAATATACCCGTGAGAGCGGCGTCCGCCAGTTGGAGAAGCAAATCAACAAGGCGCTGCGCAAGCTGGCTTTCAAGAAAGCCGAGAACGGCGAATTGCCCTACGAAAAGATCACTCCCACAGAGATAGAAGACCTGCTGGGCAAACCGCCTTTCTATCGAGACATCTATCAGGGCAATGCCTACGCCGGTGTCGTCACTGGACTGGCATGGACCAGTGTGGGCGGCGAGATACTGTTTATCGAGACCTCGCTGTCGAAAGGAAAGGCTGGCAAGTTGACGCTGACCGGCAACTTGGGCGACGTCATGAAGGAGAGTGCCGTCATCGCCCTGGAGTATTGCAAGGCACATGTTGACAAGTTGGGCGTTGACTACCGCATCTTCGACCATTGGAACATCCATATCCACGTGCCGGAAGGTGCTACTCCCAAGGATGGTCCTTCGGCAGGCATCACTATTGCCACGTCAATCGCTTCGGCACTGACCCAGCGCAAGGTTCGCAAGAATACCGCCATGACCGGTGAAATCACGCTCCGTGGAAAGGTGCTGCCCGTAGGTGGCATCAAGGAGAAGATTCTGGCTGCCAAGCGTGCCGGCATTACTGACATCGTGATGTGTAAGGAGAACGAGAAGGACATCAATGAAATACCCGACATGTACCTGAAGGGCGTCACCTTCCACTATGTGGAGAACGTGCAGGATGTCTGGGACTTTGCATTGACCGACGAGCTGGTGGAGCATCCGCTGGACTTTACCATCCCCGAAGAGGAAGTGAAAAGTGAAAAGGGATAAGTGAAAAGTGAAAAGGGATAAGTGAAAAGTGAAAAGGGATAAGTGAAAAGTGAAAAGGAATGACATTCGAAGTTCAACATAGCGACAACGCCTCCAATGCACGTAGCGGACTGATTACCACCGACCACGGACAAATCAAGACGCCCATCTTCATGCCCGTCGGAACGGTGGGTAGCGTCAAGGGTGTCCACTTCTCGGAACTTCGAGAGCAGGTGAAGGCTCAGATTATTCTTGGAAACACCTACCACCTCTACCTCCGTCCGGGACTTGACATTCTGCGCAAGGCTGGCGGGCTGCACAAGTTTAACACGTGGGACCGTCCCATACTGACCGACTCAGGCGGCTTTCAGGTATTCTCGCTGACTGGCATCCGCAAACTGAGGGAGGAAGGCTGTGAGTTCCGTAGTCACATTGACGGCTCGAAACACGTCTTCACCCCGGAGAACGTGATGGACACCGAGCGCATTATCGGTGCCGACATCATGATGGCTTTCGACGAATGTCCGCCGGGACAAAGCGACTACCAGTATGCCAAGCAGTCGCTCGGACTGACACAACGCTGGCTGGAACGCTGTGTGAAGCGCTTCAACGAGACTGAACCACTCTACGGACATCGCCAGACTCTTTTCCCTATCGTACAGGGTTGTACCTACAAAGACCTCCGTCAGGATGCCGCCAAGCATGTCTGTGACGTCTTGGAAATGCTGAACGACGGCGGCGGAGCCTCTATCGGCGGACTGGCTGTCGGCGAACCTACCGAGGTGATGTACGACATGATAGAAGTGGTGAATGATATTCTGCCCAAGGACCGTCCGCGTTACCTGATGGGTGTCGGTACACCGCAGAATATTCTTGAAGCCATTGAGCGAGGTGTCGATATGTTCGACTGCGTCATGCCGACCCGCAATGGACGCAACGCAATGCTTTTCACCTATCAGGGAACCATGAACATGAGAAACCAGAAGTGGCAGGACGACTTCTCGCCCATCGACCCCGACGGTTGCGAGATAGACCGCATTCACTCAAAGGCATACCTGCACCACCTGTTCAAGGCGCAGGAACTGCTCGCCATGCAGATAGCCAGCATTCACAATCTGGCATTCTACCTGCGACTGGTGACCGATGCCCGCCAGCATATCGAGCAGGGAGACTTCGTACAATGGAAACGTTCCGTAATTGATGACTTAGGACGCAGAAGATGAAACAGACAGTCAGCGCATTACTTTCCCGAATGAGTACTCTCCGTGAGTACCTGATGGCACGACTGCAACAGCTGCCGTGGGAAAAGGTGGCATGGATGAAACGCTACAATCCGTTCCGCCATGTCAAGCGCATGGACTGGTACATCATCAAAAAGTTCATCGGTACCTACGTCTATTCCATCGTGCTGATTATCTCTGTCTCTATTGTCTTCGACGTCAACGAGAACCTGGCAAAGTTTACGACCAACAACGCTCCGCTGCGCGCAATTGTCTTCGACTACTATGCTAACTTCGTTCCCTATTTCGCCAATCTGTTCTCACCACTCTTCGTTTTCATTGCCGTCATCTTCTTTACTTCCAAGTTGGCCAGCAACTCTGAGATTATTGCCATGCTGGCATCGGGCATGAGTTTCAAGCGACTCATGCGCCCCTACCTCATCTCGGCAGCACTCATCGCTGTGCTGAACTTTTATCTCGGCTCCTTTGTCATTCCGAAAGGAACGGTCGTGCGTCACGACTTCGAGTCGCTCTATAAGAATAACAAAAAGAACACGTCGGCGTCGAACATCCAACTCATGGTCGATAAAGGCGTCGTTGCCTATATATCGCAATACGACGATACCCGTAAGACGGGTTATGGCTTCTCGCTGTACAAGTTTGAGAATAAAAAGCTTGTCAGCCAGATGAATGCCAACATCATCCAGTACGACACCATCAGCGACTCACGCTATCACTGGAAAGCCAACAACTGGAAGATTAGAACGCTGAAGGGCATGCGCGAACAGATTACCAGCGGCTTCGAGTTGGACACTGTCATCCAGATGGAACCAACGGATCTTGTATTCTCGAAAGGACAGCAGGAAACGTTCACGTCACCTGAACTGAAGCGCTACATCTCCAAACAACAGCAACGCGGCTCCAGCAATGTGGTACAGTATGAAGTAGAATACCATAAACGCATAGCATCCTCTTTCGCATCATTCATCCTGACCATCATCGGCGTATCGTTGTCGTCACGCAAGAGAAAAGGTGGCATGGGCATGTATCTCGGTATCGGACTCGCCCTGTCGTTTACCTACATTCTGTTGCAGACCGTCAGCGCCACCTTCGCCATCAATGCCGACACCCCGCCGGTACTGGCAGCATGGATTCCGAACATCCTGTATGCCTTCATCGCCTACTATTGCTATAGACAGGCACCGAACTAAATGAAAGATTAAAAATTAAAGATTAAAGATTGATTAATGAGTTTCGAAGAAACCTATTTGAACGATAACATCCTCGATGCGCTATACGACATGCACTTCGACGAGATGACCCCTATACAGGAACGCTGTATCCCTGAAATACTCGACGGTCGCGACTTGATTGGCGTTGCACAAACCGGTACCGGCAAAACGGCAGCCTATCTGCTTCCCATCCTGTCCATGCTCGATGACGGCGGGTTCCAGAAAGATGCCGTCAACTGCATCGTTATGTCTCCCACCCGAGAGTTGGCACAACAGATTGACCAAGCCATGCAGGGCTTCGGCTATTATCTGGATGGCATCAGCTCTGTAGCTGTTTATGGTGGCAACGATGGCACGCGATTCGATCAGGAAATGAAGGGATTAAAGATGGGTGCTGACGTCATCATCGCCACCCCGGGACGACTGCTGTCGCATATCCGCATGGGACATGTCGATTTAAGTCGTCTTTCGTTCTTTGTACTCGATGAGGCCGACCGCATGCTCGACATGGGTTTCTCGGACGATATCCTCAGCATTGCTAAGCTGTTACCGCAGAACCATCAGACCATTATGTTCTCGGCAACGATGCCTAATAAGATACAAGACCTCGCGCGTACCTTATTAAATAATCCAGTAGAGGTAAAGATTGCCGTCTCGAAGCCTGCTGAGAAAATACAGCAGTCGGCCTACGTTTGCTACGAACCGCAGAAGTTAGGCATCATCCGCCATCTTTTCAAGACTGGCGAACTGCAGCGTGTCATCATCTTCTCCGGTAAGAAAGACAAGGTAAAGGACATCACCCGTGAACTACAGCGCATGCACATCAACTGCGCTCCTATGCACAGTGACCTTTCGCAAGCTGAACGTGACGATGTGATGTATCGTTTCAAGGCAGGACAAGTCGATGTACTCGTGGCAACAGACATCGTGTCTCGCGGCATAGACATTGACGATATCCTGATGGTGATCAATTACGACGTGCCTCACGATGCCGAAGACTATGTTCATCGCATTGGTCGTACAGCCCGTGCCCAGCGTGACGGAGTGGCCATCACCTTTGTAAGCGACCAGGACATGCGCTATTTTGCCGATATCGAACGCTTCTTAGAGCGCGACATTCTTAAGAATCCCCTTCCTGAAGGACTAGGCGAAGGGCCTGAATTCAAAGCCATTGCTCCACGAAAGAGCACCCGTGGCCGTGGAGGACGCGGTCGTAGTGGAAAGTCGCAGCGCACCCATTCCACCCGTTCTTCGCATCAAGAACCCAAAGAAGGACAGCCGGCAACGCGCAAAAAGCGTCATCGTGGAGGTCATCACCACCGTAAAAATGGTCATCAAGCAACCCCACCGTCTCCATCCGTTTAAGCTTTTTTAAGGAAAATATTTGGTGTTTGGAGAACAACGTATTGGTATTTTTTGTAACTTTGCACCGCTTTTAGAGGCAATATTTCCTACACACTTCTGACTCTCAATAAGTTAGAGGCATATATAAGAGTAAAAGATGAGACAATTAAAGATTCAAAAGAGTATTACGAATCGCTCAAGTGAAGCACTGGACAAGTATCTGGTGGAAATTGGTCGTGCCCCGCTGATTAGCATCGACGAAGAAATTGAGCTGGCTCAAAAGATACGCAAAGGCGGACCAGAAGGCGAGCGCGCCAAGGACAAGTTGGTTACCGCCAACCTGCGATTCGTAGTATCCGTTGCCAAGCAGTATCAGCATCAGGGCTTGACGCTTACTGACTTGATTGACGAGGGTAACATTGGTCTGATTAAGGCCGCACAGAAGTTTGACGAAACACGTGGTTTTAAATTCATCTCATACGCCGTATGGTGGATTCGACAGAGCATCCTGCAGGCTATTGCTGAACAGAGCCGTATTGTTCGTCTGCCTTTGAACCAGGTTGGTAGCTTGAACAAGATTAGCCACGAAATCAACCGTTTTGAGCAGGAGTTCCAGCGTCACCCCTCTGTATCGGAGTTGAGTGATGCCACCAATATGGATGAGGAGAAGATAGCTCAGTCTATGCAGGCCGACAGTCACCACGTTTCTATCGACGCTCCTTTCCAGGACGGTGAAGACAACTGCATGCTTGACGTGATGGCATCGGGCGATGACTCTCGTACCGATCGTCAGGTTGATCATGAATCTATGGCTCAGGAACTGAACACCGTACTGCAGAAGGTGCTCAAGGATCGTGAGATTACCATTATCCGCGAGTGCTTTGGCATCGGCTGTCACGAGAAGGGACTGGAAGAGATAGGCGACCAGTTAGGTCTGACTCGTGAACGTGTCCGTCAGATTCGCGAAAAGAGCATCGCCAAACTGCGTGATTCGGGTAATGCACGCATTCTGATGAAATATTTAGGCTAAATGTTTTGTCGCTCTGAAAATATTTTGTAATTTTGGGGGCGTGAAACAGAAGCTCCGTACCATACTACTCATGCTGGGCATACTTTCATTCATGCCCAGCATTTGTTTTGCAGGCGACTACCGTGACTCTATCCTTATGAGTAGAGTCTGGGCGTACCATACGAATGTGGCAACTGACTTGATGGAGCATCAGACAAACACCTATCTCTCTTATGGCATAGATATCAAACGCCGTAATTTCCTGTTATGGCTTATTCCTTCCATGTACAGCATAGCCCATGGAGACAAACAGTTTGCCGGTGAATTCTACGGCAAGCTAAAATTTTATGACCGCTATAATCACGATTTGATTCAGCAGGTAAAGTACGGTACGATATACCACTACCGTGAACCCATGCCTGCTCTGTTCGACTTGCTAACCCCCAACATCTACAGCGACCAGTTCTACGGTGACCGATTGTTGTCGCCGTTTCGCTATGTCAACCGTCGCTATTACAAATATAAAATGTTGTACGTCAATGACAGTACAGTTATCTTGTCCTTTAAGCCCCGTATCGACAACACGCAATTGGTCAATGGAGAAGCAAAGGTCAACTTCCGGACAGGTGCTATCGACTCTCTGAATTTCAAAGGCGAGTTCGACATGTTGAAGTTCAACATCAACACGAAGATGAACCCCGACAGTCCTTATGGTATGGCGAAAGTCAACGACACGAAAGCGTCGTTTAAGTTTGTGTGGAACAACGTACAAAGTGAATTCACCACCGTCATGGACTGTCCGATAACTCTCCCTGACAGCATCAACGACATTGAGAACTTGTCAATGATGGATTCGATACGTCCCATTCCATTAAATGCTTTCCATGAAAGTATCTACCGACAGCGTTTCAAAGAACAGGAACAAGACTCCATAAAAGAGAGAAAAGAGAAAAACGCCTCCGACACCATACCTGACAAGCCGAGTACACTATCTCGGGTGAAAGACTTCTTCTGGGATGTCATCGGTGACCACATGATGAACAGTACGCGATTCTATTCTAAGAATACCTACATGCGCATCTCGCCACTGTTCAATCCTTTTTATATGAGTTATAGTACGTCAAAAGGATTGTCGTATAAACTGCGTGGTTACCTCACCTACAAATGGAATGACCATCGATACCTGGAATTTGAACCCAGTATCGGTTGGAACATAAAGATCAATCAGTTCTACTATAACCTGCCTTTCAGTATGACCTATAATCCTAAACGTGGCGGTGTAGCAGGTGTTACCTGGGGTAATGGTAACCGCATATCCAATGGTCCCCTTGCTGAAGTCTATAACGAAAGAGTGGGCAAAGCCACCAAAACCTCTATGCCGGAGTTTCGTGACGAATACGTAAGCCTATTCAACAACATCGGAATTTTCGACTGGATACATCTGATGACAGGTATCAACTATCATATCCGTAGTGCGACGACCAACTGGGAAATGATGAAGCTGGCGGGGCTCCAGCCCAAGTACCGCAGTTTTGCCCCTAACTTTACCATTCGTCTGATGCCCTGGCAAACGAGAGGCCCTGTGCTGACTGCCAACTACGAGCGAAGCATCATGAATGTTTTAGGCTCCAATCTGCAGTATGAACGCTGGGAGTACGATGCTGTCTATAAGAAGGAAAAGTTGGGCATGCGCATCCTCAATCTCAGGGCTGGTGCCGGTTTCTATACGAACCGCAGTACGAACTACTTTGTAGATTACACGAACTTCTACGATAACAACCTGCCTACTGGCTGGGAAGACGACTGGTCAGGCCAGTTCCAATTGGTGAAAGGTCGTTGGTATAACGAGTCCAACTACTATGTTCGAGGTCATATTTCCTACGACTCCCCGTTGTTAGCACTATCGTGGTTGCCATGGGTAGGTCGCTTTGTAGAAACAGAACGTTTATATTTCAGTGCTTTAGGAATAGAGCACACCCGTCCCTATTTCGAGGTGGGCTATGGTTTGAGGTGCCGTTACCTGTCCTTTGGCGTCTTCGCCAGTTTCCTCAACACCCACTTTGACTCCTTTGAATTTAAATCCACCTTTGAACTCTTCCGCCGATGGTAAAACCACTCACAGTCTATAAGGCCAGCGCAGGGTCTGGTAAGACCTTCACTTTGGCTGTCGAATATATCAAGTTGCTCGTCAAGAATCCTTTGAGCTACCGCAACATCTTAGCGGTAACATTCACCAACAAGGCAACAGAGGAAATGAAGATGCGTATCCTCAGTCAGCTGTACGGCATCTGGAAACAATTGCCCGACTCTAATGATTACGCTGAGAAAGTGATTGTCGAAACAGGTCTGTCCGCTCCCATCGTCAGCAAGAATGCCGGCGAAGCCCTCCACCTACTGTTGCACAACTACAATTACTTCCGTGTTGAGACCATCGATTCGTTCTTTCAGAGCGTACTTCGAAACTTGGCACGTGAGCTCGACCTTACAGCCAATCTTCGCATCAGTCTGAACGACACACAGGTAGAAGAGCAAGCCGTCGATATGCTCATCGACTCGCTGACCCATACCGATGTCATGCTTCAGTGGTTACTCAGCTACATCATGGAGAAAATAGACGATGATCGTTCCTGGAACATCATTGGACAGGTGAAGCAATTTGGTAAGACCATCTTCCGCGACTACTACAAGACGCATAGCAAGATGCTCAATGAGAAGATCAGTCAAAAGGGTTTCATGGAGGCTTATACGAAACAACTGCGCCAGATACGTGCCGATGCTTTGGAGCACATGAAGCAGTTGGCTGACGAGTTCTTCGACACGTTAGAGTCCGAGGGTCTTAGTATCGATGACCTCCAATACGGCAAGAGTGGCGTGGCAGGACTTTTCCTCAAGCTTCGCGACGGTCAGATGAATGAAGACGTGGTAGGCAAGCGAGCCTGCGACTGTCGCTATGATGCCAGCAAGTGGTATAAGAAAGGCAGTCCGATTGGCGAACACATCCACATGGTGGCAGAGTCTTCCCTGATGCCGCTGGTGGGTAAAGCCATCGATGAGCGTCCCCGTCAGTGGCGTCTCTATCAGTCGGCAGACCTTACCCTGCGTCACCTCAGTCAGCTACGTCTGTTGGGCAGCATCGAGCAAAAGGTCCGCCACCTCAACGACGAAGCCAACCGCTTCCTGCTGAGCGACACCCAGCAGTTGCTGCATGCCCTCATCAGCGACAGCGACTCACCATTTATCTTTGAGAAGATTGGTTCTCAACTGGAACATGTGATGATTGATGAGTTCCAGGACACCTCCACCGTACAATGGCAGAACTTCAAGGTGCTGCTGGAGGAGTGCATGAGCCATGAACATTCAGAGAATCTCATAGTCGGTGATGTCAAGCAAAGCATCTATCGCTGGCGTTCCGGAGACTGGCGACTGCTCAACGCTATCGATACACAATTCTCGCATGCCGACCAGCGTCTCGACATTCGTCCGTTGGATACCAACTATCGCTCAACCCGCAACATCATTGACTTCAACAATGCCTTCTTCACAGAGGCTGCCCGACAAGAGTACGAAGAGCAACGAGACAGCAATCCTCAGGGTGCCGAACAGCTGCGTCATGCCTATGCTGATGTCTTCCAGAATGCACGTCCTGGAATTCCGCAAGACGGCTATGTCAATATTCGTCTGTTGCCTGCTGACGACTATCAGGAACACACCCTACAGCTTCTGAGCGAGACGATTTGTCAACTGCATCAGCAAGGCGTCTCCTTACAACAGATAGCCATCTTGGTGCGCAGCAACAAACACATCCCCACTATTGCCGAATATTTTGCCTTAGCACATCCCGACATTCCTATCGTCAGTGACGAAGCCTATCGACTGGATGCTTCCGTAGCAGTCACGTTGCTGGTGCAAGCCCTTCATCTGCTCACCCACCCTGACGACCAACTGGCTAAAGCCACCATTGCGAAGCTTTATCAGCATAGTGTGTTGGGCAACTCCGAAGCAGACTCCTCCCTCTTCACGAAGGACCGCGTTCTTGATGAGCTGTTGCCTAAAGCCTATTCGCAACATACTACCGAACTGTTACGAATGCCGCTCTACGAACTGGTAGAACGACTTCACACCATCTTCGAATTAAGCCGACTCAACGACCAGAGTGCCTATCTTTGTGCTTTCTACGATCAGCTGAACAAGTTCACACAGGACAACTCAACCGATATCGATGCCTTTGTTCGGGAGTGGGACGAAACCATCAGCAGCAAGACCATACAGGGCGACACACTTCATGGTGTGCGTATTCTTTCCATTCATAAGAGTAAAGGACTGGAGTTTCCGCATGTCATCATTCCCTTCTGCGACTGGCGACTGGAAATGCCTGACGTACTCTGGTGTCATCCGACGGAAGCACCCTTCGACGCACTGCCCATTGCTCCCATCGACTATAGTGAGAAGCAGTTGCGCGGTACCATCTATGAAGACGACTACCTTGACGAGCACCTTCAGAATACGGTCGATAACCTCAACCTGCTCTATGTGGCCTTCACACGAGCCATCAAGAGTCTGTACGTCATCGGTCAGCGTGGCAGCAAGTCCTCCCGTTCGGCACTGATAGAAAAGGTATTACCCAATATTGATTTGCCTGCATCAACGATAGAAGGAAAGGAAGATGAAAAGGCGACGATAGAGTTTACGTTCGGCGACGACAAGCATTTAGGAACTACTGAGGATGCTAAAAAGAAGCCCGCAACTGCCAACGTATTCCTAAAACCCGTCACTGCCCAACACATTGAACTGGAGACCTTCGACGCCAAGACCGAGTTCAGACAGAGCAACCGCAGTCGTGACTTCATCAACGGAGATGACGAACAACAGGAGCTAAGCTACATCAAGATAGGCAGTGTGCTGCATGAGATATTCTCGACCATCCGCACTACTGCCGATATCACACCAGCCTTGATAAGATTACAACACGACGGCATCCTTTACGATGATGAGGTGACACGTGAAAAGCTTACGAGTATGCTTCATAAACGATTGGAAGACAAACGTGTGAAAGATTGGTTTTCAGAACGTTGGCAACTGTTCAATGAATGCACCATCCTGTATCTCGACAATGATGGTACGGTTGTGGAGCGCCGTCCTGACCGTGTGATGACCGATGGTCGGGAGACCCATGTCGTTGATTTCAAGTTTGGTCGTCCGAAGGAGGAATACCACGACCAAGTCCGACAGTACATGCAACTGCTACAGCAGATGGGTATGCCCGGAGTAAAGGGATGGCTGTGGTATGTATATAGTAATAAGATTGAAGAGGTGAACAGTGAGGAGTAAGAGGTGAGAAGTAAGTAATAAGAGGTGAGAAAATATGAAGAGTTTTTTAGAATACGTCGCTGAAGACATCATCCGCAAGTATGGCACCGACTTGTCGCGTACAGCCGTAGTGTTTCCCAACAAGCGAGCATCGCTGTTTCTCAATGAGTACTTGGCACGCTTAGCTGACGGGAAACCCCTGTGGAGCCCAGTGTATATCACTATCAGCGATTTGTTTCGCCAACAGTCTGAACTAGCTGTGGCCGATCCCGTCAAGCTGGTGTGCGACCTGCATCTGTCCTTCTGCCTGCAGACGGAGTCGGACGAGACACTTGACAAGTTCTATAGTTGGGGACAGCTGCTTATCAGCGACTTCGATGACATCGACAAGAATATGGCTGATGCCGACAAGGTCTTTGCTAATCTGCGCGACATCCACGAACTCGACGATCTCAGTTACCTCACCGACGAGCAACGTCAACTGCTGCGCCACTTCTTCAGTCAGTTTACGGAGGAACACGAGAGTGAACTCAAACAGCGTTTCCTCCGCCTGTGGAGTCGCTTTTCCGATATCTATCACGACTTTAACGAGCGACTCGCCAGTCAGGGGTTGGCATACGAGGGTGCCCTCTATCGGCAGGTAGTCAACAATGTGGGGAATGACGCAGCCTCGATAGCTGCAGCCTTCCCATACGACCGTTACCTGTTCGTAGGTTTCAATATGCTGCAGAAAGTAGAGCAGCGGCTCTTCACACTGCTGCAAAAAGAAGGCAAGGCACACTTCTACTGGGACTTCGACAGCTACTATATGCAGCGTCATGAGGCTGGTCACTACATCGCTCAATACCTGAAATACTTCCCCAACGAGTTGGACACTGCCAATGACGACATCTATGCCAACTTCCGTCAACAAAAGCACATCACCTGCATCTCAGCCCCCACAGAACACATTCAGGCACGTTATGTCAGCACCTGGCTGAAAGAACTCGCCGAACGTTCTTCGTCGTTCTCATTAGAAAACTTAAGGAACACCGCTATCGTGCTGTGCGATGAAAGTCTGTTGCCTACCGTCATCCACTCTCTACCTGAGGAGGTGAACAAGGTGAACATCACCACCGGCTATCCCTTATCACAGACGCCCGTGGCTTCGTTTATACAACTCTACTTCAACATGCACCTGGGTGGCCGTAGTCCGAGATTGCGCAGACTTCTGCAACACCATCCCTACGCCGTCTTTGTAGAGGAGGATGAACTCTTTGCGCAACCGTCTTCACTGGTGGCTCACTTACTGATACTCTTACGTAACATTGCCAAAGCCGACATTGACGACCCTTTGTTCCAGGAATCTGTGTTCCGCGCTTATACGCTCATCAACCGTCTGAACGGCTTAATAGAGAGTGGCGATCTCTGCGTAACCGATGTCACCATGCAGCGACTCGTCACACAGATGTTACAGCAAACCAGCATTCCCTTCCATGGTGAACCCGCTGAGGGACTTCAGATTATGGGTGTTTTGGAAACGCGCAACCTTGACTTCGAACACGTACTGCTGCTCTCATGCAACGAAGGCAACATGCCGCGTGGTGTCAACGACAGTTCTTTTATTCCACATAGCATCCGACAGGCCTTTGAGTTAACAACCGTCGAAAACAAAGTGAGCATCTATGCCTACTATTTCCATCGCCTGCTGCAACGTGCCAGCGACGTGACCATTCTGTGGAACAACTCGACGGAAGACGGACAACGTGGGGAGATGAGCCGTTTCGTCTTGCAGATGATGGTTGAAAGTCCGCATGACATTCAGCAATCCACTCTGCAAGCCGGACGCAGCATCAGCCGCTGGACACCAGAGCCCATCGAGAAAAGCGAACACGTCATGCAGCTGTTGAGCGATTATTTCTCACTGCTGACGCCTACGGCTATCAATCGTTACATGCGATGTCCCCTGCAGTTCTACTATCGCTATGTGGCTGGCATTCAGGAACCGGACCAACCTGACGACGAGTTAGAACTGGACAACCGCATCTTCGGAAATATCTTCCATCAGGCTGCCGACACGCTTTACCATCAGTTGCCAAGGGAAGTGACGCGCGAATCACTCAACCAGTTGCTGAAAGACCAGTCGCTGATAGGTCGCGCTGTCGATGAAGCCTTCCGTCAGGAGATGCCTCATGCCATCATTGGAGGTCTGCATATCATCAACCGCGAAGTTATCATCCGCTATCTTCGCCAGCTCATTGAAATCGACATGCGGCTGGCTCCCTTCACCTTGTTAGGTTTGGAAATCGATGTTGCCCGTGAGTTGTCGTTCAACATCCCAGCCGTCTCACGAACTATACCCCTGAAAATCGGTGGACGCATAGACCGTCTTGACCAGTTGTCCGACGGTCGCATCCGTGTGGTGGATTATAAGACCGGCAGTCGTCAATTGAAAATGCTGCCTGACGTTGACGCCATCTTCGACCACGAGCAAATTCATAACCATAGCGACTATTACCTGCAGACGTTTGTCTATGCCGACATTGTCAGTCGTCAGCAGCACAAAGGTTCCTCCTCAGCAACGTACTACCCCGTCTCTCCTGCCCTGCTGTTTATCCAGCATGCCTCTAAAAAAGACTACGACCCCACGCTCTGCTTCGGAAAAGAGCGGATATACGATGTGGCTGACTATAGCGAGCCATTCAACGAACGCCTGGAGCAGACCATTCAGGAGATGTTCTTTCCCGACGTTCCCCTGACACCTACAGACGACCTGCGCACTTGTCGCTCATGTCCTTATCTGCAGATGTGCAGACGATGAAATAAAGGGGTCAAAAACAAAACGGCATTTTGTCATGAACAAAGTGCCGTTTTGTCGCGATTAAAGTGGCACTTTGTCAACGTCAAAACGCCACTTTGTCAAAGGCCTCCATTATTCCTCTTCGGGAGTGATGAGCTTGTAGCCTTTACCGTGGATGTTGATAATCTCAATCTGCGGGTCGTCTTTCAGGTGCTTACGCAGCTTGGTAATATACACATCCATCGAACGAGCGTTGAAGTAGTTGTCGTCAATCCAGATGGTCTTCAGGGCGAAGTCGCGCTGCAGAATCTCATTGGCATGCGAGCAGAGCAGTCCCAACAGCTCGTTCTCCTTGGTGGTCAGCTTGGTTTGCTTCTCGCCGATGCTCAGCAGTTGCTTCTGGGTGTCGAAGGTGAACATGCCAATGCGATAGACGGAGCTCTCCTTGTTTTTCTTGCCACGTACACGGCGCAGGATAGCCTCAATACGGAACACCAGTTCCTCCATAGAGAAGGGCTTGGTGATGTAGTCATCAGCACCAATCTTAAAACCTTCCAGAATGTCTTCCTTCAGGGTCTTGGCAGTAAGGAAAATGATGGGAATGTCAGCGTTGGCCTGACGGATTTCCTGTGCCAAAGTAAAGCCGTCTTTCTTCGGCATCATCACATCGAGCACGCAAATATCGAACTTCGTCTTGAGGAAAGCCTTGTAGCCGGCTTCACCGTCCGGGCAGAGTTCTGCCATGTAGCCTTTGGCTGCTAAATATTCACGTAACAGCATTCCGAGGTTCTCGTCATCTTCACAAAGAAGAATTTTCAGTTTTTCGTCCATAATCTTATTTGTTTTTATGTTAATAATTAATCTTGCTTAAGCAATGGCAGTGAGATGGTAAACTTCGTACCCTTTCCGACCTCACTCTCGGCTTTGATTTCACCTTGGTGCAAATCGACCACCTTCTTGACATACGCCAAACCCAATCCGAAGCCCTTGACGTCGTGCTTGTTGCCGGTATGAACACGGTAGAACTTATCGAAGATTTTTCTTAGGTTCTCCTTCTTGATGCCCTGACCGGTATCACGGATGCTGAGGTAGAGTTTCTCCGTGTCGTTCCAGGTGCGGATATAGATGTCCAGCGGTTGATCGGGTTTACGATACTTCACGGCATTGTCCATCAGGTTGGTGATAGCGTTTTGGAAGTGTACCTCATCGACGTAGATGGCAGAATCGACCGCCTCTATCTCGGAGTAAATCTTACCTCCCGTATGCTCCACACGCAGGGTGAACGTCTGAGCTATCTGCTCCACCATTTCGTTCAGGTCCAGTTCCTTCTTCTTGAAGATGATGCTCTTCTTGTCGAACATCGACATCTGCAGCACTTTCTCCACCAGGAAGCGCAGGCGCTTCGCCTCGTCGTTGATGACACCACTCAGGTGGCGGGTCATCTGTTCGGTCTTGGGAACACTCTCGTCGTTCATCATCTGTGCCGCCAGAGAGATGCTGGCGATAGGCGTCTTCAGCTCATGGGTCATGTTGTTGATGAAGTCGTTCTTGATTTCAGAATAGCGCTTCTGACGGAACACGACGACGATGGTGAAGAGGAACGTGATGAGCAGTACGATGGTGAAGATGATGGAAGGTATCATAAAGCGCACCGATGAGAAGATGTACGAACTCATCTGCGGGAAGTGAATGCGTACCACACCCATCTTCGACTGCGGGTCGTTGCGGAACAACAACTGCTGATAGGTATATTCCTGACCTTTGTCTTCATAGTCAGGACAGCGGTAGATTTCGCGTCCGTCGGTGGTAGATACTGTAAAATGGTAGGGAATGTTGACGCCGTTGTTCATCAACTCGGAACGGATGTCCTGATCCAACATACGGAAGTTGATGCGTTCACGCAAAGGTTTGTCGCTGGCGGTGTAGAGAATGTTGTAAACCACCTCGTCCAGCAAAGCCTTCTGATAGATATAACGGTTACGCACTATCTCCTGCATGGTCTTGGTAGCCTCGGTAATCGAGTTCTTGTCCTTCCGCAGGATTGTGGCCTTGGGGATGGACGCGGGCTTCATCTTCAGCGCCTTTACTTGGAAGGAGGAATAGATAGTGCCGTCGTCGGCTGCCACCGCAAACTGGTGCGACTGCTGTATAGAGCCCAATCCGTCAATAATGACGGAGTCTTGGGTGAAAGCACGGCGCTCGGTTTCATTGACGTCTTTCTCCAGATAACGCAGCGTCTCGTTCATCTCCAGATTACGTGAGGCCTGATATAGTGAACGGTTCACGCTCTCATCGAACTGTTCCTTCTTCATCTTGACCATTTCCTCCACATAGGAGAACTGCAAGAAAAGAAGGGCCAGGAACGAGAATCCCATGATGACCGCTATGATCCATATTGTTGATTTCTTCATAGATAAAACACTACTTCTTCGTACTGGGTGCAAAGTTACGCTTTTTTCCAATACGAAGAAGTAGAAATAGTTAATTATTTCCGTTAATTTTAACGTTATTAACTAAAGTAACGAGTTTTGATGTTATATAATAAATTTTGTGTGTTGGTTGTTTTTTAGAAATGTATATTTACATCGGCACCAAAGTGGATGGGAGTACCACGCTGGGCGAATGCCAACTCCGAACCCGTAGCCCTACTCTTGATGGCAAACTGGTTATAGTGCTTGTTCGTCAGGTTTCGTCCCCACAAGGACACACTCACCACTCCGAAGTTATAGTCGGCATGGGCACCCAGCAACACATACGCTGACTGACTGAACGTGTTTGCCTCGTCCCAGAAGGTATCGCCCTGTCCTGTCACATTGGCTCCGAGGGTCAGTTTGCCAATATGCCAGTTGCCTCCTAACGAGAACTGACACAACGGAATGAAAGGAACGGTATTGCCGCTGAAGGTGTCGTAGTCGTCGAAAACGGCATCCAATGCGCTGAGATTTCCGAACCAGTCGAAGCGGTTGTCGAAGGCACTGCCGCGCAACGACATCTCAATACCCATCGTATGACTGCGACCGGCATTCACCATGATGCGACCAAAGTTGTACTCATCAGCCATCACAGCCAACTGCTGATTGCGAATACGCATGTAGAAGAAAGCGAAATCGGCCTTTACCTTACCCTCCAGCAAGTTCAGATGACTGCCTGCCTCAAAGTTCCAAGACTCCTCGGGTTTGTAGCTGATGTTGCTGTTGATGCGCTCATAGGCAGCATCGTCGTAGGGTATGGCGACGTCGCCGTTCTGCAAAGTCTTACCCTTGGACATGAACTCCGACTGATAAATCTCCGAGAACATCTGGATGTTGTAGCCGCCGGCACGATAGCCTTTCGACACCGTAGCATAGATGTTCGAGCCTTGGTCATCGACACGATAGGTCAATCCCACCTTGGGCAACAGCTGATGGAACGAGCGCTTGTCGTTGTTCTGTAGTACACCTGTCAGACGATTGGTCTTATCAACAGCAACAGGCATTCTTGGCGGCATAGCGGGCATGGCATAATGCAGAGAAAGAAGACCATTGGTGTTGTAATCCACCTTGACGCGGCTGTAGTCATAGCGAAGTCCTAACGTCACGTCAAAACGGTTGGTAACGGAGAAGGTAGATTCGTGGAAAACGCCGACATTGGCATTGGGCGTGTGGAATGTCTCGCTGACTGAGAAGTCGGGAATCTCCCAAGCCGTAAACATAGCGGCAACAGCTGGGGGCATGAGTCCCTTGATACGGTCGGCGGTCTGCTGTTTCATAGCAGAACCGAAGGATACAGGGGCGTCGGTACGCAACCACTGATAGGAACCGAAAGCACCTACCACCCACTGCCAACGATGCTGTCCGTGACTGCGCAGGGTCAGTTCCTGGGTCAGTGCATTCTGCTTTTGCAACTGCTTCAGGTGCATATAGTCGGCCACCATATAATCCTGATCCATCTCCATGTGGTCGCGCAGATACTGCCACGAGGTGATGCTGGTCAACAGCCAAGGGCCTGCATCGTAACCGATGTTCAGTCCTGTGTTCAGCATCTGGCGCTTATAGGTATTCATCGTGGTGGTTGCCGGACGGTCAACACTATTCTCCTCGATGTTATACAAGCCGTAGGGGAAACCGTTCTGGTTGGTATATTGATAATCTGTCGTGAGATCCATACGCAACTTGGGGGTGGCTTGCAGGGCAAAACGCATCTTACCGCCGGCTTCCGTCATCTTGTCATTCCATTCATCCAAAGCGCTATTCTTGAAAAAACCACGCTGACCGTTGTAGAAACCTGCTGCTGAGAAAGCGAATTTCTCGGTAGGACGATGGAAATGAGCCACTTCTACATGGCGTGTCAGACCTGTTCCCATACCCAGAGAGATGTCGGTTCCCTGGTATCTCATCGGGTCTTTGGAGTAGATACGCACCAGTCCTCCCTCTGTATTCATGCCGTACAGTGTTCCCTGAGGACCACGAAGCACATCGACACGGTCAATCATGTAGAAGTAATGGTTGAAGGCAGACTTTCCCACCAAGGGAATGTTGTCGTAATAGATACCTACTGACGGATTGTTGATACGTGAACCGATGCCACGGATGTATAGAGATGACGTCAGTCGGGAGCCATATTGAGGCATGTTGAACGACGGAACGTAATCGGACAGCATACCCAAGTCGCACACTTGCAACTGTCGCATCTCTTGCTGAGTCATCACCGTACTGCTTAACGGCTGATGGCGCAACAGGCGTCCTTCCTTGGGCTGTGAGACGACAATGACTTCGTCGAGGTCGAAGACCTTCGAGGAATCATTCAACTCAATAGCTTGTGTCATCAAGGGAAGCATGAGCAGCATCCCTGCGAAAATCTGTTTCTTTTTCATCATTTCATACATTTTGCGAGTGCAAAGATACTGCTTTCCCTTCACACTCACAATCCTTATTTATATGGATTTTATCTATTGCCGCCGTTGGCGTACGGCTTCGTACATCAGGATGGCGGCAGATACGCTGACGTTCAGCGAGTCGGTAATGCCGAGCATGGGGATACGGATATGGGCATCGGCAGCTTCTCGCCACTGACTGGTCAGTCCTGTCGATTCGGTACCCATGATAATAGCAGTACCACGACGCATATCGGTATCGTAATACAACTTGGAATCCTGCAATTGAGCCGTCAGTATCTGAATGCCGTGCTCCTTCAGAAAAGCAATGCACTCCTCAGAACGACAGGCCACACAAGGTACACTGAAGAAAGCACCCGTGCTGGAACGAATGACATTGGGGTGATACAGGTCGCACAACGGGTCGCAAACGATGACTGCATCCACCCCTGCTGCATCGGCAGAGCGTAATACTGCCCCTAAGTTGCCTGGCTTCTCCACGCTCTCCAAAACGACTACCAACGGGTTGTTGGGCAGCTGAAGGTCGTGGAGCCTGTACTCCTGCGTTGCCACCTCGGCAATAACACCTTCCGTTCCTCCCCGGTACGCCACCTTATTATATATAATAGGCGAAATACGAACGACCCTCCCCTCGCCTGTCCATTCGCTGCCTGATATCTCAGGACACACGAAGACGGTATCAAGACGATAGCCCTTCTGAATGCAACGCTCTACCTCTCGACGTCCTTCCACCACGAAGAGCCCGTGCTTGCGACGCATCGAGGATTTCTGCTGCAACTCCTGAAGCAGTTTGATTTTTGGATTCTGGGCACTTGTTATGGTCTCTTCCATATACGTCATTACCTCTGTTTATAAGTTACAACTCCTCGCACTCCTTTAACCAGAGCGTAGAGCAGGCATCGCTCGCCATACGCCAGTCACCGCGTGGCGACAGCGAAATACTGCCGACTTTAGGTCCGTCAGGCAGGCAAGAACGCTTGAACTGCTGCGAGAAGAAACGACGACAGAAGGTCGTCAACCAATGCTTGATAGTTTCGGCATCATAACAATCACTGAAAGCCTGCTTGGCTAGCAGGAAGATTTTGGCAGGACGGAAACCAAAGCGCAGCATATAGTACAGGAAGAAGTCGTGCAACTCGTAAGGACCGACGAGGTCTTCCGTCTTCTGAGCAATAGCTCCCTGCTCGTCGGCAGGAGTCAGTTCGGGTGAGATAGGCGTATCGACGATGTCTTTCAGCGTCGCACTCTCAGCCTTGAAACTGGGCAATGTGGCAATATAGCGTACCACATACTGTATGAGTGTTTTGGGAATACCCGCATTGACGCCGTACATTGACATGTGGTCGCCATTATACGTCGCCCATCCCAATGCCAATTCCGATAAGTCGCCGGTACCCACTACCAGGGCGTTGAGTTTGTTGGCGAGGTCCATCAGTATCTGTGTCCTTTCACGAGCCTGCGAGTTCTCGTATGTGGCATCATGGACAGAGCTGTCGTGGCCGATATCTTCAAAATGCTGAATGACGGCTTTGGAGATAGACACCTCCATCTGTGAGATGTCCAGCAACTGCATCAGTGTGACGGCATTGTCGTGGGTACGTCCGCTGGTTCCAAAGCCCGGCATCGTAACGCCCACAATACCCTTGCGAACATAGCCCAGCTTGTCGAAGGTGCGAATGCACACCAACAGCGCCAAAGTCGAGTCTAATCCTCCGCTGATACCTATCACAACATGCTGACAATTGGTATGAACCAGTCGCTTGGCAAGTCCTGCCGACTGAATATTCAGTATCTCCTCACAGGTTTCTGCCATCTGTTCATCGCTTGGAATAAAGGGATGTGCATCGATAAACCGCTCCAGTTTAAAATCACGGTTACCTACCGGTTTGGTAGCTATCAACTGACAGTGGGCATTACGCTGGGCGTTGATAAACGTAGAGTTGGTATGGCGCTCTGTACGCAGACACTCCACGTCAATCTGTGCTGTCTGTAATTGTGGTTGGAAAGAGAAGCGTTCACCCTCTACCAAGAGCTTTCCATTCTCGAAAATCATAGCATTGCCGCCATAAACAAGGTCTTGGGTGGATTCTCCGAAACCACTGGAGCTATAGACATAGCCGCTCATCGTACGGGCACTCTGCTGAGCGACCAGCGAACGCAGATAGTTGTGCTTGCCAATGAGTTCATTGCTCGTCGAACAGTTAAGGATAATCTCTGCCCCTGCCATCGTCAGGTTGTTGCTGGGGGGAATGGGAGCCCACACGTCTTCACAGATTTCCACGCCGAACTTCACACCGTCTATCGTCTGGAACACCTTCGGTTCTGCTGACAAAGTGACAGGTGATCCTGCCAGATGGATGTCGGTAGGATTCAAGTCCTGAGCAGAGGCAAACCATCGTTTCTCATAGAACTCGTTATAGTTAGGAAGATAGGTCTTCGGAACGACTCCCAGCAAGGTTCCGTTCTGGATGACCGCTGCGCAATTGAGCAATAAGCCCCCTGCCTGTACAGGTAATCCCACAACGGTGATAACGTCCAACTGTCTGCTGAACTCCAGCAAGCGCATCAAGCCGTATTCCGCTTTGTTCAGCAGCAGTTGCTCCTTAAACAAGTCCTGACAGGTATAAGCTGTCAATGACAATTCAGGGAAGCAGAGCAACTCCACATCCTGACTGTCTGCCAGCGACATGAGACGCTCTATCTCTTCCACATTATACTCCACATCGGCTACCCGTACTGCTGGCACGGCAGCAGCCACTTTGACAAATCCGTATTTCATATATCTAACTTAGTCATTTAAAGTTAACTATCATTTCTTTTCTCCTTGCCGTTCCCCCTACGGAATCAATAACGAAGAGTCGCCATAGCTCAGAAAGCGGAAGTCGTGACTCAACGCGTAGTCGTAAATCTTTCGCCAGTCGCCCTTCACGAAAGCACTTACCAACAACAACAGTGTGGATTGCGGCTGATGGAAGTTGGTCACCAACATCTTCACGATCTTGTAGTCATAACCTGGTGCAATGATAATCTGCGTCGAAGAGTGCAGCACCGTCAGGTCGTTGCGCACCATCCAGTCGAGCAGTGCCTGAAGGACGGCTGTTGGGTGTTGGGTGTTGGGTGTTGGGTTTTCGTATGGCTCCCATTGGTTGACGTGCAGATTCTCCTCCCTAATATCAGGATTGCGAAGCACTTTTAACCCCATATAATAGAGGCTCTCTAAGGTTCGTACACTGGTGGTTCCTACAGCAATGGCAGCGCCGTCGTGTGCTATCAACCGTTCGATGGTATGACGGCGTACAGCAACGTACTCCGTATGCATCTGATGGTCGCCAATGGTCTCGCTCTTCACCGGTTTAAAGGTACCTGCTCCGACGTGCAGGGTCAGCTCTTCACGCTCAATGCCGTGGGCGTCCAGGTCGTGCAGCACTTTGTCGGTAAAGTGTAAACCGGCAGTAGGAGCCGCAACACTTCCTTTGATTTTGGAATAGACGGTTTGGTAAGTGGTCTTGTCGCTTTCTTCGGCCTCACGGTTCAGATAGGGAGGAATAGGCAGTTCGCCCATAGCATCCAGTATTTCAGCAAAGCTGATATGCTCATTATCCCATTCAAATTCAACGAGTTGGCTGGTGCCGTGCTCACCCTTTCGCGTAGCCTTGAAGACCAAGGATTCGTTCTTTATCGTCAGTTTGCGCTGCAAGGGAGCGTCCTTCCACTTCTTCTGATTGCCGATGATGCACAACCACGAACAGCGTCCCGAAGTTTGAAACATCTGCTCGTAGTCAGCAGGAGCGTATGGTTCCAGGAGGAAAACCTCGATTAAGGCACCCAAGGACTCGCCCTGTTCGTTCGTCTTACGAAAGTGCAGACGGGCTTGAATCACCTTGGTGTTGTTGAACACCATCAAAGCGCCTTTAGGCAGATGGTTCGGTAAGTTGAAGAACACGTCCTCTCCCACTTCACCCTTATTGTATATCAGCAGTTTAGAGTGGTCGCGCTCCGCTATGGGAAACTTCGCTATACGCTCGTCAGGCAATGGATAATTATAGTCTTGTATCTGTATTTCTTGCGTTTTCATGCCTGCAAAGGTACGAATAAGTATGAATAATACAAAACAAAATGCCGAGTTTCTTTTGGCAGTATGCCGTTTTTTTCGTACCTTTGCACCCTCAAATAATAAATAAGGTAAAGGAAAAGACATGATAACAGTCACAAACCTTGCCATTCAGTTTGGCAAGAAGACGCTCTACAAAGACGTCAACCTCAAGTTTACAAGTGGTAATATTTATGGCATTATCGGTGCTAACGGTGCTGGTAAGTCAACGCTGCTGCGCGCCATCAGCGGTGAGTTGGAACCTAACAAGGGTTCCATCGAGATGCAACCCGGCGAGCGCCTGTCGGTATTGGAGCAGGATCACTTCAAATACGATGAATTTACTGTGATGAACACCGTGCTGATGGGTCACCAACCCCTCTGGCAGAACATGAAGGAGCGTGAGGCGCTCTATGCCAAGGAAGAGATGACCGAAGAGGACGGAGTACGTGCTGCCGACTTGGAGATGGCTTTTGCCGAGATGAATGGCTGGGAGGCTGAAAGCGAGGCTGCCCAACTGTTGCAGAACTTAGGTGTTCAGGAGGCTCAGCACTACAAGCAGATGTCTGAGATTTCAAATAATGAGAAGGTGCGTGTCATGTTGGCAAAGGCACTCTTTGGTCATCCTGACAATCTGTTGCTCGACGAGCCTACCAACGACCTCGACCTCGACACCGTGCAGTGGTTGGAGGAATATCTCTCGAACTTGGAGCAGTGCGTGCTGGTGGTCAGCCACGACCGTCACTTCCTCGATGCCGTTTCCACACAAACCGTTGATATCGACTTCGGCAAGGTGACGCTGTTCTCCGGTAACTATTCGTTCTGGTACGAGTCGTCACAGTTGGCACTGCGTCAGGCTCAGAACCAGAAGATGAAGGCCGAGGAGAAGAAGAAGCAGTTGGAGGAGTTCATCCGTCGTTTCTCTGCCAATGTGGCAAAGTCGAAGCAGACAACTTCCCGCAAGAAGATGCTGGAGAAGTTGAACGTTGACGAGATTACTCCCTCTACACGTAAATATCCGGGTATTATCTTCTCTATGGAGCGCGAACCTGGCACCCAGATTCTGGAGGTTGAAGGTCTGAAAGCCGTCGATGCCGATGGCACAGTACTCTTCGACAATGTGTCGTTCACCATTGAGAAGGGTCAGAAGACTGTCTTCCTGTCACATAATCCCAAGGCAATGACTGCCCTCTTTGAGATTATCAACGGCAACCGAGAAGCTGATGCCGGCACCTACAAGTGGGGCGTCACCATCACCACCGCCTATCTCCCACTCGACAACACTTCATTCTTCCAGTCAGATATGAACCTTGTCGATTGGCTGTCACAGTTCGGCACAGGTAACGAGGTGATGATGAAGTCGTTCTTGGGTCGCATGCTCTTCAAGGATGAAGACATCCAGAAGAAGGTCTGCGTACTCTCCGGAGGTGAGAAGATGCGTTGCATGATAGCTCGTATGCAGTTGAAGAATGCCAACTGTCTCATTCTCGATACGCCAACCAACCACCTCGACTTGGAGTCCATCCAGGCTTTCAACAACAACCTCATCTCGTTCAAGGGCAACATTTTGTTTGCCTCCCACGACCATGAATTCATCAACACCGTTGCTGACCGCATCATCGAACTGACTCCCAAGGGTACCATTGACAAGCTCACGACATACGATGACTACATCTACGATGAGAGCATCAAGGAGAAGAAAGCTGAGATGTACGCTTGATCAGATTGGCACGGTATTTGCTGTAGGTTTTATAGCAAACAAACAACAAAGGCTATGAAAGAAGAAGAAAAGATAAACGAAGAAGAAACAGTGACCAGCGGTTCCGCCGCTGACACCGAGGAAGAAACAGTGGTTGGCGGTTCACCCGCTGACACCGAAGGAGAAGCAGCGGTCAGCGGTTCACCCGCTGACACCGAAGAAGCACCGGTCAGCGGTTCACCCGCTGACAAAGAAGAAGACGCCGAGGAAGAGAAAGACCCCTTGGAAACCGCCCAAGCAGAGATAGCCGAACTCAAGAACCAGATTCTCTACAAGACTGCCGAGTTCGACAACTACCGCAAACGCACCCTGAAGGAGAAGGCAGAGCTAATCCTCAACGGTGGCGAGAAGGCTGTATCAGCCATTTTGCCAGTCATCGACGATATGGAACGCGCCATAGAGAATGGCGACAAGACCGATGATCCTGCCGTGCTGCGTGAAGGTATGGAGCTCATCTACCATAAGTTCATGAAGGCCTTGGAGGGTCTTGGTGTCAAAAAGATTGAGACAGAGAATGCCGACTTCAACACCGACATGCACGAGGCGGTAGCGATGGTTCCCGGCATGGGTGATGACAAGAAAGGCAAGGTCATCGACTGTCTGCAGGCAGGCTACCAGTTGAACGACAAGGTGATTCGTCATGCCAAAGTGGCAGTTGGTCAGTAAGATGTCTGATGTAAGATGTAAGATGTCTGATGTAAGATGTAAGAAGTAAACGAAATCTATGGCACAAAAAAGAGACTACTATGAGGTGCTCGGCGTTGACAAGAACGCCACAGAAGATCAGATAAAGAAGGCGTACCGCACCATCGCCATTAAATACCACCCTGACCGTAACCCCGGCAACAAGGAAGCCGAGGAGAAGTTCAAGGAGGCTGCTGAGGCATACGACGTCCTGCATGACCCGCAGAAGCGACAGCAGTACGACCAGTTTGGCTTCAACGCTCCAGGCAGCGGCGGCTTCGACCCGTTCGGTGGCACCTCCATGAACATGGACGACATTTTCTCTATGTTTGGCGACATCTTCGGTGGACGTGCCGGATTCAGTGGCTTTGGTGGTGGCGGCAGTCGAGGCCGTCAGCAGCACCGTGGTTCTGACCTTCGTTTGAAGGTTAAACTCTCCTTGGAGGAAATCGCCCATGGTGTCACCAAGAAGTTCAAGGTTCGTAAGGACATCACCTGCTCCCACTGTCATGGTACAGGAGCCGAGGCAGGCAGCACCAGCGAACAGTGTCCTACTTGTCACGGTTCAGGCGTCATTACCCACACCACGCAGAGCATCTTCGGTATGATGCAGACACAGGGCGTTTGTCCGACCTGTGGCGGTGAGGGTACCGTCATCAAGAACAAGTGTAAGCACTGCGGTGGCACGGGTGTTGAGAAAGGCGAGGAAGTAGTCGAAATCAAGATTCCTGCCGGTGTTGCCGAAGGCATGGTTGTCAACATTCCCGGTAAGGGTAATGCCGGTCGTCACAAGGGTATCAACGGCGACATACAAGTGTATATTGAGGAGGAAGAGAACAACACCTATATCCGTGACGGAAACGACCTTATCTACAACCTGCTGCTTGACTTCCCGACAGCAGCATTGGGTGGCGATATAGAGATTCCCACGATTGAAGGTACCCGCCTGAAGGTCAAGATGGAACCAGGTACCCAACCGGGCAAGACGCTCCGTTTGCGTGGCAAGGGACTTCCTGCCGTAAAAGGTTATGGCAGAGGAAACGGCGACATGGTGGTCAACATCAGCGTCTATGTTCCCAAGACCCTTACTCGCGAAGAGAAGGAAGCCATTGAGCGCTTCCGTCACAGCGACAACTTCAAGGGCGATGCCGATACGAAGCGCAGCATCTTCCAGCGTTTCAAGAACTATTTCAGTTAGTAACGGTACGTTGCAATGGCATTGCAACAAACACAAAAGGCTATGACCTACCAAGAGACTTGCGAATACCTCTACAACCAGATGCCCATGTTCGAACGACAGGGGGCATCTGGCTATAAGGAGGGACTGAGCAACACGAAGGCACTCGACGCTCATTTCGGTCACCCGCATCAGGCGTTTGCCACCATCCATGTGGCAGGCACCAACGGCAAGGGCAGCGTGTCGCATTCGCTGGCAGCCATCCTTCAGGAGAGCGGTTTGCGGGTAGGTCTCTACACCTCTCCTCATCTTGTTGACTTCCGTGAACGCATTCGCATCAATGGCGAACCCATCAGCGAGCAGTATGTCATCGACTTCGTAGAACAGGAACGTGCTTTCTTCGAGCCCTTGCATCCGTCTTTCTTTGAAGTCACCACCGCACTGGCATTCAAATACTTCCGTGACCAGCAGGTGGATATTGCCGTTGTGGAAGTGGGACTTGGCGGACGTCTCGACTGCACCAACATCATCACGCCGTTGGTCAGCATCATCACCAACATCAGTTTCGACCATACGCAGTTCTTAGGCGATACCCTCGCCAAGATTGCCGGTGAGAAGGCGGGCATCATCAAACCCCATGTTCCGGTCATCATCGGTGAAGCCAACGAGGAGACGCGTCCTGTCTTCGAAAACAAAGCACAGCAAGCACAAGCTCCCATCGTCTTTGCACAGGACGTTCCAGAAGTCATCAGCGCCACTCCTACTGCCGATGGCGGCATGGATTACCAGACACGCCACTATGGAGCACTTCACGGCGATTTGGGCGGTAGCTATCAGGAACGGAACCTCAACACCATATTACATGCTATAGACGCTCTCTGCAACGATTCATCCTTCACAGAGCGTTTCAGCCGCCATCTTTCCCAGGACACCATTGCCCGTGCCCTCAGTCAGGTGGCTGCGACAACGGGGCTGATGGGGCGTTGGCAGCGTGTCAAAGAACAACCAAGAGTCATCTGCGACACGGGGCATAACGTTGGCGGGTGGCAATATCTCAGCAGACAGTTGAAAACCCTTTCCTGCCGACGGCTTCATGTGGTCTTCGGCATGGTCAACGACAAGGATATCGATGGTGTTTTAGAACTGTTACCAACCAATGCCACCTACTATTTCACCAAGGCAGACACCCATCGGGCCATCCCTGAGGGCGACCTCCAGTCGAAAGCCGCTACCCACGGATTGCAGGGCAACACCTATCCCACCGTCCGCGAAGCCTATCAGACTGCCCTTCAACATGCCGACAAAAACGACGTGATATTTGTCGGTGGCAGCAGTTATGTTGTAGGCAATTTCCTGCGCGATTGCCAGTAAAAACATAGGAAACGTCACAGGTATTACCTTTTTTAACATTCTGTAAACGTTTTTTTCCTCGTTTCTCTTGCCATTCTCGTTTTTTTTCGGTTACTTTGCAGGTGTTTTAAGTAACTAAAGACGAAAAGATATGGCTAACACTACTGAAACAGCGAATTTGTGTGGTTTGAACCGCAAGGATTTTCAAACCACCATCAATGGGAAAAAGACAGATCTATACATCCTGAAGAACCGCAAAGGTTACGAGGTAGCAGTAACGAACTATGGAGGTGCCATCTGTGCCATTATGGTGCCAGACAAGGACGGAAAGGTGGCCAACGTCATCCAGGGTCACGACAACATTCAGGCACTCATCAACTCTCCCGAACCTTATTTATCCACGCTCATCGGCCGCTATGGCAACCGTATTGCCAAGGGTCAGTTCACGCTGAACGGCAAGGAGTATCAGCTGGCTATCAACAACGGAGAGAACGCCCTGCACGGCGGTCCTACGGGTTTCCACACCCGTGTCTGGGACGCCCGTCAGATGGGGCCACGCTCGCTGGCGCTGACCTACACGTCGGCTTACGGTGAGGAAGGGTTCACAGGCGAGTGTCGCATTACGGTGGAATACACCTTTACTGACCTCAACGAACTCATCATTGAGTACATGGCCACGACCAACAAGAAGACCATCATCAACCTCACGCACCACGCATTCTTCTCGCTGACAGGCATTGCCAATCCGACAGCGACGGTCAATGACCAGCTGTGCGAAATCAATGCCGACTTCTATCTGCCCATCGATGCTACCAGCATTCCCACGGGCGAAATCCTGAAGGTTGCTAATACGCCTTTCGATTTCCGCACGGCGAAGCCCATCGGTCAGGACATTGATGCCGACAACGAGCAAATCAAGAACGGACAGGGTTACGACCACTGCTTTGTGCTTAACAAGCGCGAAGAGGGCGAGCTGAGCTTTGCCGCCCGACTGACGGAGCCGAAGAGCCGCAGAACCCTGGAAGTGTTCACCACTGAGCCAGGAATGCAGATTTACACCGACAACTTCGGCAATAACTATCAGGGTTGGCACGGTTCGGTGTTCCCACGTCGCTCGGCAGTATGCTTTGAGTGCCAACATTTCCCCGACACGCCCAACCGTCCCTACTTCCCGTCCGTCATTCTCAATCCCGGCGAACAGTACAAGCAGAAGACCATCTATCGTTTCGGCATTGCCGAATAGGGTTGTCAGACCATCCATTCCGAGGGTTTTTATACTGAATTATATTATCAAAAATATTAACAATAACTATGGTAGAAATCGAACAAGTAAGAAGCCGTTTCGTAAAACATTTCGACGGCAAGACAGGCAACGTTTACGCTGCCCCCGGACGCATCAACCTCATTGGTGAACACACCGACTACAACGGTGGCTATGTGTTCCCCGGAGCAGTAGATAAAGGAGTCGTGGCAGAGATACGAGCCAACGGTACGGAAGATACGGTCATGGCCTACGCCATCGACCTGAAAGACCGTGTTGACTTCCACCTGGACGACCCTGCAGGACCGCGTGCGTCATGGGCTCGCTATATTTATGGTATTGCGTTGGAACTCAGAAAATTGGGCGTTCCCGTGAAAGGTTTTAATATAGCCTTTGCTGGTGACGTTCCCTTGGGTGCCGGTATGTCTTCCAGTGCCGCTATGGAGAGTTGTTTCGCCTGTGGTCTCAACGACCTTTTCGGCGACAACAAAGTCAGCATGTGGGACATGGTGCTGGCAGGTCAGGCCACGGAGCACAACTACTGCGGCGTCAACTGCGGTATCATGGATCAGTTTGCCAGCGTCTTCGGCAAGGCAGGTTGTCTGATGCGCCTCGACTGCCGTTCCCGCGAGTTTGAATACTTCCCCTTCAAGCCCGACGGCTATCGTCTGGTACTGCTCGACAGCGTGGTGAAGCACCAGCTTTCGGGCTCTCCCTACAACGACCGTCGCAACTCGTGCGAGAACGTTGTCAAGCACATTGCCGCCCATCATCCTGAGGGCAAGTTTGAAACCCTGCGCGACTGCACCTGGGAGCAGTTAGAAGAGGTGAAAGCCGAGGTAGGCGAAGAGGATTATCGTCGTGCCAAGTTCGTGCTGGGCGAGAAAGACCGTGTCTTAGGAGTCTGCGAAGCCCTCACTGAAGGCGACTACGAGCGTGTCGGTGAGCTGATGTACGCCACGCACGAAGGACTGTCGAAGGACTATGAGGTCAGCTGCGAGGAGTTGGACTTCCTCAACCAGATAGCCCGCGACAACGAGGTCACTGGCTCGCGCATCATGGGTGGCGGCTTCGGTGGCTGCACCATCAACCTGGTGCGCAACGACCTCTACCAGTCGTTCATCGCTGATGCTAAGAAACGCTTCAACGAGCGCTACGGCCATGAGCCCAAAGTCTATGATGTCGTCATTGGCGACGGTGCTCACAAGGTTTGCTAAAATAGCGATATTTCTTTACAAACTATAAGTACACAAGGGATTCGTTCCTTTGTGTACTTTTGTTTAAGATTGGTACAGATGGCAGATGGCAGTTTCTATATGAGCACATAGGTTGCCTGTTGGGGGTAAAATGGTCTAATTAATAGTTTATTATTATATAATATATATATTATATATAATAAAAATTTTTGGCATCCTTCTCGCACCCCCCCCTCCATCAGAAAACTGCCATCTGCCATCTGCCATCTGTACCAACGACTCACTTCTGTTTGAGGAGGCGTGTCTTTTTCCGTGTCTTTTTGGTGTTATTATTTGCTGAAGTGCTGCATTTTTTATACCTTTGCCTTCGATTTCAAAGTCGCAGCGGCGACACTCGACGAAGGTACCCAGCGCACGCACACGCGAGAACCGTTCTCAAAGGCCACGAGGACTATTCTCAACAGCGATGAGAGCCGTTCTCATCAGCAACGGGAGCCGGAGAGAGAAAAAATCAGGGGTTTTCTTTGTTGTTTCATCTTTTTTGCTTAATTTTGTAGCCATGAACGAGCACAAGATCATCAACGACCCCGTATTTGGTTTCATAAAAATACCACGAGGACTGCTATACGACATTGTCAGCCACCCCCTGTTTCAGCGCTTGAACCGCATCAGTCAGTTAGGACTGACATCGGTCGTGTATCCGGGCGCAAGGCACACCCGATTCCAACACTCGTTAGGAGCCTTCCACCTGATGTCGGAAGCCATCAAGTCGCTGTCGGAGAAAGGCGTCTATATCTTTGACTCAGAAGCAGAGGCCGTGCAAGCCGCCATTCTGATGCACGACATAGGACACGGACCGTTCTCGCACGTCCTGGAACACACCCTGATGCACGGCGTGTCGCACGAAGACATCTCGCTGATGATGATGGAGCAGATCAACAAAGACCTTCATGGCGACCTGAACCTGGCCATCAGCATCTTCAAGGACGAGTACCCGAACAAGATTTTCCACCAGCTCATCAGCAGCCAACTCGACATGGACCGTCTGGACTACCTGCGGCGTGACTCCTTCTATACCGGTGTGACGGAAGGCAACATCGGGTCGGCACGCATCATCAAGATGCTGAACGTGGCAGACGACCGGCTGGTGGTGGAGTCGAAAGGCATCTACTCCATCGAGAACTACCTGACGACGCGACGCCTGATGTACTGGCAGGTGTATCTGCACAAGACGACGGTGGGTTACGAGAAGATTCTCGTCAATGCGCTGACAAGAGCCAAGGAGCTGGTCAGCCAGGGTCACGAGGTGTTTGCCACCCCTGCCCTCGCCTACTTCCTGCAGCACGACATCGACCGCCAGTGGTTCGACACCCACAAAGAGGCGCTGCAGCTCTATGGCGAACTGGACGACTCGGACATCTGGAGTGCCCTGAAAGTATGGAAGCACGACGACGACCTGATACTTTCCACCCTGGCCACCGACCTGCTGGACCGCCGACTCTTCAAAGTGGAGGTGACGGAGGAACCGCCCACCGAGGAACATCTGCAGGACATTCGTCAGCAGATAGCTGACGCCATGGGCATTGCAATGGACGACACGAAGTATCTGATGAGCCTCACGGAGATAGGTAAGGACATGTACAATCCCGAGGACGACAGCATCGGCATTCTTTACAAAAACCAAGTGGTCAAGGACATTGCCGAGGCGTCAGAAATATTAAATGTGCAGCTACTTTCCAAAAAAATACGTAAATATTACCTCTGTTATCAACGTATTTGAAATATTTTTCGTACCTTTGTCAGCAAAATAACCATTTAATAAAGTATTATGGAATTTACAGCCAAACAAATTGCCGACCTGATAGGCGGTCGCGTGGAAGGCAACGAGAATGCCAAAATCAATAGTTTTGCAAAAATTGAAGAAGGAAAGGAAGGAGCCATCTCTTTCCTGTCGAACCCCAAATACACGTCCTATATCTATGACACCAAGTCGAGCGTCGTCCTGGTGAACAACGACCTGAAACTGGAGCATCCGGTAAGCTGTACGCTGATTCGTGTGGAGAACGCCTACGAGTGCGTTGCCAAGCTGATGCAGATGTACGCTCAGATGATGCCCAAGAAGCAGGGCATCGACTCGCTGGCCTTTGTTGCCAAGTCCGCCAAGATAGGCAAGGACGTCTATATCGGTCCCTTCGCCTGCATCGGCGAGAACGTCACCATCGGCGACGGCTGCGCCATCTATCCGCACGTGGTCATCTACGACGGTTGCAAGATTGGCAACAACGTCACCATCCATGCCGGAAGCGTTATCGGTGCCGACGGCTTCGGATTCGCACCCAACACGGAGGGCTACGACAAGATACCACAGCTGGGCATCGTCGTCATTGAGGACAACGTGGAGATTGGTGCCAATACGTGCGTTGACCGCTCTACCATGGGACAAACCATCATCCACAAGGGCGTCAAGCTGGACAACCTGATTCAGGTGGCCCACAACTGCGAAATCGGCGAGAACACCGTGATGTCCGCACAAGTCGGAATGGCTGGCTCGACCAAAATCGGTGCTTGGTGCATGGTGGGTGGACAGGCTGGATTCTCAGGACACATCCACGTGGCCGACCGTACGATGGTAGGCGCACAGTGTGGCGTCATCGGTAACACCAAGGGCGACGGCGAGACGCTGATAGGCTCGCCTGCCGTCAATCCGAAGATGTACTTCAAGGCAAGAGCCCTGGATGCCAAACTGCCCGACATGTACCGCGAGATTGCTGCACTGAGAAGAGAGATTGACAAGCTGAAAGCAGAAAAACAGAATTAATGACTAAGATAAGACTATGAAACAAAAAACACTGAAAGGCAGCTTTTCGCTTTACGGAAAAGGACTGCACACAGGTCTGAACCTCACGGTCACCTTTAATCCCGCACCAGAGAACACCGGCTACAAGATTCAACGCATCGACATGGAGGGAGAACCCATCATCGACGCCATTGCCGAGAACGTCATTGACACACAGCGTGGAACGGTATTGGGAAAAGGCGACATCCGCGTATCGACCATCGAGCACGGTATGGCAGCCCTCTACGCTTTAGGCATCGACAACTGTCTCATACAGGTCAACGGTCCTGAATTCCCCATCCTCGACGGTTCAGCCATCCAGTATGTGCAGCGTATTCAGGAAGTAGGCATCGAAGAGCAGAACGCTCCCAAAGACTACTACATCATTCGTAAGAAAATCGAAGTCAAGGACGAAAAGAGCGGCTCGTGCATCACCCTGCTGCCCGACGACGACTTCTCGCTGACCGCTATGTGCTCCTTCGAGTCGAAATTCATCAACTCGCAGTTCGCAACACTCGACAAAATCGACAAGTTTGCAACCGACATTGCTGCCGCACGAACCTTCGTCTTTGTTCGCGACATAGAACCGCTGCTGCAAGCCAACCTCATCAAAGGCGGCGACATGGACAATGCCATCGTCATCTATGAGCGTCAAACCACGCAGGAACGTCTCGACTGGCTGGCAGACAAGCTCGGTGTGGAACACCGCGACGCCAACGAGTTGGGATACATCCAGCACAAGCCGCTGGTGTGGGAAAACGAATGTACTCGCCATAAGCTGCTGGACATCATCGGCGATATGGCACTCATCGGCAAACCCATTAAGGGTCGCATCATTGCCACCCGTCCGGGACACACCATCAACAACAAGTTCGCTCGGCAGATGCGCAAGGAAATTCGCAAACACGAGGTACAGGCACCCATCTACGACCCCAACGAGGAACCCGTCATGGACGTCAACCGCATCCGCGAACTGCTGCCGCACCGCTATCCCATGCAGCTGGTCGATAAAGTCATTGCACTCGGTGCCAACACCATTGTAGGCATCAAGAATGTCACGGCGAACGAACCGTTCTTCCAGGGTCACTTCCCCGAGGAACCCGTCATGCCCGGAGTGCTGCAGATAGAAGCGATGGCACAGTGCGGCGGACTGCTGGTGCTGAACACCCTCGAAGAACCCGAGCGCTGGAGCACCTACTTCATGAAGATTGACGACGTCAAGTTCCGCCAGAAGGTGGTACCAGGCGACACGCTGCTCTTCAAGGTCGATTTGCTCGCTCCCGTACGCCACGGTATCTCGTCGATGAAAGGCTACATCTTCGTAGGCGACCACGTGGTAGCCGAAGCCACCTTCACCGCACAAATCGTAAAAAACAAGTAAACTACAACAAACTATAAACTCAAATGTTTAAAAAAAATCTTTTAGTCTATATGCTGATGCTGGCTTCCGTGTCAGCATGGGGGCAGAACGTCATGGATGTCAATACCAAGAAGATGGGAGCCACTATCCAGCCGACGATGTACGGCATCTTCTTTGAGGACATCAACTATGCAGCCGATGGCGGACTCTATGCAGAGCTGGTCAAGAACCGCTCATTCGAATTTCCACAGCACCTGATGGGCTGGCAGGCCTTCGGAAAAGTCAGTATCCACAACGACGGTCCCTTCAACCGCTGTCCACACTATGTCGTGCTGGCTGACCCCGGACACAAGGAGCGTCGCAGCGGACTGGTGAACGAGGGTTACTTCGGCATTGGACTGAAGAAGGACGAGGCTTACCGCTTTTCCGTATGGGCTAAGGCTCCGAAGGGCAGCAGTAAGATTCGTGTCCAGCTGATAGACGAGAACTCGATGGACGAGAAACAGGAATTTGTAGAGGAAGTCCTCAGCATCACCTCAGCCGAGTGGAAGAAATACACACTGACGCTGAAGTCGCCAAAGAACGATAAGCATGCCAAATTGCGCATCTTCCTGAATGATGAGAACGAGGTAGCACTGGAACACATCTCGCTGTTCCCCGTCAATACGTATAAAAACCGCGAGAATGGCATGCGCCGCGACTTGGCCCAGGCATTGGAAGACCTGCACCCCGGCATTTTCCGCTTCCCTGGCGGATGTATCGTCGAGGGTACTGACCTCGCAACACGCTATCAGTGGAAGAACAGCATCGGACCGGTAGAAAACCGTCCGCTGAACCAAAACCGCTGGGAGCACACTTTCGACTACCGTTACTATCCCGATTACTACCAGTCGTACGGACTGGGATTCTTTGAATTCTTCCAACTGTCGGAAGACATCGGTGCCGAACCGCTGCCCGTACTGAGTGTCGGACTGGCTTGTCAGTTCCAAAACTGGAACGACGAGAGTGCTCACGCTGACATGAACAGTTTGCAGCCTTACATCGACGACTGTCTGGATCTCATTGAGTTTGCAAACGGTCCTGTGACGTCGAAGTGGGGAAAGATTCGTGCCGACATGGGACATCCTGCACCTTTCAACATGAAGTATATCGGTGTGGGCAACGAGCAATGGGATCAGTTCTACTACGACCGTTTGAAGCCCTTTGTGGCTGCCATTCGTGCCAAGTATCCCGACATCAAGATTATCGGTACCAGCGGTCCCGACTCAGAGGGCGAAATGTTCGACAAAGGCTGGGCAGCCATGAAGCAAATCAAGGCCGACCTCGTGGATGAACATTATTATCGCCCCGAGAACTGGTTCCGCGGAACTCCCGAGGGTGAGGAGAAAGCCAAATGGCCTAACTGCGGTGCTCTGCGCTATGACAGCTATGACCGTAAGGGTCCGAAGGTCTTTGCCGGTGAGTATGCTTGTCACGGTAAGGGCAAGAAGTGGAACCACTACGAGGCTGCCATTTTGGAAGCTGCTTTCATGACCGGCTTCGAACGTAATGCCGATGTGGTTCACATGACGACTCCTGCCCCACTCTTCGCTCATGTTGATGGCTGGCAGTGGCGTCCAGACCAAATATGGTACGACCAGACACAGATGTTCAAGACCGTCAGCTACTACGTGCAGCAGCTATATGCCACCAATGCCGGCACTCGTGTGCTGTCACTGACTATGGACAAGAAGCCTGTAGCCAATCAGGAAGGACAAAACGGTCTCTGTGCTTCAGCTGCCTTCGATGAGAAGACTGGCGAAGTGATTGTCAAGGTGGCCAACATCTCTCAA
Source organism: uncultured Bacteroidales bacterium (assembly GCA_902775975.1). GTDB lineage: Bacteria > Bacteroidota > Bacteroidia > Bacteroidales > Bacteroidaceae > Prevotella. The sequence goes on along the minus strand of CACYOC010000002.1, from coordinate 71,629 downwards.
CAGGCACAGCCTGTCACTATCAATCTGCTGGGCATGAAAGAAGATGGCGTGGCTCAGACGCTGACTCTCAGCCATGAGGGTATGGATGACGAGAACAGCATCAAGAAGCCTGAGATGATTACCCCGCAGAAGGGCACTGCACAGGTGAAGGCCGACAAGAAGCAGGCTGTACTGAACGACCAGCTGCCCGCCATGTCGTTCCGCATCTATCGCGTCAAGAAATAAGCGAATAACAACAGACAAAGAAAAAGCACTTCATTCGTGAAGTGCTTTTCTTGTTTGTTCTAATGACGCTCACTCCCAACGGAAGACGGCACCGTTACGACGTGCCGGGTCAGCACCAGTGAAGTCCATTGAATAAGGACTGCCCGTTGTGGGACTCTTGCCGATGTAGCGATGAGTACGCATAGACATCAACATGAATTCGTGGTTCAGATAGTCCTGCCATAAGAACACCTCTGCCTTAGAAGCATCGTTTGTCAGACGGACATCGCCAGCCATTCCCAAACCCGATACGAAGACATAGCGACCGTCTTCACACTGAAGCACGACCTTACCTTGCCCCTTATCAACAATACGGAAGCGCGTACCTTTTTCATTGCTGCCAGCATCGGTGTCATAGAGCAGCCCATGAGGCAAAGCAATTGCAGGCTTTCCTGTGGCCAGATTGACGATGCGGAACCAACGGTCGTCAGCAGAAGGATTGGCAATGGTCTTTCCGTAGGGGATATTGTGACTACGGTCTGCCATCGACTCAAAGACCGTGAAGTTGTCGAATTCAGCAAAGCCGCCGTTCTTTCCCTTGATGTTGAAAGCAAAGAGCGCATGGCGAGAGCCCTGGAAGGAGATGAGCTGATACGACAGTGGCATTTCGCGCCCCATCTGATGGAAAAGGATGCCGTCAAACGAATACTCATAATGGGCACGGTCGTTATCATAGTCACCTGTCATGCGAAGCCAAATCTTCCCGTCAACGGCATCTGCAGAAATGCTGAGAGTGTCGTTAGTGGCTTGTTCGAAGCAACGCAACGTAAGTTGCTTTCCGTCTTTAACCACACCTATCCACGAGCAAGGCACATTGATATTGCCCAGTCCGGCGACATCGCCATCCTTCATCCCTTTTAAATACAGTTCTACCGTTGCTACAGACTTAGGACCGATAACCCTTTGTGTCAGCGTATTACGAGCCCACATCAACTGTTCAGCAGGCAGAGTTTGCAAGCGCAGTCTTCCATTCTTCAGTGCCCACATCTTGTCATCAGGATTATGATTCCATTGCCAGATGCGGCCGAGCGTCTTTCCATTGAAGTCCTCGCTGCGACGGTAAGGCGCAAAGGGCTTTGATGTTTGCTGTGCTACAGCATCAGAACGGACGTCAGGCTTCATCCAAGTACGCGGCGCACGCCCCAGATTGCCTTCCAAACCCAGCAAAGGCCACCCGTCTTTCCAAGTCAGCGGTGCCAGCGTAACCGTTCGTCCGATGCTGTGAAAATCCATCATCAGCAAAGCCCACCACTGTCCACTCTGGTCTTGCACGATGCCTCCCTGATGGATATTGCTGCACGCCGTAGCATCCTTATCCACTTCAGGAATACCAAACTGGGTACCATCTTCTCCGATGCGATATTTTTCTCCGTCAGGAACCTGCGTCAGCGGTGCAGCGTGATAGCCAAAAGTCTCGTCGGCAGTAATGGTAATCGTCTCGTATGGTCCCCAGATACTCTTCGAACGGGAACAAAGGGTACGGCCGTTCGGCTTATAGTCGGTCGAGATGAGATAGTACATGCCGTTAATCTTATACATGTGGTGCCCCTCTCCAACGGCGTTGCCCTCGGGGATGATGACACGTTCGGTCTCATCAATAGGTCCGCTCATATCAGGTTTCAACTCCGTACACTTCACCTCGCCATATCCGTGGATGGCATAAATCTTTCCATCGTCATCGAAGAGAACTGAGAGGTCGTATATCTTGCCCTTCATGTTGTGATGCTGCCACGGACCGCGAATGTCCTTGGACGTATAGCACTGTAAGCCCTTACCATTGACATTGCTGAAAACGTAGAACTGTCCGTTGGCATAGCGGATACAAGGAGCCCATATACCTTGTCCGTAGATTTCCTGATGGTTCTTCAGTGCAAAGGCATCGTCCTGAAAATCGAAACGGTCGAAGCAATAGCTGATATTCTCCCAGTTCACCAAATCACGGCTGTGTAGGATAACCAGTCCCGGAACGGTGTGCATCGTTGTTCCTGCCAGGTAGTAGTCATCGCCGACACGCAGAATGTCGGGATCGGAAAATTCGTCATAGAACAAAGGATTCGTAAACGTGCCATTGCCGTTGTCGGCTGTCCAGCTCTGCGGTTCCTGCGAATCGGGCAATAGTTCGGGCCAGCCGTCCTCTGTCCAATTGATAGTGCGCTGTATGAGTACAGCCTCGCCCTTTCCACCGGCACGATAGCCATGACAAACGAAGATGTCCCTCCCATTCATGTTATAGGCTGCGCAGTGCCCGGCAGCCTCAAAATTTTTCTTGTCACCTTCCAATATCAGCGTGCCACCACCCTGAAGCATGTCGATGCCCTGACGGTCTAAATAGGGTCCCTCCACGGATTTGGAACGTCCTACCGCCACACGATAGGTGCTCTTGCTACCCATGCAACAATAGTCCCACGATACAAACAAGTAGTAATAGCCACCATGCTTCATGATAAAAGGAGCCTCAATAGCATTTCCACCAGCAAACTTCGACGTAGGATTTGGCAAAGCATTCTTGTAGCCTGGAGCATAGCGACGCGCAATGGTGCGAGGCTGTTCTCCGGCAGCAACATGCATCGTGCTGTCCAGACGTATCAGTTGAATACCGTCCCAGAAAGAGCCCCAAGCCATCCAAGGACGGTCTTGGCCATCGATGACGAAACAAGGGTCGATAGCATTCCAATGGTCGCGCTTTTCACGCGATGCCACTATGCACCCCTTATCCTCCCAGTTGTCATTTGACAACTTGTCTGTACACAACAATCCGATGGCTGAAGTGTTACGTCCAAAGGTGGAACAGCTGTATGCCATCCACCAGCGGCCATGCCATTTGATAACATCAGGAGCCCACACATGCTCTTTGAAGCCTGGTACTGAGTCGGAGGCCCATGCTGGTATCGGCTTCATAATCGGCTCGGGATGGAAGGTCCAGTTCCGAAGGTCTTCCGATGTAAGGTGCATGATACCTATTCCTGTTGAATACAGATGATAGACGCCGTCTTCGTATGCCATCACCGGATCATGCACAAACGGTGTTGACGTGTTAAACGGTTTGTCAAAATGGTGCTTACCCTGAGCCACCGAAGTGACGCAGGGAAGCACTGTCAGAAGTATGAATAAATAAAGGGTTCTCATTTCTTTGATGCTATGCGGATGATGTTCAACGAATAAGCCGGCACCTCTACCTCTACCTGATTGCCGTTGGGCGACAGTTCATGGTGAGTAGGATGGATATGGGTCGGCTGTTGCAGGGTATTCTCATCCATACCGTCGTTGGCACGTAATTGTATCAGTTGGGCTCCTTTGACAGCAAAATTGCTGATATTGAGGTTTGTCGTCACAGCATGGTCTTGTGTGTTGACAATCTTGACGATGAGTTCATCGGCAGGCTCGTCAATGGTGGCACTGGAGAAGATTCCAGGCAGCACATCACCCTTCATCACCGTGTCGAACACCAGTTCCTGGTCGAGCCAGCACTTCAGCGTGTCGCCTGCTACCTGCAGTGTGACGTCATACCAACGTCCCGTCTCTATCTTGCCAGGCTTGGTCTCTATCTGGCTCTTGCCGCCACCGCTGATGCGTTCCAATCCGTGCTGTGTGTTGTCCCAGCCGCCGAAGTTCACCCAACAATAATTATCTGCATCAACGTAGTTGAACACAATCATAAAGCCCTCGGCACCCTCATCTTTACGGCAGCGGAACTTGGCTGTATAGTGGTTGCTCACGTTGGTACGGCATATTGCCACACTCTGTTTCTCCTTACTTGTTTGAGACAAATATCCCTCGGGAGCTACACTCCATTGGCCGCTGATACTTTCGGGCTGCTGTTGTGTGGGCATACCATCAGGATAAGTAAAGGAAGCCTTGGTATTCCAAGTAGCAAATCCTATGCGGCTTTCGCTGGGTGTCACATGAGACTTGGGCTTGATAGCATAGGGATTGTGTTGCTCTACCTGAACCACCTGCGTTCCGATATGCTGCGGCATCAGCTGTTGCACATAGTAGGACGGGGTTCCCATGACGCGCTGACTGTTGAAGCGTATCATGTCAGGTTTCCACTTGGCATCGTTCTCGTTGACGAAAATGGGAGCATAAGAGTTCAGAGGTACCATGTCGCTATTATTCTCCATACCCATCATATAAACGGCTTCACCCAGTGCTGCATTCATATTGCCCAAGTTGCCGAAACCGCTCGTCACGGCATATTCGCCGACATAGATTTTCGGTCCACGACGGTCGTAGCTGTCATACTTGTGGAAAGCCTCTGCAAACCAGGCAGGATTGCGGTAGTAGTGCTCGTCGAGCAAATCGACAGGGAGTGTTGAGTTCCACTTGGGATTGTCATTGCCCCATGCTACAACGTTACCTATCAGCTTGATGTTGGGATACTTCTGACGGATGGCTTTGCGGAACTTGTCATATCGCTCGTAGTAGCGGTCGCTCTGCTGCTCTACGTTGTCCTGGTTATTCTCGTTACCGATTTCCAAATACTCTATGTTAAACGGTGCCGGATGCCCGTTCTTGGCACGCATGGCTCCATACTTCGTTGTCACGTCGCCATTGGCATACTCCAAGGCTGCGAGACATTCGTCGATCCACGGCTGAATGCTGTCAACGGGTGTCAGACCGCCGTGCCACAGTCCGATGTTCACCACATAGAGGGGCTTGGCACCAAGGTCCTCAGCCATCTGCAGATACTCATGGAATCCAATGCCGTCGGTAGTGCGGTATCCCCAGTTGACGTTCCAGTGCCCGGGACGCTCTTCAATAGGACCAATAGTACGCTCCCAGTGGAAAGCATTCTCTTGCGACACCTGACCTTCAACAAAGCAACCGCCGGGGAAACGCATGAACTTTGGATGCATCTCGTAAAGCATCTGAGCCAAGTCGGGGCGCAAACCGTTTTCACGATTCTTGAACGTTGGCGGGAACAGCGACACCATATCCAAACTGATCACGCCCTTGCCGTCGAACACCAGTGCGAAACGTGCCTTGGGATCGTTGTCAGTAGCTGTCAGCGTGGCGGTATATTTACGCCATTCCTTGCCCTGCTTCTTGTCGGCGACGAAATCGCCGACCATTGTTTCGGCATAGACTTTCTTACCCAACGAATCGCAGAGCACTGCCTTGATGTTGCCTTGATAGTTCCCCTTGGCAAAGAACGACAGGCGGTAAGTACGTCCCAGTACGGTATTGATACCCCAATATCCGTCATTCACCAGACAGGCAGGAGCCTTTTCTGTGGCATCGACAGTCAGTTGCAAGGCATTCCCCTGAGCACTGTTCAGCAACTTCACCTTCTTCGTGGGTTGAATGAGTTTGGCAACCACCCCACCCTTCACACTCCATGCCTCCATGTTGGCAGATTTGCCATAATCCTCGCCGTCCTCGAACGAACGGTTGCGAATCAACTCAGCATATAATCCACCGTCGGCAGCATGATTGATATCCTCAAAGAAGATGCCATAGTGTGTTGGGCTGATCTTGGGTCCACGCTTTGCAGCATCAACGTCAATTACCACCTGTGCGCTGGCAGTCGTAGCCATCCATGCGCACACTGTTAAAGCAAATATTTTTTTCATTGCAAAGTTTGTTTTTAAGTTATGTTACAAAGATAGACATTATTTTTCTATTAGCCAAACATCCGTGTTGCTTTTACACATATTTTATATTTTGTTTGTTTTTTACAAATAAATTGAGTACTTTTGCAAGCAAAAGGACTACAAAACTATTTAATATTATAATCAAGGTGAAAAAGACGCTATTCTCTGTATGTATGCTATGCCTCTCTGCTGTCGCGACGGCTCAACCCGCAGGTGGTTTTGGAGGTGTTCAGCAAAAGGAAAGACTGGAGACCTCACAAGAGTGGAAGGATGTCAACTACGTGGACGACGGCCAAGTGTATCACAACTGCGACATCTACCTGCCCAAGCAGAAGAAAGACAGTTATCCCGTAGTGATTCATATCTATGGAAGTGCTTGGTTCAACAACAATGGAAAAGGTCAGGCCGACCTGGGAACCATCGTCAAGTCGCTACTGGATGCCGGCTATGCCGTAGTATGCCCTAACCATCGTTCCAGTACTGATGCTCAGTGGCCTGCTCAGATTCACGACATCCGTGCCGTGGTTCGTTTTGTTCGTGGCGAGGCCAAGACGTATAAGTTTGATCCGTCATTTATTGCCACCAGTGGCTTCTCATCGGGAGGTCATCTTGCCTCTATCACTGCTACCACCAGTGGCATAAAGACAGCAACAGTTGGAACTGTAACGCTTGACCTTGAAGGAAACATTGGCAAATATACCGATCAGCCCAGCTATGTAAATGCAGCTTGCGACTGGTCTGGTCCTGTTGATTTGACAGCTATGGACTGCGGCGATCACATAACGATGGGTGCGGACAGTCCTGAGGATTTACTGCTCAAATCGAAAATCACAAAGGAGCCCGACAAATACTTAAGCCTCAGTGCTACGCAGTATGTCAGCCCTAACACCCCTCCCATCATCATCTTTCATGGCGAAAAAGACGGCGTAGTCCCCATTTGTCAGGGAAAGAAGTTCTTTGAACTGCTCAAGGCTGCTGGTGTTAAGACCGAAGCCATATTCCCTGCCGAGGGTAATCACGGTGGACCAGAGATGTACACCCCTGAGAACCTGCAGAAGATGGTGCGTTTCCTAAACTGCGTCAGAAAAGGTAACACTACAGCCAGAGAGTCGGTCGTCACGTCACCTAACGGACAACTGGTTGTCAGCATCAGCGATCAGGGAGCCCACGCCACATACGCCATCAGTCTTAACGGCCAACAGGTACTCCGCCCTTCAGCATTAGGCTTTAAGGCCGACTTCGGCGACTTTACCGGTCGGCTGAGTATCGTCGGTGAGAAGGCAGGCCGCAAGGTTGCCGACTACACCATGCGTCAGGCGAAACAGTCAACCATTCACTATGAGGCATCGACGCTGACGATAGACTTTGAGAACAGTGAGAAACAGCACATGAGTGTCGAATTCTTTGTCAAAGACCATGATGTTGCCTTTCGCTACGTCATTCCTCGACAAGATAACAACAATCCTAAATGCGCCGTCATCGAGCGTGAATCGACAGCCTTCCTGCTACCCCGGCAGACCACATCGTTTGTCTGTCCGCAGATTCAGCCCTGGACCGGCTGGGAGCGCAGCAAGCCCAGTTACGAAGAAGAATACGTCCCCGATGCACCGATAAACATTCCGTCAAAGTTCGGTCAGGGCTACACCTTCCCTTGTCTGTTCCGCATTCCACAGTCATCACAAAGCGACACTTGGGTACTCATCAGCGAGACGGGTGTCAGCAGTCAGTATTGCGGCTCACATTTGAGCGACTACGACACAGCCAAGGGCTACACCATTGCCTTCCCCCAGCAGGGCGAGAACAATGGCGTTGGCTCTGCATCGGCAGCTATTACGTTACCGGGTGTTACTCCCTGGCGAACCATCACCCTCGACAACTCGCTGAAGCCGATTGTCGAAACAACGATTCCCTACGATGTCGTGGAGCCTTTATACGAACCTTCCGAAGACTACAAGTCTGGACGATATACCTGGTCGTGGCTCGTCTGGCAGGACGAGTCCATCAACTGGGACGACCAGGTTCAGTTTATCAATTTGGCCAGTGCCTTGGGTTACGAATATTGTCTGGTGGATGGTTGCTGGGACACGCAGATAGGACGTGACCGCATGCCCGAACTATCGCGTTATGCCCAGTCGAAGGGTGTGTCGCTCCTGCTGTGGTACAATAGTAACGGTTCTTGGAACGATGCACCGCAAACACCACGCAACCGCATGAATACCGCTATAGCCCGCGACCAGGAAATGCGGTGGTTGAAGTCCATTGGTGTCAAGGGCATCAAGGTCGATTTCTTTGGAGGTGACAAGCAGGAGACAATGCGACTTTATGAGGACATTCTCAGCGATGCCAACCGCTACGGCCTGCAGGTTATCTTCCATGGATGCACCCTACCCCGTGGCTGGGAGCGCATGTATCCCAACTTCGTTTCCTCCGAAGCCGTGCTGGCCAGCGAGAACGTCTATTTCACCGAACACCATGCAGCTCAAGAGCCTTTCCAGCTGACGATGCATCCGTTCTGTCGCAATGCCGTAGCAACGATGGACTGGGGCGGCATCATCATGAACCACTATATGAGTCGCGACAACCACAGTCGCCATCAGCGCCAGACCACCAATGTCTTTGAAATGGCTACCGCCTTCACCAACCAGACCGCTATCCAGTGTGTCGCCGTTCAGCCCAACAACCTGAAAGAGCTGTCACCGCTGGAACTCGACTTCCTGAAGCAACTGCCTACGACATGGGAGGAGACACGCTACATCGACGGCTACCCGGGGCGTTATGTCGTTCTGGCCCGTCGTCATGGAGACCATTGGTATATCGCAGGTCTCAATGCCATGAAGGAACCGCTTCATCTGACGCTCGACCTCAGCGACTTCAAGCATCTCAGCAACATCATGGTCGATGCACTCGACAAAAAGACGAAAACCATCCACACTGCCCAGCAAACCCTTAAACGCGACAAGAAAGACATCGTCAAGGTCGTTCTACAGCCTGCCGGAGGTCTTATAATATATTAAGGTACGCGTATAAAGTGTATTTTTAACGTTTTTTTGTGTTGTTTTCTTGTTTTTCTCAAATCTTTTCCGTAAATTTGCAGCATCATAATAACTACAAACTATTAATACAAATGAAGAGGTTACTACTAAACATGCTGGCAATGCTGTTGCTTCCCCAAATTTCCGGAGCATATAACCATGTATCGGTACACGACCCGAGCATCGTCAATGACAACGGAACGTATTATATCTTCGGCACACACCATGCCGCTGCGCGAACCACCGACTTCATGAACTGGACAGACGTTTCGTCCAGCTTGCGATGGGCAACGGCAACCAGCAGCTATGCGACAAACGATCAGGCTTTCGTCACCCAACAGGTAACGAAAGTTACTATTGGCGGAGTTCAGAAGACCTTCAATAACTTCAATGCCCGTGCCTGGTCAGCATATAGTGACTATGGCTATAATATCGATGGAAACATGTGGGCACCTGATGTCATCTGGAACAAGTCTATGAATAAGTGGTGCATGTATCTTAGCATCAACGGCATAGGAACCAACTGCAGCATCATTCTTCTCACCTCTGACAACATTCTGGGTCCCTACCGCTATCAAGCACCGGTAGTCATCTCAGGTTTCTACATGTCGGGCATCAACTATCACAGCACCGATTTGGAACTCGCCATTGGAGCCCAGTCCACCCTTCCCTCCCGCTATCAGACAGGTAATCTCGACGGCTGGCGTATCCGCTGGCCCAATGCCATAGACCCTTGTGTGTTCTATGACGAAGAAGGCAAGCTGTGGATGACATACGGCTCGTGGCACGGAGGTATCTGGATACTGGAACTGGACGAACAGACTGGTCTGCGCGACTATAATGTCAAGTACGAATATACACTCTATAACAACAATGCCGACGACGTGCGCTCTGATCCCTACTACGGCAAGAAAATTGCCGGCGGCTTCTGGGTAACAGGCGAAGGTCCCTACATCCGGCACATCGGCAACCACTACTATCTCTTTGTCACCTATGGCGAGCTATGGGCTACAGGAGGCTACCAGATGCGCGTATTCCGCTCGGACAATCCTGACGGTCCTTATTACGACTCCTACAACAACTCACCAAGCGCTATCTATAGTGCTGCCCGTACGAACTACGGGCCTGACGGTGTGCGTAACACCACCCGTGGCGAGAACATTTTCGGAGCCTATGGCGACTGGGGCTATCAGGCCGTAGGCGATTGGGCTGAACGTTCCCAAGGCCACAATTCTGTCCTGACCGAGAATGGACAGAACTTGATGTTCTATCACACTCGTTTCCAGAATCACGGCGAAGACCATCAGGTGCGCGTCCATCAGTTCTTCCTGAATCAGGACGGATGGCTCTGCGCTGCTCCCTTTGAATATTCCGGCGAGACGATTACCGATGAGCAGATAGCCACCACCCAGCTGTTCAGCGACAAAGAGGTGGCAGGCAACTACCGGGTGCTTATCCACACCTTCAACATGGACCATTTTAACAAGCAACTGACGCTGCCCATCAACATCACGCTGAATGCCAACGGCACCATCAGCGGTGGAGCCAGCGGCACATGGAGCACCAAAGAAAACACGTCGTATATCACACTCACGGTCAATGGCATCGAGTACAAAGGCGTTGTCGTAGAACAGACTTTAGAACCTACCGTTGAGAAAGCCATCTGCTTCTCCGCCCATGCCAAGTCGAAGGGCTTTACCATCTGGGGCTACAAACAGCCTGTCTATCAAGAGACGGTAGGCTCCACGAGCAACACGGCAAACTATCTCGAATCAGTCTCCAACCCATTGGTGTTGAACGACGGAAAAACGGCAGTCTTCGAGTTCATCAATCATACGTCGAAGGCAGAGCTCTACCACAACTGGACAGCATGTCTCTCGCCCGGCAACGCCATCGACAAGAATAACATTCTCGTTGCACTGCGGGCTGACAACTGGGAAAACATTCAATGGTCTGATGCCGGCATCACCAACAATTACAACTGGTTCTCCTTCAAAGACGACATGGACGGTTCGTATGTGGTGCTTACCATGAATTATCAGGGAGACAAAATCACCATCCATGCCGACATCACCACAGCAGGCGGTGTGAAATACTACGAAGAATTCACCAAGACAGGTGTTTCGGGAACCGTTACCGCCTTCTTGACTGTCGAGAAAGGCCATTTGCTTGTAAGCAAGTCATACGTTGCCAGTCCTACCGGCATCAGTGCCACTAAGGCTAACGACCGTCGTGCGCCCATTCGTTACAACCTCTCCGGCCAGCAAGTAAGTGCCGGCTACAAAGGAATTATTATTGAGAATGGTCGTAAGCGCATTGTAAAGTAAGAATTCATCGGAATAGTTTAAAAACACAGTGGAGCCCCCACTGCGTTTTTTTAATCTATAAAGATTTGGCTGTTTCGGAAGAAAGTGTTAACTTTGCAACGCAGTTAGAGAAGAAACAATACGATGTTTGAAAAAGAAATAGAGGAATACGAGCGCATCCGAAAGGAATATCAGCAGAAGGTTGCTGAAAAGATGGGGCGGCATGAGTGGATGGAATACAACGAGATTCTGTTCTCTGCTCACTCCTGTGCCATCGAGGGTAATTCCTTTACGGTTGATGACACTCGGATTCTTCGCGAACAAGGCATGGGGATGGTGCCTGTAGGTCGCTCGCTGCTGGAGTGTACGGAAATGGCTGACCATTTCCGCGCTTTCGACTATATGGTGAACCATCTGGACAGTCCTTTCGACGAGACCTTGCTGAAAGAGATCAACCGCTTGGCGACGGAACATACACTAAGCTATCGCGCCCCAGGGGCTGTCGCCGGCGAATATACGAAAGAGGATATGGCCGCTGGCGATACCGTCTTTGGCGACCATGATGAGCTGACAGCCCGTGTGCCAAACCTGATGGAGGCTACGGAGAAGGCAATTGCTGACGGGCAACACCCATTGGTCGTTGCCGCCAAGTGGCACGGCTATTACGAATATCTGCATCCTTTCCGCGATGGCAATGGCAGAACTGGGCGTCTGTTGTCTAACTTCATACTGCTTCGTGCCAACCATCCTCTGCTCATCATTCGCATGGAAGACCGCTCTGCATACATCGCTGCCCTCAAACAAATCAGGGCGGAGGGCACTGACGAGCATCTGGTGTCCTTCTTCTTTAAAGCTGCCGTCACTCGCATGAAGGGAGAGCTATCACAGAAACACAAGAACTCGCTTCCTGTCGTGTTCTTCTGATGGGTTCATTATCATCAAAACGGCACTTTAACGTAGTCGAAAGCCATTTTCACCTACCAAGTGACTTTAGTCACGAAATCTGTTGACTACAGTCAAGACATCTGTTGACTACAGTCACGACATCTCTTGACTATAGTCAAGAACATAATGAAAGTACACTTTGACGTTGACAAAAGCCCACTTTGACATTGGCGAAAGCCCACTTCAGTATCAACGAGGACTACCCTTGGAGTCAGCCTTCCATACTATTGGCATAATTGAATAGGAGGTGAACACCACTGATGAGTGTTCACCTCCTACTTGATTAGAGTTATTACTCAGTTTGTAACTTTGAGATACGAATTAATATTCTTCTTCCTCTTCGAAGTCGAAATCGCGGGCACCTACGCCTTGTGAGCCATCCCACGCTTCGCCTACTTCAACAGAAGTGGCAAGCATGCCCTGCATCATAATTGTAACTACCGATAAAAGGGGCTGTTGATATGTCTTTTTCATTTTTAATTCCTCCTTACTTTTACTTAACAATGATTTTCTTACCATTCACAATATACAGACCCTTAGTAGGCTGAGCAATGCGACGGCCCATCAGGTCGAAATACAAAGCATTGTCAGACAGCTTCTTTTCTACAGCCTGAATACCTGTTGTCTCTGCGTCATCGAAGATAAGAGACAAATCACGTGCATTGCTATCGCCAGAATAGCGCAAGAAAGCCTTGCAGGCAGGAATCGTCAGTGTATTCGAGCTTACATAAGTTGCCACATTGTGTAGCTTACCGTCTGAAGCTCCGAGCACATAGATGTTGTCGTAGTCAATAATAAGATCATCGATAGTAGAAGCGACAGGACTTCCTACAAGCATATTACCAGAGATAGCGCTACCAGCACTCGACAGAGGAATAGTCACTTCGGCATTGGCTTCGCCTTTTAAGAAGAGACCCTCACCTGCTTCTACATTACCTGTAGCTGTTGTAAGTTTTGCAGAAGAGGCATCTGTCTCTAATACAGAGTATGCTGTAGCACCGGCAATGCCGTCAAGGTTCAGATGATAAGAGCTCGAGAATGTTGTGATACCATTAGCACCGGTGTTGGCAACGGCTGAAACGACAACATCTGTAAGATAAGCTAACTCGTGACCAAGTGTAACGGTAATATCATTAGTAAATCCTCCTAAGCTATAGTCATAGTAGAAAATATTATCTCCATTTGCTGACGTTCCTTGAATTTTAAAATCTCCCCCTGAAGTATATGTTATTGTCAGGTCAACATCTGCGATATCACTCATTACACTTTTAAATGTATCCCAATTAACACTACCAGTAGTTTTACCTCCATCTGTTGAAGCCTTATGTCTATCAGTAAAGGTTCCGACTAGTGCTCTCCAATTAGCGCCATTGGCTGCCCACCAGTCAGATCTTGCAAAATAATCAGTACCTCCATGAACAAATTTCACAATCCAGTTATAATATACCTCTGAAGACGTGCCACTATTCTTGAAATTAAGTTTGTAAGTCTGTCCTTTCTTAATGACAAAACTATTGCCTGGGTTATCAAAGAAACCTCCACTTTTATTTGATTGTCCAATAGTGCTTTTCTGAGAATAGCCACCTACAATACCATCTACGGTATACTCTTTACCACTTTTATCTGTAATAATTTCATTAATTTCATCAATGCTGAGAGCTTTGTTGGTCACCATAAAATCGTCGAAAGCAAAAGCTGGATCTTGGTCAGCTGCTGAACTCCAATCCCAAGACTGGTTACCTCCAAGACATACATACGCAAGTTTGTCTTCAGAAGTTGTCGTCAAGTTCAAAAGTCCTTTAATATTCTGCCCTTCAGTAACAGAATTCAATGTCCATGAATTCTTTACAACACCATCAATATATACCTTTACGTATTGTTCATTGACATTAAGAGGATTTGTAGCAATGGTAACAGTATAATAATGCCATTTGTTATCATTTATCCAATTAATGGTAAGGTCATTACTTTTTTTATCGTTTTGGGCATCTGTAAAATCACACCAACCTGCACAATTGACCTGTAGCGTTCCCGCTAAACGGCAGACAAACATTGGCCAACTTGTACTCGTGTTAGAACTATAAGCAGAAAATAACGGAGTTGCATCAGAATAAGTGTCTGTTCCGCTCTTTTTATTTACCCAAAAGCCAATTGTTAATTGCTGACTATTTGAAGCGTGGGTAAACAGAGTGTTTGAATTGTTAAAATCTTGGTTAAAAGTCAGATAATTGGTACGCAGAGCTCCTCCTGCGTTTTGGAACACGTAACCAAAGTTCCCACCTTCATTGCTAAAGGAACCAGTTCCATGTATTGTGGTTTTTGCTTGTTCTGTAGCGTCATCAAATGTATTAAGATACGTAAATCCTCCGGCAGGTTCATAGTCTGCAAATACAGAATTTGCCCCCCCCAGTAAGGCTGAGAGTAGCAAAAGTTTAGATAATAAATGCTTTTTCATTTTGTAATAAATTAGTTTGTAAATCGAAGTTTTCTTTTTAGGTAGCCTCTCCGATGCACTTGCTGCATCAGAGAGACTATATAGAGTTCGTGAAATTCACGGTCGAAATTAAAAGTATATCTTACTTATTCAGGAACTTACGGCCGTTCTCGATGACGAGCCCCTTGTAGTCCTTGCCAACCTGCTGGCCGGCCATGTTGTAACGTACGGCACTACCGGCGTTTACAGTCTTCACAGTCTCAATGGCGGTGGGAGTTTCGTCGGGAGTATCCGTAATGGTTGTCTTGCTGTCATCAATGACGAGGTAGCAGTTGTCGACCGTCAGGTGAGCGTCGATAGACTGTGCAGCATCAACGAAGTTCTCATTGACGAAGCTCTCGTACCAGATAGCACCATTCTGAGCCACCATGCCAGCGAGGATGTCCATCTTGGTACCCTTGCGCTTGATGTCTAGGATGACGTAAGCGCCCTTCATCTCCTCGCGGAATGTGCTCCAGTATAGATTCTGTTTGGCAGTTTCATCAGTCAGGTCGGCCATGCCGGGAATTTCTTCTTTGCGGAAGTGTTTGAGCGTTCCATTTGCATACTGGGGCAAAGTATTAGGATAACTCCAGCCGTAGTTGTCGGAACGCAGCACGAGGTACTCGGTAGCAGGATTGTTGGTATCGGTCAGCACCAGCAACCAGTTGTTATAGTTGTTTGTACCGGGAGTGTAGTTAGTGAACTCCATGTGCAGGGTCTTGTCCTGTCCGACGGTGATATTGGGAGAGTGAGCACCCCAGAATGCCGTCGAGAAGTCGGTAGCACCGATAACTGTTCCATTCAGGTTCTCCACAGCAACCTTGCTGATGACGAGGTGAGAATGATCTACCGACATGCAGACGGTGATGTCGCCCGTGATGCCAGTCTTGGTGAAGTCCTCACTATACTTGGTGTTATTCGTGGTGGTGATGTCGGCGTGAATGTTCACTGCGCCGTCCTGATAAGTAAAGGTGACGACAACCTTCGAGCCGTTCATGTCGCTCTTGAAGGTATCCCAGTTGTAGTTGCTGGTAATGCCATTATTGCTGTCCTGTACGTTTTCCCAGTTGTCGGCACGCAGGGCAACCAGCAGGTTGCCGGCATCGAACGTGGCACCGCTGACACAGGCAACCCAGTTCTGGTAGTTCTCGGCACCTGCAGTGTAGTTGGTGAACTCATAGGTGGTCTTCTGACCGTCGGTCAGCTTCGACTGAGTAGAGAAAGCACCCAGATAAGCAGACGTGTTGTCCTCGGCACCAACTACCTCGGCGGGAGCATCAGTCACTTGAGCCTTGGTCAGTACCAAGTAGGAGTGGTCAACAGTCAGGCAAGTAACAATATTGCCAGAAACACCCGACTTGGTGAACTCTTCGAAATAAGTGTTGCTCGTAGTGGTCGTGATGTCGGCGTGAATCTTCACATTGCCACTGCGATAGGTAACGGTCACCACCACCTTGGCACCATTCATGTCGGTCTTAAACGTATCCCAGTTGTAGTTGCTTGTAACGCCGGCATTGCTGCCCTGCACGTTGTCCCAATTGTCGGCACGTAACATGACTAACGGGCTTGCAGCGTTGAACGTAGTACCATTGCTGACGCAGGTGACCCAGTTCTGATAGTTCTCGGCACCAGCTGTGTAGTTGGTAAACTCGAAGGTAGCCACCTGGCCGTCGGTCAGCTGCAGCTCCTCGGAGTATGCACCCATATAACCCGTCGTGTTGTCAGTAGCACCTACAGTCGTTTGTGCCATGGCAGCATTGCTGAACATGGCGACAGCGCTCAAGAGCGCATAACGTAAAATCTTTTTCATAATGTTTTTAATTTAAATTAATAATAGTAGGGTATAAACTTTTTTCTGTTATCAATCAATGATATTCACTACAGAGGCACTTGGCCCCTGTAGCGGATATACTTGATTTAGTTGTTAGCATACTTGTAAGCCCAGACGGTTACGCCTGTACTGCTGTCGAGACCTGTGAAGCACGGAGCCTTCTCGTCCTTGGGCTCGAGTGTCTGCCAAATCATGACACCCTTATAGGTCTTATCCAGGGTGATGTTGACATAGGAAGAGCCTTCCTTGACACTCCAAGTACCCGTCTGAGCACCGCTAATCGTACCATCGGCATTCAGCGTCACCTCAACAGGTGTACTGAGCTCTTGGGCTACATGATTCAGCTTATAGCGATGTGTCAGCAGCTTATACTTGCCGGGGATGTCGCTTGTAGCCACCTTCTGTACAGAGCCGATAGCAGCACTCTTCACGCCCTCGCCGGTATATTCGAAGGGAGCAGCGACCAGCCAGCCTTCCTCGTTCTGATAGACCTGGTGAACGCGAACCTCATGGCCTTCGCCCATACCCTGGAAACGGGTATGATATACCAGATAGGTACGTCCGTCAGGAGCAGCGATGATGCTGTTGTGACCCTGAGCACGCTCAGAAGCGCGGTCAACTGCGGTGTATCCCCACTGGCCGTAGGCACCTAAGATATTCTCACCACGGTTGCCATCGTTTTCAGTAGGACCGTAGTTCATGTAGTACTGGGGCAAGAGTGCAGCATCGTTCTTGCTATCGACATACGGTCCGTCAGGATTGGCTGAACGGAAGACACGCATCTGATAACCTTCGAAGGCTGACAGGCCACCGTTGGTTACAAACAGATAGTAGTAGCCGCCGATGTACTCGATGTAGGAAGCCTCGCCAGAAGCATAGAAGCCACCGGCAATCTTCTTTCCGAAGTAAGGATCGACCTTGATGTCGTCGCCACTACCCTGCTGTGCATAGTTAACGTCGTAGTCACGCAGACCCGTCTGCTGGTCCAACTCCAGCATATAGATACCACCGCTCCACGAGCCGTATGACATCCAGAGCTTGCCCTGCTCGTCATAGAATACGCAGGGGTCGATGGCATTGGGATAGCGCTTACCCCAGTTGCTGGTCTTGTAACGCTCAGGCAGAGAAGCCTGCTCGCCCAGAACGATCTCAAGGTCGGTGCTCTTATAGTCTGTACCAGTGTAGAAACCACTGATGACGACAGGAGCCTGATAGCGATACGGGCCCTCGATCTTGTCAGCTGTCATCAGGATGATGCTGGAGAAGTGATGGTCGCCATTGATGCTGAGGTACATGCACCACTTGTTCATCGTGGGGTTCCAGATGACATCGGGAGCCCACATGTTGCCAGAGATGTCATAGTCGGTAGAACCCTTCTTCGACCATGCCAGCGCATCGAATACGAGGTCATACTCCTGACCGCCCTTCGTTACCTTAGTTACCTGCGGAGTGGTGAAGGCATCGGTGTTTGACGCATTGCTGCTGCTCTCGGTAGCCCAGGGAGCCGTGAAGGCATTCCAAGTCATCAGGTTGTTAGACTTGGCTGCAGCACGGTGTGAACCGAATACGTAATATGTACTCGTAGTGTGGTCGAATACGACGCTGGGGTCGTGAACGCTGACACGCTTCAGGGCAGAAGGTCCTTCCGTCTGCGGGTCGTCCTCAATGGAAGGACCACTCAGCGTTGTGAATGACACTTCGTTGGAATACACGAGATTAGAATTAGACTGAACGAAAGCACGGACGTAGTAAGTCGTATGTGTGGCCAGTCCAGAGAGAATCAGTCGCATGTTGCTACGGTCAGACAGAATCTTCGTATCATTGACGGTAGGATTAGGCGATGTGGAGTAGCATACACCACGATAGGTGATGTGCGATCCCGTAGCCTTAGCCGTCGCCATGGCAGAAGTGGTATTCACGGACGACACGGAAAGTGTGGTGACAGCCAGTTCAGTCTCTACCTCGTCAATCTTGTCCTTACATGCCGTGACCACCAGTCCGATGGCTAACAGCATCAACAGTTTTGATATGTATTTCATAATGTTCACTTTGTTTTAATTGATTATTCGAACACCAGGTGACAGCCATCAACCGTGAATGACAGGTTCACATCGTTGGCATTGATGTTGTTCTGGAGGTTGAGGTAGTCCTGCTTATAGACAACGCCGTCGTTGCCAACCATCACAGTACGGACATCGATGGTACCGTCGCCCTTATTGGTGAAGCAAGCATAAACCTTGGCATTGCTCATAGCCTTCAGCCAGGTACCCCAGTCAGCCTGAGGACCACTCGGAGTACAGTGCTGAGCCAGTTGCTCGCCGGTCCATCCGTTACCCCAGCCCCAGTTGTCAGAACGCAGCACAGCATATTCGCCGGCACCGCCAAGGGTCTTGTCAGCCTTGCGCAGGATGATAACGAAGTTGTTCCAGTTGCTGCTACCGCCATAGTTCTGGAAGTTCACCTGATAAGACTTGCCTGATTCCAGCTTGACGTCATCAGTGAATACAGTCCACCAAGCCTGAGAATTGTCCTCGGCACCCAACTTCGTGGGCGAAGGATGTATCGCGTTGGTCTGGAGAACAGACTTGACGTTCACCTGAACGGTTGCGGTCTTGCCATTCTCAGTCGATACCGTAATGTTGTGAGTACCAACAGTTCCAGGAACCGACGAGAACTTCAGCTGACTATTGTTCAGCACAGCGGTAGCACCGTTGCTGAAGGTAGCCGTTACTTCCATTCCGTTAGGATTGAACGGATAGCCGTTGCTGAACACATTCTCATAGTCCGTTGTCGCGGGCTGCTTGGTAATGCTGATAGACTTGACGTTCATCACCATCTGAACCTTAGCCATAGTAACGGCAGGAACAGTAGCGGTCTTTCCTAAGAAAGTCTTGTTATAGACAACGACCAAAGTCTTTTCGCCAGGAGTTTCCATATCGGGCAGCACTCTGAACTGCAGGTCTTCTGCCTTGATGGTCTTGGGTGAGGGAACACCCTTGAAAGTAACGTCAGCAGTTACGCCGGCCATCAGCTCGTTCAGGTCGTCGCCGACATTGATTTCTGCGGGAACATTGTGCAGTACCATCGAAATAGGATCAGTATCCTTCACGTCGATGTCGCCAAACTCAATGTGACTGTGGTCAACAGTGAACGAGAAGTAGAGGTCGTCCTTGTCAATGCCAACAATATCGGTGTAGTCCTGAGTGTAGGTAACACCATCGGAACCCAGCATCGTACACTTCACGTCAGCACGGCCGTTGTCCTTGTTGGTAATCTCAACAGTACACTTAGCCAGATTCATGGCAGCCAGCCAAGTGCCCCAGTCACGTCCTTCTTCCATCTTGGGAGTACAGTGCTGGGCCAGCTCTTCGCCAGTCCATCCGTAACCCCAGCCCCAGTTGTCAGCACGCAGAATAGCGTACTCACCTTCAGCACCAAGCGACTTGTCGCCCTTACGCAGGATGACAACAAAGTTGTTCCAGTTGCTGGCACCGCCATAGTTGATGAATTTCACCTGATAAGTCTTGCCAGGCTCAGCCTTGATGTCATCGGTAAAGACTGACCACCAGGCTTGCGTATTGTCCTCGGCACCAAGCTTTGCAGGTGTGGGGTTGGTAACGACCACGTCGGTCTTCACCTCTTCTCCGCTCTTGTCCTGGAGCCATCCAGGTGCGTTCACCTCATACAGGTCAGCACCCTCACAGGCTGTCGTTCCAAGA
Source organism: uncultured Bacteroidales bacterium (assembly GCA_902775975.1). Classification (GTDB taxonomy): domain Bacteria; phylum Bacteroidota; class Bacteroidia; order Bacteroidales; family Bacteroidaceae; genus Prevotella. Next base: position 51,462 of record CACYOC010000002.1, on the reverse strand, counting down.
AGCAACAAACAATAACACGCTAAAGTTATTGCCGAATATATTATCTTTTTCATAATCATTCTTCTTGAGTGTTTATTGATTCACGTTGTTTATTCTACGACAGGATGTATTATCCAGCCTTTACTGCTGAAGTACGACGCATTGTTTGCATTGGTGTTACCAGAGTTGCCCACCAGGTTGGGGTTGTCATTCAACGTACCCTGCATGATGGGGAAGAACTCATGTCCCTGGATATAGGTGTCGTAAGAGCTTTCTACACCCGCACCGCCGTAGCTCAGTTCGTCCTTCACTGTCTTCTTGTCAGTCGATAGTTTGTAAACTGCATGTTTCTTCAGCTGCAGCATACGGTTGCTGTCATAGTAGAAGCCCCAACGCAAGAGATCCATACCACGACCGAACTCGCAGCCGAACTCCTTCGGGCGCTCCACATTGGCAATCTGCTCGAACAGTTTGTCGCGATTGCCGGCAAAGGCGCTCACTTCCAAGTCTTTCAAGTTGGCACGACGGCGAACGATGTTAATCCAGTCGATAGCCTGGCTGGTAGCACCATTCACTTCGTTCTCACACTCGGCAGCACGCAGCAGCACGTCAGAGTAACGCATCAGTCGCAGGTTGATACCACACTTCAGACCTACTACAACCTTATTATATAAGCCTGTACGCATGTTAGTCCACTTGGCAATAGGCAGTCCGCCGTTGTTATTGTTGGTAACAATAAACTCCTTGTCGCCACCCTTCTTCATCTGAGTCTGGTAGCAGACATTACCGAACTCGAAGTTTTCCCATTCGGGCTCGTACGTTCCGATAGTCCAGTACAGACGTGGGTCGAGTGAATTGTTCTTGGTCTTCTCCTTCTTGAACAGCTGGTACAGCCAGGGAGCAGCCGACAAGTCAGCCCATCCGCCGAAGTCGCCAGGACCGAAGTTACTCTCGATAGCGTGACCCTGCGAAGCGTTCTTGCTGATGTTCACGGGAGTCCACTCGTCGTCGGAGCCCTGAGTGCCGTAGTCAAGGAACTGAATCTCGAAGAGGCTCTCAGCGTTATTCTCATACTTAGTGCCCTCGCGGAAGTTGTCACCATAGTTCTCCATGAGTTCGTAGTGACCATACTTCTCGTTACCGCCGTCTGTGGTGCTCAGAATGTCCTTCAGTACGGTCAGTGCCTCAGAATACTTATGACGCTGCATCAGGGTTCGTGCATAATATCCGGCAGCAGCACCGCAGGTAGCACGACCTGAAGCCCATTGGCCACCCTCGTCACGCGAAGGCAGCAGAGACATCGCCTCGCTGAAGTCGGCCTCTACCTGATCCATCACACGGTCGTACTGTGCCCATCCGTCAGCATCGCCAGCCTCATGGTTGGAAGCATACAGACCATCCAGGTTGTCATACGCACTGTAGTTCAGGATGAGTGCAGGATTCTGGTAATATCCTGCCAGATTGTAGTAAGCCAGACCACGGGTAAACAGAGCCTGACCCTTAATGCGCTTGATGCGCTGCGAAAGTTCACCTTGCATCTCGTTGACACGAGTGATGACAAAGTTACTGATATTGATAACGTAGTACCAGTCACGCCACGGCCACATGCCATAGATTTCGTCACTGGTCGATGTATTCATCTTGTCGGCCATATAGTAACCCCAAGCCTGCGATGAGTTCCAAACCTCATCACCTCTGACAACGTCGAGCGCATATCCTACACGGGCATAAGTACCCTCCATGCGGCAGTGATGATAGCAGGCAATAACAGCCTCGTCCAGGTCATCGGCGGTGCGGCCGAAGGTAAGGGTAGTTGACTGGTTGGGGTTCGTCAGTTCCAGTTTGTCGTTACACGATGCCAACAATCCTATACCCAGCAAGAGTGCTAATGATTTATTATATAGTTTCATATTCTGTGTTATTATATAAATGTATATAAAGTACTGTTAGAACGAGAAGAGCAAACCGGTCATGAAGGTGCGCGCACTTGGGTAAGAGCACCAGTTGAAACCAGGAGTGAAGGTTGCACCGGCGAAATCTACGTTATAGCCCTTGTACTTGGTGAATGTATAGAGGTTCTGAGCTGACACATAGAAGCGGACTCCAGTTACCAGACCCTTGAACCAGCTGTCAGGGAAGTTATAACCCAACTCTACATTGGCAATCTTCCAGTAGGCAGCGTTCTGGATCTTACGATCGCTGAAGTAGTCATTCCAGCCTTCACCGTCAGCAGTGATATAGGTGCGAGGAACGCTCGACAGATAAGTCAAGCCGTCAGCCGACCACTGGTTGGCGCCCAGCATTTCAACGTCCTTGTTACCATAGCCATAGCAAGAGTTCAAGCTGTTATAGATTCCATCAGAAACATGATACTTCAGTGCGCCAAAGGTAGAAATGGCGAGGTCGAAGCCCTTGTATTCCAGACGGCAGCTCAGACCGAAGTTAACCTTTGGCAGACCACTGCCCAGTATGACACGGTCTTCAGGTGTAATCTTGCCGTCGCCGTTGACATCCTTGTAGAGGCAGTCACCCACCTTGGCACCAGCCTGAGTGGCATGGTCATCCAAGTCAGCCTGTGTACGGGCAATACCTTCATAGACATAGCCGTAGAACTGTCCGACCTCCTGTCCGACACGAGTGATGTAGTCGCCGGCTATGTACTGTGATGTTCCGAAGCCCAGCGACCTTACACGGTTGCGCAGCGTGCTCAAGTTGGCGCTGATATCATACTTCAGTTTATGGTCGTGATTGCGATAAGTAACAGAGAACTCGAAACCGCTGTTCACCATCTCTGCAGCGTTCATCGTTACAGATGTGTTTGATACACCGGCATTGGTGGGTACAGGCACACCATACAGCAGGTCGGTCGATTTGTTGCTATAGTACTCGGCAGTGAACTCGATGCGGTTGTTCAGCAGTGCCAAGTCGATACCGATGTTGCTGGTCTTCTTCTTCTCCCAGGCAATATTGCTGTTGACGAAGGTCTCGATGGCAGAACCGGAAACAACGTTGTTGCCAAAGCTGTAGGTCATGTAGCCGCGACGCAGCGTTGACTGGAAGGCATAGTCACCAATGTTCTCGTTACCCAGTTCACCATAGCTGGCACGGATCTTGAACATATTGATGATATTGTGAGGAATGGGATAGAAGTTCTCCTTATCAAAACGCCAACCCACAGATACTGAGGGGAAGGTACGCCAGCGGATATCCTTAGTCAAGCGTGAGCTACCGTCACGACGGAGCACGACTGACAAGAGGTATTTGCTGTCGTAGTCGTAGTTCAGACGTCCGATGTATGATGACAGAGCGTGCTTGTAGTCAAAAGAGCTGGCGTCGCGGTCAACAGCATTCTGAACATGCAAATAGTAAGGCTCCGACATATTGATACCCCAAGCCGTCAATTCGTTAGTATTCTCCTCCTGATAGGTAATACCAGCCAGCAGGTTCAGGTGGTGCTTCTCGAAGAAGGTTCCCTCGTAGTTCAGCGTATTCTCAGCCAGGAAGTCTGAGTAGGTACGCTTGCCCTCTGTCAGACGCTCGTTGCTCTTGTCCAGATATACACGGCGGCTCTGAATCCAAGCCGAAATCCAGGTCTGATCCTTGGCGTGGGTCTTGCTGTAAGACAGGTTCAGCTTATAGGTCACCTTATGGTCCTTGCTCTCTACACCTATCATCTTCAGCAGATCAAAGTCGGCAGAGCCAGTAGCCACCACGCGGTCAACCACCGTGTTACGGGTCAGCAGGTTGTTGACCAGCAACGGGTTCGATGCAGAAATATCGCCATGAACATCGTCGTAATAGACACCATAGCCGTATGCATCATATTTATAATTAGAGGCAGCACCCACTTTGTCGTCGAGCCACCAGGTAGATTGGTCGTGGGCCTTGATGGTAGGCTGCATGATCAGCGTACCGCGCAGCACGTTGGTCACGTCACCATACAAACCCTGTACGTACTCGTTGGCATTCGACAGGCCCATACCGTCCTGGTTTGAATGTGAATATACCAGAGAGGTGCGGAACTTGATGAACTTGGTGTCCATCGTGTTGTTCAGACGAGCGGTGAAACGCTGGTAGTTAGGACCGGCGCCTTCCAAGGTACCCTTCTGCTTGAAGTAGTCAAGACCAACGTTGTAGGTATTATTCTTGCCACCACCACTCAGGTTGATATTGTGGTTCTGACGAACACCAGTCTTGAACACCTCATCAAACCAGTTGGTATCAGTATTGTCCATAAAATGGTAACGGCCGTCGGCTCCCATCTTATAGCCTCCTGGCAGCGGCGTATTGCTGTTGGCGCAGGCCTGTCCCAGATACTGGCTGTACTGCTCGGCGTTCATCACGTCATACGTACTGCTGGAAATCTTATCCACACCGAAGTAGCCTTTGTAATCTACCTTCAGGGGCTGTTCCTTCTGTCCGTTCTTGGTAGTGATGATGATCACACCGTTTGCGGCGCGAGAACCGTAGATGGCACCTGCCGATGCATCCTTCAGCACCTGAATGGTAGCGATGTCGTTTGGCGAGAAGTCACGAATAGTAGTACCTACGGGTACACCATCCACGACATACAACGGTGCTGTGCTGCCGAAAGAACCGACACCACGGATACGTACCGTCGGGTCGGCACCCGGCTGTCCGTCGCTGGTAATCTGCACACCGGCAACCTTACCTTCCAGCATGCTGGAGATGTTAGAGTTTGAGACGCGCTTCAGTTCTTCAGTATTTACCACAGCCACAGAACCCGTCAGGTCAGCTTTCTTCTGTGTACCGTAACCCACGACGACCACCTGGTCGAGCATGGTCTGGTCTGACTTCATCTGAAGTTGTCCGAGGTCTTCACGGCCGTTCACCGCAAACTCCTTGGATTCATAACCAACGTAGCTGACCACCAACGTGCCGTTAGCAGGAACATCGATAACAAAGTTACCGTCGATGTCGGTAATGGTACCTCCTTTAGCACCCTTTACCGTCACCGTAGCGCCGATGAGTGGTTCGTTGTTGTCGTCAACTACGGTACCTCTGGCCTTGATAATGTTGGCCTGAGTAACCGATGCCATTACTGGCGTTACGTAGGTCGAAAGACCTCCCGCGATAGCCAGCGAAAGCATCGTCGATAATAATACCTGTTTTCTCATTTGTTTATTTTATTGGTTAGTAAAGAATTTAGAATTCATCGTAGTCGTTCTCAGGTTCCATTTATTGGTACGATAGGAACCATACGTAATGATTGGTTCAAATACATTGTCAATTATACACTAGTAGCATAAATGCCAATAAAGCCAAGGACTTCATTAAATAAAATTTCTTCATAAACAATAATTTATTAGTTAGATAATTAGTAAATGAATCGTTTTGTTTCCCTATTAAAAGGGTCTGTTTAGCATCTTCACGCTTTAATCGGTGACAAATTTACACTTATTTTATTTAAGTTGTATATATTCATACCATAATTTATAATTTATTAACGCTTAACCAGTGAAGAGTAACATAATCGACAAAGGTTTTTATTCATATAAATTGTGTCTCATGTCATGGGGTGCTGAGTGTAATGACAACGAGTGTCAGCGGCAAAGGCGTAACTCGACGAGTCGAGGGGTGGCAGTGCTGCCCTGGGGGGCGGCAAGCACGAGGGTTGCTGACGGCGGCAAGTCTGCGGGTAACGACAAAGAAGCTGTGCCCTCAGCACTGAGCTGAACGGCAGGCAATTCACGACCGGCAATCGTGACAATCAGCGACTCGGGGTCGGCAAAGCCCTTGAGCATCAAGGTGCGGGCACCGTCAGTCTTTACTTGATAACTGAAGTTGTGGTTAGTACGACGCCAATGGATGCCTGCATCAGCTCCATTCCATGAGGCGTTGTCACAAAAGGCATGGTCACTCTCCGACTGTTGCTCGCCGCAGAATACCTTATCTATAGTACGGGCCTCTAAAGCCATACGTGCCTGTTCCTCAGCTTCAAGGGTGGCCTGACGCTTCTTCCACTCGTCGGCAGCATAAAGGGGAAAGTATATCTGATAGCGACACTCGTAAAGCTGATAGAAAGGAACAAGGGTCAAGCCCTCAAAGGCAGGCAGCGACAGACCAGTAAGACGGAACGCCAGAGGTTGTCCGTCGATGGGCTGAACATGACTGAGCACGCTGTCGGCAGAACCTATGAGGGCAGGCAACTGGGTCGCAGGCAGTTGGGGGCCATTGGCAATATGGCCACCGCGACTATCGTCGGCAAAGAGCCCGTCCTGACGGTCGGTTCCCGTTTTGGCAGCAAGTACGAAAGGACCATAAAGGAACGAATACTGAGGACTGCGGTCGGGGGTCTGTTCGGCGGTGAGGTGCATGGGTAACGCAACATGTAAGCAGTCACCGTCTGACCAACGACGCTCAACAACGATGTAACCGTCTTCGAGGCGGGAAGCCACGGGCGAATCGTTGAGTATCACGGTCATAGAGGAACACCAATTAGGTTTTCGTATCTTGACCGCAAAATGTTGTGGACGAGACAGATGAAGAGTTATGTTAGTGGATTCCTCTAAGGGGAACGTTCCCGTTTGCTCTACGCTGACATCTCCCCATGACAACGTGGAGGGAATGAAGAGATTGACCACCAGATTTTGGTCTTCGTGAGCATAAATCATCTCACCATAGCGAGCAGGATTCTCAAATCCCGTTCCTACACAACACCACATCGATGTCTGAGGTTGCGAATAGACCCGGTAGTGACCGGAGCGCATGGGAGTGAAATAGACAAAGCCGCCCTGCACAGGATTCATGGTGGAGAGAATATGGTTGTAGAGTGCCCGCTCATAATAATCGACAAAACAGCGGTCGGCTGTTGACTGGTAGAACATCTTCGAGAGGCGCAACATGTTGTAAGTGTTACAGCTTTCCGGTCCCTGCTCGGAAGAAAGCAGCGCGCTGAAATCGTCGGACGGATGGAAGTGCTCACGCATGGAGTTGCCGCCAATGGAAACGCTACGCTTTTTTACCACCACATCCCAAAAGAAACGGGCAGCGAAATCCCAATCGCTCAGATGCTCAAGGTCAGCAATGCGCTTAAAGCCTATCACTTTGGGAATTTGCGTATTGGCATGCATGCCCGTCAACACGTCCCTACCCTCCTTCAGTGGCTGTAACAGCTGCTGGTCGCTGAACTGATGAGCCAGTCGCAAGTAACGCTTGTCTCCAGTAATATCAGCCACATCGGCAAACACTTCGTTCAGTCCTCCATGCTCACTAACAAGCATCTGCTGTATTTGTTCATCGGTGAGTTGTGACACCTCCGTCAACATCCAGTCGGCAAAGGCAACAAGCATACGACGGGCATCAGCACGCCCGGCAATCAGCCATGCATCGCGCAGTCCGGCATACATCTTATGAATATTATAGAGTGGCACCCAGCGATCGTTCAGACCGAAGGAAGCGGCACGAATGTCGCCACGGGCTATCTCAGCCCACAACGACTTCGACTGTGGCACACCCCCCAGATAACCGTTGCCACCAGCCTCCTGACAAACAGACAGTTCCGTAAGTACATAGTCTAAACGACGGCCAATCTCTTCATGCCCCGTAGCTGCCCACATATAGCTAAGTGCGGAGAGATAGTGACCACATATATGACCGTCCAATCCTGTATTCTCCCAATTGGTATAATTTTCGGCTTTCGGCGGTAGTCCAGCCTCCTTGCGGTAAGGTGCCAACAGTCGGTCGGCATCCAATGCCAACAGATAGCAGATGTCCAACTGTTGACGATGTAGGAACGCACTGGGGAGCAGACGCACTTGACTGATAGGAAAGGACTGAGGCAAAGAAGCGCCGGAAACTGGTTCGGCTGAAGCCAGACCTATACAGCAGGTAGCCAAAGCGAAAAGACAAGATTTTATTTTCATAGACAAGGAATGTATCAATAGTTTGCAAGTGCAAAAGTACGAAAAAAAACGAATAACTTTAGAAAAAAAGTAAAATAATTAAGAATTATGGTGCATGTTTGTAGATTTCTTTGTATCTTTGCAAGCATTAAACAAGTCTATACATTATTCTAATAGTAAAACATGAATCAGATACATCCCTTAGCAGTGGTCGATCCCGAGGCAAAGCTCGGCGACAACAACGTGATTGGTCCTTTCTGCGTCATCGACAAGAATGTGGTCATCGGCGACAACAACAAGCTGTTGAACAACGTCACCATCCACTACGGAGCACGCATAGGAAACGGCAACGAGTTCTTCCCGGGAGCCTCTATCTCCACGAAGCCACAAGACCTGAAATTCCAAGGCGAAGACACTACCTGCGAAATTGGCGACAACAACTCCATCCGCGAGAATGTCACCATCAGCCGGGGAACAGCATCAAGAGGCAAGACCGTGGTGGGCAGCAACAACCTGCTCATGGAGAACATGCACATCGCCCACGACTGCATCATCGGCAACGGCTGCATCATCGGCAACTCCACAAAAATTGCTGGAGAGGTGGAAATCGACGACTGCGCCATCATCTCTGCCACCTGTCTGTTCCACCAGTTCTGCAAGGTGGGCAGCTACATCATGTTCCAGGGAGGCACACGCACCAGTCAGGACATTCCGCCCTACGTCATTGCCGGCAAGGAACCCGTGCGCTATGCTGGCGTCAACCTCATCGGATTGCGCCGTCGCGGTTTCCCCAATGAAACCATCGAGGCCATCCACGATGCTTACCGCATCATCTACTCCAAGGGTATCATGAAGGAAGGCATTGCCGAGGCTCGTGCCAAATACCCCAACTCGAAAGAAGTGGAGTACATCTGCTCGTTCATTGAGACATCAAAACGTGGTGTGATTCGATAGAGGTGAGAAGTGGGAGGTAAAAGGTGAGTAAGCAGACCTTAATCGTCATCACAGGACCTACCGCAGTAGGTAAAACGGCACTGACCATCCAGCTGGCTCAACACTATGGTGTACCTATCATCAATGCCGACTCCCGACAGATTTATCGGGAGTTGCCTATTGGTACGGCAGCACCTTCCGAAGAGCAGTTGCGACAAGTCAGACACTACTTTGTGGCCTCCAAGAGCATTGACGATTATTACAATGCCTCGATGTACGAACAGGAAGTGCTCGAGTGTCTGAAGGTTCAGCCTTCAAATATCAACATCCTGTCGGGTGGCTCCATGATGTATATAGATGCGGTATGCAACGGCATTGACGACATTCCCACCATACGAGAAGACATCCGTGAGAAAATAAAGCGGCGCTATCAGGAGGAAGGACTCGAGGCACTCTGCGAAGACCTGAAACGACTCGACCCCGAACACTACGAGGTGGTTGACAAGCATAACTACCGACGCGTCATCCATGCCCTGGAAATATGCTATCAGACAGGACGCACCTACACCTCGTTCCGCACGCAAAAAAAGAAAGAACGCCCGTTCAACATTGTTAAGATTGGTCTGAACCGCGACCGCGAAGAACTGTATCAGCGCATCAATCAGCGAGTGGATGAAATGATGGAAAACGGATTGCTGGACGAAGTCCGCGGACTTTACGACAAGCGCTCCGTCAACGCACTGAACACGGTAGGATACAAAGAACTGTTCGACTATCTGGACGGACGCTGGCCGTTGGAAGAAGCCGTAGAGCGCATCAAGGGAAACACCCGACGCTATGCCCGCAAGCAGCTGACGTGGTTTAAGCGCGACGAGAACGTCAAGTGGTTCCATCCCGACCAACAACAGGAAATAATGAACTATATCGCACAATATGAAGCAAATCATCAGTAGATGCTGGCAAGCCATCAAGGGCTTCTGGCCGTGGTATAAGCACCTTTATCAAGGCAAGAAGTGGTATTCACGACTGGCAATAGGCTTTGCCTCGTTCATCGTAGCCTTTATACTCTACCTGTTCATGGTAGATATCAACTTCCTCTGGCTCTTCGGAAAGTCGCCGGGACTCAGCAGCATCATGCACCCCAAGACCGTCGAAGCGTCAGAACTGTATAGTGCCGACGGTGTACTGATAGGCAAATACTTCAGCGAAAACCGCACACCCGTAGAGTACGACGACGTCAATCCCGTATTCTGGCGAGCGCTGATTGATACCGAGGACGAACGTTTCTTCCATCATTTCGGCATCGACTTCCAAGCGGTCTTTGCTGCGTTGAAGGACTACGTGGTGCATCGTGACGCCCGAGGTGCCTCGACGATCACACAACAGTTAGTGAAAAACATGTTCCGCGTCCGTACCGAATATTCTACAGGACTGTTAGGATATATCCCCGGTGTCAAGATGCTCATCATGAAGAGTAAGGAGTGGATAACGGCTGTCAAGATCGAGCTGTTCTTCAACAAGAAGGAAATACTCACCATGTATGCCAACACCGTGGATTTCGGCTCTAATGCTTTCGGCATCAAGACGGCTGCCAAGACGTACTTCGGAACGACGCCCAAGCAACTGACCACCGACCAGGCGGCCATCCTCGTTGGACTGCTGAAGGCCACGACTTACTACAACCCACGCATCAATCCCAACAACTCACTGGAACGCCGCAACGTGGTGCTCAACAACATGCTGATTCACAAAGACCTGACGAAAGAGGCCTTTGATACACTGAAGGTGAAACCCATCAACCTCGACTATAGTGTCGAGAACAACTACGACGGACAGGCGCTTTATTTCCGTGAGGCTGTCAAGAACGAGTTGCAGGCTTGGTGCCGTGAAAACGGCTACGACCTCTACCGTGACGGTTTGAAGATTTACACCACTATTGACTCCCGTATGCAGCGCTATGCCGAGGAAGCAGCTATCAAGCAGATGAAGCAGGTGCAGCAGACGTTCAACAACCACTGGGGTTCCACTCCTCCCTGGCAGGACGAACACCATCAGGAAATGCCGCACTTCATTGAGGATTTGGCAAAGAAGACAACTCACTACAGATACCTCAACCAGAAATTTAGCGGGCAGCAGGACTCCATCGACTATTATCTGAACCTGCCGCATACCGTCAAGCTCTTTGACTATGAGAAAGGATTCATCGAGAAAGAGATGTCAACCATGGACAGCATCCGATACATGGAGCACTTCATGCACTGCAGCTTTATCGCTATGGAACCACAGACAGGTCATGTCAAGGCCTGGGTAGGCGACATAGACTTCAAGACGTGGAAATACGACAAGGTGACTGCCCAGCGTCAACCGGGCTCTACGTTCAAGTTGTTCGTCTATAGCGAGGCTATCAATCAGGGTATCATGCCCTGCGACACGCGTAGCGACTCTTATTTCTCCATGAAGGTGTATGACCACGGCAAGGAAGTAACGTGGGCACCCACCAATGCCGACGGTCGCTTCTCGGGTGCTAACGTGACGCTGAAGCAGGCATTTGCCATGAGCATCAACTCCGTTGCCGTACGCTTAGGACAGGAATGTGGCATTGACCGCATTGCCAAGACTGCACACGACATGGGTATCAAGAGTAAGCTTGACCCCACTCCTGCATTGGCATTAGGTTCGAGCGACGTCACCTTGGAGGAGTTGGTCAACGCCTACTGTACGCCGGTCAACGACGGAAGGCATCGTGCTCCCGTACTCATCACCCGTATTCTGGATCGTGACGGCAATGAGATTTACAAAGCTCCCGATGAAGAACAACAGGTGCTCAGCGAACGCTCGTCATACCTCATTCAGCAATTACTGATGGGTGGTATGAGTGGTACTTCGTCACGACTGCGCAGCTACGTCGGTTATGATACTGACACTGACTTTGGCGGAAAGACGGGAACATCGAACAACCACTCTGATGCCTGGTTCATTGGTACGACACCACGACTGGTCGTTGGTGCATGGGTAGGTGGCGAGTATCGTTGCATTCACTTCCGTACAGGAGAGTTGGGACAAGGCAACCGCACGGCTCTGCCTATTTGCGGCTACTTCCTGAAGAGTGTGTTAAATGATAAAGCCTTCAGGCACTATCACGCCAAGTTCAAGGCACCTGTTGACATCCCTGCCAACCAGTACAACTGTGGCGGCTACTTCAAGGCTGTCAGCGACTCTGACTCCATACAGGTGGAACAACCCGCTATCGAAGGGGTCGTACCTGCTGAAGGTGCAGCAACGGCAACAACCACAGCGACAAGCACTCCTGTTGCGGAAGAACACAAGACGGAATGAACACAGAGCAGTTGGACCTGGACAACAAGGAATGGCAACAGGCGCTGCAAATCATCGAATATACGCGCCGCTCGCTTTTCCTGACAGGAAAGGCGGGGACGGGTAAATCTACGTTCCTGCGGTATGTCGCACAACACACCAAGAAGAAGTTGGTTATTCTTGCTCCGACCGGTATTGCCGCTATCAATGCCGGAGGACAGACCCTTCACTCCTTCTTTAAACTGCCCTTCCATCCGTTGTTGCCCAACGACTCGCGATACAATGTCCGCAACATCCGCAAGACGCTCAAATACAACAACGACCTCATCAAGTTGTTGCGTGAACTGGAACTCATCATCATCGACGAGATATCTATGGTACGTGCGGACATCATCGACTTTATCGACCGTCTGCTACGCATCTACTGTCGTAACATGCGTGAACCTTTTGGTGGCAAGCAACTGCTCCTGGTCGGCGATATCTTCCAACTTGAACCCGTCGTCAAGGAAGACGAATGGCGACTGATGCAACCCTTCTATGCCTCCGCATACTTCTTCTCTGCGAAGGTTTGGGAACAAATGCAGCTGGTCAGTGTAGAACTACGCAAGGTGTATCGGCAAACCGACAGCGACTTCATTGCCATTCTCGATCGTATCCGTGAGAATGCTGCCACCGATGCCGACCTTCAAGCCATCAACAGCCGCGCCACCGTGGCCGAAGGTTCACCCGTCAACAGCCGCGCCACTGCGGCCGACGGTTCACCCGTCGGCACCAACAACGGCTTCCAAATCACCCTCGCCACCCGTCGCGATACCGTCGATTACATCAACGATCAGCAACTGCAACAGTTAGACGGAGCTGCCAGCATCTTCAAGGGAACCATCCAAGGAGACTTCCCCCTGACATCCCTACCCGCTCCCATGGAACTGGAGGTCAAGCCGGGCGCTCAGGTGATATTCACCAAGAACGACAAGGAGAAACGCTGGGTAAACGGTACCATTGGTGTGGTGATAGGCATTGACGAAGAAGAAGGTATCATCGGAGTAGTCGATGAAGACGGACACGAATACGATGTGGCACGTGAAGTGTGGGAGAACATGCGCTACACCTTTAATGAAAAGGAACAGAAGATAGAAGAGGAACTCCTCGGTACTTTCAAGCAGTTCCCCCTACGTTTGGCTTGGGCTATTACCGTACACAAAAGCCAGGGACTGACGTTCCGACAAGTGAAGATTGACTTCTCCGGCGGGGGCGCCTTTGCCGGTGGACAGACCTACGTGGCACTGTCACGCTGCTCCTCTTTAAAAGGTATCATTTTAGAAGAACCCATCCGTCGTGCTGATATCTTCGTACGACCAGAAGTGGTGGCCTTTGCCCGTAAATACAATGACGGGAAACTGATGCGACAGGCCATCTTTGAGAGCAAGGCCGACAAAGAATACCACGATGCCGTAGAAGCTTTCGACCGTCAGGACTTCGACGCTTTCCTCAAGAACTTCTTTCTGGCAATCCACTCCCGTTACGACATAGAACGTCCTGAGGTGCAACGCTACATTCGCAGGAAGTTAGGTGTTATCAATAAGTTGCAGGACGAGAAGCAGCAATTGGAACAGGAAATCAAGCGACGCGAGAAACTGCTCAAGCGCCTTTCAGCAGAGTACTCTCTGTTAGGCAAAGAGTGTGAGGCAGAGCACATGACGGAAGCAGCTATCCGCAACTACGAGAAAGCACTGGAACTCTATCCTGATGCTCCCGAACCCAAGCGAAGACTCAAGAAACTCAAGGGCACAACATAAAAAACATCAAAACAACCATTATGGGAAAAATCATCATAGCAGGCATCGGTCCTGGCAGCAAGGAAGACATCACCCCCGCAGTATTGGAAGCTGTACAACAGGCGGATGCCATCGTTGGCTATAAATATTATTTCCAGTTCATCGAGTCCTACATCAAACCCGGCTGTTCATGTATTGACACAGGTATGAAAAAGGAACGCGAGCGCGCAAAGGAGGCTTTCCTTTTAGCCGAACAAGGAAAAACCGTCGTAGTCATTTCCAGTGGCGATGCCGGCATCTACGGTATGGCTCCCCTCATCTACGAGATGAAACGTCAGCGCACCGCCAACGGTTCTACTGTGGTCAGCAATGCTGCTGATATTGAGGTCATTACCCTGCCGGGCATCAGCGCCTTCCAGAAAGCCGCCTCACTGTTAGGAGCTCCCATCGGTCACGATATGTGCATCATCTCTCTATCCGACCTGATGACACCTTGGCAGGTCATAGAGCGCCGAATTAAAGCGGCAGCCGTCGGCGATTTCGTTACGGTCATTTACAATCCCAAGTCGCACGACCGCTACTGGCAACTCTACCGCCTGCAAGAACTCTTCCTGCAAGAGCGAAGTGCAGAGACACCGGTGGGATATGTGCGACAAGCCGGTCGAGAAGAGCAAGAAGTAAAGATAACTACTTTAGGAGCCTTCGACCCCGAAGACGTGGATATGTTTACCGTCATCCTCATCGGCAACTCACAGTCGTACGTTGATAAAGGAAAGTTCATCACTCCACGTGGCTATTATAAAACGGTGTCCGACGATTCTGTCGCCGAAAAGCCCGGTCAGCAGATTATGATGGAGTCGTTCCGAACCATCAAGAGTGAGCTGCATCGTCAGGATTATCCCTTAGGACACTTGTGGGCACTGCTGCACGCCATCCACACGACTGCCGATTTCGATATGGAGGAAATCCTCTATACCGATGAAGGTGCAGTGGAAACACTTTATCAGAAGGTGAAGGACGGAACGTTGCGAACCATCATCAGTGATGTGACGATGGTGACCAGCGGCATTCGCAAAGGTGCATTAAACCGTCTCAACATAGAGGCCAAGTGCTATCTGAACGACGACCGCGTAGCAGCGTTTTCCACTGCCAACAACATTACGCGCACACAAGCCGGCATTCGCCTCGCCGTAGAAGAACACCCCGATGCACTCTTTGTTTTCGGTAACGCACCTACGGCACTCATGGAACTTTGTGCTCTTATCCGCAAAGGCAAGGCCCGTCCCGCAGGCATCATCGCTGCCCCGGTAGGTTTTGTTCATGTCCGCGAATCCAAGCACATGGTAAAACCCTTCAAAGATATTCCTAAGCTTATTGTCGAAGGTCGCAAAGGAGGCTCCAATTTGGCAGCAACACTCTGCAATGCTATTCTCACGTTCGATGATGCAGAACAGTTAAAACCCGGTCGTGACTTATGAAGACATGCGACATCATAGGCATTAGCGACAGTCGGAAGCAATGGTTTCCTCCCCATATTGCCGACATCATCCAAAGCGGAAAGGTCTTTTCCGGTGGCAGGCGTCACCATGAAATCATGCAGCCATTATTGCCCTCAGATGCTGTATGGATAGACATTACCGTTCCCTTGTCACAAGTCTTCGAGCAATATCAGCGTTACGACCATGTGATTATCTTTGCCTCCGGCGACCCCTTGTTCTTTGGTTTTGCCAATACGGTGCTGCGTGAATGCTGTGGCGTGACGATGCGTGTGTTCCCATCGATGAATTCCCTGCAGATGCTGGCACACCGTATGTGTGTTCCTTATCAGGATATGCATGTCGTTTCGCTGACCGGACGCGACTGGGCGAAACTGGACGAGGCACTCATCAATGGCGAGAAGATGATCGGTTGTCTCACCGACAGGGTCAAGACACCGCATACTATTCACCAACGCATGGCAGCGTATGGTTATACGAACTACCTGATGACGGTAGGTGAATACCTGGGCAATGAAGATTGCGAACGTGTCAGCACCTATGACAAACAGGATACCTACGGACATCCCAATTGCGTCATACTGCAAAAGCAGACAGAACGCATCAAACCATTTGGTATTCCTGATGCAGCGTTCACGCTTCTCGACGGTCGTGAGAAGATGATTACCAAGATGCCCATCCGTCTGTTGACGCTGCAAGCCCTTGACCTGCCCCGCCGGCACGTACTCTGGGACATCGGCTTTTGCACTGGCAGCATCAGCATTGAAGCCCGCTTGCAGTTTCCACACTTACAAGTCGAGGCTTTCGAAATACGTCCTGAGTGCGAAGCCATCATTCAGGAGAATGCCCGCCGCTTTGGAGCTCCCGGCATCAGCATTCATATAGGCGACTTCCTCTTGCAGGACATCAGCACCCTGCCCCGCCCTGACGCCGTATTCATCGGTGGTCATGGGGGACAACTGAAGGACATCATGGAGAAGGTACTCACCGTCTTGGCTCCTGACGGCATCATCGTCTTCAATAGTGTCATAGCCCCCAAGGTAACAACCGACAGTCGCCAGCTCTGGGATGACGCTTGCGAGGCATTGGCACTCCGACAAGAGGAACCCATCAGAATACAACTCAACGACCACCATCCAATAACAATACTGAAATGCAAAAGATAGCCGTTATCCAAATCAGTGAAGCCGGCACCGTCATTGCCGCACAGCTAACAGTAGAAATGAAAGCCACCATCATCCAACGCAAGAACGTGGGAAAAGAGTGGAAGAAATACGACGCCTTTGTGTTCATCGGTGCTATGGGCATCTGTGTCCGTACCATAGCACCTTATATCGAAGACAAGCACGCCGACCCTGCCGTCATCTGTATCGACAGCTTGGGGCAGAACGTCATCTCGGTATTGTCCGGACATATTGGCGGTGCCAACGACCTGACACGTGACATTGCAGCACTTATTGGTGCCCGAGAGGTCATTACCACCCAGAGCGACAATGCCGGGCTGTGGGCGCTCGATACCTTTGAGCATCGTTTCGACTGGCCTGTGGCGAGCGACATAGAGGATATGAACGACTGCATCTATGCTTTCGTCAATCGCAAACCGACCGCCCTGCTGATAGAGGCTCGTGACGAAGGTACAGACTTCTTGGAGGCTACCAAACCTGAGCATGTCACCATCATCAACGACATCAGCGAGGCCGACCCTCGGAAATACGAGCTCCTTATTATCGTGTCGCCCTTCAACCGCAGCGCACCGGAAGGTATGCTCGAGCTGCACTTCGTGCCGATGGTGGGAACAATAGGTTTCGGTCTTGCCCATCATCCCGACGACTATGAATACATCTATGACGAGATAGACGAAGCGTTTGCCCGTCTGGGAGTGCTACCCTGTGCCAACCGCTACTGCACCATCGACGTCAAGGAGGATGAACCCTTCATTGACGAACTGGAAGCATACGAAAGGGAGGTGGTGTTCTATACGGCAGAAGAGTTAGCTGCCGTAAAGGTGCCTAATCCCAGCGACACCGTACAGAAGCACGTCGGCACGCCCAGTGTCTGTGAGGCTGCCGCCATCCTTGGTTCCGACAACGGCAAACTCATCATTCCCAAGGTGAAGGGCAAGCATTGGACCGCTGCCTTGGCGATAGCCCAGAAGCATCTGAGGATGAGGACGGGTCATATAGAGATTGTCGGTGCAGGTCCTGGCGACCCGGACTTGATATCCGTACGAGGCCGCAAGTTCCTGGAAGAGGCAGACCTGATACTCTATGCCGGTTCACTGGTTCCCAAGGCATTGACGACTTGTCATAAGCCCGGTGCTGTTGTCCGCAGTAGTGCCGACATGAATCTTGAAGAACAATGTGCCCTGATGAAGGAGCATTACGACAAAGGTCACTTCATTGTTCGTCTGCATACCGGTGACCCCTGCATCTTCGGTGCCATACAGGAGCAGATGGCTTTCTTCGACCAGCACGGCATGTCGTATCACATCACACCAGGTATCAGCTCTTTCCTCGCAGCTGCTGCCGAGTTGCAGAGTCAGTTTACGATTCCTGAGCGTTGCCAGACCATCATCCTCACCCGTGGCGAAGGCCGTACCCCTATGCCCGAGAAGGAACAGTTGCACCTGTTGGCCAAGAGTCAGAGCACCATGTGCATCTTCCTCAGTGCATCCATTGTTGACGATGTACAAAAGGAGCTCCTGATGGAGTACCCTGAAGACACTCCCGTAGCAGCTTGCTATCATCTCACCTGGCCCGACCAGAAGATTTATCGCGGTGTACTGAAAGACCTTGCCAAGATAGTTCACGACAACCACCTCACGCTGACGACCATGCTCGTTGTCGGCGAGGCCATCGACAATCGTGAAGGTCTTTCCGAACTTTACAACAAGCACTTCACTCACCTGTTCCGTCAAGGCGACCCATCATGATACTGGTATTCGGAGGAACAACGGAAGGGCGTAAGGCTGTGGAAGTCTTGGAAGAGGCTGGCACACCTTATTATTATAGTACCAAGACGGGCGAACAGGATATTGCCCTACATCATGGTATCCGCATAGATGGTGCTATGGATGCTGCGGCCATGACGGCTTTCTGTCAACAGCACGACATTCGTCTGATGGTTGATGCAGCACATCCTTTCGCTTCGCAACTGCATAAGACGATTGCGCAGGTTGCAGCATCTATAGGTCTCCATGTTATCCGTTACGAACGCCTCTATCCTCCGAGAGACTCCAGCTTTACTTGGATAGACGACTACTCACAAGTACCCACCAACATCCATACTCTTCTTGCCACCACAGGCGTTCAGAGCATCAGCAAACTGAAATGGTTGGAGTCGCATGGCGTCAAGGTTATCTATCGTATTCTAAATCGCGAAAGCAGCCTCCAGCTTGCTTACGGACAAGGAGTTACGGACGACCAGCTATGCTTCTACGAGGACGAACTATTGCCGGATGCCGAGGCCATCCTACTGAAGGAAAGCGGTGTCAGTGGCGGATTCAACGAGAAGATAGCTGCAGCGAAAGACAAGGATATGCGCATCATTGTTCTTAAACGTCCGCACCTTTCATTTGACCATACTGTCAACGGCCCTTACGGCTTGCGGCGGGCAGTGGAGAAACTGCTACCGGAATTCTATCCTCTGCATAGCGGACTGACCACGGGCACTTGTGCTACGGCAGCCGCCATTGCAGCGATGCTTCAACTGCTGAAAGAAGAAAAGCCCAACGAGGTTCCCGTTTTATTGCCCAATGGCGAAAGCATCACGGTACCTGTCGGTTATGGTGACGGCTATGCCTACTGCATCAAAGAGGCGGGCGACGACCCCGACGTGACCAACGGCATAGAGATAAGGGTAAGACCCACCCCCGCCCCCTCTCTGCATGGAGGGGAGTGGTTAGTGATTGCAGGCGGAGAAGGAGTAGGACGCTTCACACTTCCTGGCTTCGATTACCCTCCCGGCGAAGCCGCCATCAACAAAGGTCCACGTGAGATGATACGGAAGAATATAGAAGGACTCATCACTCCCCTCCATGCAGAGAGGGGAAGGGGGTGGGTCTTTACCATTTCCGTGCCTGACGGCGAAGAGATAGCCCGTCGGACGTTCAATCCGCGTTTGGGCATTGAGGGCGGCATCTCAATAATCGGTGTGTCAGGCATCGTCAAACCTTTCTCGGAAGAAGCTTTCATCGACAGCATCCGCAAGTGCATGGAGGTGGCGAAGGCGAGTGGCTCGCCACGAGTCGTCATCAACAGCGGCGGCAAAAGCGAGCGCTTTGTAAAGGCACTCTACCCTACACTACCGCAACAGGCCTTTGTGGAGTATGGCAACTACATCGGCGAGACGCTGAAGATGGCCGCAGACCTTAACATCGGCAAAGTTACCCTTGGTGTCATGCTCGGCAAGGCGGTGAAGTTGGCGCAAGGTCATCTCGATACCCATAGCCGCAAGGCAACCATGGACAAGGACTTTATTGGACGACTGCTGAACGAAAGCGGCATTACCCTTGACATCAGTCAGATAACGTTGGCTCGTGAACTATGGGAAAAGATTCCTGCCCACCGGCAGCAAGTCTTTGCCGACACCGTGATACGCCACTGCCTATCGCATTGCCAACCGTTGCTACCCAAAGGCGAACTAACCATATTACTCATTAATGACGAAGGAAAAATCTATGGAAATTGTAAATAGTAAATTGTCAAATCGTAAATATTTCGATCTATTCATCGACTTCGACGACACGTTGTACGACACCTACGGCAATGCCGTCATCGCCTTGCGCGAAACTTTCGACACCTATCAGTTGGGGCGCTATTTCGCTGACCCACAAGTATTTTACGATGCCTATTGGGAGGCGAACATCGACCTGTGGAGCCGCTATTCCCGAGACGAGATCAAGCGCGACTATCTCATTGTGGAACGTTTCCGCCGTCCGTTGTCTGAGGGGAAAGACCTGAAAGTCACCAAGGAGCTATGCTTAGAGATGAGCGACCGTTTCTTAGACTTCTGCTCCAACAAGCCCGGAGTGATTGACGGTGCCCATGAGCTGATGGCCGACCTCAAGAAGAAAGGCTATCGCATGCACATGACGAGCAATGGTTTCCATGAGGTGCAGTATAAGAAATTGGCGGCATGCGGATTGAAGGATTACTTCGATACGATTATTCTGAGTGAGGATGCTGGTTATAACAAGCCTTCCAAGGCTTACTTCGACTACGCCTTGAAAGTGTCGGGAGCCAACATAGAGACCACGCTCATGATTGGCGACAATCTGAATACCGACATTCGGGGAGCCTTGAACGCTGGCATCGATGCCCTGCTCTTCAATCGTTGGCAGGTGGAGATAGGTGACGAAGGACAGGCTCCCACGTTTGTTGTCAACCGACTCAGCGAAATCAGCGACATCTTATA
Organism: uncultured Bacteroidales bacterium; assembly: GCA_902775975.1. Taxonomy (GTDB): domain Bacteria; phylum Bacteroidota; class Bacteroidia; order Bacteroidales; family Bacteroidaceae; genus Prevotella. The sequence continues at coordinate 30,684 of CACYOC010000002.1, read as the reverse complement.
GTGCTTATTCCATCACGTCGTCACGTTTGCGACGCTGGAAGATAACCATAGCAATGATGGGAGCACCCACCAGGGCGGTAACGCTATTGACGGGCAAGGCCCCTTCAAAACCGGGCATACGGGCAATAAGGTTGCACACCAATGCCAGCACAGAACCGCACAATGCCGTAGCAGGCATCAGGATGCGATGGTCGCTGGTGCGGAAAAGACTACGTGCCAGATGCGGCACCGCCATACCAATGAACATAATCGGTCCACAGTATGCCGTAACGATGGCTACCAAGATGCCCGACGAAATGATGACCAGCATGCGGCTGCGCTTGATGTTCAGTCCCAAGTTAGCAGCATAGCGGTCGCCCAGCAACAGCAGGTTCAGCGGCTTTACCAAGAGGAAAGCCAACGGCAGCAGGACACACATCAGCACCACGAAGAGCATCATCTCGTCGCCGCTGACACGCGAGAACGAGCCTAATCCCCAAACGACGAACGCCTTCACGTCCTCTTCGGGAGCGAGAAACTTCAGCACTCCGATGATGGCGTTTGCCAAATAGCCTATCATCACACCTATTATCAATAAGGTGACATTGCCTTTCACCTTTTGTGCCACCCACATGATGAGCAGCAACACCGCCAACGCTCCTACGATGGCGGCTACCGACATGGCGGCTTCGCCCCAATAGCCTAACTGCGACAGCGCCACTCCGCCTAATCTGCCGGACAGCAGCACCACAAAGGCGACACCCAGTGCCGAGCCATTGCTGATGCCCAACACCGAAGGTCCTGCCAGGGGATTGCGGAATACCGTCTGCATCTGCAAGCCGCTGACCGCCAGTCCTGCTCCTGCGACGATAGCCGTCAGCGTCTGTGGCAGACGACTGCTGATCACAATGTTCGTCCATATCTCGTTGCTCCCCTCGCCTATCAGGATGCGGCACACTTCAGGCATGGGAATACTGACCGTGCCCAACAGCAGGTTCACTACCACCAGCACCACAATGGCTGCCAGCAGCGACAGCATCTTCAACCCAGAGTATTGACCGCTGAACATCGTTCGTTTACTTCAAAAGACGATAATAATGAGGCTCATAGTCCTTCTCCACCAGTTCGGGATGGAAGATGGCGACGAAGTCCTTCAGCAGCACGTCCGGTTCTACGGGCGATATCTCGTAATACGGCGTCCGCTTCATGTTGCAGTAGATGACCTTGCGTTCCTTGAAAGCCTTGAACAAGGCGTTGCGGGGCTCAGAGGCCTTCAGCGTCTCGTAACTGAATTCACCCGGGAACGCATTGAGGATGCGCCAGTAGTCGGCATGTGCTGACAAGGCGTACATCTTCTCAAACTCTAAGTTCTCACCAGCTTCCTCGTCGTCGTTGACAACATAGTCGGCACCTGCGTCACGGAATATCTGTGCCAGATAGTTCTTGCCACCCACGGCGCGCCAGGTACCATAGTGCATCTCACCACTCGTCACCGTCGGGCGTGTTGCCACTTGACTGGCTTTTTCCTTCAAGTCGTTGTAACGCTGCTCGATACCGTTGAACACCTCATTGGCCTTTCGTTCCTCGCCAATGAACATGCCCACCAGTTTGATCCATTCTGCCTGTCCTAACGGATTCAGTTCCTTGTATCCCAAGTGGGGTACCAGCGTAATGCCTGTTTCTTTTATCGCATCGTAACCACCACGCTTAAAGGGAGATATAAAGATTATGTCAGGGTTTGCTGCAAGCACCAGTTCGGTGTCGAACTCGCCCTCCATGCCAATCTTCACGATGCGACCATCCTCCACCCTTTGGCGAATATCCTTGTTGAACAGATTCTTCGTACTCGTAATACCCTTCACCACGTCGTGTGCTCCGAGAATGGTAAAGTTCGACAGTTGCAGCGACGTCATGCAGATGGTGCGCTGGATAGGTACTACCACCTTTGTATATCCCTCGGGCACCGCCACCTCTTGACTAAGCACCAGTGCGAAGCGATCTTTCTTGCCAATCTTCAACAGGCGCACACCGGCAGAGTCGCGGACACTAAAGCCAGTGGCATACTTTACCTGGATGGTTGCCACAGAGTCGGCATCAGCGTCGTTGTTACCGTCAGCCACCGCTTTCCCGCTACGTCCTGCACAGGAGCAGAGCACCATCGCTGCCAACATATAAATAGATAATTTCTTCATCGTCTTTCGTCTTTTACTCGTTACAGTTTGCAAAGTTACAAAAAAAAGTTGTTGTAACGAAGCGATTTTGGAAGATTAACGCATTTCGGCCTGAAACATAGGAAAGACAGAGGTTTTGCATAGTATAAAGGGCTGCATTTATACAAAAAAGTTAGCACATTGTGTATGTTTTTACGAAAAATCTTCATAATTCGTTGCTAATTTCAAGAAAAAGCGCTATTTTTGCAGAAAACATCGATAGAATTATGGGGACTCTGCTGATCCATTTTACCAGAGATATTCGGAGGTATAATGTCTGTATCAACAAGCAATAGAACCTGCAACAAAACGTTATTTAAGATATGGCAAAACGTAGAGAAATAAGGAATAGTACGGCTGAGTTCCTGATATTTCAGGCTGAGGCCAAAGAACAGGGCGTTGAGGTGTACTACAAAGACGAAAACATCTGGGCCACACAGAAAGCGATGGCTACGTTGTTTGATGTCAATGTTCCTGCTATCAGCAAGCATCTGAAGAATATTTTTGAATCGGGAGAGTTGAAGGATGATTCAGTTGTTTCCAAAATGGAAATAACTGCCTCTGATGGTAAGAACTACCAGACACAGTTTTATTCACTCGATGCTATCATCGCTGTGGGTTATCGCGTAAACAGCGTTCGTGCCACGCAATTTCGTCAATGGGCAACAAGTGTTTTAAAGGTTTACGCCATTCGTGGCTATGTGCTTGATAGGAAACGTATGGAGAATGGAACATTCTTAGATGAAGACTATTTCGAGCACCTGCTAGCAGAGATAAGGGAGATACGCCTCTCAGAGCGTCGCTTCTATCAAAAACTGACGGATATCTATGCTACGAGTATGGACTATAATAAAGATGCACCCACCACACGATTGTTCTTCAAACGGATTCAGAACAAGATGCACTATGCTGTCCATGGGCGCACGGCAGCGGAACTGATTGTGGATAGAGCGGACGCAGAAAAGGAACATATGGGACTTACCACTTGGGAAAACGCTCCTGACGGGAAGATTGTAAAGACAGATGTGTCAATTGCCAAGAACTATCTAAAACAGATGGAGCTGGAGGATATGGGGCGTATCGTAACCGCCGTTTTGGAGTTTGCTGAAAGTCGTGCCAAACGACATATCCCTATGACGATGGAAGATTGGGCTAAGCGTATAGATGCTTATTTGAGCAGTGACGAACGCCCATTGCTTGACAATGCAGGTAGCGTAAGCCATGAAGAGGCAGTGCTACACGCTGAGACTGAGTTTGAGAAATATCGCATCGTTCAAGATCGTTTGTTCCAGAGCGACTTTGATAAGTATTTAGGTGAGTTACCTTTTGATGGAGAGGATAATTCCTCCGAAAACTGACGATAATAGATAAAAATATTTTTTGTGTATTTATTGGACGAAATGATGAGTGAATAAGAATTATTCATTAATTATTTGTAACTTTGCAAACAAAAACAGAATATATGGAGATAAATATTGACCAGACCCATTGGTACGACCGTATTTGGGCGGCACTCATCTTCTTCACGCGACTGCCTTTCTGGCGGTTGCACGAGCCGCCACGAGCTTGTTACAAGTCCGTGGTAGAACACTGGCCCTTGGCGGGTTGGATAACGGGAGGCATCATGGCGGCAACGCTCTATTTCGGCAGCATGGTGATGCCTTACCTCGTCGCCGTGGTGCTGGCTGTCGTCGTTCGACTGTTGGTGACGGGAGCCTTACACGAAGACGGATTGGCCGACTTCCTCGACGGATTTGGCGGTGGCGGCAAAGACCGCGACAGGATATTGGCCATTATGAAGGATTCGCACATCGGCACCTACGGCGTGTTAGGTCTCGTGATGTACGAACTGCTCTTGGTGATGGCGCTATGCACCATGTCACCTCTGACGGCAGCACTGACCGTTGCCATGGCCGACCCCTTCGCCAAGATGGTGACGGCGCAGCTCATTATGATGATGCCATACGCACGGACGGAAGAGGAGGCAAAGAACAAGACCGTCTATCGCCGCATGGATTGGCGGGCAGGCATCAGTTTGGCACTGCAAGGTCTGCTGCCCGTGGCGGGTTATGTGTATCTCACCCATGTCCATTGGGAGCTGTTGGTATTCATCCCCTGTCTGGTCATGTACCTGCTCTACCTGCTCATCTGGAATAGGCTGAGAGGATATACCGGCGACTGCTGCGGAGCGGTGTGCCTGTTAGTGGAACTGACTGTTTATCTTGTTATTTGCGCATTATGAAAAAGATCATACTCATTACCGGCGGTCAGCGTTCAGGAAAGAGCGAAAAGGCAGAGCAACTGGCACTCAGCCTGAGCGAGCATCCCGTCTATTTAGCCACGGCGAAAGTCTGGGACGACGAGTTCCGTGAGCGTGTCCGTCGTCATCAGGAGCGCCGAGGTCCGCAATGGACCAACATCGAGGAGGAGCAGTTGCTGAGTCGCCACGACCTAACGGGGCGTGTGGCGGTCATCGACTGCGTGACACTCTGGCTCACCAACATCTTCTTCCAGCATGGCGAAGATACGAATCGTTCGTTAGAGATGGCAAAAGCGGAGTTCGACGCCTTCACTCGCCACGATGCCACCTATATCTTTGTAACCAACGAGATAGGTATGGGCGGTGTCAGCGACAATGCCATGCAGCGCCACTTTGCCGACCTGCAGGGGTGGATGAACCAATACGTTGCTGCCCGTGCCGACGAGGTCATCCTTATGGTCAGCGGCATAGCAATTAGGGTTAAAGGTTAAAGGTTAACGGTTAAGGGTTAACGGTTAAAGGTTAACGGTTAAAGGTTATAAGGATGAAAGAATTTAGCATACAATCGGTTGATAAGTCGTTGCAGGCAGCGATACAAGAAAAGATTGACAACCTGAACAAGCCCAAGGGTTCCTTGGGACGACTGGAGGAACTCGCCATGCAGGTGTGTCTCGTTCAGCAGACGTTAGACCCCAGTACGGCACATCCCTGCCACCTGCTGTTAGGCGGCGACCACGGCATAGAGCGCGAGGGTGTCAGTATCAGTCCTCGTGAGGTGACGTGGCAGCAGATGCTCAACTTCACCCGTGGCGGTGGCGGTGTCAACATGTTCTGCCGACAGCACGGCTTCCACCTGCGCATCGTCGATGTCGGTGTCGATTACGACCTAAGCGGTGTGGAAGGCATCATCGACCGCAAGATTGCCCGTGGCACGAAGAACTTCCTCTACGAGCCTGCCATGAGCGAGGAAGAGTTCGACCGCGCCATACAAGTGGGCGTCGATTTAGTCGATGACTGCATCAGCGAGGGTTGCCGTGTGCTGAGCATTGGCGAGATGGGCATTGCCAACACATCGCCCTCCAGCATCTGGATGCACCTCTTTGGCAACATTCCCTTGGAGGAGTGCATCGGTGCCGGTGCCGGTCTTGACACCCCAGGCATCCGCCACAAGTACGAAGTCCTCAGTAAAGCGGTGGATAACTACCACCCATCACCCATCACCCAACACCCAACACCCAACACCCCTCACCTAACACCCCTCCGCTACTTTGGCGGTTTCGAGATGATTGCCGCCATTGGTGCCATGCTGCGTGCTGCCGAGCAACACCTCGTCGTGTTGGTAGATGGTTTCATCATGACGGCATGTGCCATCGGAGCCATTCGTCTCTATCCTGCCGTTCAGGATTATATGATATTCACCCATTGCGGCGACGAGAGCGGTCATCAGCGCATGCTCGACATAGTCCATGCCCGTCCGCTGCTGCATTTAGGTCTGCGCCTTGGCGAGGGCACGGGAGCCCTTTGCGCCTTCCCCATTGTCGATTCTGCCGTTCGCATGATGAACGAGATGAACAACTTCGACAACGCCAAGATCACGAAGTACTTCTGACCTCCTCCATTCTCTAACGCGACTGGCGAAAGTACGTTTTGACGCCGACAAAGTGCCGTTTCGACGGCCGCCAAGTTACGTTTCGACAGCCTCGAAGTGCCGTTTCGATGCCCGCGAAACCTACTCTCGCTCAATCGCCTCCTTAAACTATAAACTGTAAACTATAAACTGTAAACTATAAATCCCTTCCCCCTCATTTTTGATGTAAAATCGCCCACGATGCCGATATACAGGGCGTTTCAGCGATGAGAGGGATAGGCTTAATCCGTCACATATCCCCCTCATGACCCCCTCATAAAATCGACCGCTCCCCAACATCCAAATGAAAAATCGATGAGAGGGATAGTGCATAAAAATGATAGGGTAATGTGACACACATGAGGGGGATTTGGCGCATCCCCCTCATGCCTTCAATCCATTTATACATCGGTGTTTCAGAAGATTCTTGCCCCCAAAATGAGAGGGACAGCCAAAAACTGTAGTTTATCGGTAAGCTTACAAAAAATCTCTGTATCTCTGTGTCTCTGTGTTTAAACCAAGTCAAAAACAAAAAGTACACAACGGCGTTAATACCGCTGTGTACCTTTTAACTACAATAGGCCTTGCGCATCATCACGACGCCATAAAGAACGACCTATTCAACATAAATAACTAATATAATATTATGAAAAGGGCTCTTCACACCTCACGGTGTCGTGTTTCAATGGCCCTTATATTACTTGGTTTCTACTTTCTTATTCCCCCTCCTCCCCTCCCTTGAGCAGGGAGGGGCTGGGGGTGGGTCTTCTTAATACTCTTCGTCGTCAAAGTCGAAGTCACGACCGTAGGTGACGTCACCACTGTTGTAACTATTTCCCAGTCCATCGCCATTCTCAACACCAGGAGAGCCAGCCAATAGACTGTTGTTGAACTTTAGCACTACCACCTCGAGTGCGGGATTGATATATGTCTTTTTCATTGTTCTTTCTTTATTTTAAACACAGAGACACAGAGAGACAGAGTTTTATTCTATTATTCCGTTCTTTGTATCTTAGTGCCTCTGTGCTGATGAATACTATTTGTTACTTAATCACAACTTTACGCCCGTTCACGATGTACAGGCCCTTAGTAGGCTGAGCTACACGCTGACCGTTGAGGTTGAAGTACTCACCTCTTACATCAGACTTCAGACCTCTTACTTCGCTAATAGCGGTCGTTTCACCTTCGTCGAACCAGAAGCTGCGAGCAAGTGTAGCAAGTGCTTCAGGAACAGCAAGATAAGCTTTGTTAGCTGCGATAGAGAAGGCAGCGCCATCCTCAGCACCCCACCAGAAACCAATCTGAGTGCCTTCGTGCATGGTTAAGCGATAGAACAAATTATCTCCAGTCATAGCTACAGAAGAAGCCTTTAGCATGTTGCCGGAAATCTCTGTACCCGTTTCTGAAGAAAGAGCAACAGTCTTGTCTCCTGCACTTGTTGCAGACACCATCACGCCTGTGTTAGCTTTTACAATGTCACCAGTTGCGTAAGGTGTTACAACTAATTTACCATTACCGTCCACTTTAACTGTAGAAACTGTCAAGTCAGCAGGAACAACAAAGGCGGAAGAATTACTATACGTGCCATAATATTTTCCTTCGTCAGTACAAGCAGCATTGAGTGTTATGGTTTCTGTACCTGTAATTGTGATAGGACCTACACCTACGTTAGAACCCTTAGTATAATATAGTTTTACATAGCGACTTTCGGATTTAAATGCTTTTGTAGATGTAAGGTTTACAATATCATCGGTAGAACCGCTGATAGATAAGATTTCTACATCTGTATAGGTCTCTCCGTCTTCAGATTCTTGTACAGTTATTGTGGAAGTGGTTGCTCCTCCTATCATTTTCACTCCCATCGTAACTATTCCAGGTTGACTATTAGTTCTTACTATAACATATTTTCCTGTGCCATTAAACTTTACGAGATAAGGAGCATTTGATTCCGCATAATCATCTTTGTCAGCATTTACAGTAACTCCGTCTAAAGCAGCTAAAGTCGCACTCGCTCCACCTGCCCAATTAAATGGAAGTGTTGCATACTCCCTAGCGAGGTGTGCTTGAGTGATAACTACATCTTTCGTTGCTGTCTCGCTTGTATTATATGTATAAGTAAGGGTAACTGTAGCTTCACGATCATAAGGTCCATCGTTTGTAGTTGTGGTAAATGGTACGTTGGATCCGCTAACATCACCCAAAGTCAACCAGTCGGCTTCAGTCTTCTTTACAGCTGTTAACACCCCACCAACAACAGGATTGCTTATAGTGCTCTCGATTGTTCCACCTGTGGCATCATAAGCTAAATTGACATCTGCAGCACTTACAGATGGAGTTGAAGATGGTTCATAGAACTCTATTTTAGTAACATCTATGCCATAGTTTCTACTTCCCTTTATCGTCCAATTAATGGTAATTCTATAATAGGAATTCGCGGCATATGGAGCGCCGGTATTGAACGTTATAGTTCCTGCTGTTGACTTAGAAATTGGAGTCTCATCGGTAATACTATTTGTTATGTTATTGAAATCTTTATCTGAAGCTACTTCAAGCTTGAAATAATTTATTGTTGCACTACTATTGTTTGTTCCATTATGCAAAAGTTTCACCTCTTTGATAGCGGAACTTATTTTTGACGTACCTTGGATAACAGATGACTCTGTTGTAGTAGCTGTTGCCGAGGCTCCTCCTTTACCTCCACAACGGATATAACCCCAATCTCCGTTATTGTTTGCACATCTGGTTAGTGACCAATTTCCATATGTCCATGTGTCTGTGTAGAGTGAGTGTCCTACTGTTTTTGCTGTAAAATCTGCCGTAACTACAGGCGTTTCATCTGCCCACACACTCGAGCTACCTACTATCAGGGCACATAGTAAGAGCATTGTTTTTAATAAATGTAGTTTTTTCATAATGTTGTTTGTTATTTATATAGTTAATACTTAATTAGAGTTTCCCAACTCATGAGGCCTGTACTAACTCTATAAACAAGTTGTGCGCAGACCCTCATACTCCCAGACAGGTCTACCACAACCTAACAACTCGTATGAAGAAGCCTGCACACAAAAGGTGCACACTTCAACGAGTTGTTTGTTTGCTCTTAAAATTCCGATTCGAGGTGGTAGTTCGTCTGGGAATTAAAGCAATATCTGCGGATCCTTTCCGCAAATTCGAGTGCAAAGATAAACATTATTTAGTAAACTACCAAATAAAAAGAAGAAAAAAAGCGAAATAGGCGCTTTATTGCGTTTTGGTTCGTAACAAGCCTTTATTATTAAATAATGTGTAAAAATGCATTGCACTAATAGGTAATTCAGAAAGAATGTGTAATTTTGTAGTCAAAAGCAAAGCTTCAATACTAAAACCTTTATGGAAGAAGACAAGGACTTTTTACGGCAAGACCGTAACTATAGAACACTAAAAGCTTTCAAGAAAGCGGAATGCATCTACGATGTGACTTACTACTTTGCGCATCGCTTTCTGACGGTTGGCGACCGGACTATTGACCAGATGATTCAGGCGGCACGCTCTGGCAAACAGAACTTGGCAGAAGGCAACATTGACGGTGTGTGACTCAGCCATCTACCGTGAGAAGATCAAGGAGCGCTCGGATGAGACAATAGCCAACATTGCTATTACTCTGATTCATCAATGCGACGTACTGATACGAGGGCTGATAGAGTGGCTAAAGGCAGACTTTAAGGAGCGTGGCGGCATCAAAGAAGAAATGTATCGAGCCCGCAAAGATTGGATGCGACGGAATGGAGGGAGTAATGGGAGTAATGGGTCGAATGGGTTTAATGGGTCTAATGGGTCTAATGGGCGGTAGCCCAGCCCAAATCGCCCATTATGCCCATATTGCCCATCAAGCCCATATAGCCCATCAAGCCCATATCGCCCATCCCACAGCAACAGCTATCGCAACCATCAGCACTTCTGCCGTGCGGTTGACGCGGACGGCAGTGTGCATGTCGGCGGTAGTCAGGGGGCGGTCGTTGGTGCCGATGTAGGGCTTGTCGAAGAGCTCGCCGAAATAATAGTGGGGACCGCCGAAGCGACAGTCGAGGATGCCCGCAAGGGCTGCCTCTGGATAGCCGCTGTTAGGAGAAGCATGACGGCGACCGTGCTTCCAGACGAAACGAAACAAAGAACAACGCCCTTTTGCGCTATTCACTTCTCCTCCCTTGGGGAGGGGCCAGGGGTGGGCTATCATCAGCAAGGCGGTAAGACGGGCGGGGATATAGTTGGCAATATCGTCGATGTGTGCCGCCCAACAGCCGAAGTCACGATAGCGGTCGGTCTTATAGCCAATCATCGAGTCGAGGGTGTTGACCATCTTATACGCCAACATACCCGGAATGCCTAACACGAGATACCAGAACATGGGAGCAATGACACCGTCGCTGAGGTTCTCTGCCAAGGTCTCAAGGGCGGCAGTACGCACCTCCTGGGCAGAGAGCTCGGAGGTGTCGCGACCGACGATGCGAGCCACCTGCACCCTCCCCTCCTCCAAGGAGCGGTCGAGAGCAAGGAACACTTCACGAACCTCACGGATAAGTGTGGTGCCGGCAAGACAGAAGAAGACGAGAACAATGCCCACCCCGGCCCTCCCCAAGGGAGGGAGAAAAGAAAGCATGAGCCAAGTGAGGACATAGACAAGTGCTATCAACAACACAGCCAGGACGGCACCCTTCGCCTTGCGGTGACTCCCTTTGTTGAGATGACGCTCGCCAAAGGCTATCATCTTACCGAAGCCCACAACAGGATGCGGCAACCATGCAGGGTCGCCCAGCCACCAGTCGAGAGCCACCGCTATGAGTAAAATTATCACCATTTCCATCTTACCTCTTACCTCTTACATCATACATCCTACATCATACATCCTACCTCTTACATCATACATCCTACATCATACATCATACATCCTACCTCTTACATATTGTCTAATTGCCGCCACCAGCGCATCGTTCTCCGCTGGTGTCTGTGCAGCAACACGGAAGTGGCGAGGCGTCAGTCCCCGGAAGTTCGAGGCGTCACGAATCAGCAGGTGGTGCTCACGAGCCAAATAGTCCTTCAGGTCGGCAGCGCGCAGATTGCTCTCAAACTGACACAGCAGGAAGTTGGTGCAGGTCTCTTGCGTCAAGATGCCGTCAATCTGCGACAACTCATCACGCAGTCGCTGGGCTTCGTTGAGGTTGGGTTCGCAACGAAGACTGCTGTCGCTCATCAGGAACTTGCCCGCCTCGATGGCGAGTGCCGACACACTCCAAGGACGCAGATACTGTCGCAGCAGGTCGGTCAGCACTTCGTTGGCGGTGATGTACCCTAACCGCAACCCTGGCACTCCGTAGGTCTTGGTGAAGGAGTGTATCTGGATGAGGTTAGGCAACCGCGCTGCCCAACGGGGATTCATGACGAAACGGTCGGTATAGTGTTCGTACGACTGGTCGAGCACTACCAAGTCGTACTGTGCCACCCTGCGGTCAACCACCAACTGGTCATAGACATCACCCGTAGGATTGTTAGGATTGCAGAGCCACAGCATGCGGTGTGCCGTATCGGTTCGTGGAAAGATATTGCAGGCATCCTCATATTCGCTGAAGGTAGGTCGGGGAATATCCGCCTGAAAGGGAAAGGTCTGCGCAATGAGGTAGATGGCGTCCGTAGCACCGTTAGTGACGATGACACTCTTGGGAGAGATGTCGTGGTATTCGGCAATTATACGTTCCAGCGACCATGCCTCGGGCTCGGGGTAATGGCTCAACAGCTCAGAGTGTAAAGCCAGATAACCCATCAGCAGCTGATGGCTGCGTCCTACACAGATGTTCGACGAGAAGTCGGACTCGATGTGCGTATATTGGTAAGCGTCGTCGCCGTGACCTTTAATCATCTTCTTAACTTCTTAACTCCTTAACTTCTTAACTTCTTAACTTCTTAACTCCTTAACTTCTTAACTTCTTAACTTCTTAACTTCTTAACTTCTTAACTTCTTAACTCCTTTAACTCCTTAATATCTCATAGATTTTCTCCATATCGACATACTGCCGCACATGAGCAGCCAGTTTGTCGTATTGCTGTTCCTTGAAGTCGGCATTGCTGAGTGCGGTAGCAAATTTTTCATTTTTCACTTTTAACTTTTCCCTTAATATGTGTTCGATGACCGGGGCATTGTCGAGGAAGCCATGAATATAGGTACCGATGCAATGGTCGGTTTCCAGAATGGCTTGGTCGGTATCGCTGACGCCCTGATGTATCTCGTAGCCCTGACACGTTTGTCCGTTGAACTCGAAGGAAACCTGACGAGTAGTCTTCTCGGGAGTCATCGTGGTGTGGATGGGCAGCAAACCGAGACCCGGCAAGGAAGGAATGTTGCCCTCGATGCCATCGGGGTCGTTGACGGTCTGTCCCAACATCTGATAACCACCACAAATGCCGACGATGGTCTTGCCATTGCGATGGGCACGCTGGATGGCCTGCGCACAACCGTTGCGGCGCAACTCCAACAGGTCGTCGAGCGTGGCTTTCGTGCCAGGCAGGATAATGATGTCTGCCTGTTCGATGTCTTTCGTATTATTAGTATAATAAAGGTTCACGCGCGGGTCGCGCTCAAGAACATTAAAGTCAGTAAAGTTAGAAATGTGGCGCAACAAGACCACAGCGACATTGACCTCTGCGGTAGCCGATTTTTCACTTTTCACTTTTACCTTTTCCATTAAAGCCACACTGTCCTCCTCCTCGATATAGATGTCCTTAAAATACGGAATGACGCCCAAGACGGGAATGCCACAAAGGTCTTCCAGCATGCGGCGTCCTTCATCGAAGAGACGCATGTCGCCCCGGAACTTATTGATGATGATGCCCTTGATGCGCTGGCGGTCTTCGGGCGACTGCAGCATGATGCTGCCATAGACGGAGGCGAAGACACCACCACGGTCTATGTCGCCCACCAGGATGACGTTGGCACCAGCATGGCGAGCCATCGACATGTTCACCAAGTCGCGGTCTTTCAGGTTGATTTCGGCAATACTGCCTGCCCCTTCCATCACGATAGGATTGTACTTTGCCGCCAAGCGGTCGAAGGCTTCGCAGACCTCGTGGCGGAAGTCGATAGAGGACCCAACCCCTCCCGAAGGGATGGGAGAATGCGAGGCTTCGTCTCGCTGCACGCGGCCTTCGCGCCAGAAGTCGTAGGCATCCTTATTGCCGATGGGCTTGCCGTGAAGCACCACCTGTGAGGTGTGGTCGGAGTTGGGCTTCAGCAGCAGGGGGTTCATGTCGGTATGACAGGGAATACCCGCTGCCTCGGCTTGTACAGCTTGGGCACGACCAATCTCAAAACCTTCTGGTGTGGCGTAGGAGTTCAGCGCCATGTTCTGTGCCTTGAACGGCGCAGGGTGATAGCCGTCCTGACGGAAGATGCGACAGAAGGCAGCAGCGACAATGCTCTTACCAACGTCGCTGCCCGTACCGGCAAACATGAGGGGAGAGAGCCCACCCCTGCCCTCCCCAAGGGAGGGAGAATGAAGCCCACCCCTGCCCTCCCCAAGGGAGGGAGAAAGAGGCCCACCCCGGCCCTCCCCAAGGGAGGGAGAATGGAGCCCATCACCTACCCCTTCCTTGGGGAAGGGTATGGGGGTGGGTCTATACAAATGCGTATAGCTGGCCAGCACGTTCTTATATTTAAAGACGGGAGTGGCGACCGGCTCGCCCTTGGCGTTATACACTTGAGCAGCCGTCTGTTCCCCTTCCTTTTGGAAGGGTTCCTGCGTGCCCCTTTCAAACTGCGTATAGTGAAACTCATGACCGCGATACTCCTGACCGTCGAGCACGAAGCGGCGGTAACCTAACGAGAGCTTGCGGTCTTGCTGACGAGCGGTAATGGTATAGGGAAGAACGCCACACATGGGGTATGAACCCTCATCGGTCTTGATGCTTTGACAAAGATACATCATGCCGCCACACTCGGCCACCACTCGGCCACCCTGTTCGGCAAACGTCTTAATGGCTTGGCGACACGCTTCGTTGCGCACTAAAGCATCCAGATGTTTTTCGGGATAGCCGCCGGAAAGATAAAGCAAGTCGGTATCCTCAAACGTAGGGACATCGGTTTCGGGGTCGAAGTAGCGTACCGTCTTGAACGAGTTGATGGTTTCCTGATAGAGGAACGAGAACGATTCGTCGTTGCGGGCTATCAACGCTCTGAGTCCGCATAGTCCGCACGGACAGTCCGCATAGTCCGGACAAGCAGTCCGCATAGTCCGCACGGACAGTCCGCATAGTCCTCGCCAATCGACATGCTGTTCCAGACTTTCGACGAGTGCCTTGGTCTCTGGGCGTGAGCTAAAGTCAAGTCCCAAATAGCGACTGCCCTGCTCCAGTTCAGCACGTTTGGGCAGATAGCCGAAGCAACGGATCTGCAAGTCGCTGCACACCTGCTGCAACATCTGGAAGTGACGTTCGGAGCCCACCTTATTAAATATAACACCAGCAATATTCAGAGATGAGAAGTGGGTAAAGCCATAGAGAAGCGGCGCCATGGAATAAGCAGCGCTCTTGGCATCGGCCACGAGAACAACGGGAATGTCGAGTACACGGGCTATTTCAGCAGAAGAGCCCTTGTCTCGGTCGTAACCGTCGAACAGTCCCATCATGCCCTCGACAATGCAAATGTCAGCATCGTTGCCGTAATTGGCAAACAGGTCACGGACGTGCTCCGGTGTTGCCATAAAGGTATCAAGATTGATGCTGGGACGTCCGCAGACCGCCTCGTGGAACTTCGTATCAATGTAGTCCGGTCCACACTTGAAGGGTTGCACCGTATAACCTTTCTCCCGAAGCAACGCCATCAGTCCCCGGGCAATCGTTGTCTTGCCCGAGCCACTATGGGGTGCTGCTATGAGGAATGCGTGCTTCACGACTGCAAAAGTACGAAATATTTTGCAAACTCAAGCAGGAAATAAGATACAAAGTGAGAAATAAGGGATAGAACGAGACAAAATCTCGTCACTCACTGACGTATGGTACGCCTCGGTGGTACCTACGTTCTCGAAATAATGACACTCAGTATTGGAATGTTGGCGAAGGAATTCCTTCACGGCATCGGCACATTGCGATAGCTTCATAACGACGACCACATGTTGGGTGTCGAGCAGCTGTTGAAGTGTTGCCACATCGGCATCGCCAGGCAACACGACGAGACGCTGCTGCTGACTGACGAGCGACAGATCGGCCATCGCAGCGGCAGCAATAAAAGAAGGTATTCCTGGGACTTGTGCCACAGGAATACCATCGGCTTGGAGTTGACACAGCACGTAATGAATAGAAGCATAGATGCTGACATCGCCCTCGACGGCAATGACGACATGTCTGCCCTCACGGAACAGTGCTGCAGCATCGTTGACCATCGTGTCGTAAGTCTGGAGTGCAGCCTCGCGATTCTTACTCATCGGCAACGGATAAAGATGCATCTGTTCCTCAGCTACCCACTCAGCGATAATTGTCTGGGCTCGCGACGAAACTTGTCCATCACGACCCTGTGTGGCAGGAATCATCACTACGTCAGCCTCGCGGAGCAGTCGAACGGCTTTCAGCGTCAGCAGCTCTGGGTCGCCAGGGCCTAACGAGAGGAACGTCACGGCATCGGTGCTTCTATTCATACGAACTATTATGTTATCGCTCAAAGTAACGAATCTGCTCGAAATAGTAACCCTCGGCTACCTTAGCACCAAGCGTCACCTGATCCGTAGCAACATGATAGACATAAATCTTCGGCTGTGAGTTTTCGGCATCAACACCAAAGTAAGCCTTGTTCTCAGCAGGGTTGTAGCAAGAACGTTGCGAGAAACTTCCACCACTCAGAGGCAGGTCTTCACCCTTGTACTGCAGACGGGTACTCGTCTTCGTAGCCAGATTGATGATAGAATAATAGTAGGCGTAAGTGTCGATAGAAGTACCAATAGAAGCATCACCAGAATAAGCCAGTGCCTTGTTGTTGCCCAGATACTGAACCGTCAACAGTTTACCCTTGGCCTCAGGGAAGGCATTGTAGCCTGCCTCAAAGTCGAACTCGCCCTTCTTGATGCGAAGCAGACGACCAATCTTACCGGTAAATGCAGAGACATAGAGATTTTCACTCTCATCGAAGAAAACAGTCTGCTGCAGCAGTTCGCCATAGGCACCACCAGTTATCTGAGAAGCCTCTTTATTGACAATCTCCTGCTTGACCTTCATGGTCTCAGCATCGACAACGGCAATGCGGAAGAAAGGCTCGTTGGTGGTCTTACTGCTTCCGCTGGTCTCCTTCTTATTGTAGTAGAAGTAGAACAGCGTATTGTCAGACTTACGGTAGGCAGCAATACCGCTGGTGGTCAACACGTTATAGCCCTCGGCAACGCTAATGTCGAGCGTTCCCTCGGCAATGATGCTCATATCCTCAACATTCAGCTTGGTCCAGATGACCTTCTTGTGTTCGCCATCGGTAGAGATGATGAGCAGCGTGCTACTATTCAGCCAAGCATGAGCATAGTTGCGAGCCTTGTAAGTGTTGGTCTTGAACTTTTGTTCCTGAACCACCACGATCTGGTTGTTCTTGAACTGAAGCTTCGAGAAACGGTCGTTGGAGTTAGGCACCTGGTACATGTACTTGTTGTCATAGATACTCTCCATGGTGTAATCGCTAATCTCAGCACCATGCCCCTTGAAGTCGAACGTGGTATTCTCATCGCTCAACGAAGTGGCAGAAAGGGTGTAATGCACTTTGTCGCGGTTCATGCCTCCATGCTTATCAACACAGACAGTGAGGTCGTAATGCTGGTCGATGAGCGGATCTACTGGGGGAACGAAAGGTGTGTCATCGCTCTTAGAGCATGAAGTGGAGACAAGACCCAGAACAAGGGCTGCCATCAGGGAATGAATAAAAGATAACTTTTTCATTGTTTTAGAATTTTGATATTAAATATGTTTGTTTATTGTAATAAAAGTCTGAGCTTGACAAAGAACGAGCGACCGGGTTTCTGCAACTTATAGTTGTCATATACCGTCTGGTCAAACAGGTTCTGACAGTCGAGCGAAACACTGTAACGATCCTTACACCACGAATAAGTGACGTTGGCACCCAAGATGCTCTTCTCAGGAATGCGGGCTTTGGAATCCTTGGCACCATAACTCTCCCACGACAGATAGAACCAATGTACCCACTGGTAGTCAAGTCCAACATAGAGGTGAGAGGTAAGAGGTAAGAGGTGAGAGATTTCACGAGCAAAGTCGTATTGTACTTCGGCGTTGGCGAAGAGCCAAGGGCGGTTGGGTACGCGATTATTGAAGATAGCAGAAGGCTTGCCGTCGGTCTTGTAGCGCTGTCGGTTGCGAGCATCCTGCCACGACATATTTCCCACCACATGCAGTCTTCTATTCCAATTGTAACGCACCTCGCCCTCCAGTCCCTTGATGTGTACGGCAGGTTCGTTGGTATATTGCATCATGCCTTCTTTCTCGGTTATCTGCGGCTGGATGTAGTTATCAACAAAACGCAGGAAGCCGTTCACCTCATAGTATAGCGAGTGCAGTCCTGTACGGAAGGTTCCGAAAAGTCCAAGATTCAGGTTATCGCTCTGTTCAGGCTTGAGTCCTAAGTTAGCATAAATCGTAGTGCCATTGCCCAGCAATTCGCGTGCCAAAGGTAATCGGACACTATGCTCGTAGCTGGCCTTGACCGCTAATTCTGGCAGTATCTCGAACTTGCTCCCTACTCCACCTCCGAAGCTGTTCTTGGTATTACTACCCATATTATCGCGAGAGTCGGTGATGAATGCCAAATCCGTTTGTTCAACGGATAGATAGTTGACATAATCCTTCAGAAAGAAAGTGTTATACAGTCTGCCATCCAAGAACGACTGGTTATATGCCAAACCAATAATGTGCTTGGCCAGTACGTCGTTGGCAGGAACAAAAGACTCATCGACATCGTCCCTGCGGTCGTTGCCGGTGCGCTGTAGCTGATAGCTCAAATTCAACAGGTGGGCATCAGAAATGCGGTAGTTCAGGTCGGCGCGGGCAATGGTCAGCGGTCGCTTGAAATGCCGGCGGCTGAAGGCACGACCGTTAATCTCGTTGCGAGTGCTCTTGATGTACTCACCGTTCCAGTCGTACTGTCGATGTGCCGTATCTGTAGTAATAGAATGATCCCACGTGTGCGAGAAAGAGAAGTTAGCACTTAGGTCATCTAACAAAAAGTGGTGTTTCTGATAGCGAGCACCTACACTCCACGACTTCGACTGACGGTCTGCCATACCGATGACACGTGTTTGAACCTGTCCCGTCTGCAAGTCTTTCTTGACCTGTTGGTAGGATGCGCTGACGAAGAACTCGTCAGCCCACGACTTGTCTGTTACTCCCATCTCAACCTGTCCTATAATAGACAGATAGTCATCGTGAAAGCGGCGGCGGTTAGAAGACAGATACTTGCGAGCCGTCTCATCCCACACTTCAACACCTTTCATCATGTAGTCGTTCTTCGAGAAATTCAGTCCGAAGGTAGGACGAACGATCAGCCCATTCTTGAAGACATACTGTCCGTTGATGTCTGCCTTATGAGTGTGGAACGAGCCAAAGCCATAGGAAACATCTAAATAATTGTTCTTCTTGCGCTGCGTAACGATGTTGACAGCACCACCCAGCGCATCGCTGCATAGCCAGGTAGGAACAACGCCTTTATAGATTTCAACATGGTCAATCATGCTGACAGGCAGATTGGCAAGGGTCAGCCCAGAACCTTTCGTATCCATAGGTACGCCATCAATGAAGTAACGCACCGAAGAACCATTCATGCCATTGATGCTGAGGTCGAAGTCTGAACCTATTCCTCCTTCTTCACGAATCTTGACGCCTGCAGTTTGGTCTATAATACTGCTAATAGAATTGATAGAACTCACGATGGAACGAATGTCAATGGCATTCACCGCTAACGCACCTTCACGTAAGCGCTGAGTTTTCGACTTGCCTGTAACCTCCACAGTCTGGAGCATCACCGAGTCTCGTAACATGCCGGAGTGATGTTTCACCTGTCCGTTTACATTCAAGAAAAACAGCATGGCAAGAATCACCGAGACCATTCTTATATTCAGTTCCATTACTTTGTTTCGTTCATAAAAAGGAGACCTACTATCTCACGACACAAGCCTCCCTGAGACTTATATAATAATACACGTTTCGCTCCTTGCTGTCTAACCCCAGAGACATACATCGGAGCATTCTTGAAGCAAAAGGCAGGTATTCTGACTTGCAACCCGGTCAGCGAACGTCTTCCCAATAATATCAGTGACGTAGTGTTCGCACCATGAAAAGTTGCTTACAGCTGCGGGACAGTTGAGGACTCTCACCTCATTCCCTCACCAATTGCGGGTGCAAAGTTACGAATAAGTGAGGAAAAAACCAAAACTTTTTTGAGTTTTTTCGAACGACAGTAACTTCGGGATGAAATGTTGATTGCTTATTTGGTGGTATTATCATCTATTCCCGTCCATCCCATTTTCTTCTCATAGGCTGGAGACTCTTCCTTCAATCGGAAGTCGTAGATGAAGTTGACATCATCGAAGGTGACGAAATGTTTTTGACCCTGTATCGCGTCCGTCGGTTTTTCCCAAATGATATCCTTGAAAGCATCGGCATCGTCCAACGAAGGTGTGCGCAGCAGACAATTCTCGAAAGAGAACTCTACGGTTTCTTCATCACGGCCTTCACCAAAGACGACATCGCTGTCATAGCCGGTAACTACCAGATTGGTACAAATCAGATACAGCGGCTTTTCGGTCTTGGCAAAACGCAGTGCAGCACCACGATTGGCAGAGAAAGGATAGAACTGTGCCAGCGTGGTTTGATTGACTTTTGCCTGACAACCACGCAGCACCAGACAGTCGTTGAGCGAGTTAGACAGCAGACAGTTGTCTAACGAAACCTCTGAATCGTGTGCCGTCAAGCCAAAGCCCTGATTGTTATAAATGGCCACTTGCTCAAGGGTGACGGTCGTGCTGTCGCAAGACAAGGCCGTAGCAGCATTGCGAACCACCGTTTTTTTCATGACAATGCCCTGGGACTTGGGACGAACGGTAATACCTTTCCACTGTCCACTGACGCGGTCGTAGGGAAGATAGTCAAACATGTGGTCCAGACGATCGCCACGCATCTGCACATTTTCTGCTTCCAACTTTCCCTGTACCTCAATACCGGCGTCGGCATGGAAGTACAGACTGGTATTCTTCAGCGTCAGCGTAGCACCCTTTTCTATCAATATGCCTCTGCCATAAACGATGATAGGCTTCTTACTTTCAATCGTCTGATTGCCACTCACCACCAAGTTTGTTATTTTATCGGCATCCCAGCTATAGGTACGTAGATTGACACGCTGCACTGCCCCACTCTCCAAGGTAAACAGCAAGTTGTCTTCAACCAGCTTTGGATCTTCAGTCTTGGTTTCTAATGAAGTAATCTCGACAAACACACGAATGCTGTCACCCTTGCGAACTTCTATATCGTTCGCTACGGGATTAAGAAACGAACCATCCACATTCACTCGGAAACCTGACTGTGAACCGCGGTCTAAACGGACAGAGCGTATCCGGATGCCATCGCCTGAATTGTTATAAACCCAGAAGGTGTATGTACTGGAGGGAACAGTAGAAAACAACGTGTCCAACCGCACCGTATCCTTGGAGAAAGTCAGACGGTGACTGGCGTCTGCTGAGAACGAATCGTTATCGCTACACGCTGTCAGCAGCAGTATAATCGTTGAGATAAAAAAGAAAAGTCGTCTTATCATATATTAGATAAAACGACTTTTGAGGCATTTTATTTTTTCTTTGCCAACTTTTTTAGCAATTACTTACCAAAATAGCGCTTCAGCAGACCTGCAAAGCCTGCACCATGACGGGCTTCGTCCTTAGCCATTTCGTGAACAGTGTCGTGAATGGCATCGAAACCGGCAGCCTTAGCGTTTTTGGCAATGCGGAACTTGTCTTCACAAGCACCAGCCTCAGCAGCAGCACGCTTCTCCAGGTTTGTCTTGGTGTCCCAAACGCACTCGCCTAAAAGCTCAGCAAACTTAGCAGCATGCTCAGCCTCCTCGAAAGCGTAACGCTTGAAAGCCTCGGCAATCTCGGGATAGCCCTCGCGGTCAGCCTGACGACTCATAGCCAGATACATACCTACCTCGCCACACTCACCATTAAAGTGGTTGCGCAGGTCGTCAATCATCTCCTGACTGACACCCTCGGGCTTGCCGTCACCAATCTTGTGAACGGTAGCGTATGTCATATCGGCATCGTCCTTCAACTCAGAGAACTTGGAAGCGGGAGCCTTACAGATGGGGCACGTCTCGGGAGCAGCATCGCCTTCGTAGATATATCCACAAACGGCGCAAATAAACTTCTTCTTCATAATCTTATTATATTTGTTTAGTTAAATGAAATGATTCTTGATTTTGCAAAGATAAGCAGAAAAAATAAATCCCGCAAATGTTTTGCGAGATTTATTTACTAAAAGCCCTTAATTTATTTTTTGTCCATTTTAGCAAGTCTTATTTCTGACGCATCTTGCAAGGGTCGTCGTTGGTGCGATACTTGCTGAGCAAGGGTATCTCCTCGCACAAGGCATCGGCAAATAACTTCGCTACCTGATGGGCGCCATAGATATTATAATGTGTATTGTCTTGCTTGCCATCAGGAACAGCGGGATGCTCGCCAGGCTGATACCACATGTGCAGCTTTTTCGAACCTTCAACACCCAGTCCCTGTTCCAGATCGTGCGTTATCTTTGTGGCGTCAATGAAGTAAGCATGCAGACTGTCTGCCACCTGACGTGGTGCAACGGCATAAAGACCATGTGTATCTTTCAGCATGTCGCCTTCCTTTATTTTGGCGCCATCCTTGAAAGTGGTATTACGCAAAGCCTCGTCATCATCGTTTTTGACAGCCTTGACGGCAAAGTTGCGGCGCACCACGGGATTCATCACAACAGGAATACCTCCCATCTGACGGGTTTCGGTAACGAACTTCGCAAGATTGGCATCGAACGTAGAACCCGGTTCGGTATGGCGTGCCGGATTGGGTTTCTCATCGTTATGACCAAACTGGATAATGACGTAGTCGCCGGGCTTTATCTTGTCGAGTACTTTCTGCCAACGACCCTCGTCCAAAAAGCTCTTTGACGAACGACCGTTCACGGCATGGTTATCGACACGGATAAAGGCTTCGTCAAAGAAGCATTGCAATGCCATGCCCCACCCTCTTTCCGGTGAGCCTTTGGACAAGTCTTTCTCTGCGGCGGTCGAGTCGCCAATAATAAAGATAGTCGTCACCTTCTGTTGCATAGCGGCAGTAAATATCAACCATGTCAGAACTGCTAACAGAATTTTCTTCATAGTACTTCTTTTATCAATTCTTCTGTGGTTACTAACTTTTGCTCGCCAGTCTCCATATTCTTCAGCGTCACCTTGCCCTGTTGCATCTCGCTTTCTCCTGCTAAGACGACAAATGGTATCTGCTTGGCATTGGCATACGACATCTGTTTTTTCATCTTGGTGGCATCAGGATAGATCTCTGAACGAATGCCACTCGCGCGTACATTATTTAATATAGGGAGGCAGTAGGCGGTCTCTTGCTCGCCAAAGTTGATGAATAACAACTGTGTAGCACCCACAGAGTCTTTAGGATAGAGGTCGAGTTGGTTCAGTACGTCGTAAATACGGTCAGCACCAAAGGAAATGCCTACACCGGAGAGTCCGGGCATTCCAAAGATGCCAGTCAGATTGTCATAGCGACCGCCACCAGTAATGCTGCCTATCTGCACGTCGAGCGCCTTCACCTCGAAAATAGCACCTGTGTAATAGTTTAGACCGCGTGCCAGTGTCAGGTCGAGCTGTATTTCATTCTTCAAGCCAACAGTCTTGAGCGTATTCAGGATAAAGCGCAGTTCTTCGATACCTTTCAGTCCTGTTTCGCTGTCTTTCAGCACGTCGGCAATAGTTGCCAGTTTCTCATCATTCGTGCCGCTAAGCATGATGATGGGTTGCAACTTCTGAATCTGCTCTTCCGTCAGTCCATCCTCACGCAGTTCGGCATTAACGTTGTCAATACCTATCTTGTCGAGTTTGTCAATAGCCACTGTGATATCCACAATCTTGTCGGCAGCACCAATGACCTCGGCAATTCCGCTGAGAATCTTGCGGTTGTTAATCTTTATCTGAATGCGAATGCCGAAACGGGCAAACACCTCATCGACAATCTGCATCAGCTCGACTTCATTCAGCAGCGAGTCGCTTCCTACGACGTCAGCATCGCACTGATAGAACTCACGATAGCGACCCTTCTGCGGACGATCGGCACGCCAGACGGGTTGTATCTGGTAACGCTTGAAGGGTAACTGTAACTCGTCGCGATGCATGACCACAAAACGGGCGAAGGGCACTGTCAGGTCGTAGCGTAGTCCTTTCTCACACAGCTGGGCTGCCAAGTGGAGCACGTTACGCTCCAACAGCTCGTCGTCGGTGGTCTTCGACAGGAAATCGCCACTGTTCAGCACCTTGAAGAGTAGCTTGTCGCCTTCTTCGCCATACTTACCCATCAGTGTTCCCAGCGTCTCCATGGCAGGAGTCTCTATCTGCTGAAAACCGTAGAGGGCATACACTTCACGAATCGTGTTAAAGATATAGTTGCGCTTGGCCATCTCAACGGGACCAAAGTCGCGCGTTCCTTTAGGAATATTGGGTTTCTGTGCCATTAATTATTTTTTTTCTCAATTTCTCAATTTCTCAATCTCTCAATCTCTCATTCTCTCATTCTCTCAATTTCTCAATCTCTCAATCTCTCACAATCGTCTGTTCACGGTCAGGGCCAATGCTGATAATCTTAATGGGGGTCTGCAGTTCTTTCTCCAAGAACTGAATATAGTCCTTAAACTGCAGTGGGAACTGTGCTTCACTGGTAAACTGCGTCATATCGGTCTTCCAACCAGGAATATCCTGATAAACGGGTTCCACACCATGCTCGATATCATAGGGGAAGTCGCGTGTCTCAACGCCATTGACCTTATATGCCGTACAAGCCTTAATGGTATCGAAGCCGTCAAGCACGTCGCTCTTCATCATGATGAGCTGAGTAACGCCATTGACCATGATAGAATAGCGCAAGGCCACAAGGTCTATCCAGCCGCAACGGCGCTCACGACCAGTGACAGCACCATACTCATGGCCGAGGTCACGAATCATCTTGCCTGTCTCATCGAACAGTTCTGTGGGGAAAGGACCTGCTCCGACACGGGTGCAGTAGGCTTTCATAATACCATACACTTCTCCTATTTTATTAGGACCGATGCCCAGACCTATGCAGGCTCCTGCACAAATCGTGTTGCTGGAGGTTACAAAAGGATAGCTGCCGAAATCGACATCAAGCATCGTCCCTTGAGCGCCTTCGCACAACACGCTCTTTCCTGCTGACAGTAACTTATTGATTTCGTGCTCTGAATCGACCAGTTGGAACTGGCGAAGATAGTCAATACCCTTCAGCCATTTCTGTTCCACTTCCGTAATGTCGTATTCAAAACCTAATGACTTAAGAATGGCCTCATGGCGAGCCTTATGGGCAGCATACTTCTCTTCGAAGTTCTCCAAGATATCGCCCACACGCAATCCGGTTCTACTCACCTTATCAGTATAGGTCGGACCAATGCCTTTTCCCGTAGTACCTACTTTATCCTTACCTTTCTGAGCTTCATAGGCTGCATCCAGCACACGGTGTGTAGGCATGATGAGATGAGCTTTCTTTGAAATATGCAGACGGTGCTTCAGTTCATGGCCGCTGGCCTCGAGAGCCATGGCTTCCTCCATGAAGAGATCGGGAGCCAGCACAACTCCATTACCGATGATATTCACCTTACCACCCTGAAAGATTCCTGAGGGAATAGAGCGGAGTACATATTTCTCGCCGTTAAACTCGAGAGTGTGTCCTGCATTAGGACCTCCCTGAAAACGGGCTACAACATCGTACTGGGGTGTCAAGACATCCACCACCTTACCTTTTCCTTCGTCTCCCCATTGTAATCCTAACAGGACATCAACTTTTCCTTGATTCATTGTTCTTTTTATTTTTTGTTGGTTTCTTCTTTGTCAACTCCACCGTCAGACGTGTCATCTTGGCCTGACAGGTGCTGCAGATGCCATAGATATACAACGTAAAGCCGTCCTTACGGAAGCGCTTCATATGCATATTGTCGATGGCATTAATGATTTGAGGGTCTTTCACCTCTGTAACCTTACCGCACATGGTGCATACCTGATGACTGTGACTGTTGTTATCATAACAAGCCTCATACTTAGTCGTGGATTGGAACCTGTGGCGCACCACCAAGCGTAACTCAATGAAGAGTTTCAGCGTGTTGTATAATGTCGCCCTGCTGACAGGAAAACTATAATCGGCAACCAGCTTGTCTCCCAATTCTTCCAGCGTGAAATGCCCATCCGTGCTATACACTGCATCCAGTATCGTAAAGCGCTCAGGGGTCTTTCTGTGCTTGTTCAATTCTAGGTAGTTCGTCAGGATTTTCCTGACCGCAACTTTCACGTTCTCTTTCATTTTATGTGGTTAAATGGCTAAAAACCGCACAAAATTACTACTTTTTCTTTAGAAACGAGCAACATTATTTATAAAAAATCTAAAATACGAATCACTGTTCTTATTCTTCGACAGGCTCAGAAGGGAGTATCAGCGTCGTGTCCGTATCAATGAACATCGAGTCATCCATCTCTTCCAACGACTTTTTCTTTTTGTTTTCCCTGGCTCCCGCCTTCAGCAAGTTCTTGGCTGCCGTGATGATGCTGGCACCGCTATCGGCAGTAGTAATCTTCAGCTTGGCAATCTTTTTGATGGTATCGTTCATGCTCGACTCTACATCCATAAAGCGGATGCCGAAGTCTTGCACACGCTCTATGACGGTGTTGGCAGCATCCATCATGGCCTGCTGATTCTTCAGCTGTCGCACCTGTGTCCACATCATTTCCAATACACGAAGGTTCATATACATAGTCTGTGGTCCAAGTATCATCACGCCCTGATCGTAAGCCTCCCTCCACAGCGAGGTATCGTTTAGCAGTGCCAAGTTCAGCGCTCCCTCGATAGGCACATACATGATGGCAAAGTTCAGACGGTTATAGCCTTCGGGGAGATATTTTGTATATTCCTTCTTGGCCAGCCGCTTCACCTGAGCCCTGACACTGTCCAAATGTGCCTTCAGATACTCGCTCTTCTCTGCTGACTCGTCCTCGGCATTCATATAGCGTTCATAGTCGGTCAGCGACATCTTGGAGTCAACGACTACATGACGGTTGTTGGGGAAATGCAAGATGAAGTCAGGAACAAGACCTTTTCCGTCATCGCCTTTAGCACCTTTACCGCCTTTGTCACGCAGCGTCTCCTGGGTGTCATACTGTTCACCCTCCTTCAGCTCCAAGTCTTCCAGCAACTGTTTCAACTTCAACTCACCGAAATTGCCCTGCACCTTCACTTCTCCTGTCAAAGCACGTGTCAGGCGGTCGGCAGTCTCGCCGATGGCAGCACTCTTCTGCATGTTGATTTTGATAGTTTCGTCCAGTCGCGTCAGCGCTTCAGCCTGCTGCTCTTTATTCCGGTTGAACGCCTCCTGCATGTCCTTCAGACTCTTCTGCAGCGGGTCGATAATCTTCGAAACCTGCTCCTTGTTACGCTCTCCCAATTCCTCCTGTCGCGATTTCAGCACCTTCTCGGAGGTTGTCTGCATCTGTTCCCTGATGAGTTCCAGCTGGTTCTTCACCTGTTCCTCATTCATCTCCTTAAGCGTCGCAATCTGTACATCATGAGCCTCCTTGGTCTGTTGCAGTTGTTTCTCGTAAGATGCTCTCATCTCTTCCAACTGCTTTTCGTAGGCAGCCTTCATCTCTTGAACATACTCCTTCTTTTCTCGACTGCCGAAGTAATAGCCCAAGGCTGTCATAACGAAGATTGCTACAATTGACAATGTTAGTATTTCCATGAATGAACAATAATAATTTGCTTATATAACACTTAAATTCCTATCTCACTTTTACTAAAACTTACAACTCTATCTGTATGGTTTTCAATGCACTACGAACCATTCGCTCGCAAACAAGTCCCAGCTCTGCAAAATGCTGAGCACTTTGGAAGGCGGCTTTTCTGACAGAGGTGGAGGGGCCTTGAAGAGCAGACAGCAGCTGGTCGATATATTCGTTGATGCCACGCTCATTAGGTTCCTGACCGTTCATAAACAGACGACTCAGTACATGAAATCCGCATAACTGACAGTATTCCTTGTCACTTGCTATCCACTGGTAGGCTTTTTCGGGAGCATATGGCAGGTGCTGCCATAACTGGAAAGCTGCCTGCTCTGCTATCTCCTGTGAAGGAATCTGTTCCATCCAGATATCCACCACCTCGGGAAGCATCTTGTCGGCAGGCATCAGCATGGTTGCTAATATCTTACACTCGCGGACATCCTCCTTCCATAGAGCTATGGAGAGATGATACTGTTCTTCCTCCGATGCACAGTCTTCGCGAAGCTCGTCAGCCATCTCACGAAGCCGTGGTAGTGTAGCGCCCCAATTCAGCTTATAGCTAACGCCTTTGTCACGCATCGACTGAGCCACTGCACCATCCATCATCTGCCTGAACGAACGCTTAATTACCTTTATTCTTTCCTTAACTTCCATCTCACTCTCACTGCGGTAGCCAATTTTTCACTCTTCACTCTTATAACGTCCCGTATTCGCGACCATATCGCAGCATTTGTTCTACATAAGTCTCCCCGTAGGACACCTGGACATCGCAAATATCATGATGTTCGTCATAGACGGGTGTCAGCACCGGATTGACAAAACCTTTGTATGGTGCCAAGTCCAGTTTACGATAACGTTCCAGCACCTCCCCATGTAAGTCTTTATCGACCTTGACGGCATAGTGCTCCACCAGCTCGCGGGCTGCAGCGTAGTCGCCTTCGCTCTTGATGCGCTGAATTTCAGCCAGCAGACTGGCGAACAGCCGGCGCAACTGCTGATAGTCGGTGATGCGTACAAAAGTCTTCCCTTCGCGATGCTCCATTCGAATGACATCGCCATGCTCATAACACCAGTGGGCTATCAAAGCCCTGTTACGCATGTGAGCCTCTTCTATCTGATGGCCTGGAGCAATACGGATGAGCTGAGTCATCAGACCATTCATTATATAAGTATAGTACGAAGCCCGATAGGCTGTCTCGTCAGGTAATAACCCCAACTCCACCAGCTTTTCGTCGGCGATATAGTAAAGAGCAAATAAGTCGGCTCGTGCCTCCTCGATGGTATTGCCGTAAGCCTTCAACGCATCAGGGTCAGTACCAGGAAGCAGTTGTCCGCTACCATGCCCCAAGCACTCGTGCAGATCGGTATGCAAGTCGTCGCAGACGTCGCCATACTTTTCTATCAGCTGTAGCGTTTCCTGATCAATGACAAACTCCTCCTTGAAACCACTGCCATGAGCAGCTTTGTTATACGCCTCGGTAATGTTCGAAATGGTGATGCTCTTGCTACCATGACGAGCCCTAATCCAGTCAGCATTCGGCAGATTGATGCCGATAGCGGTAGAAGGATATTCGTCGCCGCCAAGCATTGCTGCACAAATGACATTCGCCACAACTCCCTTCACCTCACGCTTACGGAAACGGGCATCGACAGGCGAATGGTCCTCAAACCACTGTGCATGCTCGCTGATGGTCTGTGTACGGCGGGTAGCCTCCAAATCCTTATACTCCACGATACCCTCCCACGAGCCTTTCAACCCCAAGGGGTCGCCATAGACCTCGATAAATCCGTTGACGAAATCCACCCTGCCGTCATGCTCGCCAACCCATGCTATGCAGTAGTCGTTGAAACAACGCAGGTCGCCCGTGTTATAATAGTCTATCAGATGACCAATCACCTTGCGCTGAAGGTCGTTTTCTGCCACCGTTATGGCTTTTTCCAACCAATAGACGATGTGGCGGATGGCATTGGCATAATGACCATCAGCCGACCACACCAGCTCTTTCACCTCGCCATTCTGCTTGACGAGCGTCGAATTCAGACCATACGACAACGGTTCGTCATTGTCAGCATCGGAAGCTTTCTGGCGGGCATAGAACGCCTCAGCTTCCTGCTGCGTGACACCTTGATAGAAGTTACACGCCGACGTTAATAGCAAGTCGTCGCCATCAGCCTTGTTGACACGCTTGGGTAACACCTTCTCGTCGAAAATGACGGGAAACAGTTCGTCGCACAGATTGTCAACTGTCTCACCGGAACGCAAGGGCAACCGCTGACTATTTACTTGATGCAGAGCCTCACGGAGGAAAGCTTCGCTGAAACCTGGACGGAACTTCTCACAGCCATAGTGGTGGTAGATGCCGCTAGAAAACCATACGCGTTTTAAATAGGTATCGAGCTCACGAAAGTCTTCCGTCTCATGATTAATCGTCATGTCGGTATAGACTGCCTCCAACAATTTACGGATACGCAAATTGTAACGACCAAACTGGTCGAAAGTAATGTCGCGGCCAAACAGCGTAGCCTGCGAAAGATAGTAGATAAGCTTTTTTTGCAATAAAGACAATTGCTCAAATCCGTTAAGACGATATCTGAGCAATTGAATGTCAGCAAAATGTTCACCGGCCACAGGGTCGAAACGTAACTCGCAATTCGAATAGTTCATTACAAGGAAATCACTTCTTGTCAGACTTAACTTTCTTCACTGACTGAGGCAGGTGCTGTAAACGGTATTCACGAGGCGTCATCTTCATCAATTTGTAGAAAGACGCATAGAACGACTGGCGATTGGCAAAACCAACCATATCGCTCACCTCCTCCATGCGCAAATCCTGATACCTTCTATCCACCAAGATGGCCATGGCCTCTTCAATACGGAACTTGTTGACGAACGAAGTGTAGTTCATGTGGAACTTGACATTCACCACTGCAGAAATGTAGCGAGTGTTGGTAGCTAAATCCTCGGCAAGTTTTTTGGCAGAATAATCTTTGTCCTTGTACTTCTTCTTCATGACGATGACTTCCAGAATACGATCTTTCATCTCGTCCATCAACTTAGGGCTAACAAGGGTTCTGTAGTGAGCCTCTTTTTCCTTCTTTTCGGTAATGTTGTACTTTGTCATAACCCGTTGATTAATTCTTTAATACATTTTCGGGTACAAATATACAAAATTATTCTATACTATTCATACATTTTTCCAAAAAAATAATCAAATTTGGCAATATTTTATTTTTTTAAAAAAAAGTTGGAAAAAAATTTGGTAGTAACAAAAATAGTTCGTACCTTTGCACCCGCAATTCGGAAAGAGCTCCGAACGAAGAACAAAGAAATGATGCACCCGTAGCTCAGTTGGTAGAGCACCTGACTCTTAATCAGGGTGTCCAGGGTTCGAGCCCCTGCGGGTGTACAAAAGGCAATAAAGAGGGTGTGTCAAAATAGGCACATCCTCTTTTTTCTTTTTTGCATTGAGGCTTTTCGATAGATATTTCGTTATGCGGCAATTTTCATGATTTTTGT
>CACYOC010000001.1 GCA_902775975.1 uncultured Bacteroidales bacterium | reverse complement strand
GAAGCAGCAGACCCCCTTGCCAAGCCCCTGCAGCAGTTTGCAGGTCAGCGATGCCAGCCGCATGCTTTGCGACAACGTCAAACCCTCCTTCTCTTGAATCGTGTGTGCCAGCTGCATCGTCCATCGCAGCAGCAGCTTCCTTTCGTTGGAAACAATAAGCTTCCTCTTCTTTCTTCTTCTTGCCATAAGATAAATTTTAGTGAAACAATGTTTTCGGATGATCTCGGCCAAGAATCCGAAAGCAAAATTAGGCACAAAAAAAATCCCGACACACTTAAAAAAGTGCGTCGGGAAAGAAACTCCGAACGGAGGAATAAAACTCGGAACGATTTCCGGAAAAAGCCTGCTGTCAGACTACCCTTACGATGTCAATTTCCGATAAATATTCAAGAAGCGTTTAGCTACATTGATACGCCGGTTGGCCTCGGTCGTGTCACAATTAGTAAACTTCCAGTCAGGGAAAGTTCCACTAAACACATTCTGCTTCTTATTGATGGTAGAATCGCTGGGCATTTTCTCAATGCCCAGGTCTTTCATGTAAATGATAAACGACTGAGGGGTATTAAAATGAGGCAAACCGTCTGTTTGATTCATCACCTCCAATATCCAAGTATAGTCATACAAATGGGCAATTAGCTTCTCCTCGATAAGTCTATCTATGCAAGTCCTGATACGTTGACCGATATCTTCTACGCCGTCACCGCAATCTTCTTCACAACTATTCCTGCAGCGATTGTCGGAGTTGCCGGTAGTCTGACAGTCAGGAGTGTAGTCCTTTAGTATATTAACATTGCCAAAAACATTTACGATGGGTTTGTCGGTTATCTGAATGTTAGAGCCTGGTTCTATCTTGATATTCATATAATCATCTGTTAGAGATTAAAGGATATTGATTGGTAATGCCCTGTTCCGATATTTGGGCGTGGGCTCCAGCCTTAATATCAACACTGAGTGCAGGTCTCTCGGCAATTTTCTCAACAGCATCAGCAAGTCTGTTCTCCTTGTACTCAATCCAAGCTCCGAGTTCTTCTGCTTCTTTAGTGAATCCTAAAAATTCTAATACCTGTCTTACGAAATCTGCATGTTCTCGATGAATCTTGAAAAGCGACTTTGTTGCTTTTATCAACTTCCCAACAAATTCTTCCACGGTCTGCCTGTTCTCCAGTATTTCTATCTTGGATTTTAATTCGAAGATTTCAGCATCTTTCTCCTTGATAGTCTGTTTTAGTTCCGTTACTTCATCCTGATATGATGTTAATTCCCAAACTCCTTTCCTTCCAGGAGTTCGGCGAAAATCGTTCGGGTGAGTGATTAGCTCTGTACATATACTGTTATAAGGAGTTGCCCCCTTAAGAGAAACAGTCTCTTGTACCATCACACAAATGATTTTCAGGGGGGCTCTACCACCCAATTCGGTTAGTACCTTAATGCATGCTTCTTTAATTGTCATACTGTCTTTAATTCAAAATTGGGTGCAAAAGTAATAAAAAGAAAGTTATTATTTTGTCAAAGAGCATCCGACTACATTACTTTTCATGGTATTTAACATTTTCGCTTCTATTTTGTTTCGTTTTCAAAGAAAAAGTAGTATCTTTGCACTTCGTTATGAGCGACTTCACAACAGAGCTAAAGAAACTTCACGAACTCTCGGGAGCAGAATTCTCTCGACAGGTTGAGCGTATAGCACTACGCAAAGAATTTCATTCGCTTGATACAGACCCAGAAATCTTTACGGTGGGCGGTGAGGGTAGTGATGATTACCAAAACCTTTTAATAGCAGCAAGGAAAGCGGTAGAAATTGGGTACAAAGTCTATTTACTTCCTAATCCGAAAGAAATCCGGACAGCAGACTTTATATTATATAAAAAGGGAGTTTATCGAGTCTATGATTTGAAGACTGTCTTTGGAAAATCTTCTGTTGCCAACAGCTTAGAAGATTCTATAGGCCAATGCAACCGAATATTACTAAATCTTACTGTCGAATATAATACACGCTCTTTAGCTTTTGCTATTAAACGTTATTTTGAGATAAACCAAGATGCTATCGAGATATTGATATTCAAGGGAGGCAAACACATTTCAGTTGATCGTACAATTGCTATGCGAGATGGTTTCCTATTCAGGTTTAAGAAGTTCTATGAACGATAAAACCACCCCCTTTTCAGTGGGATGGTTTTAAAAGTGGAGTAGTTATCGTGCTGTCTTGCTCCTGTCGTGGAACTTCAAAAGTCCAGCGACCTCGGGATTCTGCCCGGATAGTCAAAACTGATGTTCTGACGCTGCAAAGATAGGAACTTTTTTCGAGAATTCCAAATTTTCAGCCAACTTTTTATTCCATCGGCTTTATCATTGACTCAATGAATGATATTTCAGCTTCTGTAAGACCATACTTCTCGTAGAGATCTGCGTCCGTCCATTTGCGGGTAAAATCTTGGATAGGAACAAAACGGAAATTTGCTTTTGACAAGTGTTGGGTTGCTGTTACCATGGCTACCATTGCCCTAACAAAGCGGGTCTTGAGGAACTGAAGCATATTAATACACTCATGTTGATTGTCAAACACACTTAAGAGCATATATGTCTCAGTACAAATCGTTCCAGGCTCCAATATCTCTAATGTGGAGAAAATACGTTTCTGCCCATTCTTATCTGTTTCGCCTGCGTGTTCTGCCGTAAGACATGATGTTATGATTTTCCACTTACCAATTAAGTCTTTATTGACTGTCACTAAATCACTGTTATATGGTCCTATACCTCCATTATACCTCAACTTAATATCACCTTGTTCAAGTGGTTTTACATAGGTACGTAGTCCAAATGGTTTTTGAGAGAATACAGTGCTACTCAAATAGGATTGACCATCTATTTGAACTTTATTCATGATGGAAAGTTCTTCTTGATGCCGGATGAGCACTTCGGATTCGTCCAAATTTCGGTTCGTTGCGATTCTTGAACCACCTTTGCAAGAGACAAAGTTACATAGCCCATCATAGTGATTGTCACGAAGGAAATAGCAAATACCGCCTGCTACATCAACTGTAGGGAAACAGTCGTGAGGGTCAACAAAGTCATACAAACTTCTAATCTGTTGGTCGTGAAGCATGTCATATCGGAACTGATCCAACCCTCTTCCACCGTTATACCATTTGGCCGGCATAATCATTGAAATGTAGTCAGGCTTACTTTTCTTTGCTATTTCCACAAAACGATGATAGACAGGGATTGCACTAACACCCGCTCCTCCATCCATTACCTGATACGGCGGATTGCCTACTATTGCGTCTAATTTCATATTTGTATTATCGTTGATTTTCCAGAAGTGCTTGCCGTCGCGGAAGGTATTGATAACGGCTTCTGGACGTTCAGAAATGTTTTCTATTAGATTGGGATAATATTGTGCGTTTACCCTTGTATCACGGAAACCGGCAAGGGTACGTTTTGTGATGCTCTTGGCCATAGGAGTCTTGCAAGCAACAAGAATGTTTTCCTCGATGGTTGCATCCCATAGCTGCATAGCAAAGCCGTGGCTAACTTCACCATACTTTGCCTTAGCAGCTTCTACACGCGAACGGTAAATACTATATGCCACATATAACGGATAAAGACCACTTTTGGAGTTGATTTCCAAAATGTGTGCTTCTGGTCGGAACACATCGTTAGTGACCTTGCCTTGATCAACATAGCGAGGAACTGACAAGGGCTGCTTGAAAGTCTCGTCATAAAAGCACCAGCCTCCGAGGCAATCACTCATGTGCATATTGACTACTCGCCAAGGAGTCAGCACGGTTTCCTTGTCTGGATTGCGGAAAGTGTTAAAGATAGCAGAAATGCGTTCAATTCTCTCTTCTATGGTGAACTTATCTGCTGCCCGTGCCATCTCACGGATACGCTTGCCTGCTTCACGGAAAATATCCGGGTCGTAGTATTTCTTGAACTTTTCAAACTTTTCCTTATCCACGCCTTTAGGCATAAACTCTTCCCACGACTGATCATCTATCAGTGAGGCAAAGTTCTCGATGGTTATCTCTTCGTCTTCATTTTTCAGTTCGGCACCATAGATGAGCAGCGGCATGCGGATGGAGATGCCGCGAAGAATACTGATGGCCTCTCTTCGCTGATTTCCCAATGCCTTCAATTGGTCAAGTCTTGCTTGTTCTTCTGGAGTTCGTTCTTTCTTTGGTTTCTTTTCTATTCGTTCCTTCTCTTCATATTGCTCATTAGTGAATCCTTGTTGGTTGACATCAATTCTTCCTGTATTAGCCATTGCCTTAGTCCTGCCAATGGTCTCTTTCAGATCAGCGAAATCCTTCAGCTCCACATCTGTCAATTTCAACAACTCGTCGTTATAGAGGGCTCCGTCCTCGAAACCGCACTGCACCACCTTCTCTATCTGAGCTTTCTTCAGCTGCCCCATCATCTTGTTTACATCGTAGGGCTTCATCTGGCTTCCGTCGATGCTGATAATCGGACAGAAGTTCAGAAAGTCTCCAAGAATTCTGCGGTCTTCCTCTGACTGCTTGCCGGCCTTTGCTGAAACCTTTGCAGTCTCTGCCAGCACTCTCAGAGTACGGTCTGGAGCAAAATCAAAGGCATAGCATTGCTCCTTCATGCGACCGTGACAGGTGAAAGGCGTCTGCACGCGGAAAATGGTCTGCATATACTGAGCGGCTGATGTGCTGAACGAACCAGCCATCATAAACACAGCCGTCCAGGGCTTAATGCTCACGCCGGTTGTCAGGCGTCCACAACTAAGAGTGATAGTATAGCTTTCGTCAGGGTCTTCACCGATAGCACTATTCACCATCTGCAAAGCCTCTGCGTTTTCCTCATCCTCATCACCATTTCCCGCTACATTCACTATCTGGAACATTCCGAACACAGGGTGGCTTTTCAACTTTGCACTTAGAGCCCTTGCTGCTTTCACACCAGGCACTAACCACAGCGTGTGACGGAAAATGCGACGGAACGTTTCGTTACTGAAAGGATAAAGACTCTCTTTGTCTTCCTTGCAAAGCAAGTCCAGAAAGCGCTCAACATCCTTTTCGTGGATGAACGTGTCGTCGTCCTTCGTACGGAAAAACTCGCGGAAATTGAAAGCTCTCTCATCTTCTACATATTCCGACATCAGCGTGCCCAAGTCGTAAGTGTAGATGTTAATGGACGGCAGCGATGCGTAGGGATTGGGCTCGTAAGGATTGTCAGTAGCCCAAGCCTGTTTAGCTTTCTGTTCCATCACGTAGTCCCAAGTGTATATCTCTTCATCGCTGTAGTCATCGAAGAGATTAAACGGAGTGCCAGACAATTGCAGCACTTTCGTGTCTTTCTTGATGAGTTCTTTCAGTACATTCTGACCGAGTTCCGTCTTGGTGCCTTCATGTGCTTCATCGACAATGACGAAGTCCCATGAGGCAGAGAATAGCTCGTTGTTCTTGTCGAACTTTCCACCAACTTGTTCTGAGCCTCGGAGGTCTTGCATGGAGGCAAAATAAACATATTTGCCACCTTGGTTCGCTAACTGTTCAAGTTTCCCGAACTGTTCGCCATTACCACGCGAGCCATACTGATAGTCTTTCCTGTCATAGAATATCTTGCCAAAATCCTCAAACCACCCTTTGTCAACTACAGGACGATGCGTCAATATCAAAGTACGCGTATATTCTTCTTCTTTGATAACTTGCAGGGCAGAGAGTGTCTTGCCGAATCGCATCTTGGCATTCCACAGCATCTGGTTGCCTTTCTTGAATCGCTTGCGGGTTCTACCGATAGCATCCTGTTGCTCAGGACGGAAGATAATGGGGTTTTGCTTCTGAGTAATCTCAGAGGGATGAAGGCTGATAGCACCGCTCTTCACGGCATTGATAGCCTTCTTGACTGTTTCCAAGTCACAGCAGTACCACTCATCGGCACCTGTCACTCCCTCAAACTCCTTGCGTTTAATACCGCTACGTTCCAACACTTTATGAACCTGCTTGTCATTGAAGGTCATAATCATGCCATTGCGAACGAAAATAGATATCTCAGTATATAACAGTTGATAGGCTATACCTGCTGTCTTCGTATATTGACGAATACGCTTGTGCGCAGCATTCTGCAATGCCTCTGTATTTCCGAAAAGATTGCTGCCGTCATCTTCCTCAATAGTCGTCTCTCCTATCTTCAGACAATCCTTATGCCGTTCGTCACCAATGGCGAAGACATAGATCAGTTTTGATTTCAGTGAGGATTCAAATGTAGCCATAGGTCTTTATTTCTTCATGAGGTCAATAAATCGGATTTTACGGTTCTGCTCACCTGTGCGTGGGTCCTTAACACCCCAATCGCGTATCAAGCAGTATTTGCCATTATGAACTTGAATGTTGTCTTGCTGACAGCCATCGCAGTAAACCATTCTGACTTCTTCTCCAAAGAGTGTTTGGACGAACTCAGGAACATTATCTCTACAACTGTTTGGAATGACGCCTTTTAAGCCATCCATCTGCCACAGGTTCCACGAAATGATATAGGCAATGTAGTTGATGCTCTTCAGTAAAGGGGCCTTGCCGAACTTCGCCTGGTAATATTCTATAAAGGTATAAAGCAAAGCCTCACGAGCCAATAGGAGATTATCACCTTGCCACTCAAAAGCGTAAATGTTCTTATAGGCAGTTTGTGCCCATTCCAACCAATCGCCGCTGGCATCAACATTCTCGCTGATGACGCGCAGTTTCCTGTCAAGCAAACCTATTCTTTGCTCAATAGGTATAGGTTCGCCAGTTGTAGCATCGTAGCGACTGACCAGATACGGAGCCTCGCCACAAGTGATCTCCATCCGCGTAGCACGAACATAGTCCTTCCACGTCTTACCTTCAGGAAACTCTATTTTGTTGGGATTGGCTTTCCATGTATGGTTTGTCGTGCCCTCAACGTTGAAGACATCCTTGCGCCCAAACCAAGCCTCATCCACCAGATTATTCTGCGCATTGCACACCCAGGAAGGAGTAAATACCTCAGCCATATCTTTGGCACGAACCGCCTGACTCTCCTTTGATTTAAGCACACGAGGACGGATTATCATTCCATGCTCTCCCGTTATCAAATGGGGAAGAATCTCAGAATGGTAATCATACTCTGAGCCGAGTGCCTCATAGTCATGCGTCGCCCAGAAGATGTTACGTCCTGTGGTATGGTCGCGCAGCAATGTATCAAGCACTTCTGCGGACAATGCCAACAGGTTGTCCTCCCTGATATCAATACAGGCAGGACTCTCGTCTTTATTGGACATTCTTTGCGCTTATAGCTTTAGGACAATAAGCACTTATCGGAATCTTTTGGGCTTAAATACGTCAAGACCTCTATACACGATAAAAGCGTGTCCGCTCTTACCGAATGTAGAGGCCCTGAGAAAGCCCAGATAAATGATAAGTGACGTCCACGCTAAAAGCGCGAACAAATCACAATTATCGTCATTTATCTTGGAGTAAGAAATTTCTCAGGTTTCTACATTCTCCTGACAATTGCTATTGCCGTTGTTATTACCATCAAAAATCATACCGGCACCTCCACTGAGGCTCTATCCATATCCTGCCGTAGCAGCGTTCTAAAGAACGATTTCTTGCCCGAGGGCAAGCGTCGTGTCACGACGATTAGCCGATACTTGCTTGCAAAAGTACACAATCTTTCCTAAACTACCAAAACTTTCGTCTAAAGAATTTGGAAATATCAGAAAATATCTCTACCTTTGCACATTATTAAATGGAAACTAAATGAAAGATATCAAGCGAATTGTACTGACAGGTGGCCCTTGCGCAGGCAAGACAACGGCACTGGTTCGCATCATCGAGCACTTCAGCAATCTGGGTTTTAAGGTGTTTACCGTACCCGAAGTTCCCACCATGTACAGTCAGGGCGGATGGAGCTATCTGACGCCGAACAAGCAGCTCTATTACGAGGGCGAGAAGGCTATTCTGGAGACCCAGCTGGCTCTGGAGGACTCGTTTATGCGCTTGGCGGAGGTTTGTACCAAGCCCACTTTTGTGGTGTGCGACCGCGGCACGCTGGATATTTCGGCTTATATTGACAAGGCTATGTGGAACGACATCACGGGCAAGTGCGGCACCTCGACCAACGAGCTTCGCGAGCGCTATGATGCCGTGCTGCACTTGGTGTCTGCCGCCGACGGTGCCGAGCAGTACTATACGGTGGCCACCAATTCTGCCCGCTATGAGCAGGCTAACGAGGAGGGGCTGCAGTTGGCGCGCGACCTGGACAAGAAGGTGAACAAGGCATGGACGGGTCATCCGCACCTGAGGGTTATCAACAACCACGACGACTTCGATGCCAAGCTGCGGCGTGTCATCCTGGAGATTAGCAACGTGCTGGGACTGCCGCAACCCGTCACCGAGGAGCGCATGTATATGATTGAACTCACCGGCGAGCTGCCTGAGTGTATTGAGAGTGAGATTACGCAGACTTATCTGGTGGCTGACCCCGACTGCGAGGTACGGCTCCGTCGCCGCTCATGGGGTGGGGAAGTGGTCAACGTCCACAAGACGAAGAAGCGCGTCTCTGCTTCCGAGGTGCTGGAAACGGAACGCCAGGTTTCGAACGCTCTTTACGAGTCGCTCCTTCAGCAGGCTGATCCTTACCGCTCGACCATCCGCAAGACGCGTCGCTCGTTTATCTGGAAGGGACAGTACTTTGAGATAGACTTCTTCCATGCTCCTGTTGACAATCTGATGATTCTGCAGACCAAGGGTGTTGCCGAGCAGGAGGACGTGAACTTCCCGCCGTTCATCAAGGTCATTGAGGACATCACCGGCAAAAAGGAGTATTATAACTATAATATTGCGTTGAGAAGATGAGGAGACCCAAGCAAAAATGAGTAATGAGTAATGAGAAATGAGTAATTCAAATGAGAAATGAGTAATTAGTAATTAGGAATTAGTAATTATGATTACCTGTAAACCGT
Source organism: uncultured Bacteroidales bacterium (assembly GCA_902775975.1). GTDB lineage: Bacteria > Bacteroidota > Bacteroidia > Bacteroidales > Bacteroidaceae > Prevotella. The sequence continues at coordinate 174,833 of CACYOC010000001.1, read as the reverse complement.
AAACTGTAAATTGTCAATTGTCAATTGTCAAATTGTAAATACACACAATAAATTGTAAATTGTAAATTGTCCAATTGTAAATTAAATAGATGAAGAACAAGATATTATTACTGGGAGCGATGCTCCTGATGCTGACGACAGTGGCTCATGCCCAATGGAGGGTAGGGGCTACCATTGGTACTAGCGCCAATCACTACCGCATGGACCGACAATACATGTCGGACTACCACATCAATGACCGCTGGGGTCTCACGATGGGTGTCACCGGTCAGTATGACTTCACGGAGTGGCTGGGTGTCCGTGCCGATTTCAACTGGACACAGAAGAACCATCGTGTTCTGCGTGACCGCATCCCGATGGATTACAAATACGTTAACAACTACCTGCAGCTGCCTGTCATGGCGTCGTTCAGCTTCGGTGGTCAGAAGCTGCGTGGCTTCTGCAACTTGGGTGTCTATGGCGGCTACTGGCTGTCGAGCAACTATAGCGGCGTTGACTACAATAGTTTCGTGGGTGCTCCCTACGACGTCAAGGGTCACGTCGATTTCAACTCCGACCGCGACCAGCGCTGGGACTGTGGCTTCGTGGGCGGCCTGGGCGTGGAGTACCGCTTTGCCCGTCATTGGGGGGCGCAGGTGGAGGCTCGCTACTACTATAGCACCACCAGTGTGCAAAAGCAGTATATGCGAGTGAGTGACTACCGCTACCACTCCACGCTGGGACTTCAGGCTGGCGTGAGCTACTTTTTTTAAAGGGAAAAAGGTAAAAAAGTAAAAAGGTAAAGAAATAAAAAGGTATAAAAGTATATAGGCAATGAAGAACAAGATATTATTACTGGGAGCGATGCTCCTGATGCTGACCCTCGGCTCGTGCCGACAGGACAGCGACACGCTGATACCGTATGACCATAATGATGTGATGGCCTTCAGCGCTGCACAGAATAGTTTTGCCGCTCAGTACAAGGTGTTCTGGAACGGTATGAACCAGAACTATGCCCTGTGGGACTACGAGATGGAGAACGGCTTGGACTGGGATGCCGAGTACGACAAGTTCCTGCCTCGGTTTGAAGCTCTTGACAAGCAGGAGGATGTAAGCAATAAAGAGCTGCAGGAGCTGATGGATGAGATGGTGGCACCGTTGCACGACGGTCACGCGAATGTCTCCTTCTGGAATTACCATACGAAAACGTACCTCCGTTCGTCGCCCTCCAATCTGCGCAATTCAACACGTGCTGACTACGTGAAAGTCAATGACAGGGTAGAGAAGTCGATGGCTTTGGCATATATGGCTAATGTCAAGAAGGAGGACGTGCTGGAGTATTATTCTGCTTCTACCCACATTCAGTCGATGTTCGCACACATCTTGCCTAACGGCGCTACTACCAAATGGGTCAATGCCGAGATAGCAAGGCTGTCGAGTCTTACCACTCCTACGGAGATGGAGGTGAACAGGCTGTTCGGACTCAGGAACTTTTTGGAAGAAATAAATAAGATACTTACTTACCCTGGTCAGCAGCTGGTTCAGGCCTACAATGAGCTGGTGCTGAAGTATGGCTATCTGTCGATTCCCGGACTGACGGCAATCAGTCCCAGTTTCGTCAATGGAGGTGTCTATGTGACCTACGCGCTGCTCAAGGGCAATATCGTCTATATGTATCTGAGCGGTTTCTATCTGTCTAATTATCTTAATCCTGAGTATATGACTCAGATGAAGCTGTCAGGCTATAGCCTCGAGATGGCTGTGGCTGTACAGAACACCTGGGGGAAGTGGTTCTCGAAGATTCAGGAACTGCACCAGGCCGGCACGCTGGGCGGTGTCATCATCGACATTCGCTGTAATAGCGGTGGCATGTTGACGGACTATCAGTACGTGCTGGGAGCCCTGCTGCCCTCGGGCGGATTTACGACCAATCTGATACGCTACAAGCGTGGCACTGGCCGACTGGACTATTCGCCGCTGATGCCTCAGGTGATGCCTACGTATAAGGAAGACCATGTCGTGGTCACCGAGCCTATCGTCGTGCTGGCCGACTGCAACTCTGTCAGCATGGCTGAGGTGACGGCCCGTAGCTGCTGCCTCATCCCCAATGCTCACCTGATCGGAAAGCGTACATGGGGCGGACTGTGTGGCCTGGACGACAACTCTACCTTCTCTGAGAACTACTCTGGACATATAGGAGTAAACGGAGTGACACCGGTCTATGTCTATACGCCCCAGCTCGCTACCTTCTCGATGGATGGCAAGCAACTCGAAGGCATCGGCATAGACCCCGAGATTGAGGTGGACTTGGATAAGCAGCTGTTCTATAGTGCCGGTGGCGACACTCAGCTGCAGAGGGCTATTCAGTTTATTCAGACGGGAAAGTAATTGAAAATGAGAAAATGAGAGAATGAGAAAATGAGAAATGAAAAACTCTGTGTCTCTGTGTTCGAAATAAATAAATTGAAAAATAAATTGTAAATTGTCAATTGTCAAGGCTGCGATTAAGCGAGAGCAATGGTGCTTGCACCGATTGCCGAGCGTGAGCAGGCTCGATGTGAAACATCAAATTGTAAATATAATGAAGAATATATATAAGGTGTGGGTGCTGGCGGCCGTTGTGCTGATGGGCACCGTGACGACTGGCTGCGAACGCAGCAACGAAGTGGAGGCACTCAGAAATCCCTATGAGCCGAAGCAACAACAACAGCAGCAAGAGGACGATAGCGAGGAGCTGGACGAGATGGGGAAGACGATCAGTGCCATCCCTGGTGTCAGTAACGTCCATAAGGATTATGAGCTTTTCGGAGACCGTGAAGGCTACTACTTCTACGTTGACCAGCTGGTAGATAACAGCGACGTCTCCAAAGGTACCTTCAAGCAGATGTGCTTCTTGGAGATTACCGACTTGAATGCTCCCGTGATGCTCTATACCAACGGCTATGAGCTCAGCAGGTATATCAGCGGCATAGAGAAGCACCACATTGCCAAGTATCTGAATTGTAACTCGTTGTATGTCGAGCACCGCTACTTTGGAGAGTCGCAGCCCGAACCCAAAACGAATATCAACTTCACGTTTCTGAATGCCGAGCAGTCTGCTGCAGACTTGCACCAAATTGTGACGCTCATGAAGAAGTACCTTTTCACAAAGGGCAACAAGTGGGTCAGCACAGGCACCAGCAAATGCGGCATCAATACTACGCTCTATGCCTACTACAGCGATAAATACGGATGGAACGACATAGACCTCTACATGCCTTTCTGTGCTCCCTTCCTGGCAGGTACTGCAGAGTCGTCAGCTGACAAGTCGGTGGGAACCTATCTCAAGGATGTGTGCGGCTCGGGCTATCCTGCTGGCACTAACGAGGACAAGGCCTACAAGCTGCTGCGAGCCTATCCTGCAGCCATCGTCAACAACAAGGCGTTGCGTGATGCTTGTCTGCGTTTCTATTACCAGGCGGCTCCTGATGCCTATTTGCGACTGATACGTAAATATCCCGCCGACATCGAGAAGGCAGCAACGGTAGGCGTCCTGTACGATTTCTACGCATACCTGTTGGAAAAGTTCGCTTACATTCCCTTCTACAGCTGGTGTACCATGGTGCCTGACCCCAACGACTTTGACACGGTTCATCCCGAAAAGGACGACCGCTTGTACAAGATAGTGGAATTTGTCTTTATGACTCAGAAACAGCTGGAAGAAAAGCTGTCCGCAGCAGGAACATCGCAAAACTCTGCTGCTGCCCGTCGCCGTGGCTACTCGGTGGATGAAATCAAAACGATACGTAACTCAGACTACGGCTTAGCCTACGAGATACAGGCTCTCCGCGAACTCGGCACCTTGGCACAGGACTACTCGCTGCTGCCTGCCGGCAGCTTTGTGACGCCTGAATACTGCGACGAGATAGCACGTAACAATTTCGGTACCCTTGGCTATTATGGCGACGTCTATACAGACCAGTGGGACGGCGGCCAGCTGATGAAGAGTGTCCGCTCGTGGGTCAACACCACGACGAAGCGCATCGTCTTCGTCTATGGCACGAACGATGCCTGGACGGGTGGCGCCATTGACAGCGATAACCTGTGGGGCACGGGAACGGTCTCTGTCAATCCCGCCAATAGCAACGTCAGCAAGATTTGGTCGATGGGTGGTCTTCATTCTCACGACTTCCTGGAGACGCAGCTCACTTTTACGCCGGAGGCCTCTAATGCCATCAAGCAGGCGCTGGATCAGTTGAAAAAGTAAAGAGTAAACAGAATAAGGAGCAATAAATCATGGAAAAGTCGATGAAAATAATGATGACTTTGTTGGCGTTACTGCTGACAGTAGGCATGAACGCCCAGAAGATTGACCAGCGACTGACACGGCTGGTAGAAAAAAGTGCGCAGCGTCGTGCACAGGGTGCAGAACCCCTTGACCCCAAGGCGGTGAACAAGACGATTGCCGTCAGCTTCAATGCAGACGGTACGATAGCATCCTTCTCAGCCATTGCCATGCTAAAGGAGGGTGCCGAGTGTCCCACTGCCCGTCTGGAGCAGATGGGTGTCAAGGTGCGCTACCAGATTGGCAGGATGGTGGCACTGTACATTCCCGCAGACAGACTGCAGGCGTTGGAGGAGGTAGAGGAAATCAGCTACGTGAAGGCTGACGAAATGATGCGGCCCATGAACAACCTGGCACGTAAGGAGACGAAGGCTGAACAGATTGTAGAAGCGACAAAGGCCGCTGCCGCCGGACTGCCCCAAGCCTATACCGGCAAGGTGTCATAGTGGGCATTATCGACCAGGGTATCGACTTTAACCACGCCGCCTTCCGCAATGCTGACGGTTCGACGCGCATCGTACAGGGTATGATGATGCTCGATAGTGAGGGTAACTACACGTCTTTTCCCAGTAGTGCCATCACGGGTGTTAAGACCGACAATATGATGACATCGCACGGAACGCATACGGCAGCTACAGCCGCAGGTAGCGCAGTGGGAAACGGACAGCAGGGTGTTGCGCCCGAGGCGGAGCTCTTCCTGTGCGGACTGGATGAATATACCTCCACCACATTGATTGCCGAGTGTGTCAAGAAAATCTTTGATTATGCAAAACAGGTCAATAAACCTGCCGTGGTGAGTATCAGTATGGGTAATATCTTAGGTCTGCACGACGGCAGTAACGATATTGCCTATGCGGTGAATGAAGTGACAGGAAACGGTACCGAGCAGGGGCGCGTGGTGCTGGTGAGTCCGGGAAACGCCGGCGCCAACAGTCAGTCGATATCCCAGTCGGGTACCACGAAGACCGTGCTGGGCTCAGCCACGAAAGTAACAGCAACAGCCCCGGCAGTCTATAGCGGTCTCTACTCTTTCTACGCTTCCGACTATGAGGACTTCTCCATCGACCTGAAGGTGGTAGATACCACTACGGGTGCGGTGAGTGATATGGGTAACCACGTGCTGCATCAGAAGAGTGGGCAGGTGGTGAACTTGCAGATGTCAAAGTTCGACGAATTTCCTACCGTCAATCCTGACAAGAAAGCCGTATTATATATCCTGAGCTTTCAGGATATGGTCGTGAAGCTGGATGACGCAAAATACCGACTGGCTATTGTCGCCACAGCCAAAGAAGGACAGACCCTCAAGATGGTATGCAATGGCGATGACTACGCAGAGCCTTGCTTCAACGCTCCCACTGTCACGGGCGGTTACGATTTTGCTGCCAACGGTTGGACGAAGGGCTACGGCGACGTCGCCTTTAACTCCAGTATCTGCAGCGATGCCGTCATCAGTGTCGGCTCGTACATGACTCGCCCGGAGTGGACAACCTGGGAAAACAATGTAAAAAAGTACCAGCCGTCAACACTTACCGGCAAGACTCAGCAAATAGGCGAAATCTCCGACTTCTCCAGTTGGGGCATCGACGACAACAATAAGACCTATCCTACCATCATTGCCCCGGGACAGGGTATCATCTCTGCCGCCAACAGCTACGACCTCACGATTTTTACAGTGGATCTGACTAATCCTGATGGTGCCGTGCCTGACCCGCAAAGTATTGATGCGAAGAACTCCCTCATTGAGAACATCGACTTGTTTGGTCGTCGTAACTGGTATGTGCTGGAGCAGGGTACCTCGATGTCCACACCGCATGCTGCCGGCATCGTAGCCTTATGGCTGCAGGCCAAGCCCACGCTGACCGTCAACGAAATCAAGAGCGTCCTGAAGGAAACCTGCGTCAACGACACTTGGACTACAGAAGTCGCCAACATTCCTTCCGGCAACAAGATACAAGCCGGCTATGGCAAGATTGACGCGCTGGCTGGCCTGAAGAAGATTCTGGGCGTTACGGCCATCGACGCCGTTACCATGGACGGACATCGACAGGCTACTCCCGCTACGATGTACAGCGTCGATGCCCCCGTCTATAACATGATGGGCCAGCAGGTTGACAAGGCGCATCGGGGCTTCGTCATCTACAAGGGACGTAAATACCTCAATAAGTAGGAAACCGACCCTCGACAAGTATCTGCGGGGTTGCTCCGCAAGAATTTTTTTCAACTCGATGGAAAAAAGTTGCTCTTAAAGCATCAATATGTCGCGAATATTTCGTATATTTGCGACATATTTTTATAGGCTCAAGTTTAACGTTTAATCTTTACAACGATGAAAGTAGGAATTCCCAAGGAGATTAAGAACAACGAGAACCGAGTGGGCATGACGCCGTCTGGCGTTGCCGAGTTAGTAAGACGTGGACACACCGTCTATGTGCAGCATACTGCAGGGGAGGGCAGCGGATTCAGCGACGAGGACTACCAGGCGGTGGGTGCGCAGATGCTGCCCGCCATCGAGGATGTCTATCGCGAGGCCGACATGATTGTTAAGGTCAAAGAGCCCATTGAACCCGAATATCCCTTGGTACGCAAGGGACAGGTGGTCTTCACCTATTTCCATTTTGCCTGCGAGGAGGAACTGACCCATGCCATGCTGAAGAGCGGAGCCACCTGTATCGCTTACGAGACGGTGGAGCGCGACGACCGCTCGCTGCCGCTGCTTATCCCCATGAGCGAGGTGGCAGGACGCATGGCTACGCAGAACGGTGCCTACTACCTGCAGAAGACCAAGGGCGGCAAGGGCAAGCTGATGGCTGGCGTGCCCGGCGTGAAACCTGCTAAAGTCCTCGTCTTGGGCGGTGGTACGGTTGGAGAGGCTGCTGCCCGCATCGCCGCAGGTATGGGAGCTGACGTCACCATTACCGACGTGTCGCTGCCCCGACTGAAACAGCTGGCGGCGGAGATGCCTGCCAACGTCCATACCCTCTATTCGTCCGAGCATAACATCCGCCACGAACTGCCCACCGTTGACGTCGTCATCGGCTCTGTGCTCATTCCGGGTGATGCTGCTCCGAAGCTGATTACGAAGGATATGCTGTCGCTGATGGAGAAAGGTACTGTGCTCGTCGATGTAGCCATCGACCAAGGCGGTTGCTTCGAGACGTCGCATCCCACGACTCATAGCGATCCCGTCTATACCATCGACGGCATTGTCCACTATGCGGTAGCTAACATCCCGGGAGCCGTTCCGAATACCTCGACCATCGCTCTGACGAATGCCACGCTGCGCTATGTGCTGGCGCTGGCGGACAAGGGGTGGCAGCAGGCCTGCCGTGACGACCGCTCGCTGGCTCGCGGCGTCAACATAGTCGATGGCCGTTGCGCCTACGAAGCGGTTGCGAAGGTGTGGGGTCTGGAATACTCGCCACTCGTATTGTAGTACATGGAAGTCATGAAGATGATAATAAAAAGAATCGTAATGGATTGGTTGGAAATCGCTGCCGTCGTGGTGCTGGTCATCATCGGCATTTTTATCTATCGGAGCAAGTCTAACAACGCCTGACAACCGGCAAGGACGTCGCACCAGGTGGCTTCGAAATCGCCTGTGTACCAGGGGTCTGCGACTTCATGGAAATCGTCGGTGTACTCTAACAACAGATGCACCTTGTTGTCCGGGTCGCTGCCCAAGATGCGCATCATATTGACGATGTTCCGATGGTCCATTCCTATGATGAGGTCGAAACGGTGGTAGTCGGCACGCGTCATTTGGCGGGCGGTTTTCCCCTTGCAGGAGATGCCGTGCTCAGCAAGTTTGCGACAGGCTGGGGGATAGACGCCGTTGCCGATTTCTTCGGTAGAGGTGGCTGCCGACGCTATCTCAAAGTGGTTAGCAAGACCGGCTTTCTCTACGAGGTCCTTCATGACGAACTCTGCCATCGGTGAGCGGCAGATGTTGCCGTGGCAGACGAAAAGGATGCGATGTTTCATGGGGTAATGCTTACAGATTGACAACGACTTCTTCATTCGGATGAATGGCTACCTTCTGCTCGCCGACGTACAGCCATCCCTCGCCTTCGGTGGCAAGAACCTTGACTTGCGACGCGTTCATGGAAACGTGTATCATACCATGAGGCGTGGGTACGCTGCCTTCCATCCATTCCAATCCGCCCAGGACGGGGCGCACTTCAAACTCCTTATACCCAGGCTGGGTAGGCTTCACGCCCAAGAAGTATTTCCCTAAGAGATAGATGGGCGAGGCTCCCCAAGCGTGGCAGAGCGACTTGCCGTAGGGACGACCGTACATGGCAAGATGCTGCGTGCCCGTTTCGGAAGGCACATATTTCTCCCAGAACGAAGTGGCACCTTCGCGTAGCATTCCTCCCCAGTAGTCGCGAATCTCCTTCAAGACCTGCGTCTGAAGTCCCGCCATACAGAGCGCCTCCAGTTCGTAGAAACGCATATAGGGAGTGGTGATAGGTGCAATGTCGGGATTGAGCATGACGCTCTGCATGATTTCACGCTTCTGTTCCTCGTAGGCATAGCCGTAGATGATGGCAAACATATTGGGGAACTTGGTAATCTGACGGTTCAGCACACCATCCTCGATAGCGTGGTAATAAGTCTTTTCTTCGTAGCTCCAGAAGGTCTGTCTGACTTTGTTGCGCAACTCTTCCGATTGGATGCGGTACTCGCTCTTGTTGATGCCTAAGAGTTTGGCACAGAGTGCCATCGTCTCAAGTGCCTTGCAGAGCAGTATCTGCTCGAAACAGAGAATGCCGCGCTTGTGCATGGGGAAATCGACCCAATCGACGAAAATCCAGTCGTCGGGCTGTCCTTCGGCCATGCCGTCGCTATTGGTGCGACTGAGGACATAGTCCATGAGCGTCACCATGCGAGGCCACATCTCGCGGATGAAATCGACGTCGCCGGTATATTGGTAGTAGTCGAGCACGGACTTGAACCAGTAGAAGGTGTAGTCCATGATGGTATTGACGTGAGCTGTGACGGGATCTTTGCCGCGCAGTTGACGGATAGTGCGCTTGACACACTCGCTGTCGAAACGCAGATAGTAGTTCATGAGGTACGACTGGATAGCGTCGCCCGACCACGTCCAGCGGTCGCGCTTGATACCATCCATAAAGAACTCGCGGGTGGTAAGGTCCATCGTGTAGGCTGCCACATCCCAGATGCGGTTCAGCTCCTCGTCAGAACAGCGGAAGGAACCGCTGTGGCTGAGGTCGTGGGGCGAGAACTCGTAGTCCATCAGCACCTCGTCGTAGCAGGCATCGTCTTCCTTCTCAATATAGACGTAGCGGAAAGCCTTGCTGGCGATGTCTGAGGGATGATGTTTGATGGATGATGGCTGATGTTTGATGGATGATGTTTGATGGCTGAGGGATGAGGTGAGGATGTCGAGGGTTTCGCAGTGGTCTTTGTCCAGCGCCTCCTCGCGGCTCTCGCCATAATAGACGCGCACGGTGCCTTTCAGATTCTTGACGATCAGATAGCCGAAAGTCTCGCGACCAAAGTCGTAGAGCACGCCGTTGGGGGTGATGTTGCTGCTGGTGACAGGACGTTGCTCCTGACACTCCAGATGGTAGGAGGAGGGGGGAGTATCAGGACTGTCGAAATGCCAGGAGGCAGCAGGAACGTAGATGCCCGAACCGTGAGCCACGCCATTCTCGTCAATCCACAACTTGTCCTCGTAGGTGGCAAGCCATGAGGAGTCGGTATGAATGCTGTCTCCTTCAATGAAAAGTGCGGGTGGCGTTGCCTGGTTCCAGACCTTTAGGTTCAGCTTATGCTCACCGGCAGGAATGCGGTAAGAGGTGGCGGGAAACTGAAGTTTGCCGTCGAGTGCAAAGTTGTACTGCCCTTCAGCCGTGATGGTGATGGTCTCCTCGTGGTCAAGTACGAATGACTGTGAGAACTCCACCGTCACGTAGTGCGAGTCTTGCTTCCAGAAAGGAGGAAACATCGCTCCGCGTTCTGTCCGTCGATTATTGAAAATGTTGCCCAGCCAGACTTCAAAGTCGCCAGGATACCATATCCATGTTGCTGTTGTCTTCATATTTCTGATGAGTGAAAAGGGGGTAAACGTTTTGATGGTCGTGTGGCGCGAGAGTCTATTCTGCCAGTCTGAAACCAATGTTGAAATTGCGGAAGTCTGGAGTGCGGTTGCGGCGATTGGCACTGCGTGCGCTGTCGGAGATGTAGTCCCAGGAACCGCCACGATTCACGCGGAATGTTCCGGCATCGGATGTAGCGATAGGGTCTGTCTTCGGTTTGCCGTCATAGTTGGTGTACATATCCTGGCACCATTCCCAAACATTGCCCGACATATCATAAAGACCCAGTTCGTTGGGTTTTAACTGTCCGACGGCATGATTTCCGAAGTCGGGCGAATCCTTGCCCTTGTCCCAACTGTTTGATGAATACCATGCCACCTCGTCAATGTTATTGCTGCCTGAGTACTTATAGTCGTGAGACTTGCATCCACCCTTTGCGGCATACTCCCATTGGGCCTCGCTGGGGAGGTGGAAATGGTGGCCGGTGAGTTGGTTGAGGCGCTTGATGAACTTGATGCAGTCATCCCAGCTAACATTCTTCATGGGGTGGTTGTCGCCATCGGGTTTGATAAGCAGTTCGCCCATAACTGCTCGCCACAGTCCCTGTGTCACTTCTGTCTCTCCAATGTTGAAGTCGCTGAGTGTTACGGTCTGTGTGGGTGCTTCGTCATTGTCTTCATCGCCATCATGTGTGTTGACACCCATGGTGAATGTACCTCCTTTCACGCTGACCATGTTGAAACTGCAACCGCGGACGCTGATGGTCTCGTACTTTTCAGCTACTGTCACTACATCGTGATCTTTCCGTATTTCGTCAGTGTTGAAGAGACCCTTCAGAAAGAATACTGCCAGACCAATAACGACAGCTGCCAATACATATAATAGGTATCGCGCATAGTTCCTCTTTCTCTTGTCAAGGGATTGTAGCTCGCTGTCATCTTCATCGTCTTGCATAGATGCCAGAGTCCGGCTGACAAGTTCTTGAAGATTGGATTCCTGTCCGCGTAGCTGACTTTCTACTGCCATGTGGCGTACTATCTCATCACCTTCCTCCTGTGGCGTTGGCGATTGGGGAGTGCTCAGGTTAGGGGAGGGAATGTTGCTATTGTTGTCTGTCATTGTTCAAAGATTTTATTGAAGATTCTGAATTCTTCGTCTGTGTAATAGATGGGATATATTTCGCAGCCAAAGGCTCTGTGGGAGCGAGGCACGCTGAAAGTGAGTATCTGCCAACGGTACTGTCGCTGATGAAAGCGGGCAACACGTATTTCCATAGGTTGTGTGCCAATCAGACTCCATTGTTTCTGAGCTTTGCTGACGGCGTCGTCTGATGGTGTGTATTGCCAATTACCAATGCTGAGCAACAAGTCTCCATCACGGAGCCCTATCCTGTCGGCCGTACAGTCCTTACGTGTCAGGTGGACATAGGCTACAGCGGGTGCTTTGATAGGGATGTGGTCGGCATAAACCATAGTGATAGTCTCGCGCTTCCACCCGCCACCCATATTTGTGGTGATAAGATTCTGGTCGCGTGTTTCCGAGATACCCCAGGGGTCGTTGCCATCGTAAGCCCACGACAGAGTGCCGTATTCATTCATCGGTTTGACAAACGTCAGGATATTGTCCATGGACTTAACATTCTGGAGCCGATAATAGCACAAGCCGTCGCGCTCCCATTGCGGACAACGGATAGGTTGTCCATGAATGCCTAGGGCATAACGGGTCACCTCGACACCATCGCGGTATTCATAGCCTTGAGACTTGACAATGGTAGTGTCACTGTCGTAACAGACGCGACCAAGTAGTTCGCCGGCAGCACTATAGGTACAAGAGTCTATGGCATAGTCGCGATAACCTGGCGCCGAGAACAGCTCTCCCTTGACATTGTAATAGCGATGGACAACAATTTTAAGACCGTCGGCATTTATCCGCTCTTCTATGATGTGTTTATGGAATTGCTCAATGCTGTCAATGACAGGATTATCGTCTTTGCCATAGTAAGATACAGAGATGGGTTCGTAGTTCTCGTTGCGTTCGACACGCTTCATGCGGTAAGTACCTTTCTCAAAATTGATAGTCTTGTATTCAGCCACACTTCCAAACGGACGTTGCACAAAGCGTTTCACCTCGTACATCTGCTTGCGGAGTGGATCCCAACGATAATCGCGTTCACTCAGTAGCTCAAGGGTGTTGCCCACGTAACAATATTCGCGGCGAGGATAGAACTTAGGATTCTGAGTATAGGGTTTCCCCTCTCCATCGTAGTCCAAGGTGAGCACTCGACGGTTCATCTCATCGAATTCAAAATCGACAATGGCCGAGCGAACGAGCGGATTGACATAACCGCCAGAGGCATCAAAATACTCCTTGTGGACGACGTTGCCCTGTGGGTCACTGATGGCCACTCGGCGGTGATAGCCTAATGACTGATGATTGATAGGCTTACCGCTGAGGTCTGTATAGATAGTTGTCATACTGCTGTCAGTATATTGATGCAGTTCCATGAACTGAGCTTCGCTAAAGGGGTTGAGTATCCAGATGGAGTCTATATGGTTCTGGGCATCATAATGGGCACGGTAGCCGTAATAGTCCATGTCGTTTTGACAAGGAGCTCCACTACTGTCGAAGAACATGTACTTTTCCTCTTTGCCATTAGCGTCGAGGAATATCTGCATACGGTCGGCGCCGTTGTCACATACTTGTAATGGTGCTCCCATCGCATCGGTGAAGACTGCCCAGACAAAGGGCTTGTTTGCGGCTTTCCGTGAGGAATGCGTGGTTTCGTGGTCTTCAGTGCTGTCGAAATAGGTGACAACAAACAGTGTCGATTTGTCCTTGTCAAGCATCTCCATCTTTGTAACCTTCGCAGAATCGCCTGTTTGAGTAGTTCTGAATACGTAGTACATCGTTCTCTTCAGCAGACGTTTAAAGATTGCTGCTTTTTCATCATGTCCCTCACCGCCATCAACCAACTGGTTGCCTCGGGTGTTGTGAAGCAGACCATCGGGTGTAGTGACCTCGACTTCGGTAAATGGGGTGTCGCTACGATGCCCCTGTTTCTTTAGCTTATAGCAAACTGAACGGTTCAAGGCCTTACTCTCACTGAGTTCGGGACCTACGCCAACGGGCCATCCGTTGACTTGTATGAAGTTCTCGTAATAAGCATGTGATTCCCATTCGTTCATCCATTGATGATAGATCCATGCCCCCACAACGACTAACAATAGAACGGCAACACTCCAAAGACGCTGGCGGTAATGGCGGCGGTCGGCTTTCGCTTTTAGCTCAAGCAGTTCTCTTTTGTGACGTTCTTTCTCTAAGATTTTCCTGCGCTCTTCTTCCTGTGCTCTCATCATCAGGCGTAAGTCACGACGATCTTTGATGATGGGGCACAATATGTCGTGGATGTATTCAAGTCGCATATCACCGCTGTAAGCAAAGCGACGAAGCAACTTTTTCTCTTCACACAGATAGGTCAGTTCTTCATCGGTAAGACCGCCAATATGCTTGGCGTTATAGACAGAGATGTTCTCGCGACGTCCTTCATTGTTCAGCAGGTTGTCTTCAAGATACTCTACTGATTTTTCGCTGATGCCGGAACAGGCCTCGAGATAGAAATCTTGTATGATGTTGTCGCCAAAAGTATTGACCAACTCGGCGGTTATTTTATTTTCCCCTTCCGGAATCATTGCATACAGGCGACTCAGGTATAATGACAAAATAGCTGAATCGACAAAGATTGCCGGACGACCGTCCAGCTGGAAATCTGTTTCGCCAGTAATCTTCTGAATAATCAGTATGGCAACGTCTTTGTCCACTAATCCTGGTCGTGGCTCCATGATGATGGTTGCCGCCTGTTCTTCGTTAATAGGCAACAGACAGTATCTGTTTAACTTGAGCGAAGGAATGAGGGTCGTGTTTCGTTCCAAGTAAGACAAATAATCTTCGCGGAGTGTGAACACGATGCGGAAATTGTCTTCCTGAATATATTGCTGCTGATGGTTACGCTGGCGCTCTCGCATGCCACGGAACAAAGCCGACCTATTGACTGTGGTTCCTGTAGGGTCAGAAATGATGTTGCTCCGCTCGGCAGAGAGATATTCTGGCATGATGCCGTTTAAGAGATCGGCTACCTGTTCAAAGAAATCAGTGACGTGGTGATGGTCTTTCTCTAACGTGAAGATTTCCTCGAACTGGTCAAAGACAAGAAGTGGCACGACAGGACGTATGTCATCCTCGGAAAGCCAGAAACGATAGCGATGAAGATATTCCCATAGCGTCTCCTCATGGTTGCTGGTGTGAGGAACAACTTCCTCAATTCTTCCACCGCTGGCTTGCAGCGCACTTTCCACCGCGTGGCGTACTTGTTCTATGTATGGAGTATTAGGATAGCGCTTGTCAGTGGTATGTTGCAGACGAATGCCTACAGGCAACATTCCTGCTTGGCGGGCTTTGGGAAAGATGCCGGCATTGATGATGGAAGATTTGCCAATGCCAGAGCGACTATACACCACGGTTTGGATGTTATACTCAATGCGGCTGAACAAGAGTTCTATCTCTTCGTCGCGACCATATAAGCGGTCAGTTTCCTGATAGGAGTCCAGACCTTTCCAGGGATTGCTCAACCTGTGGCTCTGAGTAGGCGCTTCGTGTGTATTTGTTGGGTTGTTCATAGCAGCTTTTAAGATGGGTTATAGATGGGCAAGCAACTTCTGTATCTCATCAGCCAGGGCTTCAAAGTCCGGAGATGTTTTGTCATAGAGGTAGGCATTGCTGGACTTCAGTTCGGATGGGATATCGCTGGCATAGAAGTCGAAATCATTCTCACTAACGGGCACAATAAACGTCCGTCCGTATCCAGAAGCTAACTCAATGGCAGTCTTCCACTCCGTACGATAGGGGTGGTACTCATTGTGCTGCTCTTGAATGTTATGAGTAATGATGGGAACAAACAGTTTTGTCGATTTGATTCCTGCAATGATTTCGTTCATGAAGTTGCCGCCATAGCTGAGACTATTACGGTCGTACCATACGTTGATTCCTCTGGCTTGGAGCGTTTTATAGAGTTGTTCCGTTACTGTGGCGTCAGCTCTGGAGTAGCTGATAAACACATCGGTGTCTTGCCAAGGGGTATTGTTCAGAGAATGAGGCTGCTCGCTTTCCCGCTGAGCGACCATGGCTTCAATCTTGTTGATGACTTCCTCAGCGTCTTTTTGTGTGAAAGTGTCAATGCGTTTCATGAATTGTAGAAAGCTATCCTCTGCCATGGGGTCGATGACCATACCCATAGGCTGGGAATCCAGATGTGCTTTCAAAGAGAAACAGACGAAACGGCTCAGCCAATCGGAGTAGTTGTTGCCCAGTATCAGCAGGTATTTGGATTGTAATTCGGCAGCTAAATTTTGTGGGCGTTCCGCAGAACTGAGCCAGGAACGACAGAACGAAAGCATGTCATAATCGGTAACAACATACTTTTTCTCTGAACTGCACACCTTTCCGAACATATAGTAAACCGTCGGTTTGCTGATGTCGGAACGTGTGCTGATGTCGCTATTGTGGGAAGGGTCGTTGGTGAATTTCATGACACGCAACCGGTCATTACCCCAGATTTCTCTCATAGCATCTTCCACGACGGGAGTGAAAGAGGTAGTAATGACAAAGGGAAACCGCTTGCTGCCCAGCAGACGCATGAGCAGTTGAGAGGGCTTGAAGAGAGGTTGACTGAAAGCGTCGCCCAACATGGCATAGATATTCTTGCGGTCGTTGGCATCAAAGTCTTTGTCGTAAAGTAATTCGGAGAAAGACTGTGGATGCGAATGGATATCGTAAGCCTCTGCCAGGTCGTCAATGAGTATCTGATGCGGATTCGATCCTTTTTCGTCATCAACAAGAAACTCAGGTCCTATCACGGGTATGACATTGCCCTTCATGAGTTGGTTGATGAGCAAGTCCCACTGGCGGGTGTTCTCGGAATCTTCCTTTTTGATGCGACTGAATATTGCTGGCATGTGATAACGTTATGGTATTATATTATTCTCTTTTGTAAAAACAATCATTCGTTGATGAGTCGTAATGCTAGTAGCCTGTCATTCTCGCTCCGGCGGCGTCTTGAATCGTCTGGCTGACCTGTGGGCCGTTGTTTTCCCAGACATTATCAGGGCCGTTGGCATTCTTCAGAAACTTTTCCTCGGGCGTCCAGTTGTCGCGCAACGTGATGTTGCTGCTGCCTTCATCGGTATAGAGATAGAACCAATGGTTGGGGTCGTGGACGTATGACGGCTTGGCAATGTCGCGGACTACATTCTCTGTAATCAGCGTGCCCGGCTGGTTGCCGAGGGTATAGATACCGGCACAGTCGTACATGTGCTGGGCATAGTTGTAGATGAGGTTGGCGTGAACCTTATTGTCCTTCATGCACACCAAGTCGCGGTTCCAGCCCCAACCCAGGGAAATGCCGGTGTAGCTGATGTCGTGGATGGTGTTGTGGTCAATGGTGATGCCATTGACATATCCTGCGCAGATAGCCACACAGCCCCAGTCCTCGTTGGTAACGTTGTAGAACACAGACTGCTCAACGACTTGTCCGGTGCATACCTCACGGAAGTCGGTAGGCTGATAGGGCAGGTGCGTCTCCAGACCTTCGGGAGAGAACGAGCCGCAGACGTAGCCGTTCATGGCAATGTCGGTGAACGTGCAGTGGCTGACCGTTCCGCCTTTGCAATGGGTGACGTAGTCAACACCGCTGCCACCCAAATGCTCGAAACGGCATCCGTCGAAGTTGACGTCTTCCGTATAGTGCAACTCTACGGCAGCATCGGCACGACCGAGCCAGCCCTGATTGTCGAGTTTGTGGTTGTTGGGACGGTCAATCTGTGGGCGCAGCTTGTAAGCCTCGGTCAGGTACATGCCTGCCTGCAAAGGAACGTGACCTTTCTCCGAAGGACGCATCCATGTGGTGTGGCTGAAAGTGACGCCCTTGATGGTGATGTGGCGCACAGGACGCTCGGCAGTACCGATGAATTCCACCAGCGTCTCCAATACAGGAACGGTGGCACTCAATTTCTCATTTCTCATTTCTAATTTCTCATTTATCCGAGGCATATAGTATAACTTATGCCCTCGGATATCATGGTACCATTCACCGGGTTCGTCCAACAGCTCCTTGGCGTTCGTCAGATAGAACGGTGACGGGTGTTTTGTGTCGGGTGTCATAGGCGAAGGCCATGGGTGCTGGAACTGGATAGGTCCTTCAGGATTGTGGAAGCGGACAGCAACGGAATCTCCCTGAGGGGTCAGTGACTTGATGCGCAGGTTCGACGTACACCACATCTCGTGAAGCACCATTTCCAGTGGTGATAGGTGAGAGGTGATAGGTGATAGATAAGACTTCAGCTTCTCCACTGCCTTCCTGGGAATCCACAACACGTGGTTCTTTTTGTCGTACGTCAGGATGCGGTGCATCTGTTCAAAGTCAGAGACGTCACGGGCACGGACGGCTTTCCGTCCATTTATCCACAACTGGCGGAAGTCGATGGGGCAACCGTTGAAGTCGGGCACGTCAGCCACGAGCAACTTGCCCTGTTTCTTCCAACCGCTGATGGGCAGTCCGCCGCTGATGACGGCATTGTTGCCCTCGATGGTAAGTCCACTGTCCTCAGGACGCAGACGTAGCGGCTCGTATAAAAAGTAGGTACCTTCCGCTAAGTGGATAGTGACCTCGGTGGCCTTTCCCAGTCGCCGCATTTCGCGTGCTTTGCGGACGGCATCCACCAGCGACGAGTCGGGGGTGATAAACAAGTCTGCTGCGCTGAGGCTCATGCAGCAGAAGAGACTGATAAGAATGAGTGCATGTTTCATACTTAAGAGACGTTTCTTGGGAAAAATTGTCGCCAATTCATTTTTTTTCTTTGTATCTTTCCTCTATAAATAGAGAACAAATTGCCCCGCCAATGTGACTTAGTTTCTGCAAACTTCTATTTGACTAAAATTTTATAACTAACAATAACAACACCCCATCTTTTGCTTAAAGATAGGGTGTCGTTATTTAATTGAACTATTTAAGTGGTGTGATGTTCTGTTATTTCTCCTGTCCACAAACAGAATACTTCTTGCCACTCTTCATTATTATAATCTGATTGTCTTTAATGAACTTTCCTACAAAAGATGATGAAGCTTCATTTGCCTCTATTGCATCCACACCTGTAGGAGTGCCATCTATAACTATGACAGAAGTCCTGTCGCTTGGGTTGATTGGTGCTCCACCGTAAGACAGTTCCATGTTACCCAGTTTTATCTCTGCATTGCCAGCTGGCATATCATCCTTGGCTTTGATTTGGAATACAAACACTGCCTGGTCGTTATCCTTGAACTTGGCACCAGAGGTACTTGTCTCTACCACTCTCAGGGCTCCGTCAGCCTGCACCTTTGCAGCCACGCTATGTGAGCGTGCTGCCCTGCCTCCTGCCTCTGCATAATATCTCTCGCCACCGTCCTCTTCATATACGAACTCTATGCCTTCTGGCAGATATATGTCGCACTGTAAGCCCTGTATATCCGTGCGGGCTGTGTTCATATAAACCTCCACCTCACGTGTCTCGCCTGCCTTCATGTTTATATCGTTTATGTAGAGATAATCCTCATCAGCAGTAGCCACCTGTTCGAGGTTGAGGTAGAGGCTGTTCTGGCTATTGCCTCCGAGAATGAAATCATTGATGAGTATCACAACGTCATTCACCGTTATCTCTCCGTTGCCGTCGAGGTCTGCTGCTTCTTCTACGAAGCCTTCACCTGGTGTGCCGAGGATATAGTTGATGATACACACAGCATCATTCACCGTCACCTTACCGTTGCCGTCGGTATCGCCAGGAGAATATGTCTTTACTGTCAGCGTAGCCTTTATGTCCAATGGATTATATGGTGTGCCGTCAGAAAGTTCTATATCCCTTACTTTTATAATGTAATCGCCTTTTGACATTTCTGGTGCCACGTCAAGTGTTATGTTCACTATTGAGCCGGAATTTCCTTTGAATGCGGTACTTGACATAGATGTACATATCAAACGCATAGCGCCGTCAGCCTGCTGGCTGAATGATATGCTATGTGACTTTGTGGCTCTATCGCTGAGGTCAATAATATACTCATTATCCTCATCTTTCGCAATTGTCACACCATCTGGCAAGTAGAGGTCAAACTGGAAAGCTGTAATATTAGCCGTATTATTCATTTCTATCGGCAATACTATCTGTTTGCCTGCATAGGTCTCAAAATTGCTCAATGCGAGGACGTTGTCAGTAGAAGGCTCTACGTCCCTTATCCTAACGAAGTTTTTCCAGCCATCCAAAGCAAGATATTTCTCTCTCGTTCCATTAGGCACATATAATGCAGCATCTTTATAAACACTCTGGTCAAAGCCTGCCCTTGTGGAACTTGTTGGAGATACTATATTACAATATATTGTCTCAAGACTTGGACAGCCAACAAACACATTGTAACCAATCCAGCTAACGCTCTTAGGAATAGTTATCTGTAGCAGATTGGAACATTGTGAAAAAGCGTTTTCACCAATATATGTCAAACTGTTGGGAAGATTAATTGATTTCAAACCACTATACATAAATGCGCCATCAGATATTGATTTTACTCCCTCTGGTAGATTGATAGACTGGAGACTGCTGCAACCAGAAAAAGCCCAACGTCCGATGCCCTGAACACTATTAGGGATAGTCACTGATGACAAATTGGTACATCCACCAAACATTTCTTCGGTTATATTGGTAACGCCTTGTGGTAATGTTATTGAGGTAAGACCCGTACACCCAGAGAATACAGCACGCCCAAAAGAATTTATTTGGCTGGGAATTTCAAATTCAGTAAATCCTATACATCCTGCAAACGCTTCAGAGCCAATCATCGTTACAGATGAAGGTATTTCAATGGAGGTTAATCCCGTGCAAGCAGCAAACACACCATCTCTGATAACTGTCAAACCATCAGGAAGGGCGATAGAGGTTAAACTTGCGCAACCACCAAATGCACTATTCCCTATTTCATCCACTGTGTTAGGAATTTTTACAGATGCAAGATTTTTACAACCAGAGAAAGCATTTTTCCCGATTGTTGTAATCCCCTCGGGTATATCCATTGTTGTGAGTGCAGTACAGCCATAGAAAGTTTGGTCTCCTATAGTTTTTACATTATTCGGAAACTGAACAGATGTCAGTGACTTGCAGTCACGGAATAGACTATTAGGAATGTCTTTCATATTATCTGGCAAGACAGCAGTTTTCAAACTACTACAGTTCATAAAAGCACCTTGGTCGACGGTTGTTACATTATTTAGTATAGTCACAGAAGTTAATCCAGTACCGCAAAAGGCACGTTCTCCTATGGCGGTTAAAGTCGCAGGAAATTCCACTGTTTGTAACTGTTCACATCCATTAAAAGCATTTCCTGCGATAGTGGTTACTCCACTGCCTAAATCCAATTGAGATAATTTGGAACAACTTTCAAATGAACTTGGACCGATAAATGTCATGCTGTTAGGAATACTAAGCGAACTCAATCTACTACAGCCTCTAAAAGCAGCAATATCAATGTATTCAATTCCTTCTGGTATAGTTACTGTTTCCAAGCCATTACAGCCATCAAACGTATATTTCTCTATGGCCTTCATGCTGTTGCTTAGAACGATAGAGGTTAGTCCCGTGCAACCACCAAAGGCTGATTCTGCTATCGACAACACACTATTGGGAATTTCAATATAATTCAAATTCGTCTGTGCTCCAAAAGCAGCATAGGCTATACTTACCGTACCATCTTGCAATTTGATAGAGGTGTTTTGAGGCATAGAGCCTTTATAGCAATATACTACTTTGCCTGCATACACAACCCCATCTGGCTGGTTGTTATACCATGCCGTACCGCTGAAAGCATCTCGACCGATAGTTACCACACTATTGGGAATACTGATAGATTCCAGTTCTGTACAGTTGGCAAAAGCTGCTTCTTTGATACTCGTTACTGCGTAAGTCACATCATCATACCCCACTGTCTCGGGAATCACTATGCTGCCAGAATACTCGTTTGAGTATTCGCCTGAACTGTTGCCCTGATATGAAACAGCAACTGTCTTGTCGGTGGCAGATGTAATTGCATAATAAATGCCGTCAACCTCAAAGTCATGGGCAAAAGAGGCAATTGCAAGGAGCAGCAGGGTGGTTAATGTTAATAGTCTTTTCATGTCTTTTTTGTTTTTAAGTTTAACATATTGTTTTAGTCCAAAGGTCAGTTGAAAGGAGACAGAAAAAGAAAACGTGGACTAATTACTGTGTCTACGCTTTCAGATGGTATTGGGGATAACCTTATGCCGCATATTACGAGTAAAAGCCCACGCCATATCATGACGTGAGCATCAACTTTTACTCCTGCGGCTTTCTTCTAAATTCCCCAATTTGTCTGAAAGCAAGAATATAAGCTAACGCTTCTATTTCTATATGTCTTTAAGTTCTACTATATCATAAGCATATCATTTTGTGATTAATAACTATTTTTGTTGTATTCACTAAAGTTGTGATGTTGCAAAATTAAGAAAAAGTTTTCTTTTCGCCAAAAAAAAAGGAAGAAAACTGTTTTTGCACATTATCTTAGGGAAAAATCGCGAATATTTGTTCACATTTTTATCTCGACTGGCTTATAATCTCGAAAATTTTATATAAATTTGCAGACGATAAAAACAAATACTAAACGGCTTATGGATCAAAAAGGAAGAATGTGCGTCGGTATCGTTGGTGCAGGAAAGATAGCCCAGATAGCTGCCAGAACGCTGACCCGAATGACGGACTGCAAGGCCTATGCTATAGGCTCACGCTCGTTGGAGAAGGCTGAGGCTTTTGCCCAAAACTGGAACATGCCCAAGGCTTATGGCTCTTATGCTGAGGTTATCAATGACCCGACAGTGGACTTAATCTATGTTGCCACACCACACTCGCACCACTATGATGTAACGCGCCAGGCATTGCTGGCTGGCAAACCCTGTCTGGTGGAGAAAACCTTTATGGCGAACTGCCGGCAGACAAAGGACATCATCAACTTGGCTCACGAGCGAAAAGTGTTCATCGCTGAAGCCATCTGGACCCGCTATCAGCCTGCTGTCGGTATCGTCCGCCAGCTGATA
This sequence comes from uncultured Bacteroidales bacterium, assembly GCA_902775975.1. GTDB lineage: Bacteria > Bacteroidota > Bacteroidia > Bacteroidales > Bacteroidaceae > Prevotella. The sequence continues at coordinate 152,296 of CACYOC010000001.1, read as the reverse complement.
GCTGAAGGGCGCATAGGAACGCCACGTCTCATCACTGCTACTCTGGCATACCCGATGATGAAGAAGGAACGTATCTTTCGTCCCGACCTCTGTGGCGGTGCTCTGCTCGACGTCGGGGTCTATGCCCTCAACTTCGTCCGTATGTTCACCGATGCCCCTGTCGTCACTCTCGACGGTCATTGCGTCAAGAGCGACGAGGGTATGGACTTGACCAATACAGTGACGATGGTACTTGGAGATGGCATTGTGGCCAACCTGCAGTCGAGTGCCATGTGCGTAGGAGACAATACTGGCGTCATCGCTGGGTCAGATGCCAATATCGTGATAGACAATATCAATAATCCACAGACCATCACCCTCTATCAGCGTGACCGTGTGCTGGTGAAACAGATATCCGTGCCCCGGCAGATTACGGGTTATGAATACCAGTTCGCGGCCTGTCGACAAGCCTTGCAGGACGGTCTGCTGGAACCCCGCGAGATGCCTCACGCTGAAACGCTCTACATCATGCAACTGATGGATGACCTTCGCGCCAAGTGGGGCGTCTGCTATCCCATGGACTGACCTTCTGTCTTCTTTCTTATCTTACCGGGCCAGCGGGAGCCAGAGCGACATGTCCTGGATGCCTCGGTTGTCCCAGGCGTAGTAGGGAATCAGTCGGATGTGTACCTTTTCGTTCTTCACGGGGCGCAGTTCACGATACAGTTCGTCGTTGCGCCAGGAGTCTTTGTTAACCAGCGGAACATCAGCTTCGAGGGCAATCATCTCGTGACCTTCTATCGTGACCTTGGACTCCGTAAACTGAACGTCGGCAGGAATGGCAATATCGTTGATGCGGTGGTTGCCGCTGATGTCTTGTCCTTCCAGACAATAGACGATAGGACCACGCATGACGGCAATCTCGTTCTTGGCCTCTTCCACTAGGGGATTAGCTTCCATCAGGCGGGGACGCATGGGAAGGTTCAGTTCTATGACATCGCCCTTCTTCCATTTACGGGGTTCGCGCAACGCCTCTGCCAAGATGGGCTGTCCGTTTAACTTCAGTTGCGCGTCTGTTGACCAACCGGGAATGTGCATACGAATGCTCTTCAGGTTCTTGGCTTTCTTGATGGTCAGCGTGATCTTCCCGTCCCAGGGGTAGTTCGTGACCTGTTCAATCTCGAGGTCCTTGGTCTTCAGGCTGTTCTGTCCGTAGAGGTTCACCCAAAGCGTGTCGCCTTTGATGCTGTAGGCGTACTCCTGGGCTTCACAGAGGGTGCGCAGAGTGTTCGGCGGACAGCAGAAGCACGTAATATAGCGTTGGCGGTGCTTAGGCCAGCGGAGCACGTAAGGATACTCCTTGGTACGGCGCAGGGCTTCGGTGTAGAAGTAGTCCTTACCGTCCAGCGAGACACCCGAGAGAATGCCGTTGTAAAGCTCGTTCTCAATGTTGTCAATATACTGTGGGTCACAGGTGGTCTGGAACATACGCCACGAGAACAGCATCATACCAATCTGCGCACAGATTTCGTTGTGAGCATACTCCTGTGGCAGCTGGAACTGTCGGCCGTATGCCTGATGAATCTGCTGAATAGAGGGCTGGTTGTAGGTAGTGCCGTCGGGGCTTACACCGTCGTACAGCGCACCGCAGCCTCCCATGATGTATATCTTATGGTTCACGATGTCGTTCCAGATGGCCGAGAGGTTCTTCATCAGCTGCGCCTCGCCGGTCTCGGCATAGAGGTCTGCCACACCGGCATAGAGGTAGTTGGCACGAACGGCGTGCCCCATGGCCTCATATTGGTCGCGGAACTTATGGCGGTCCTGATTGTGGTCCTCGCCATTAGTAACACTGTCGCGAATAGCGATAAGTCCCTTAGCTAGAGTGAGATATTTCTCGTCTCCCGTCTCTCGATACATCTCTGCTGCTCCCATATAATGAGAAGGGCAGATGGCGTTGCGGGAGAGTTCTGCTGCGTCGTTGGCCAGGAAGTTATAGAGGAAGTCGGCAGCCTTCTTTCCGCAGTTGAAGAGCGTGGTTTTGCCCGTTGCCCGCTTATGGATGATACCGGCGGTGATGAGGTGTCCGAGGTTGTAAGTCTCGAAGTTCAGACGTGAGGCAAAGGCGTGCTTCTGGTCTTTTCCTATTTCTATGCCGGCAGCATTCTCCTTCACAGCGTGCGAGTCAATGCCTTGGTTGCGTTCCGAAATGACCACGGGCGTATGGATGTAGCCGTCGGCGCGCTGTGCCAGTGCCACCTGCTCGATGAATTGGTCCATCAGGGCGTCCAGCTTCGGGTCTTTCGTTACGGCATAGACAGCCGCACACGCCTCTAACCATTTATACATATCTCCGTCGTGGAAGGGAGGCCCGTGGTGCTTGCCTTTGACGGTGCCTGCTGCCACTTGGAAGTTGCGGAACCCATGGCTACCGTGCTTGCCGTTGGCGTCCAGCGTTTCGTAGGGCGTGTTCCAAGTGTCCCACATAGACCAGATGCCTGTTGTCGATAAGACGTTAAAACGGTCGGCCCAAAAGCCACCCGTCCACTGAGTGGCTCCCATCGGCAGATTCTGCATCTTGGCCTGTTGGCTATGGCTCATGTCGGTCAGTCCCTGAGCCGTAGCGGTTGTTGCCATACAACAACACGCTGAACATATTAAGAGGACGTTTTTCATATTTTCTTGTTCTTTCTTTAGAGACGTATGATAAGCTGTTTTGTCATTAGTTGAAGAAGATATAGAGTCCCACCATCACTACCGCGAGGGCAATCCATAGACCGATGGCCAGCTTGGACCATTTCTCGTGAACAGGTTCCGGTATGGTGTATTCCGTCTTGTCGCTGTCAGTGAGCGAGATGAGGGTCATACACACTACCAATATCACGAACAGGTAGAACGACAGCAGCATGAAGTGGGGCAGGGTCGTACCTGTACTTGCCAGCCACGTGGTAAGCCATTCGGGTGGCCAGAGATACAGGATTCCGATGCCGAGGCAGAAAACAGTGCCTACCGTCAGGCAGAAATTGGCGGCACGGGTGGTAGTACGACGCCAGAAAATGCCCGTGAGGAATACTGCTGCCATAGGTGGTGCGATGAATCCCAAGACCGATTGGAACACGTTGAACAGGTTGAGTCCCTGGATGGCGTCAATGGCGACCGTCATAATGATGGCCAGCGAGGCACCAATGACCACTACCACGCGTCCTACGAGATTGATTTCCCACTGTGGAGCTCCGGGCTTGAAGTTCTTTACATAGACGTCCATGGTGAACACCGTTGATAGTGCGTTCAGCGCTGAACCGATGGTCGATACCAGACAGGCGGTCAGTACGGCAAATACCAGTCCTACCATTCCTACAGGGAAGAGGTTTTCCACCATCGTCAGATAAGCCTCGTCGGGGTTCTTCAGCGTGTCGCCATACAGGGCAAAGCAGAGAATTCCCGGCAGGATGTATAATGCTACGTCGAGAATCTTCAGCCAACCGGTGAAGTTGGTACCTAACTGTCCCTCGCGCAAATCCTTGGCAGCCAGCACCGGTTGTACCATACTCTGATCCGTACACCAGAACCATACGCCCATAACAGGATAGCCTAACAGGATGGGTAGCCAGGGGAACGCCTCGTCACTGTTGGGTTTGAACATCACCCAGTAGTCGCTGGGCACTTTGTCCACCAATGCCGACACACCTCCTACCTTGTCCAGTCCGACAATGACGAGGACGAGTGATACCACGATGAGCAGTACCATCTGATAGACGTTGGTATAGGCTACGGCCTTCAGTCCTCCCAACATGGTGAAGAACGCCGAAATGAGCACCAGCACCAGTGCCGACAACCACATCGGAATGTCGAACACCTGACGGATGAGTACGCCGCCGGCAAAGAGTGTCAGTGCCAGCCACGAGATGATGACCGTCACAATGGTGTACCACGCCAGAATGTTACGGGTCGATTGTCCGAAGCGCAATCCCATGAACTCAGGAAGCGTCTGGATGTTGGCACCCAGATAGCGCGGCGCAAAGACAAAGGCCAGCAAGGCGATGAACACGAAGGCGTACCAGGCGTAGTTGCCCGATACGATACCTGTGGTAAATCCTGCCGACGCTGAGGCAATGAGCATGGATGGTCCCACGTTCGTTCCCCACATGGAGAACCCGATGTGGTGCCAGCGCAGCGAGTGTTCGGCAAGGAACAGCGAACCACCTTTCTTGCGTTTGGTACTTGCCCATAGTCCGATGGCTATGAGCACGACGAAATAGATGGCTAAAATCAGCCAGTCAAGGCTTTGCATATAGTGACTTTCCACGTTGTTTGAATTAAAGATTAAACATTAGATTTCAGTTCCTTGGTAGTCTTTCGTGATTTCCAGGGTGACGACTTTGCTCATATCCATATCGTCGGTGCTGTCCACCTCGTCAGGATAGAGCTTGATGCGTGCTCCGGGACGTACGAACACCGGCATCTGGTCGAGTGGTACCTCCACGTCGTAGTACCAGCGTCCTCCCTCCAGTTGCTCACCTGTGAAGAAGTTCATCCATTGTCCTTCGGGCAGGTAAAGGTCACGGCGGTTCCGGCTGTTCATCACGGGACAGACGAGGAATTCCGAGCCGAAATAGTATTCGTCGTCAATATGCCACACCTGCCGGTCGTTAGGATGATGGAACAGCAGGGCGCGCACCATCGGGTAACCCGTCTGACAGCACTCCTTGCTCTGCTCCAGGATGTAGGGCAGCAGCTTGTAGCGTAGCTTCCACCACCTCTTCACGATAGGTGCAATGTTGGGGTAGTGCCAAGGCTCCCGTTTGCTGGTGCCGTGGTAGCGCATGTGACTGGTAAATACGCCGAATTGTGTCCAGCGTACATAGACGTTCTCGTCGATGGGAGAGTTCATGAAGTCCGGTGTAGCGTGGAATCCCGGTACGTCGTGACTCCAGAAGGCAAAGCCCGACAGTCCGAAGTGCAGACCGCCTTTCAGACTTCCTGCCAGTCCTGCCCACGACGACTCACTGTCGCCGCCCCAGTGTAGCGGATAGCGCTGACAGCCTGCCCAGGCAGCACGAGCCCAGACGATACCGTCGCCCGTCACCTCCTTCGTCACCTCATAGGCTGCCCGTTGGTAGAGCAGGGCATAGATGTTGTTCAACCGCTCTGGCGTGGCAGCGTGGTATTGGTGGTTCATGTGGATGTTCTCGCCAAAGTCCGTCTTGATACACTTCACCCCCATGTCGAGCAGGGGTTTCAGCAGCCGGTGCTGATACCAGTCTGTCGCCTTGTCGTAGGTGAAGTCTATGGTGCCCGCATAGTCGAGGGCAGAGAAGTTGGACCCGCCAGAGCCTTCGGACCCTCCCCCGTCCCCTCCCTGTGAGAGAGGGGCGTAGTTAGTATCATCCCCATCTGTCTCATTTTGAGCAGAAATCTCGTCTTGAGAGTATTCACTCCCTTCCCTGCAAGGGAGGGGCAGGGGGGAGGGTCTTGATATATACCTGTTGCGCTTGGCTTCTTCCAGTTGTTCGGCACCTTGTGCAATGTAAGGCAGTTGCCATAGGCTGACCTTGTAGCCGTTCTGCTTCAGCCGCTGGATGAAAGCCTTGGGGTCAGGGAATCGCTCGGGGTTGAACTTCCACTCGCAGAGCCAGTCGGTGCGGAACCAGCCGGTGTCCAGATGAATGACGTCACAGGGATAGTGCTCCTTGCGTAGCCGGTCGCAGATGTCGTTCACCTCATCGGCAGAGAAGTAGGTCATTCGGCTCATCCAGATGCCGAAGCTCCAGACGGGCAGCATGGGTGGAAATCCCGTCAGCATGCGATAGCCGTGCAGTATCTCCTCCGGTGTTCCGCCGCCGATGAGGAAGACGTCCAGCGTGGCGTAGTCGTTCAGGAACTGTACGCTGCGTGTGCTGTGGTCGGCTAACGACAGTTTGCAGTAGTCGCTGGTATGGTAGAAACAGCCATACATCCTGCTGCTCATGTAGAACGGAATGTTCTTGTAGCAGCGGCGGTTGTTGACGCCCTGTCCGTCCTGGTTCTTCAGTTGGAAGGTTTGTCCGCTCAGGTCCATCTTGCGGAAGCGCTCGCCTGTACCGACAAAGCATTCGTCAGGTTCACAGCGGAAGCTGATGGTGGCGCGTTCTGTTGCCGAGACAGAACCTCGGCTTACGAAGCCCAAGGGGAGAGCATCGTAGCGGGGCGGTGAGAAGTGGTCGTCGCTCAAGGCAATACCCTTGTTCTCGTCGCCGTCCGGGTAGAACGTGATGAAAGGGGCTGGCTGGGGTGCCGGCAGCAGGTCGCTCCAGTGGTCTGTCACAGGGGCGCTGAGGTCGATGGTGGCGACTTTCTTGCCGGTTGCTGCGATAATGTCGCAGCCTACGAGACGGAGGGTAATTCGCTTGACGTCCGAGGAGAACTGCAGCATCTCGTCGCTTTCCACCATTTCGTCGTTGTTCATCGTGGTGAACAGGCGGACGATGTTGGGCTCGTAGGCCCGGATGATGAGGTCGAACGACTGCTGCGGAGCAGTGGTGTCAGGCTCCATATCCTCTTGGCGTTTCTGCTTTTGATAAGGGATGGTGACGATAATGTCGCCGTGGCGCTCCTCAACCTTCGAGGGTGCGTAAGCTTTCCACAGGGCCTCTTCCTGCTGTGGGGCAGGCGCGTTCGCAACGTCCCTCTCTGACTGGAAGTCGGAGAAGTCCATGAAGTCGAAAAGGTGATAGTTTGTTTGTTTCATTGTTTGAATATGAGGTGTGGACCAGGGTGGTTATCGCCTATCTCGTCACGACGGATGAGGCGGAGGGTAGTGCCAGCAGGTGAACCGCTGACCACTGTGGTCTTGTTGTTTTCTATGGTGAAGCCGTCGGTGCGGGCGTCTAAGTAGATGCAGAAGCCGCGGTCGTTGGTAGCGTAGGGCGCAGGGTAGGGTTGTGTTATCTCGTTGTCGCGAATGCTGGAGTTCGGCTGACTCGACAGCGTGTAGATGCCTCCTGCGTCGTACAGCTGACAGGCATAGTTGCTCACCTTGTTGCTGACGATGTGGTTGTTCTCCATACCCGTATAGAGGGGTGTCCATCCCCAACCGATGCAGATGCCGCTGTAGTTGGTGTGTGAAACACTGTTCCCGCTGATGGTGCAGTCGCGTACATACCCCATACCGATAGCCACCGCTCCCCAGTCCTCTTCGCTGGTCCGGCAGATGTTGTTGCGCTCAATCTTGATGTTCTTGCAACGCTCGGCGAGATGGGTGTAGGGACGGTGTACCTCCATAGGACTTTCAGCAAACGACCCCGCCATGATGGCAGTGCCTCCAATGTGTTCAAACTGGCACCCCGTCACCGTGCAGTCGCTGACATTGTCAATGTAGTCGAGGGCGGTGCTGGCCAGCTGGTAGAAATGGCAGGTGCGGAAATCGACGTGGTGGGCATTGCGCACGGAAACGGCGCTGACGGGACGCTCTATCCATGCTTGGTTCTCGAGGTCTTTATCCCAGGGCAAACCGGGAACAGCCAACTTGTAGGCGTCCAACAACGGGAACCCGCCTTGCAGGGTGACGTGTCCTTTGTGCAGGGGGCGGTTCCAGCAGGTGTTTTCGAAGACTAAATCTTCGAACACGGTGTGGTTGGCGCCATCAACGATGAGCAGCTGTTCTATGCCGTCACGCTGCTCAGTGGTGCGTAGCAGGAAACTGCTGCTTCCGCGTTCGCCGCTAATAACGGGCTGTGGCCAGGGGTGCTCAAACTCCAGGCGGCTTTCCGGTTCCAGGAAGGAGACCTTGGCGACGGAATCGCCAAGAATAGTGATGTCCTTGACGCGCAGGATGGCGATGGCCCAGCGCTGGTGAACCACCATTTCGAGGGGTGGACGGCTGGTACTCGCCGCCGCCGTCTTCGCGGCGAAATCGCGAAGCACGGCTTTTGGGGGAACGGGAATGGTGATGGTACGGTCAGCAGTGTTAAAGTCAATCATACGCTCCATACCCTCTGTGGGCCACACCTGCGTGTGCTGTTGCTGCTGGTCGCCGCAGAGAATGGTCTCGTGTTGCTGACTGCCGCGAATGGTGAGCGGCGACTCCTCTGTACCGCTGTCCTCAGGGCGCAGCAGCAAGGGCTCTTGCATATAGTAGCGGCCTGCTTCTATCGTGATGGTGATACCACCCTGACAGCGAGCGTCCTTGGTGCGTCTCCATTCACGGGCTTGTCGCAGTGCTTCGTGAATGCTCCCTCCTTCGCGGACAACGATTTCCCCTGCCGTTGCTTGCAGGGTGGCGGATAGCAGAAATATGGTTAGTAGTCGTTTCATGTGCCTGATGTGTATGATATCTATAAGACGCATTAGCCTTTGTTTTGTCATCATTAGTGACAAATCGGACGTTCCAACGTCTTTAAGAAAAACAATACGCTGCGTATGAAGATGAATATGAGACAATGGGTGGCAGACGTCATCCGACAGCAGGAAGTCGCCGCCGTGCCGGTAATGACCCATCCGGGGATTGAGTTGAATGGCCACAGTGTCCGCGAGGCGGTCTGTGACGGACGTGTCCATGCCGACGCCGTAGCACTGCTTGCCCAGAAGTATCCGAGTGCTGCCGCCTGCACCATCATGGACCTCACCACGGAGGCAGAGGCCTTTGGTGCCGAGATAGCCTTTAGCGACATTGCCGTTCCTGCCGTTGTGGGACATCTGCTGAACGGTGTTGACGACATTCACCGCCTGCAGGTTCCGTCGCTGCGTGCCGGTCGTATTCCGCAGTATCTGAAGGCCAATCTGCTGGCCGCGAAGATGGTCACCGACCGTCCCGTGTTCTCCGGCTGTATCGGTCCCTTCTCGTTGGCAGGGCGCCTGTACGATATGTCCGAGATTATGGTACTCATCTACGAGCATCCTGCTGCTGCCCACGAACTGCTCACCAAATGTACCGACTTCATCGAGAAGTACTGTCTGGCGCTGAAGGAGACAGGGACTCACGGTGTCGTGATGGCTGAGCCTGCCGCCGGTCTGATGTCCAACGACGACTGCAAGACCTTTTCGTCGCAGTATGTGAAGCGCATTGTCGATAGGGTGCAGGACGAGCATTTCATGGTCATTCTGCATAATTGCGGCAATACCGGCCACTGTACCGAGGCGATGGTTGCCACGGGTGCTGCCGCCTACCACTTCGGCAACAAATGTCGCATGGAGGAGGTTATTCGTGACGTGCCTCCGACGGCGTTGGCGATGGGTAATATCGACCCCGTCAGCGTGTTCAAGGATGGTACACCTGAACAGATGCGACAAGTGACAACCGACCTCTTGGAGCAGATGAAAGCCTATCCTAACTTCGTGCTGTCGAGCGGTTGCGACACCCCGCCGCACACTCCTTTTGCCAACATTGATACCTTCTTTGATACCTTAAAGCATTGGAATAGTAAGTGACGAATAAAACGCTGACCTATAACGAATTATTGATATACGCTTCTGAGGTGTATGAGCAGATGGGCTATCGTGATGCGCTACCTGATGAGGTGACGCAACAGGAGGTGCGACGCATTGTCGAAGAGGTATGTCCGTTGGTCAAGCCCCAGTTCTGTTTCTTCGTCACCCGCACGCTGCCACCGTTCGAGATGGGACGTATCATCGAGCGCCAGTTGCACGGTTCTGAGGCCTACGCTCTGTTTGTCTGTACGGCAGGTGTGGAGTTCGAGCAGTATCAGCAGCAGTTGAAGGCTGAGGGCGATATGGTGCGTGTCTTCATTGCCGACGCCTTGGGCAGTGTGATGGCTGAGAAGTGTGCCGACCGGATGGAAGAATCACTGCAGGCGAGTATCGACAAGTTAGGGTGGCACCATACAAACCGTTTCTCGCCCGGCTATTGCGGTTGGCACGTCTCCGGTCAGCAGCAGCTCTTTCCGCTGTTCGAGGGCAATACCTGTGGCGTTCGTCTGACCGACTCTTCGCTGATGGTACCTATCAAGAGTGTCAGCGGCATTATCGGAGTAGGCGAAAAAGTCCGCAAGATGGATTACACCTGCGGACTCTGCGATTTCAAGCAATGCTATAAGCGAAAGAGAAAGGCTTGACCTCCTTTCCCTTTACAGTTTTCCAAGGAGTTGTTTTGCTACCGTTACGGCGCTGTTGGCGTTGTCGCTGTAGCCGTCGGCACCAATCTCGTCGGCAAAGCCTTGTGTGACGGGAGCTCCACCCACCATCACCTTGACGCGGTCGCGAATGCCTGCAGCCTCCAAGGCGTCAATGACCTCTTTCATATACCCCATTGTCGTGGTGAGCAAGGCACTCATACACAGAATATCCGGCTCGTTCTCCTTGACGGCTTTGATGAAGGTGTCGGCAGAGACGTCAATACCGATGTTCACCACCTCGAAGCCACACCCCTCGAGCATTGACGCCACGAGGTTCTTGCCAATGTCGTGCAGGTCGCCCTTGACGGTTCCGATGACCACCTTTCCTATCGACGTACTGGAGTCGCCAGCCATCATAGGCTTCAGCAGTTCCAGAGCCGCCTTCATGGCGCGTCCGGCCATCAGCAGCTGTGGTACGAAGGCCTTGCCGTCCTGGAAGCGCTGTCCCACCTCACCCATGGCACGTATCATCTGTCCGTTGATGAGGTCTTGCGGAGCTATCTGCTCGTCTATGGCGTCTTTTGTGGCTGCGGCAGCGTCGTTGGCCTTGCCGTTCAGAATGGCTTGGAAGAGGCGCTCGGAAGCAGACGTCGGGGGTACGGAGGATGACGGGGATACGGACGTCGGGGGTACGGAGGTACGAGAAGAGGATGTGCGAGAAGTGCGAGTACCAGGCTGGTGGGGTGTTACGAAACAGCCGGGGGCAGGTTGCGCCAAGGGTGCCAGCACCGCCATGTGCTCGTCGGTCGTACCGCAGCAGCCGCCGATGATGTTCACCAGGTGTTCGTTGAAGAACGGCCACATCTCACGCTGGAACATAGTCGGTGTTGTGGGGTAGTGGTTGTGCTCGTCAGGAAGACCCGCATTGGGGAAGACGATGATGCGGAAATCGGTCTCTTCCGCCAGACGGCGGGTGAGCGACAGCACCATCGGAATGTCGGGACTGCAGTTCAGACCCACGGCAAAGATATTGTCCTTGGGTAGTGTCTTGATGTGGTCAATGACGTTCTGGCCAATCATGTTGTAGCCTTCGGGCGTACGTACCGTGAAGCTGAGCAGCAGGGGAACCTGACGCTGTGCGTCCTTCATGGCTTGCTGACAGGCTTCGATACCTGCACGGGCGTTCTCTACGTCGAAGATGGTTTCCAACAGCAGACCATCGACCCCGCCTTGCAGCAGGGCAGCAGCCTGTTCCTGATAGACGTCACGCAACTGTTCGTAGCTGAGGTGTGCTCCTTCCATCGAGATGGTTTCGCGGGTAGGTCCCATGCCTCCCACGACGTAGCGGGGCTTCTCGGGGTTGGCCAGCGTGAAGGCGTCAGCCATCTGGCGTGCCAACTGTGCGGCAGCGATATTGATATGGCGGCACTCCTGTTCCAATCCGAGGGGCTTTAGTGAGATGCTCTGTGCGTTGAACGTGTTCGTGGTGATGATGTCCGAGCCGGCTGCCAGGAAGCGGCGGTAAATGTCGCTGATGACCTCCGGGCGCTCTATGCAGAGGTATTCGTTGCTGCCACGGGTGTTCTCTAAGTGCAGTGCCTGAATGCTGGTACCCATGGCACCGTCGAAGATAAGGATGCGCTGTGCTGCTATCTCTTCCAACGAGGGCTTGCGGGGGAGGGGACTCAGCGGGGGAACCGCTGAGCGCTGTATGTGGTCGTGGTTGATACCGCAGGGACAGGTGTGGCTGGCACCTTCTATCTTTTCGATGATGGCTTCTACTTGGGCGTCGGTGTCGTCAACGGCAGAACCGTTGACCACAGTGTTGGCGGGGTGCAGATTGCGGCTGTGGCGGTATTCGTCAACAATGCGCAGGGCTTCGTCCACCTCCTGCTCGTTGTGGAAGTCCATCTCTATGTGGACGCCGTCGCCGCCGATGTTGTCCAACAGGGGGCGCAACTCGGGCAGCGTCACCCAGCACGCCATGATGCTCTTGCCGCCGTTGAGGATTTTACGGTACAGGTCGTACCACTTCTCGCTGCCGCCCTGTGGCTCGCCGACGCCGGGGGTCCACTGAATGGCGTTCAGCTCGTCGATTTCCAATAGTGCGTCCAGGTGGTGCATGGCTCCCACACCGTCCAGGTGGTACAGCGTATAGTCAATCTTCTGACACTGTTCGCGGATGAACGGCTGCACGAAGCGGCGGTAGTCGTCGGTGCTGATCATCGTCGAGATGTCGCACTGCAACTTCGACATCTTGCCGGGAGCCCAGCTGGAGAAGTAGCAGAACGCCATTTCGTCGCCCTCGCGGATGATGTCGTACAGCTCGTCGAACACTTGGAAGTAGATGTCGTTAATCTGCTGCATCTGGCGCTCCAGCACCTCAGGTTGCATCACCGTGTCGAGCAGCACCTTGTCCGTTCCCTTGATGGCTGCCATGACGTCCATACCCTCCATCAAGTCGGGCATACCCACGTAGTAGTGGCCTTGTGCCTTTTCTTTAACGGCTTTCAGTAATTCTTTGTGCAGCAGGTAGTTCGGGTGGTTGCTGTCGAACTTAATTTCGTCTATGTCAACGGGTGAACCGTTGACCACGGAGGGGCGTGGGTGAATCCAGATGGTGTCCTCGCCACCCTCGAAGACGCCGCCCAAGATAGCTGCCAGCGAGCCGGGCCCCAACTGTGTGTTGGCGACGGGCAACATATCGGCTTTCAGACAGGAGTGCGCCACATACCAGTCCAGGTACTGAGCGCGCCATTGCGGGTCGAACCACCGCTGGTTCAAGTCCTTGTAGGGTGGGGGTGCTGGAATGTCAGCGTGCGGTTCTACGCCCTGCTGGAAGTGTTCCCACATGTTCAGCACGATACCCTTGTGGTTCCACCAGTCGATATAGTGCTGCTTCGTCTCTTCAAGATTCGTTTTCCAAGTCTTCATACGTGTATTGTTATATATACAATGACTGATAACCCTCCGTTTTGTCCTCACTACGGGGCTCTTCAAACCATCATCAGCGCGCTCATCACCATGTCGCTGACAAAGAGGCCACGGCGCGTGAGCACCAGGTGCTGACCACGAAGCGTCAGGAGCCCATCGGAGAGAAACCGGTGGGCTTCTTTCATGCAGTAGTGGCGGTGGCGCTCGGAGAGGGTGGTGAGGTCCAGTCCGTCACTGGTGCGCAGGGCTACGGTGATACGGTCGTTGTAGCGGGTGTCTTCGTCGAGCACCTCCGTTTCGCAGGGGCGCTCGCCGTGCTCTATGGCCTCGATATACTGCCGCAGGTCGCTGACGTTCCATGAGCGGATGGCGGCAGACTCAGCGGGTGAATCGCTGAGTGCAGTAGCGGCGGCGGGCGTATAGCTATGGGCGGCGGCACCCAGTCCGATGTAGGGCGTGTCGTTCCAGTAGTTGCTGTTGTGGCGCGAGCGGTAGGGCGACGGCTGGTCGGCAGGAACACCGGCAGGGCGCAGGGCGAAGTTGGATATTTCGTAGTGCTCGTAGCCTGCTGACGTCAGTCGGTCGATGAGCAGCTCGTACATAGCCCGCTCCGTCTCCTCCTCTCTTTCCTCCTCTCCTCCCTTTGGGAGGGGGCGGGGGTGGGCTCTCATTTGCTCATACAGCGCCGTTCCTTCCTCGACCATCAGGCAGTATGCCGAGAGGTGCTCCACGCCGAGGGCGAGGGCAGCGTCAATGTCTCGTTGCCAGTCTTCTAAGGTCTCGCCGGGGAAGCCGTACATGAGGTCAATGCTGATGTTGCTGATGCCGGCGGCACGCAGTGTCCTGACGGCCTGCTCCACCTGTGCGGCGGTGTGGCGGCGGTGCAGGAAGCGCAGCCGACGGTCGTCGAAGGTCTGGGCACCCATGGAGACGCGGTTGATGCCTAAGGGCGCCAGGGCGGCAGCCCATTCGGGAGTGACGTCGTCGGGGTTGCACTCGATGGTGACTTCTAAGCCCGACCCTTTCCCCTCCCGAAGGGATGGGAGGAAGCCCACCCCCTTCCCCTCCCGAAGGGATGGGAGAAAGCCCACCCCCTGCCCCTCCCGAAGGGATGGGAGATGATATACCTTATATATATTATAGAAGAGCTGCTGAAGTTGCGGGATGGTGAGTTGCGACGGCGTCCCTCCTCCTATGTATATCGTCTCAATACTCTCCTCCCTTCGGGAGGGGCAGGGGGTGGGCGCCATCTCCTTGATGACCGCATCCACGTACCGCTGGCGCAGTGCGCTGTCGGTGGTGGAGTAGAAGGCGCAGTAGATGCAGCGGCTCTTACAAAAGGGAATATGTATGTACAATCCTGCCATAATTGCGTGCAAAATTACTAATAAAGTTTAATATTTAAAAGCAATCGTTGGTTTTTCGCACGAAAATGCCTACCTTTAGCGTCGCTTTCTGAAAATATATAACCTAAAAACAATAACAACTATGAAAGTTTATCAGACTAACGAGATCAAAAACATTGCACTCATTGGCAGTGCGGGTAGCGGCAAGACCACTCTTGCCGAAGCAATGGTTTACGAGGCAGGCATCATCAAGCGCCGCGGAACAGTAGAGGGTAAGAACACCATGAGCGACTACTTCCCTGTAGAGCAGGAGTACGGCTACTCGGTGTTCTCAACGGTTTTCCATGTTGAGTGGAACAACAAGAAGCTGAACATCATTGACTGTCCGGGTTCTGACGACTTCGTGGGCGGTGCCATTACGGCGCTGAACGTCACCGACCAGGCTGTGCTGCTCATCAACGGCCAGTACGGTCCCGAGGTGGGAACGATGAATGCCTTCCGCACCACTGAGAAGCTGAAGAAGCCCGTTATCTTCCTCGTCAACCAGCTGGATCGTGACAACTGCGACTTCGACCAGATTCTGGCACAGCTGAAGGAGGTCTATGGTCCGAACTGCGTTCCCGTGCAGTACCCCATTGCCACGGGTCCTGGCTTCAACAGCGTCATTGACGTGCTGCTGATGAAGAAATACTCGTGGAAGCCCGAGGGTGGCGCTCCCATCATTGAGGACATTCCCGCCGACCAGCTGGAGAAGGCCAAGGAGTGGAAAGCCAAGCTCGTCGAGGCTGCCGCTGCCGGTGACGACACGCTGATGGAGAAGTTCTTCGAGAGCGAAGACCTCAGCGAGGACGAGATGCGCGAGGGTATCCGCAAGGGTCTGGTGACACGTTCTATCTTCCCCGTCTTCTGCGTCTGTGCAGGCAAGGACATGGGTGTGCGCCGTCTGATGGAGTTCTTGGGCAACGTAGTGCCCTTCGTCAGCGAGATGCCCGTAGTGAAGAATGCTGCCGGCAAGGAGGTTCCTGCCGACGCCAGCGCTCCCACATCGCTCTACTTCTTCAAGACCGGTGTGGAGCCCCATATCGGTGAGGTGCAGTACTTCAAGGTGATGAGCGGCGTCGTGAAGAGTGGCGACGACCTGACCAATGCCGACCGTGGCTCGAAGGAGCGCATCGGTACGCTGTACGCCTGCGCCGGTGCCAACCGCATTCAGGTCGATGAGCTGCGTGCCGGCGACATCGGCTGTACCGTGAAGCTGAAGGACGTGAAGACCGGCAACACGCTGAACGCCAAGGACGTAGATAATAAGTTCGACTTCATCAAATATCCTAACTCCAAGTTCTCGCGCGCCATCAAGGCCGTCAACGAGGCCGAGACCGAGAAGATGATGGCTGCCCTGCAGAAGATGCGCCAGGAAGACCCCACATGGGTCGTCGAGCAGTCGAAGGAGCTGCGCCAGATTATCGTCCACGGGCAGGGCGAGTTCCACCTGCGCACCCTGAAGTGGCGTATGGAGAACAACGAGAAGATTCAGATCAACTACGAGGAGCCGAAGATTCCGTATCGTGAGACCATCACCAAGATGGCCCGTGCCGACTACCGTCACAAGAAGCAGTCGGGTGGTGCCGGACAGTTCGGCGAGGTACACCTCATCGTGGAGCCCTACACCGACGGAATGCCCGACCCGACGTCGTTCACCATCAACGGACAGGAGTTCAAGATGAACATCAAGTCGAAGGAAGAGAAAGACCTGGAGTGGGGCGGCAAGCTCGTCTTCATCAACAGCGTCGTCGGCGGTGCTATCGATATGCGCTTCATGCCCGCCATCCTGAAGGGTGTGATGGAGCGTATGGAGCAAGGTCCGCTGACCGGTTCATACGCCCGCGACGTGCGCGTCATTGTCTATGACGGAAAGATGCACCCCGTCGATTCCAACGAACTCTCGTTCATGCTCGCAGCCCGCAACGCCTTCAGCGCCGCCTTCAAGGAGGCAGGTCCCAAGGTGCTCGAGCCCATCTACGACCTCGAGGTACTCGTGCCTGCCGACTACATGGGCGACGTGATGAGTGACCTGCAGGGACGCCGTGCCATCATCATGGGTATGGACTCAGAGAACGGCTACCAGAAGCTCACCGCCAAGATTCCTCTCAAGGAACTCGCCAGCTACTCTATTGCACTGAGCTCGCTGACCGGCGGCCGCGCTTCGTTCACCACATCGTTCTCAAGCTACGAACTCGTACCGAACGACATCCAGCAGGAGCTCATCAAGCAGCATGAGGCTGAGATGAAGGACGAAGACTAACATGAAAAGACTGTTTTTATCATTATTGTGCGTCGTTGCGCTGACGGTAGCTGCTACCGCTCAGTCGCAGCGACCGCAGTTCGGTGAGCAACCCAAGCTCGTCGTGGGAATTGTCGTGGATCAGATGCGCTGGGACTACCTGTCGCGCTACTACGACCGCTTCGGCAGCGACGGTTTCCGCAGACTCATCGACCGGGGCTACTCGTTCGACAACTGCCTCATCAACTATCTGCCGACCATCACCGCCATAGGCCATACCTCGGCATATACTGGCACCACACCTGCCTTTCACGGCATCTGCGGCAACACGTTCTGCATTGACGGCAAGAAGACCTACTGCTGCGACGACGACACCGTGAAACCCGTAGGCAGCGACAACGAGAAGGCGGGCTGTATGTCGCCCCGCAACCTGTTGGCAACGACCATCGGCGACCAGCTGCGCCTGCACACCGACTTCCGCTCAAAGGTCATTGGCGTCAGCTACAAAGACCGTGCCGCCATACTGCCTGCCGGACGCTCCGGCAATGCCGCCTACTGGCTCGACACACAGAACCGCCAGTTCATCAGCAGCACGTACTATATGACCGAGTTGCCACAGTGGGCGAAGGACTGTAACAAGCTGGTGGCCAAGAACGAGACGTTCAAGGAAATGGGTAAGGAGATTGGAATGTCGCCCGTCACCGGACAGCTCATCACCGATATGGCCATTGCTGCCCTCAAGGGCGAGCAGTTGGGCAAGGGCACCGTACCCGATATGCTCTGCGTCAGCTACTCGCAGACCGACGTCATCGGACATAAGTGGGCCACCCGTGGCGAACACACCGACGAGGCCTACCTCGAACTCGACAAAGACCTGGCACGACTCTTCCAGGCACTCGACAGCGAGGTGGGGCAGGGCAACTACCTCGTCTTCCTCACCGCCGACCACGGTGGAGCGCACAACTTCAAGTTCATGCAAGACCACAAGCTGAGCGGCGGCAAGTGGGTGTCCTCTGACATCAGGCGCGAGCTGGAGACCTACCTCATGAACAAGTTGCACAACCAGATGCCGCTTGTACAGGCCATCTACGACTACCGCTTCTACCTCGACCACGCCATGATAGCCAAGGAGGGTCTCGACCTGCAGCGCGTCAAGGATGTTGCCGTAGAGTTCCTGCGCCAGTGTCCGCACATCTCGTTTGTCGTCGATTTCGAGAAGGCACAGCAGACGGCAGTACCCCAGATGCTCCGCGAGCGCATTATCTGCGGCTATAACTTCCACCGCTCGGGCGACATCATTGTCTGTCCCGATCCAGGCTACTACGATTTCGGTCGCTATTCGTCGCCCATAGGCACCACCCACGGCGAATGGAATCCCTACGACGCACACATACCCCTGCTGTTCTACGGTTGGCACATCCCTCACGGTGCAACTCCGCGTGAAGTACACATCACCGACATTGCTCCAACGGTCTGTTCGTTGTTACATATTCAACAACCGAACGCCTGTATAGGGAAAAGTTTACTACTAAATGCAGATTGAGAAAAAGAATTCTACAATAAAGTGCTGATATATCGAGATTTATTTCTTACCTTTGCAGCCGAGATAGTAAGACCGTAGTAGAAAAAACTAATCAGGGCTGGAGTATGAATATAGGAAAGCACATTGAGGAAATCCTCAGAAAGCAGGGCAAGTCAGCAGCATGGCTGGCAACACAGATTCCCTGTGAGCGTACGAACGTTTATAACATTTTTAAGCGTAAGAGCTTAGACGTTCGCTTGTTAATGAGAATTAGCGTTATTTTGGAGTACGACTTCTTTAAGGAGTTATCAGAAGAGGCTTTTCCAAAGACAAAAAAATAAAATTAACCGCGGCTGCCGAAACAGTCGCGGTTTTTTGTGTCTTTATTATTATTTCACAATCACCTTGCGTCCGTTGACAATATACAGACCTTTGGTCGGTTTGTCCACACGCTGGCCGCGCAGGTCGTAGAACACGTTCGCCTTGGCACCGTTGTCGCTCTTCACGTCCTCAATGCCCGAGCCACCCTTCCAGTAGGCGTCCATATCGAACCAGTCAATCTCAGAGCGGTGCTCCACGTCTAAGCCACGATAGATGCTCTGCAGACCCAGCTTCGTCCACGTCTTCAGCACACCCTCGCCCTGGTTCATCCAGATCTCGTAGTTGTCAATATCCCACTTGTCGGTGAAGTTATACGGAATCTCCGTCATATCCTCCGTCAGCTTCTTGTACTTGTCCTTCGTAAACGTCAGCTCCTGCTGCACGTCGTCCTTCACGTAGTAGAAGACGTAGCTCAGCTTGTCGCTCACCAGCGGGTCGCCGTTCGTGTCGATGAGGGGAATCGTCATAAACGACATATACGTGCTGCCGTTGAGGCTCGGACCGAAGCGCAGCGACGGCTTGGCAGGCGTAGCCTCCTTCTCCACCAGCTTCTTCAGCGTTGCCGTGTTGTACGTCTCAGCACCTATGCCGCCCGAAATGCTATAGCCTGCAGGAGCCGAATACACTCCCTCGTTGTAGAGGAACGTAGTTTCGTTCAGGTAGTATTTATACTCCGCTCCCAGATACGAGAAAGAACCTAAGAACGTCTTGGGGAAACTGATGATATTGAGCGGCCCTATGTTCGAAATAGTTCCCTTCGCCCAACTCTCGGGAACACCATTGTATGCAAGTCCCTGAAAGTAAGCTTCAGTTCCATTATAGATTCCCACCTGAACGTTCTGGTAGTACGTTTCTCCACCCGTTGTGGTCAGAATAGCCACATAGGGTTCTGTCTCTAAGCCCGCCGGTGGCGTCACCACCGTCTCCTCGTTTTGAGCCCAAGAAGACGTTGTCAGTGCCAGCAGCGCGGCCATCATCATTACTTTTTTCATCATGTGTGTTTCTTTATTTTTAGTTTGTAACAAATAGTTGTTTCACATTCTTTCTCTACATCCTGCTGTTTCCAGCTTTCTGATAGTAGGGCTTGCAGGCTTTCAGCCCATAGCTTGCAACCTGCAAACCCTATTCTCGTCAGAAGTAAACCCTATCCGGACGCTCTGTTTCCCCTATAGAAACACTCTGTTTCTCCTATAGAAACACTTTGTTTCCCCTATAGAAACACTTCGTGCGGACTATGCGGACTCGCCGTTCGGACCGTCCGGACTATGAGCGAGGACCGTCCTCGCTCCGCTCATGCTTAGTACTCGTCCTCGTCGAAGTCGTATTCGCGGGCACCGAAATCATCAGAGTTAGTGATGCTTTGGGTGGTATCCAGTTGTCCCGACAGGGCAATCATCTTTGCCGTCTCAATCTTGACGATACAGAGTTTAGGATTGATATATGTTTTTTTCATTGTTTTGTTCTTTTTAGTTTTTATTCATTACCTCATCTCTCACTTACGGAACTAAGACCTTCTTTCCGTTCACAATATACAGTCCCTTAGTAGGCTGTGCAACGCGCTGACCATTGAGGTTAAAGAATACGGCATTCTTAATTCCTAATTCCTCATTCCTAATTTCGCGAAGCGATGTGGTCTCACCATCGTCAAACAGAGCAACCAACTGGTGTGCTTCAGTAGGCAGTTTTGATGTCTCCACCTTCAGATAAGCCTTGTTCGTAGGAATAGCCACAGTGCTGGGATTGAACGTAGCGAAGGTAATGGGGTCGCTGTTCTTCTTGAAGCCGAAGTAGGTGTAGCCATCTTCTGCTGCGAATGTGCCGCCCGTGCTGTTCACGAGGAAGGCATTGTCGCCAACTGGATCGCCACTGTCAGCAACTGGAATATTATAGGTCTTATTAGCAGTACCAGCCAGCAGGATACCTGTATTAGCAACCACCTTCTTGTTAATCTCCTTAAATCTAACTTTTCCTTCTTTAGCACTAACCTCAGCCCTATAAGCCTTCAGTCCGTCGGGCAGATTTTCCGCCGTCAGGTCGAGTGGGCGAGGACAAGCAAATGTCGTATAACCGTTGCTGCCGAGAGTGACGGGGATGGTAGGAGAACTGAAATAGATTTTTACTTTTGGACTAAATTTTTCTGCAGACATTGTTAGAGAACCACCTGCCCATGATTTTTTTGCATAAGCAGAACTTTTATTAGTATCCTCTGTCTTTCCGTACCATCCACATGCAACAGCAGAACCCGTGGTGCCTTTTTGTATTCCTATTAACAAATTACCTCCTTCATACTTATAAGGAGTTTCAAAATTAATAATCATCTCTCCATTATTAATAGAGAGTGTGGCATCATCACATACGTTGGTTCCCCACTCAAGAAAAGAAGATGAGAATGCCGTTTCATTTATTTCGTTTACAAATACATCAAAAGTTGTATTGGGCCATGTAGCATTAAGGGTGCTAGTATTGGTTCCATATCCATATAATATTAGTGATGAGATAGTCCCATTTGTCATAGAAGTTAAGTCTTGTAAAGGTATAATAAATTGACTATGAGCTTCGTAAGACGCATTAGTAGGAATAATAACATTTGTATTTGTATTAGAATCATCATTTAAGAGCAAATTGTCAGTTGGCGTAAAACTAATCTTATTGCTGGGTTCGCTATAATTTCCACCATAGTTTGATCGAACGTATGCATAGTACGTAACTCCATCTATTAGACCTGTAAGAGTGTATGGGTTTTCGGTTACAGGAATTTTAATGCCCTCAGTTTTGGGGTCAAAATCTTCCTTTGTTGAATAAGCAACTTCCCATGCAGTTTCATCACTGCCATTGTCCCAAGTTAATGTAGCCGAGGAAGAATCAAAAGAACTTACTGAAAGATTCTTAGGGCGTTTATATGTTTCTGCTTCAGATATCGTAATGTCATCGATAGAAATTTTATTCTTGTTTTGCGACGTATACTTAATAGCAATATAATTAATATTAGTGGAATTAAGGGTTGCGCTATATTTTACCCATCCACTGCCTTTGTTAACGATGACAGGATCCGACCAATTTCCAAAACTAGAAGTTTCGTTAGTCGAAGTCGAATAGCCTACACAAAAAGACTCACCATCAGCAGAACCATTATTATTATAATAAAAGGTTATGTCAGTTCCTGTAGCTGAGTGTTCTATTTGTGGAGATATTAGGAATTGAGGAGGATAAGGAGTTGCGTTTCCTCTGAATTGGAAACTATAGTCTCCACTATATACGACAGTTCCATAATCAGTCTTATAATAGATTTTTGTATTGCTCGATATATTATCTCCAGCAACTGTCCACCCTTCTGCTGCAAGGTTGTTATTCTCAAATCCATAAGAATAGCCATCTCCACTTACGGATTTCTGCGCCCACGCATTACTGCTCCCTAAGAACAGTGCCACAAGTAGTACCAGCTTACTGAGTAAGCCTCGCTTAATGTTTAGTTGATTTTGTCTTTTCATAATGTTTTGTTTTTATGTTTGATGATTTATTTATTTGTTTGATTCAACGTTTATACTATCCTCCTCTCCTCCCTTCGGGAGGGGTCGGGGGTGGGCCTACCTCACCGTCACCTTAAACCACTTGGTGGCGTCGCGCTCGCTGACGAGCGTTGCCTCCTTGGGATTCTCGTCGTTGTCGAACGTCAGCAGATAGGGACTGTGCTGACCCACGAAATCGACAAAGGGCTGCCAGTAGCCGTAGTTGGAGAAGAGGTTGGCGGCCTCCACCATATTGATGTTCACCAGCTGGCGCGCAGCGTCAGCAACCTCTATATCGACGGCGTAGCCGATGTTGTAGCGAATGGAACTCATACGCGTCTGCCAACCCAACACCCAGCGGTGCTTGTCGTTGGCGAAAGGCTCCTGATTGGCACCGAGGTACAGCTCGCGGACGGTCTCGCCCCACGTGCCTTTATTGACCACGTCGGCACAGTGGCTGATGATGTCCTTCAGCTCGTCGCACATACCGTCGAGGGTGTAACTCTTGGTGCTGACGCTGTACTTATAGCCGAAGAGCCACTGGCTCTGGGCGCAGACAAACTGCTGCTCCAGCGTGGTGGGGCGGGGCAGCACGGCACGGCCGTCGGCAGTGCGCAGCTCCTGCGTGTCCTTGTCGTAGGTCATTGCGCTGTAGCTGTAACCTCCCATCTGGATGGGCTCGTAGAAACGGATGCCCGTAGGGGTGTGGACAAAGGCTACCGTGCGCTGTCCGTCAGCGGCCTCGTAGCTCATCAGGTTGTACGCCATAGTGATGGGGTAGGTCTTGCCATCTACTACGGCACGCTTGCGGTTGATGGCGCTCAGCGTGGTGTGCATAGTGGCTACGTCCTTCACATAGTCTGTGGCAGCACTCTTCAGCGGATACATCCGCAGCAGGTTGCCATACTTCTTGCCGCGCAGCACCACCTCGTCGGGCGTAGCGGAGATGAAGGTGAACTCGTAGTCGCTCTCGTAGCCCTTGGCGTGACCCTTGAAGGGCTGTGACCAGTAGTGGAACAGCACGTTGTAGGTGTCGAAGGTGAGCATTACGCCCGTCTCGTTGGTTATCCGATAGTCGGAGGTCATCTCCGTGCCGGCAGGATAGCTCTTGTAGTCGATGGGATTGCTGATGGCTTGCTCGCACGCCAACGTTGCCTGACCGCCCTTGAAGCGTGCCGTATAGACTACGCCACCCTCTATGCGATTGCCAGGATAGAAGTCGAGTGCCCAGCCCTGCTCGCTACCCTCCAGAATGGAGTAGTAGGCACGCTGCCCAGCATCAGTACGCTCGGCAGCCGTAGCGCCAAAGACGTTCTCCACGTCGTCGCTGCACGAAGCCAGCGCCAGCACTCCTGTCAGTACGACAAAATATGTATATAGTCTTCTCATAACTTTCAACTCTAAACTTTAAACTGTCTCTCAACTCTCCTCCCTTTGGGAGGGGCAGGGGGTGGGCTTTACAATTCGTCCACCTTCACCGTGCCGTCAACCACCTCGTCCATACGGCGCTGGACAACGGTGCGCAGCTTCTGAATGTCAATGTCCCACGCCGACAGCATATAGCTGCGAACCATGGACAGCTTCTGACCGATGATCTCTGAGGGCTTCTTGCCAGAGCCTTCCACGTAGGCGGCGTCGGCAGTCTTCATCTTGGCGTCCCACTCAGCCTGCGTGTAGATGAGGTAAAACGCCAGCATCTCGGCAAAGTCCTCGTTGTACTCGCTCATGGCGTAGCACGAGATGAAGCCCTTCTGCAGGGCGTAGGTCTCCGTATTGTGACCGGAGGTGTACCATTCGGCAGGCTCGTACTTACCCTCGGAAATCTTCTGGAAGTCGGGGTCGTAGTTCTTGCTCTGCGTCATAATGTGTGTAAACTCGTGGTGCATAGACTGGAAGTAGTTGGCGTTGAGGAACGAGCGCGTCATCTTCAGCTGGTTGACGCCGAAGAGGGTAATCTTCATACCGTCCTCGGCCTGTCCCATGATGGCGCTGTTGTCCGTCTGCCAAGCCACGGAGCCCACAAACTGAATGACCTTTGGAGCCAGCCGACAGGTGAAGCTCTTGCCTGCCACCTCGTCGTAAGCCTGCAGCCACGTGTGGAGAATGATACGCGACAGCTTGATGGAGTTGCCCGTCTCGGCAGGTACGAGGGTATAGGTGAAGTTGGTCTCACCGTCCTCCAACCGATACTTCAGCCGAATGTTGTAGGGCTGCATATAGTTGACGTCCAGCCACTTGTCGAACGCCGTAGTGTTCTGTGGGTGGTCCTTGATGACGCTGACGTCGTTCAGGTCTTCTTTGCTGCACGAAGCCAACGCCAGCACTCCTGCTGCCAGCACCCAGAGTTTATATATACTTTTCATTTACAATTTGACAATTTACAATGTACAATTTATTTTTCAATTTATTTATTTCGAACACAGAGGTTCTTCGACGAGCGAAGTGTGGCGTTGCAATCAGAGACACAGAGTTTCTCATTTTCTCATTTGCATTTCTCATTTCTCCCTCCCTCCACAGGGAGGGCAGGGGTGGGTCTCCTACCTCGGATTCGCCGTAATGCCGGCACTGATGACGTACTGCGGCAGCTGGATGGCTCGGCGGGGGTCGTCCTTCTTCATGGTGTCATAGACGCTGATGTTGCCGTCGCCCAAGATTCCGTCAACGTCGCGGCGGTAAATCTCAATGCCGTAGCGCTTGATGTCCTGCCAGCGCAGACCCTCGTGCAGCGTGACCACACGACGGGCGTGCAGCACAGCGTGAATCAGGTTCTCCTGTTCGCCAGCGGTAACGGTGAAGTCGGGGTCGAGACGCTTCTTCACTGTGGGAGCGGTAGGCGTGTAGTAGGCCTTGGAACTGCCATAGACACTCGACAGACTGGCGGCGGTGACGGTGCCCTTGTTCTTGGTGAAGGCATTCATCCACGTCGTCAGGTCGGCGTAGGCGTTGGCGTAGTCGCCCTTGAGAGCGTAAGCCTCGGCACGGTCCAGGATGAGGGCGTCGGTGGTGAAGGCAGGGACAATCATTCGGGGATAGCCCTTGCCGTTGACGATATCAGTATATTCCACGTACTGCCCCATCTTGTAGTGGGTGATACGCGGAGAACCGCTAATCTGGGTGGGCTTCATATAGACGTTGTCCTTGGAGCCCCAGAAACCGGTACTGTTGATAGTCTCGGTATCGGAAATCTTGGTGTTGTGGCAATAGCCCTTGCCGACGGCGGTAGGACCATAGACCCACGTCCAGTAGGAACTGGCGGAAATGATGAGCAGGTTGGCCTTGTTGCTGGCGTCGATAAACGCATTGTACTGCGCACTGCCTGCCGACAGCTTGCCCAGAGCCTCCCAGTCGCGCATCATATCGGCGGGTACGGTGGTGAGGGCACGCGAGGCATAGTCGATACACTTGTCGAGGTTCGACTTGTCGTCCTGCATATAATAAAGGTAGAAGCGGGCGGCAAAGGCCTGCGCTGCCTTCTTGTTGAAGTGGTACTTGGGAACGCTGTAGAGGTTGTCGTCGATGAGTGGCAGACCAGTCTCAATGTCGGCGGCAATATTGGCATAGAGCTCAGCCATGGTGCCACGGCTATAGACGGGCGACACGGTGCTCTCGGTAGTTTTCATATAAGTGACACCCATCGCCTGGTTGCAGGTCTTGCTGCTGTAGGGTAGGCAGAAGATGTTGCCCAGCACGAAGTGGCAGTAGGCACGGCAGAGTAGTGCTTCGCCACGCTGCGGATTCAGACTGGCGGGGTTGCCACGCTCGGCAATGGCGTTGAGCACATTGTTGGCGGCGGCAATGCTCTTGTAGCAGCTCTCCCAGATCTGGTAGGGGCTGTCCTGGTTCTTGTCGGTAATGTCCTTCCACGTGGAAGCCTCCTGATGGAGCGTGGTACCGCTGTTGTTGAAGGCGGTATAGCTCTGGCTGCCTATGCAGTGGTCGGTATTGTCGCTGTACAGTTCGGACACCATGAAGTAGCTTCCCTGCGGGTAGGCGCTGGTCAGCAGCTCGGTGATGTTGCCGTCAGAGTCCAGCGACGTGCGGTTGTCGGGCAGCACGTCCAGGTAGTCGTCGCACGCTGAAAGCGCCACGGCCGCTGTTAATACGGTTAAATATTGATATAGCCTTCTCATAACTCTAAACTCTCAACTCTAAACTCTCAACTTTCAACTAAATACCCAGCCTTACTGTCATTGTAAACTGCTTGGGAATGGGCGTTGCCACACCGCCGGAGTTGACGAACTCTGGGTCCTGACCGTTCAGCTTGGAGTCTGAATAGAACAGGAAGAGGTTGGTGGCCTGCAGCTTCAGCGACAGGTCGGTGAGGTGGAGCGGCTTGAGCCACAGCTTCGGGAAGTCGTAGGTGAGCGAAATCTCCTTCATGCGGATGAAGTCGCCCTTTGCCACACGTGCCGTGGAGTAGTTGTAGGCATTGTAGAGTGTGGCCATATTGGTGTCCTCCGTCACCTGACGCTTGGTGAGAATGACGGGAACGTCGGTGCGCAGCTCGTCACCAGGTACGACCCAGCGGTTCTGGAACTCCTTCGGCATTGCGTAGAGGTCGGAGTAGCTCGCCTTGAATGAGGGGTACAGACGCACGACGTTGCCGTAGGAGTAGGTGATGAACACGTTGAGGCGGAAGTTCTTGTATTTAAAGACGTTGCCCAAGCTACCGAAGGTCGTAGGCTCTGTGGGACCCTCATAGACGAGGTGGCCGAGATTCTGCGACTGGAAGTTGATGGTGCTGCCAGAGGTGACGACGTTGCCGTCCTGGTCAGTGATACGGGGAAGACCGTGGTCGTCCAGACCGTTGAAGCGGTAGGAGAACAGGGCACGGTGAGGATAGCCCACCTGTGTGAAACCGTTGCCTACCACCATCTGGATGATGTTGGGACGCGCCTCCAAGTCAGTGACCTTCGTGGTCACGTGGGTAAAGATGAAGTTGGTCTCCCACGAGAAGTCTTTCTTGACAATGTTCTTAGTGGTAATGCTCAGCTCGGCACCGTTAGACTTCATATCAGCCACATTAGCCATCTTGCTGATAGCACCGCCGACGCCCGTCACGTAGATAGGGCCGATAAGGTCGTAGTTCTTACGACGGAACCAGTCGAACTCCACATTGATGCGATTGGCGAGGAAACCGACGCTCAGACCGAGGTTCAGTTCGTGCTTCTTCTCGTAGGTCAGCTCTTCGTTGGCAATATCTTCAATCTTCAACCCCGTCTCCTTGATGTTGGTAAAGGGACGATAGGGCTTGAAGTTCTTCATCACGATGGTAGCATTGCTGACCCACAGCGGTCCGGGGTCGGCAGTCAGCGAGTAGCTGGCCTTCAGCGACAGGTGCGACAGGGTGGGACGCAGACTCTCGAAGAACTTCTCCTCGTGGGCATTCCACGCTCCGGAGATGTTCCAGGTGGGTAGCCAACGGGCAGAACGGCTGCGACCTAAGCGGTTGGTACCCTCGTAGCGGTAGGTGCCGTTAATGGTGTAGCGTCCCATATAGGAATAGGTACCGTTGGCAAAGAACGCTGCCGAGCGGCTCTTGGTACGTGTCAGCGAGTAGTAATCGACATTGTCCTCGACGCCCTTCTTGAAGAACTCATAGACGTAGAACGGCATTTCGCCCTTGTCGTACTGCATACCCCAGCCGTTGAAGTAGTTCGCCTGACGGTCAACGGCTCCAATCTCGGAACCGCCGAAGAGGTTGACGATATGGGTGTCGTCAAAGACGTGGTTCCAGCTGGCGGTGAAGCGGAAGTCGGTACCCAGCATTTTGTTGTCGGTCTTCTGATAGATACCGCCGACGGGCAGCACCGTGATAGGCAGTGCGTAGGGGTCGTCGGGGTTATGGTAGAGCCACGGGTTGTTCTGGCGCACGACGGCGTCGCCCATGGAGCGGTAGGCTTGAGCCTGGTTGGAGTTATCCTTAATCTGGTGCTCACGGGTATAGGTCTGGTAGCTGAGGGCTGCCAAGGCGCTGAGTTCCACTTCGCGAATCGGCTTCCACTTCAGCTCGCCCTGGAACTTCAGATTGACGGCGTTCAGGTCTATGTAGTTGTTGTCCAACTCGTTCTTGATGTTGAACGGCGTGTAGTTGCGGGTGTAGTACTCGTTAGCGTCCATGGTGCGCGACGAGTTCAGGGCAAAGCTGAACGGGTTGATGTCGAAGTCGCGCTTCACCTCACCGGCCACAGGGTCGATAGACTGGCTCAGCGTGCCAGGCTCGCGCTGCTTGCGGTAGCTGCCGCTGCTGATGAGGTTCAGCGTCACCTGCTTGGACAGCTTCACGGAGGTGTTCATGTTGGCAGTGTAACGCTGTATCTTGTTCTGACGGTAGCGCCCAGGGTCGTACATAGCACTGAGAGAACCGTAGAAGCTGACGTTCTCCGTACCACCCGACACGCTGACGGAGTGGTTGTGCTGGATGCTGCTGGTGAACAGTTCACTGAACCAGTCGGTATTGCGGTATTCCGCCTGACGGAGGTACGCATTCTGAGCCGTTTCGTTGTTGGCCAAGGCAAAGGTGCCTGTGGCGTCGTTATAGACGTTCGCCAACTGATACATCTTGCCGAAGATGCCGCTGTTGGAGGCGCGGTAGGTGTCGGAGAAGTTGAACCAGCCCTTGTCGCGCATTTCCTGATAGACGTCCATCTGCTCCTGAGAGTTCATGATGTTGTACTGACTGTAGCGAGGACGCAGGCGAAGGGTGTATTCGCCGGTATAGCCTACGCGGGTCTTGCCGGCCTTGCCCTTCTTGGTGGTGATAACAATGACACCCGACATGGCTCGGGCACCGTAGATAGAGGTGGCTGAGCCGTCCTTCAGAATGTCGAATGATTCAATGTCGTCGGCGTTCAGACCAGCAACAGCCGAGGAGATAAGCGTCTCGGCGTCACCGCTCGACAGGTCGTCGGCAGTGACGTCGGTGACGTCTTCAATGATAACACCATCAACCACCCACAGGGGCTTGGAGTTACCGTAGATAGAGGTGGCGCCACGGACACGAATCTTGGGAGCAGTACCGAAAGTACCGCTGACGTTCTGCACGGAGACACCGGCAGCACGTCCCTCCAAGGACCGGCTGATGTCTGCCAGACCGTCAATCTTGGTGTTTTCGGCACTGAGCTTCGTCGTAGCACCTGTGAACAGTCGTTTATCCACCTTCTGCATTCCCGTTACCACAACCTCTTCAATCTGCTGGCTCTTGTCGGGTTTCATCTGGACGGTCTTCATCTGCGCCAACTTGCTGGCAGCAACAGTGACAGACTCGTAGCCGAGATATGAAATAGTGACCATATCGCCACGGGAAGAAGAGGGGAGGGCAAAGCGACCCTCCGCGTCAGTGATGGTGCCCTGCTTACTCTTCTGCAGTCGTAACGAGGCGCCAATCATCGGCTCGCCGTTCTCATCGACAACGGTACCGCTGATGGAACCCTTCTGGTCTGCCGGCTGGGCTGCAGCCAGCAGTGCGAAGGTCAGGAGTAGCAGTAGGCATTTGATTCTCTGCATAGTGATGGATTGTGTTTTATCTTCGCTTACTTAATCACGAATATTTTGCCGTTCTGGATGAACAGGCCCTTGCCAGGCTGAGCCACGCGGCGACCCTGTAGGTCGTAGATAGCCTTGTCAGCAGCGCTCTTGCCAGCACTGACAGTCTCTATACCAGCGGGATCCCATCCGGGGTTGTCGTAGTCCCACCTAAAACGATCAGGAAGCTTCTCGGTTGTTTGATAATCAGCCTTTGTGGTTGGTTCAAAGTGAGCGTAATAGGTCTTCATACCCTGAACGGTGACGGTCAACTCGCGATTGGTGCTGACTGTATTACCTTGCTCGTCGCGCCAGCTGTGGAACTTGTAATACTTGTTGGGAGTGTTTCTGGAATCGACGTCACCGTATGCGTAGAACGTTACCTGATCGCCAGGCTGGTTGTCAAGTTTGCTGGAGAAGACGTAGCCACATGCTTCTTCGTCTATAGCACGCTTGGCAACGTCACCCTTTGTAAAGATAGCGAGCACCTGGTCTGTAGGTTGGGTCATCTGGGCCAGAGCTTCCTCTGCTATATCCATGGCCTCGGTAGAACTTCCTCCAATATAGTCGGTGTGGTCATAAAAAGCCGTAAAGAAATAGTTGTACCAGATGTGAACCTGTCTGTCTTTCTCAGCATCGTAGGCTCCGTTGCAGTCCATATCGCGAGCCACACCGGCAAAAAGGAAACCAGCAGCAGGCTCTGTATAAATGAAAGCACTACTGGCTGCCGCGTTGGTAGAACGTTTGAACTCGGAAACGCTTTGGGGATTAACATCATCCAAGTACCAATCTACGTATACACTACCTCCATTGGAAGGAAGGGCAAAAGCCTTGACCCAAACATTGTTGAATGAGTCAGCCATACTCTGCATAGAAACGCAAGTCAGCAGTGCTGCTACTGCAATAATTCTCTTAGATAAAATGTGCTTTTTCATAATCATATCTTTTTTTTAGTCTTTGTACTATATATATAATAAGGTGTAATCTTACTTAATCACGACTTTTTTGCCGTTGACAATGTACAGACCCTTGCCGGGCTGAGCATTGCGGCGACCCTGCAGGTCGAAGATAGCCTGACTATCCGTGGCTGTGTGCTGTACGTTCTGAATACCAGTGGCAGTGTTGAGCAGGTACAGACGGAAGTTGTCAATGTAGAATTCCTTTGTGTAGTTGTTCGGGGGAGTACACTGAATCTGAAGAGGCTGAGCGTCGTCGCCAGTCTTGGTGAACTCGAAGGTATAGTCGTTCCAAGCAACACCATACTTACCACCGCTGGCAGTACCCTTTCCTACCATCGTACCGATCTGCTGGCCATTAAAGAATACATAGACATTCAGGTTGGTGCTTGCCATCATGGTCATGGAAAGCACGTATTTTCCTGCGGGCAGTCCTTGTAGCGTTTGCTTCAGAATCAATGCCTTTTTCTCTGCGGTGCTATAATTATAAGAAGTACTGGTTCCGAAAACAATGTTGTCGTTCTCGCTGGTCTTGGGGTTCTTCCAGGCTTTGGTGCTGGGCAACTGAAGGACGCTCATATTCTGCATAGCCCAGGATTGTGATGCTGCTGCAATGTTGGCTTCTTTGATGTTGGCAGTGTAGTCTGTGCAATCGACACCCTCGCAGTAAGCGTTGGAGACATAGACTTGGAAGTAGAGACCATTCAACTGAGTGGTCAGTTGGGTAGCATTGGTTGCAGATGTGGCGGTTGTGTTGACAATTGTCTGAATGTCATCAAAGAGAGAAGCAGTGGCGTAAGGATAGATCGCCTGAGTGTAATTCACGGCTTCACCCTTTTTCTTGGCAAAAGCTTCGTAGTTTGCCAAGGAGCTTACGAACGAGTTGATTGCTATATTGACATTTCTGTAATCGTTACCCTCAAGAGCTGTCTCAATGGCGGTACGCTCTGAACCAGTAATGGCAGCAAAACTCTCATTGTTAAGGATAGCCTGTGCATCAGCCTTTACGTCTGCCAGCAGGCGAGCCTCCAACGACGCTGCGTCTTTGCCGTAGAACAGACGGAAATCGTCAACACGATATTTGCCAGAGCCCGAAATTCCTACGATAATGTCGGCTGGAGCAGTCAATTCGTAGATGTTGGGATGGTAACGAAGGAAGACAGGGTCTTTACCACCTGTGCAAATCAATCTTTCACTGATAGCCTTACCTAAGATAAGGTATGCAGTACCATTCATTTTTGCATCTATAGCATAGAAACCGGCAGGCAGATGGCTGATGGTCTGAAGAATGGAACCTCCAGGGCCAGAGTAGAAGTCCACCATGTTGACACCATCAATGTAAGGCTGGTAAATCTCGCTGGCTTCACTGATAATTCCAGATCCGGCGGTTCCCCAGTCCCAAGGATACTTTCTTTCTGCCTCGAAAGAGGAGTTCTCCAAATAGGCTGAAGTGATGTTTACCACGCCTGTGGCTGCACTCAGAGCTGTTGCCATTGCTGAATAGAGCGTAGAAATCTGTGCGGTGACAGCATCTTGGTCGGTGGGATTGGCAATGACTGCTTCTGCATTGCTGATAGCTATTGATAAGTCACTGCTGCTCAACTCTGTATTTAAAGCCGTTGCTTTATTTACAACCTTCTGCAATCCAGAAGTGATAATGCCTGTTTCACCTTCTAAGCGAATGTCGTCAACGACAACGAAATACTGGATTCCATAACTGACCTGAAAGTGACCGGTAGTCGGCTCCGTCAGCTCAAAGAAAATCGTTTCCTCATTCCAGACGTTGCTGTTGAGCGTAATTTCCTTGTTGTCCGATCTGTTCTCATTGAAATATTCTGTACCGTTGTTGGCAACAAAACCTGTGAAGTCCTTCACTTTCGTCGTGGGCTGTTGTGTGGAATAGGCACCGTTATAAGGGAAGAGACGAATCTTCATCTTATAGGAACCTGCCGGAAGGGTAACTTCTGTAGGCTGCTTGTAAATGAGATTGTTGTTTCCGCAGAAACACAGTGCCTTGGTGCCTGAAGTGGCGTCGGGACTATCAGGGACACTCTCAAATCCCGACTTGGAATACTGAACTTTGTTGCCATATACGACGACACCGCCGTTGGCATTGGTGTTCTGGGACTCCAGTTTCCAGCCTGTTGACTCATAATCATATCCGTGTGCAACAGATGACTCTATCATCAGACAATGTCCGTTACCATGAACAACAGAACCATATCCTTTACATTCTGTAATCTCTACCGCTTCGCTATTTTCGAAGCTCGGATTGGTGATGTACTGTGAGGTGACATCTTCCTGGGCATTCAGAATGGCCCCTCCCAGATTTATAAACAGGGCAGAAGTAATGAGTAATGTTTTTTTCATATCGGTATAGTTTAATTAATTTATTTTATATGTAATGGTGTTGCAAAGGTAATGTTTTTTTTATAATTTGACGCATTTTTCGGCATAAATTTGCACTTTTGAGCAGAAAAATCCAATAAAACCTATTGTTTTTAACTTTTTGAGGTATCAAAATCCTTGCTGAGAGAATAAAAATACGGAAATTATAAACAATAATCATACCATTCCAACCAAAAAAGTGGAATGGTATGATGCTTGATATTGACGGCTTATAAGGGAGAACCTAAAGAAAAATTACCTAAGTTTCTCGAAGACTTCGCATAGTGACTGGTCGTTGCCAACGTTGCCTGGGAAAATGATGTACGGGAACTGGGGCCCCATCACGCAAGGAACGCTTTTGATAATCTGGCCTAAGACACGGGCAGAGCGGATGCCTAATCCTTTGGTCAGAATGTCGTGACTGGTAATACCTCCCTTGCCAACGAGATAGGAGGGGGGATAGGGCAAGCGGCGCACAATGGCTACCAGGAAGTCGCTGACTTTTTGTCCTAATTGTTGACGCAAGTCTGCGTCCTCCAAGCGAATCTCCTGGCGGGAGGTATAGACTACGGGCGTCAGGTGTTCATCGACAATCTGCTGGATGGTGAGTAACGTCTCCTGCATCAATGGCTCGCTGTCGTCCAAAATGCGCTGTACGTCCACTTCAACGGCGCAGGTTCCTTCTGCTTGTAATAGTTGTTCGAGTTGCAGTGTCGTCTTTTTTACATGTGAACCAACTACGAATAGTGGTGGATTTTCAGAACAAGATTCTCCAGTGGCAAGCACTGATTTGTCCAGTAGGGGTGACTCATCAGGAAGACCTGCAATCACTTTCGGCAGCGACGAAGAGGAACGGATGATAAGCACTGTTCCTTCTGGCTGCTGGGCATATTCGGAACTGCTGGAGAACGCATTCCACCACTGGTGCAGCTCTTGGTACGTCTGGGCATTGACGATGATATAGTCGTCGGGGTTGGCTCCTTTCTCAGCGATATAGTCGCTGAGCACTGAGGTGTGGTAGGCAAAGACGTTGTCGCGGGCAAACTCCGTCTCGCTGACGGGAATGAGTCGCTCGCCGTCTCGCATATAGTGTGTACCATCAATCGTCAGGCGGCCAGCTTCAATGAAGGCAGGACAAAAAGGCGTCTTGGAGAATACGGACAATCCGTTTTCCTCAAGGACGGTGCGCATTACGTCGGTTTCCAGGGGAAAGTGTCCACGCAGACAACTGTCGCTGCGGCTGACAATGATGAGGCGGTAGCCGTAGTCGCGGTTGACCTTCACCACCATCTCCATTGCTTCACGAGTCACTCGTGCGGCGTCCTCACGAGTCATTGCGCGAGTGTTCGTCAGTATGTAAAAGAAAGGCTGCTCGTCGTTAAAGCCCAAGCGTATTTGTTCTTCGCTCCATCCTGTCACGAGCAGACAGCCCCTGACGGTTTGGATGCCTGTGGGGTCGTCGTCAAGAACGACTAATTTACAATTTGACAATTTACTATTTACAAATGATTTGTTCATTTGTTCTATTTTATAAATGGTTGAATGTGTTGCATCTTTCGGGCTTCCTCTGGTGTTGCAGGCTCACAACCCATCAAACGGATGAGAGCTACCAGCCGCTCTACGAGTTCGGCATTGGTGTGAGCACGCTGACCCGGAGCGTAGTAAAAGCTGTCTTCGAATCCTACACGGACGGCTGAAGCTCCCATGCCGATAGCGCAAGCCAGCATGGAAAAGTCCTTCATGGAGTCGTGGGTGATACCCCAGGAGCAGCCAGGCTCCATCAGTGAGCAGAGCATAGCCAAGTTGCGTCCGGTAGCCGAAAGATTGCTGGAGTTTCCGGGACCTACGCAGAAGTTATAGTGTAATGGGCGGTGCAGCACTCCCTCGTCAGCCAGGCGAGTAGCACACTCCACGTGACTCAAGTCGAACAGTTCCATTTCGGGAACGGTATTCGTCTCGTCCAAGCGCTTAGCCCAGTAGCGCAGGTCGGGCATGGTATTGATATAAACCGTTTCACCAAAATTGACACTACCCATATTGAGTGATGCTACTTCCACCTCAGGAACATCAAGCGAAACACAACGCTCGGCGAGTGTCAACGTTGACAGACCACCGGTAGAGCCCTGTACAATCATATCTGTCTCCTTGCGAATGAGATCAATGGTCTGACGGAAAACGTCTAACTCAAAAGTAGGATTACCCTGCAGGTCGCGGGTGTGCAGATGAACCTCGCAAGCTCCTGCCTTATAGCAGTTTATCGTGTCTTCCGCAATCTCCTCAGGGGTTAGCGGATTCTTACATTCAGTGGGAATTTCCTTGCCCACGTGGCAAACGGGGGCTACGGTGACAATAATCTTTCTCTTCATAATGGTATTGCTTTACTTTATATATTAAAGACTCTTTTTACTGCTTTTTGTCATCATACCGTTCAGCGGACTTGTAATACCCAGAAATGATGATTTAACTTTCAGATATTGCATTTCTCGTCAAAAATGATTAACTTTGCAGCCGCTATTATATATAAAAGGTACGCGTGATGAAAAATTTGAAGATGTATGAGTCGCAGGACAAGATGATTACCCTTATCAAGGATAACTACAGCGTCTTGCAAGCACTGGGTTCGTTTGGTATCAATCTGGGTTTTGGTGACAAGACCGTGGCGGAGATTTGTCAAATGAACAGTGTCGATACTTATACTTTTCTGGCAGTGGTGAACTTTACCATCAATGGTCAGGCGAACTACGAGGACGACGAGCGACTGGATGTTCCCACACTTTTGCACTATTTGAAGGCCAGCCATAGCTACTATCTTGATTTCCAACTGCCTTTTATTCGCAGGGAATTGCAGGAGAGCACCAGCCCTGACGACCAGTTAGGAACGCTTATCATGAAGTTTTATGATGAATATTCTCAGGAGATTCGCCGTCACATGAAGTACGAGGAGAAGACACTCTTTCCTTATGTACAGTCGTTGATTGACGGTAGCCCTATTCTGGATTATAATGTGGAGATGTTCTCCAAGCACCATGAGCAGACGGATAAGAAACTGCGTGAGCTGAAGCTGATGATTATCAAATATCTGCCTGTTGATGCTCATCATAATAACATGTTGGCGGCTACACTCTATGATATCTACAACAACGAGGAGTGGCTGCGTCTGCACGCTGAGGTGGAGGATCATATCTTCACGCCTGCTATTCGTCGCTTAGAGCGACAAATGCGACAGGACAACGTCTCGAAGAATATTTCTACGATGGTTTTCAAGGGAGGACACGACGGCGACGTGCTCTCAGACCGTGAACGTGATGTGGTAATAGGTGTTGTGCAGGGCTTGCAGAATAAGGAAATAGCCGATAAACTGTTCATCTCCGTGAATACTGTCATTACCCACCGCAGGAACATTGCCAAAAAACTGCAAATCCATTCGCCGGCAGGGCTTACTATCTATGCTATCGTCAATGGTTTAGTTGACATTGGCAGCGTGAAGCTCTGAGACGCTGTGCTCTCCTATATTTTGTTGATATCCACGTATCCGTGCATAACGGCATAGATGGTTAGCGCCGAAACACTCTTCATACCTAACTTATCCATAATATTCTTTCGATGGGTAATCACCGTTGAAAGACTAATGTTCAGTTGGTCTGCTATCTCTTTGTTGATATACCCTTGAACAATCAGTGCCATTACCTCAATCTCACGGTCGCTCAGAATCTTTTGTTGCAGAACACGGGGCATGGGTGGGAGGTTACGTCCTTCGGCATGAGCGTGCTGTTCGAGCATCAGCAGAGAGCGCACCAACTGCTGTTCGGGTTGGTTGATGCACAAACTGTGGAACTCGCTTAACTGCGAAGTGTCGTTCAGCGACAACGTCAGGACAATGGTCTTGCGACGGCGTTTAGAAAAAAAGGTGCGATTGGAAATGACAATGTTCATGGACACGAAATAATGGAAATACTGTTCAGAGTCGTTGCTCTCCAGTTCGGCAAACGAGCCATAGGTGTCTATGGTCATAATAGGTAAGACGTTCAGCAACAACTGCTTCAGTCCCAGCAGGGAGAGCGTATTACTGTCGATGATGGCAATCTTGGGCCTTCCTGTCATTGTCATTTTTTCCATTTCGCTTGCAAAGGTACAGCAAAATGGATGAATTACCAAAGAAAAATAATAATTCTTTCCATTTTCTCATGTTTATTTTATAACTTTGCACGCTATGTTGAAACGACTGCTTTGTTTATCGCTCATTTGTGCTTGTTTTCCTGTTATTGTCAATGCTCAGGAAAAGCCATGGCCGCTACGTGCCTTGAAGGCAGTGGAAAACTACATGGATTCTTCTGCGATAAAGGGAGTCGATACAAGGTATATCGCTATTCCTAAGTATCCTTGGCAATTGATGGTGCGTCACAATATCAACCAGATGAGTTTGAAGATGCACTCTTATTTTTCTGACCTGCCAGATGGCGGTGAATTGTTTTTGGATACCCATTTGAAGTCGAATGTTGCCAACAACGTAGGTCTATGGATAGGTTATCGAGGCTATGGCGTAGGTTATTCTGTCGGTTTTGGACCTAAGGGCGGAACCTATTTCACGGCAGGATTTACCGGTAACTCGTATGCTCTGAATATGAGGTTGCGCACTTTTAAGGCCTCTGATGTCCAGGCACATATTTATGGCCATGATGTGGCTGGCTTTTCTGAAGATGGCAATCCTTCTTTCGACAAATGGGAAGATGTGGAGATGGACGCTCCCATACGTGTCCGTACCCTAATAGTTGACGGGTATTATTTCTTTAACCGAAAAAGGTTTTCCTATATGGCAGCTTACGACCAGTCTGCTATTCAGATTCATTCGGCAGGCTCAATCATGGTAGGTGCCATGTATCATTCTTCCACGATTCGCTACGACGACAACGTGAATGCTTCCTTCATATTTCTCATGCACGAAGTGGGTGTCTTGAAAATACGCCAGGGTAGTGTAGGGGCTGGCTATGCTTATAACTGGGTTCCAGGACGCGGTTTTTTAGTGAGTATCCAAGCCATGCCCATGCTGACTTTCTATAATCGTCAGAAACTACACATCTATGAAGAAACTATCACTGATGACGACCATTCGTATAACGACAAAATCACCGCTGCTGGCACGATATATAAAACCAGTAATATGACCGTTACATTCAATGCTCGTATGTCACTGACATATAATTGGAATCGACTTTCATTCAATGTCTATGGACAGTGGAATCATTTCCGATACAATCATGACTCTGGGGGAAGAGGACATATTAACGATTGGTTTGTGAATTCTTCAGTAGGATTCCGCTTTTAGTGTGTCTTTACTCCATCGGGAACAGACCGTACAACTTGGCGTCAATCATATCTGTCACTTTCTGGAAATCCTCGGGTTTGTCGCCAAACTTACAGTTGTCGCCGTCAATGACAATGAGTTGTCCCTTGTAACCGCTAATCCAATCATCATAACGTTTGCTGAGTCCTTCCAAATAGTCCAGACGCATGGTTTGCTCATATTCTCTACCACGCTTCTGGATTTGTGCCACAAGGGTGGGAATGCTCGACCGAATGTATATCATCAGGTCAGGCAGTTTGACGAGCGACATCATCAAATCAAATAAATCGCTGTAGTTTTGAAAGTCGCGGTCTGACATCATGCCTTGCCCGTGCAGGTTAGGAGCAAAGATGCGGGCGTCCTCAAAAATAGTTCGGTCCTGGATGATAGTATCCTTCGACTTGGAGATTTCCACTACCTCCTTGAAACGCTTGTTCAGGAAATATATTTGCAGGTTAAACGACCATCTGGGCATGTCGGCATAGAAGTCTTCCAGATAGGGATTGTTGTCAACGGGTTCGAAACGAGGCGTCCAACCGTAGCGGTGCGCCAGGAGTTTTGTCAGGGTGGTCTTACCACTTCCAATGTTTCCAGCTACTGCGATATGCATGATATTTGTTTTTTTATTTCGACATTTCTATATTTCGCACTTATTCAGGGAAGAGACCGAAGAGGTTGTTGTCTATGCGGTCAATGATGCTTGCCAAATCTTTAGGGTTATTCTGGTAGTCTAACGTATCTTTTTCTATGGTCATTACCTTGCCAGGGTACTTGTGAAAGATGAAATCATCGTACCGCTTGTTCAAGTTTTGCAGGTACTCCAACTGGATGGACTGCTCGTATTCTCTTCCTCGCTTCTGGATATTTCCTACCAGATGGGGTACTGAGGCTCGCAGGTATATCATCAGGTCAGGCAATTTGACAACACTCATCATCTGTTCAAACAGCTCGATGTACGTTTCGTAGTCGCGGTCGGAGAGGTGACCCATGGCTTTGTTGTTTTCCATGAAAACATAGACTCCTTCGTAGATGGTTCGGTCTTGAATGATGGTGTGGTCGGCATTTGCAATGTCCAGCAAGTCGCGGAATCGTTCTTTGAGGAAATATACCTCTAGGTTGAACGACCAGCGGTAAATGTCGTGATAATAGTCTTCCAGATACGGGTTGTGATCAACTGCCTCGTATCGTGCTTCCCATCCGTAGTGTCGGGCCAGCAACTGTGTGAGTGTCGATTTTCCGCTTCCTATGTTTCCTGCTACAGCTATGTGCATGTCTGTGATTTATTGATGTGAAGGCTTGGCAGAAGTATCTGTCTTTTCCTTTACAATATATTTTTGATAATAGGTGATTAACAATGTTGTCGATGGTAGGGCAATAATCATACCGAGAATACCTAACAGTGAGCCCCAGATGGAGAGCGACAGCAGGATGATGGCAGAGTTGAGTCCCATTACCTTTCCCATGATTTTTGGCGTTAGGATGGTGTCTTGTATTACCTGTACAACGGCAAATACGATAATGACACCTAACATGATAAGCCAGAAGCTTTGTCCTGTTTCAGAGGCCTTGATGACCGCCAGTAAGATAGCGGGTATAAAACCGATGAGTTGCAGGTAAGGCACCATATTGAGCAATCCGATAAACATTCCTAAACCTATTGCCATAGGGAAGTCGATAATCAGGAAACCGATACTGAACAAAACACCTACGCAGAATGCTACCAGGCCTTGGCCCCGGAAATATTTATTCATGCCGTCACCTACATCGCTGACAATGTTGATAGCTATGCGGCGGTAGCGTTGAGGCAACATGAGTACCCAACCGGAAGAAAACTGCTCATAGTCCAATAGGATGAACAGTGTGTAGAGTAGCATCATGGTCAGCGAGAAGACGCTGGATAGGATGTCGAACGATTGAGAAATAACTTTCCAGAGTTTGGGAACCGTTTGCTTGAGTGTGTCTATGAAGCCTTCCTGTGTAATGAGTGCTTTGATATCTTCCGTGCTGACGTGTTCGTGAATGAATTCCTCTATCATGTTGGGGATGTTGCTCATAAAACTGTCGTTGGCAACGTATGCCAACAGCAAGTCTTTTACGCGCATACTTTCCTCTATCATGGGAGGAATCATCAGAAAGAACAGTCCCGTAAGGGCGCCTGCCACTATGAGGAAAGCGCTGAAGATTCCCAAAATGCGGTAGCGAAAGTGACAGCGATACTGGAAGAACTTAACCAATGGAAAGAGTAGGTATGCAAGTAGCCATGCTAAGAAGAACGGCAATAGTACAGCACTTAACCGTTGTAGCAACATCACAATACCGACAACGGCAATGATGGTAATAATGCCTCGCACAAAGCTGTCAAAGGTAATTTTCTTTTGTTCCATGGGCCTTTTTTCTCTTTCTGCCCACAAAGGTAGTGCAAACCGATGGAAAAACCAAAGAAAAATCCTTTTTTCTTTTGTGGTGTTATAGGAAATACGTACCTTTGACCAGAAAAAATAGCACTATCTTATGAACATAGAACCTATAGCTTTCTTTGAGTCACCGTTTACCAGCAAGTTTGGCATACCCCGTCAGAGTGGCATTGCCTGTGAAGTGCCAGGTCGCATTGTACTGACTGGCAAGTACAGACAGGCAGAGTCGTTACGTGGTTTGGAGGATTACGACTATCTTTGGATGATTTGGGGTTTTTCGGAACATGTCGATGCCGAGAAACACGCTACTGTTCGCCCTCCGATATTGGGTGGTAACGAACGCCGCGGAGTTTGGGCGACGCGCTCTCCATTCCGTCCCAATAATCTCGGATTGTCCAGCGTGCGTATTATGAAGGTACATGCTGACAGTTGTACCATTGATGTGCAAGGTGCCGATCTCATGGACGGAACACCCATTTACGACATTAAACCCTATCTGCCCTATGTTGACAGCCATCCCGAGGCAAAAGGGGGCATTACCGAAAGTCATCAATGGAATGAGGTGTCCGTGGAGATTCCAGAAGGTATAGTTAAATGTTTAGGAGACCAGAATACTGCGGTATTGCGAAAAGTGCTGGCTCTTGATCCTCGTCCTCACTATCACCACGATGATGAACGTGAGTATGGTATGTCCTTTCAGCAATGGAATGTTCGCTTCAGAGTGGAGCAAAATGTGCTTAAAGTCGTAGATTTATTCAAGAAAAGCGAAAAATAGAACAAAAAGTGTTCCAATATTTTGTATTTTCCAAAAATGTTGCTATCTTTGCGCATCAAACATAAAACTTAATGATGAAGGAGAATAAATTATGGAAATCGTATTGATAATCGTTTTGGCATTTGCGTTATTGGGTATGACCTATTTATATAATAAGGTACGCGTGGAACTGCGGACGGTGAAGAGGAGTGATTTTATGATGCGTGCTTTTCTGCGTAATTACAGTCATGAAGTCCACTCGCCTTTGAAAGTGATAGAACGCATAGCCGATATCATGTTGGAAAAAGACCTGTATTTGTCGAAGAACGAGAAGCACGATATGGGCGACCAGTTACACTATAATGTCAATGTCATCTCACTTCTTCTCGACGAAGTGATGGTTTTCACCGATGCTGACGCGAAGTCCCATCAGTTGAAGGATGAGATGTTCAGCCCCAATGCGTTATGTCGTCGCTGCTTGGAAGCCAATATGCATAACACCTATCTACGCGATCAGGTTCGTCTGAACTTTCAGCGTGACATGGACGATGAGTTTTTTGTCAAGAGCGACCGCCACGTGGTGGATTTGATACTGAACAAACTTTTGCTCAATGCCTGTAAGTTTACCGAGAAAGGTGAGATTACCATGGGTTGTAATATCACTGAGCGCAACGGTTATCTGACCATTTTCGTCAGTGATACCGGAGTTGGTATTCCTGAACAGCGTAAAGATAATCTGTTCTCATGGTTTGATTCTCCCGACGACATGATGGATGAAGCAGAGCAAGATCTCAGTATTTGTCAGCGTCTTGCGGTTAAATTAGGCGGTGGCTTAGAGATTGATCCAAACTATATGAATGGTACTCGCATCTTGCTTTTCCTGCCTTTGAAGTAGCATTTTGCGAAGAAAAACGCCGATTTTCTTTGCTGTTCCCTCTTTTTTTCGTACTTTTGTCAGCTGATAAGTATTTCAAACAATGAAGAAGATACATTTTATGCTGGCGTTGATGGTTATGACTGTGATGCTGGCTGCTTGTAGTGAAAAAAAGAAAAGTAATGATATCATCACTCCGCGCATCGTTGAAGTGACTCCCAAGGCACCTGTAGAAATGCAGGAGAATACTGACTCTTGGAATGTGGAGTGGATAGGAAAGAACTATCACATTGCCATTCATCGCCATGCCAGCGACTCGCTGCCGATGGTGCAGGATGAAACCGGTCAGAAGTTTGTGGATAATGTTTTTCGTCTGTCTGTTCAGCGTCCTGACGGTTCTTTCGTTATACAGCACACCTTTACCAAGAAAGATTTCACGAATTACATCGATGAGAATTTTCGCAAATCAGGTATTCTTGAAGGTTTGGTGTTTGACCGTGTCGATGGTGATGATTTAGTGTTTGCCGGAAGTGTAGGACTTCCCCAAACCGATGAATATATTCCGTTAGTGATTCGCTTGTCACGAATGGGTCATTTGGAAATTCGCCGCGATACACAAATGGATACACCTCCCGAAGAAAAGGAGCCAGCTAAAGACGAGGATGAAGGAGTCTGAACGACGACCATTCGTTGCTCAATGCCGTCATTTTCGGAAAGATGAGGTCGGCTCCTTCTTGTACCAATGATTCGTCGGGTAGGGGGCCAGTGTTGACGGCAATGGTAAAGCATTGAGCTGCTACGGCAGCCCGCACCCCTAACGGCGCATTCTCCACGACTATCGTTTCCCACGGTTGCACGCCACACTTCCGCATACCTGTTTGGTATGGCTCTGGATGAGGCTTTCCATGCGTAACGTCGAAAGCGGTCACGATGAGGTCTTCCTGTAACAACCCCTTGAAATCGCTCAGCAGTTTGTCTAGTAGCGTATGCTGACCACTTCCTGTCACGACACATATTTTCAGTCCGTCAGCCTTGATTTGTTGCATCAGTTCCTTGATGCCGGGCATTACGGGTGCAGGGTGTGTCTTCACTCTTTCGGCAAAGGCTGCAGACTTATGGGCATACATCTCCTGAGCCTTTTCGTCAGAGAGCACCTCGTTCCATTGCTGACGTGCCAACGTCTTGATAGTTTCCACTCCCCGCATCCCTTCATATTGGTAAGCGGCCTCGTAGGGCATCTCCAGTCCGTAGTCTTCCATCGAGTCGTGCCATGAGACCGCATGATTACCCATAGAGTCGTAGATGACACCATCCATATCGAAAAGCACGGCTTTCGGGCTAAACTGCCCGAAGCCGTGTTTCGCTAAGTATCGGTTAATTGCTTCTTTCAATTTACCTTTTACTTTTTTGTTACTTTTCTTTTGCCAGACGCTCCTTGATAGCCTTGCTCTCTGCCTCGTAGCCAGGCTTGTCAAGCAGAGCAAACATATTCTTCTTGTAAGCCTCCACACCAGGCTGGTTGAAGGGATTCACGCCCAGTAGGTTGCCGCTGATACCGCAAGCCATCTCAAAGAAGTAAATGAGCTGTCCGATGTAGTATTCGTTCAGTTTGGGAACGCTGACGTGGATATTGGGAACACCACCATCAACGTGAGCCAGACGTGTACCCAGCTCAGCCATCTTATTTACTTCGTCAACACGCTTGCCAGCGAGGAAGTTCAGACCGTCCAGATTCTCTTCATCGTTGGGGAAGAGCAGTTTCTTCTCAGGTTCCTCAATAGAGATGACCGTCTCAAAGATAGTGCGCTCACCGTCCTGAATCCACTGACCCATAGAGTGCAGGTCTGTGGTGAAGTCAACGCTGGCGGGGAAGAGACCCTTCTTGTCCTTACCCTCCGACTCTCCGTACAGCTGCTTCCACCACTCCGAGAAGAAGTGCAGCTTCGGCTGGTAGTTGACCATGATTTCTATCTTCTTGCCCTTACCATAGAGAGCATTGCGGACGGCAGCGTACTGAGCTGCGGGATTCTCTTCAAAGGGAACATCCTTGCCGCAGAGCTTCTCCATGTCCTGAGCACCTTTTACCAACTGCTTGACGTCGAAGCCAGCGCATGCGATAGGCAGCAGACCCACTGGTGT
Organism: uncultured Bacteroidales bacterium; assembly: GCA_902775975.1. Lineage (GTDB taxonomy): Bacteria > Bacteroidota > Bacteroidia > Bacteroidales > Bacteroidaceae > Prevotella. The sequence continues at coordinate 107,908 of CACYOC010000001.1, read as the reverse complement.
GAGTACCGAGAAGCGACCACCGACATTGTCAGGAATGATGAAACTCTTGTAACCTTCCTTGTCGGCACAGGTGCGTGCAGCACCACGCTTGGCATCCGTTACTGCTACGATGACCTTCTTGGCTTCTTCCTTGCCGCGCTGTGTCTCACATTGCTTCTTCAGCAGGCGGAAGGTCAGGGCTGTCTCCGTAGTCGTACCAGACTTTGAGATGTTGATAACACCGAACTTCTTGCCTTTCAGGTATTCCGTCAGTTCAAACAGATAGTCTTCGCCGATGTTGTTACCTGCAAAGAGGATGACGGGACTCTTCTTGTCCTGAATCAGCCAACCGAAGGAGTTGCTCAAAGCCTCGATGACGGCACGTGCTCCTAAGTACGAGCCACCGATGCCAGCGACGACGATAGCCTCACAGTTTTCACGCAACACTTTGGCTGTTGCTTCAATCTCATCCAGGAAAGCGTTAGAAATCTCAGTGGGCAGATGCAGCCAACCTAAGAAGTCATTACCAGGACATGTACCCTCTTCGAGAGCCTTCTGTGCCTCTTTTACTTTTGGCTCAAAAGCCTTTACTGCACCAGCCTCCAGGAAGCAGGCAGCCTTTGCGATGTTAAGCTTAATGTTGCTCATATTGATTTTGTTGTTTTATAGTAAAAAAGATTGTTTGTAACTTCACAAGGGTTTAACTCTGCAAAGTTACAAACAAATTTCGAGAAACTGGCAATATTTTCAGTTTATTTTTCTTGTACCCCTAATTTTGTGGATTATCAGGACGACTATGCGGGTATCTGCCCATGCCTCCTTGCCCGTGGTGTTCACCTCGGTGACCTTTGCGCTTGGCAATTTTCTTGGCGATGTCCTTCTCCACCTGGAAGAGTTTGCTGACCTGTTTGGCGCTGAGTACCGTGGCAAACTCATCGACATACTTCAGTTGGATGGCTTGCGCCTGCTGCTGACGCTCTATATGGCGCTTCGTTCTTGCCAGCACTTCTTCGTCGCTCTCTTCCTGACGTCTTTGCGTCTCTTGACCATCCTTCTTGGCCTTAGGTCCGCGATCGCCTTTCCCTAACTTACGTGGTCCGAAGGTGGCCTTCATCTCGTCGTTGTAGCGGCGGTAGATAGGAATGAATTTTTCCTTCTGCTCCTCAGTCATGTTGAGGCGCAAGGCCAGTTCAGCAACTTTGGCGTTGAAGAAGTTCTCTGCCAGTCTTTCACGATTTTTCTCTTGTGCTGAGGTGGTAAGTGCTACCAGCATCAGCATCATAGTTATTACTGTCTGTTTCATAATTCTCAATTTTTAAATAACTTAATATGATTGTTCTTCCGGAATTTCTTCTATGTCGTAGTATGCCAGCAACTGCACTTCATCGTCGGTCAGCCCGTTGAGGAATTGTTCTATGGGAGCCTCAGAGTGCTTGGCAGTCAACGAATCGTTCGTTGCAATTTTATCGAAGTATGTGATGCCTATGCCTGCCAGAAGCACGATGATGACTGCAGCTGCTGCCAGCATCTTGTGCATGCTTACCGTCTTGGCCTTGGGTTGTTGCAGCGCCTTTTCTGTGGCGTTGTCAACCAATTGGCGTACGTAGTCTTCGCTCTCTGAAAATGGCATTCTCTTTCCTATGTTCTCAAAGACTTTCATGTTGTATGCTGTTGGATGTAATTCTTTATTTTCTCTGTTGCAAAGTGATAGTTCGACTTCAGTGTGCTGACATTCTTTCCCGTGATGCGGGCTATTTCGTCGTAGCTAATTTCGTCGTAGTAGCGCAAGTTAAAGGCGATGCGCTGCTGAGTGGGTAGCGTGAGGAGTGCTTTTTGAAACAGCACCTCAGTAGCTTCGTGATCCATCGGAGTTTCTGCTTCCAGTTTGCTGGTCAGCGCTGGTCTCAGGTCATCGATGCTTTGGAAGAGGTGTGTCTGTCGTCTCAGTTGTGTCAGCGCCTCCCTGGTGGCGATGCTGTACATCCAGGCGGTCAGCTTGCTCTCATCTTTCAGCGTGTCGATGCTGCCCAGAATCTTGATGCAGGTCTCCTGCAGAACGTCTTCCGCGTCGTCATGACCTACCACGATGCGTCTGATGTGCCAGTAGAGCGGCTCGCCATAGCGCTTCATCAGCTCTCTGAACCCCTCCTCGCGTTGTCGGGGGTCGGTCAGCATCTGCTTTAGACGTGTTTGTTGTATTTCTGTTTCCATACATCTATAGGACGTACGAACCGTTTAAAAGTTTAATCTGAGTGACGATTTTTTTTATATCGCTTGGATAGTTCTAAAATAATTTATACCTTTGCAGTCCAAAATGGAAAACAACAAACATTAAATATAATAAAATGTATAGAACAAGAACTTGTGGTGAGCTGAGGCTCGCCGATGTCGGTCAGCAGGTAACGCTGGCAGGATGGGTTCAGAGAACTCGTAAGATGGGTGGTATGACTTTTGTTGACTTGCGTGACCGTTATGGCATTACGCAGTTGGTTTTCGATGAGTCGAAAGATGCCGCTCTCTGTGAAGCAGCCAACAAGATGGGTCGCGAATGGTGCATTCAGGTGACGGGAGTCGTCAGCGAGCGCCAGTCGAAAAACGCTAAGATGGAGACCGGCGATATAGAGATTCTCGCCTCTCAGCTGAATGTGCTGAGCGAGAGTGCTACTCCTCCTTTTACCATTGAAGACCAGACGGACGGTGGTGATGATATACGTATGAAATATCGCTATCTGGACTTGCGCCGCTCTTGTGTTCGCAAGAATCTGGAGTTACGTCACCGCATGACCATTCTCATTCGCAACTTCCTCGACTCCAAACAGTTCATTGAGGTGGAGACCCCCATTCTCATCGGCTCTACGCCCGAGGGTGCCCGTGACTTCGTGGTACCTTCTCGCATGAATCCCGGTCAGTTCTATGCACTTCCCCAGTCGCCGCAGACGCTGAAGCAGTTGTTGATGGTCAGCGGTTTCGACCGTTACTTCCAGATTGCCAAGTGTTTCCGCGATGAAGACCTTCGTGCCGACCGTCAGCCGGAGTTCACACAGATAGACTGTGAGATGTCGTTTGCTGATCAAGAAGACGTACTCGACATTTTCGAGGACTTGGCACGCCATCTCTTTAAGGAGGTGCGTGGGGTAGAGTTGCCCAAGTTGGAGCGTATGACGTGGCATGAGGCGATGCGCCGTTTCGGTAGCGATAAGCCCGACCTGCGCTTTGGCATGGAGTTTGTCGAGTTGATGGACGTGCTGAAGGGTACGGGTGAATTCCCCGTTTTCAATGAGGCCGAATACATCGGTGGTATCGTTGTTCCCGGCTGTGCAGACTATACCCGCAAGCAGCTCGACCAGTTGACAGACTTCGTGAAGCGTCCTCAGGTGGGAGCTAAGGGCTTGGTGTATGTGAAGTTCAATGCTGATGGTACTGTGAAGAGCAGTATTGATAAGTTCTACCAGCCCGAAGTGTGGCAGCAGCTGAAAGAAAAGACGGGTGCCAAGGATGGCGATCTCGTGCTGATTCTCTGTGGCGACAAGGCCAACAAGACACGCACCCAACTCTGCACGTTGCGTTTAGAGATGGGCGATCGTTTGGGACTGCGTGACAAGAACGTCTTCAAGTGTCTGTGGATTGTCGATTTCCCGCTCTTTGAATGGAGCGATGAGGAGCAGCGCCTGATGGCTACACACCATCCATTCACCTTGCCGAATCCTGACGATATTCCCTTGTTGGATACTGCTCCTGAGAAGGTACGTGCTGTGGCTTACGACTTTGTCTGCAACGGTATCGAGGTGGGCGGTGGCTCGCTGCGTATCCATGATGGCAAACTGCAGGAGAAGATGTTCCAGATTCTGGGCTTCACCCCTGAGCGCGCTATGGCCCAGTTCGGTTTCCTTATCAACGCTTTCAAGTACGGCGCACCTCCTCATGCAGGTCTGGCCTTCGGTTTGGACCGTTTCGTGAGCATCATGGCAGGTCTCGATTCTATTCGTGACTGCATCGCCTTCCCGAAGAACAATTCTGGTCGCGATGTCATGCTTGATGCACCAGGCGAACTTGACCCTAAACAGTTGGAAGAGTTACAGTTAGAAGTCCATTTGGCTGAGTAATCGATTGACTTAGGTCAAGAATAAGTGTGAAAATACGAAAAAGCTGCTGTTTGCGATAACAACGAATCTGAAAAGTTCTTAATTTTGCATCGTGAATAGAAAAAGATGATAGAATCTTAAATAAAAAAGCGAAATTATTTTTTAAAGAACTATGGCAGAAAAGAAAGTTACAAAGAAGGCCGCTGCTCCTAAGGCAGAAGAGGCTAAGAAGTCAACCGTAAAGAAAGCCGCTGCTCCTAAGAAGGCTGCAGCAAAGACAGTTGTTGTAAACGCAGAGAACGCTGGTTTCAAGGCAGGTGATGTTTATCAGGCACTTGCAGCTGCTGAGAAGGCTCTGACCGTTAAGGAGATCGCTAAGGCTGCTAAGATTAGCGAGGAGGAGACTCTGCTGGGTCTGGGTTGGCTCTTCAAGGAGGGTAAGCTCGCTGCTGCAGACGAGAAAGTTACACTTGCTTAATCAATTTAAAGAAGCATAAAAGGGCTGGTAGGCTGCAAGAGCATACCAGCCTTTTTTATCAGTTGAAAACTGAAATCAAATTTCACGTGAATTACGACCAGCAGATATTGAAGGTTCTTACGGAAGCAGGCGACTATGGCGTCAGCGTACAGTCTGTAGTGAAGCATGTTTACAATATGAATCGCACCTTCTTTTCTCAACCTGACTACGAAGATGTGAAGTCCTACGTTCAGCAGTTTCTGCTGCGTAATTCCAAGTCGGCCCAGTCGCTCATTGAGCGTACGGGTCAGCGCGGTTATTACCGTCTGAATACACAAGGTTCTCAGGATGCTCGTCAGCTGATGTTGCAGTTCACCGACGATGAGCCTAAAGAAGAGGAGAAGCCCCGTCAAGACTTCTCGCTCAGTTTATTCGATTGATATTTATTAAGCTTATACTTTCAAGAGTTCGGGTGTAGTGGAAATCACCTTTGCCGGTACGCCTCCCACTACCGTGTTGTCCGGTACGTCATGCGTGACAACAGCTCCTGCAGCCACTACCGCATGACTGCCAATCGTTACTCCAGGCAGTACGACGGCATTGGCACCAATCCATACGTCGTCTTTGATGACTACGGGCTTCGTTGCGATGCCCTGTTCGTCGATACGCTTTGTCGCGTCAGAGAAGTTGTGGTTCAGCGCTGTGATGGTAATGCCTTGAGCCAGGTTTACGTGATTACCGATGCAGACAGGTCCTATGATGGTGCTGTGCAGTCCTATGCGGGTGTAGTCGCCAATGATGACATCGCCCACGGCATTGTTGATGCAGCAGTACGACTCCACCACGCTGCGTCTTCCTAACCAGAAGCGTCGATAGGGTGGTGTGTCCATGCGCACACTACTGTAGATTTTCGACCGCCATCCCCTGTGTTGGTACAATGGTGCCAGTAGCCGTACAAACCATCGCGGTCGTGCGTCGCGCTGGTTCATGATGAGGTAGTCCAGCCATCGTTTCATTAGTGGACTTCCCTTTATTCGTTCCCTTATCCTTTCTTTGTTATTCATTTGCAAACTTTATATCCACCACAAAGCGGCTGCCATCGGTGTATTGCGGATCGAGCGTCAGCGTGCCATTCATCAGCATGACGACGCGGCGGCAGAGGAACAGCCCGAGCCCGAGCCCTTCGGTAAACATGTCCAGCTTAGTGAATTTCTCAAAGATGAAATCAGCCTTGTCGGCAGGAATACCTGTTCCCGTGTCTTCGATGATGAATTTTACGTCTTTATCTGTCGCCTCTATACACATAGTGATAGTGCCCTCTTTGGTAAAGTGGAGTGCGTTGACCAGCAGTTCCGTGAGTACGATGAGCAGGTGATGACGGTTTGTGTTGATGGTCAGCTCGTCGCTCACGTGGCTGTCGAGTTTCATTTCTGCGGTGTGCGTTATCAGGCTGCTGGCGTTTTCGAAAGCTTCGCGAGCCAGTTCGTTGCAATTCACCGTATCACTCATGGTGATAGCTTGCTTACTCTCGATAAGCGAGGCGGTCAGCAACTTGCTTACCATGTAGTCCAAAGCGTTTGTCTGCACATACATGGTCTCGGCTATCTGGTGCTTGTCGTCATCCGTCATGGTATCGATGTCGTGGCGCAGTACTTGAGCGAAACCGTGAACGATGTTGAGTGGAGTGCGTATCTGGTGCGACATGTCTTGCATGAACTGTGTCTTTTGCTCGCTCGCCTGCCGTGCCAGCTGTGTTGCTTGCTCCAATTCCATAGTTCGCTGTTCCGTTTCCTGTTTGGCGTGTTCAGCTTCCCTGATGTGCTGACTAATGCTTCGCCGCATCTGACAGAAGCTGTTCTGTAGTTGTCCTATCAGGTCGGTTCGGTGACTGAGAGGCAACGGCTTCTCGTAGTCGCCATGACCAATTTGTCGCAATTCGGCAGCGAGCAGGCCTAACGGTTGGATGAAGTGTTTTACGATGCGGTAACATCCGAAAGCAAGTAGCAGCAGTCCAATGACGATGATGGGTATTAGAATATAGTTCAGACTGTTATATCCTCTTAACAGTTCGTTTGAAGGACACACCAAGGCAACGCTCCATTGCGTTCCTTCCAGCGGTCGGTAGAGTACGATGTTCGACTTGCCGTCCAGCTTCACGTCCATGTGTCCCGTTCTTCCGTTAATCATCTCGTATCCCAATGCCACGATGTCAGTATGTTCGCGTGGATCAGTGTTGGTGAAGATGGTCTGTTTGAGCAGTTTCGTTGTGTCGGGATGTACGAAGTAGTGTCCGTCGGCTCCTAACATGACGAAGTACGAGTGTTCGTAGGGATGCTCAGCGGTAATGGTTTCCGTGAGTCTTTTCAACGACAGGTCTGTAGAGATGACGCCGATGAATTTCTCATTTCTATTGAAGAGCGGTATGCAGTAGGATGCTATCATCTCCGGACTCGACAGCGTGCCGTCATTGTAGTCGTCGAAGGGATCTACCCAGCAGGCGGTTCTCTTCTGTCGCGGTGTCTTGTACCATACCTTGTCGTAGTAGTTGTAGTCGGCTTCGCGTACGGTGACTACGGAGTCTTTCTCCTCGGTAGAGTGTTCGTCCTGGCGTACCGAGTAGGCAGAGAATCCGTATTTCTCATCGGGGTAGAAGTCGGGTTCCATAGTGATGGAGCAACCGTTGGTGTTCGGGTGGTTGGCAACGATGCGGTGTGTGTATTTCAGCAGCGAGTCTTTCTCGTTGTGCAGGTTGACGAGCCAGAGGATGTTTCGCGTGGCAGTTTCTATCTCCACCATGTATCCTTTCACGCGCAGCGCTGTATTGTCCAGCACATGTGATGCCTCGTCGATGGCTTCCTGTCGGATGATGTTTCGTGACTGCCAGTAGAGGAATCCCAGCGACAGCGAGAACACCAATATAACGACTATCAAGATGTCAATGCTCAGCTTTGTGGAGAGCGACTGGCGAATGTTTTTCCTCATTTCTATCATAGTCGCCCCTCCTTCTTCTTATCGGCAATGTCGAGCAGGTTGCCCAACAGCTCTGTCGTTATCTCTGTGTGTTTTTGTATCTTGTCGGCCATGTGTCGGCATTCCTCCTCCTCCATGGCATCTACGTGCTGTCGGAATTCGTCAACGGTGGCGTGTATGGTCTTTACTGACTGTTCCATGCGGTCGCTCATGTTCAGGATGACGGCATCCTTCATGCTGTCAGCCTCCCGTGCCTGCTCATACGCCAGTTTCAGGTCCTCGTTGCGTTGTCGCAGCACATCGGTCAGGTGCGTGATATTAGTGATATGCTGTCCGATGCTTTGCTGCATCTGACGGAAGGTATTTTGGACATATCCTACCTCGTCCGTACGGTAGCTCTTCTTTACTGGTTCGTCCAGTTCTCCGTTGGCCATTCGCCGTGCAGCATCCACCAGCTGTTGCAGGGGCTTGAGCTGCTGATGACTGATGAAGAGGCAGAATAGTGCCAGCAGTAGCAGTCCGATGAGACTGATGACGAGCGTATAGCGCCATAGCGAGTAGTAGGAGCCGAAGATGTCGCTCTCAGGGCAAACGATGGCTACGCTCCATCCTGCATTCTCGAAGGGATGGTAGAAGATGAAGTTCTGCTTGCCGTCGATGTATATTTCGCTATGTCCTATATGTCCTGTCTTCATGGAGATAGCTGCCAGGTGCCCTTCGTTTGTAGGGTCGTTGAATGCCTCGGTGAAAAACGCCTCATGCTCTTCCTGCGTGCTGTCGGGGTGAATAATCAAGTGACCGTCAGTACCCATTACCAAGGCGTGCGAGTTGGGGAATGGTCGCAGCGACAGTACCAAGTCGGCAAACCACTTCATCGAGATGTGTGCCGACAGCACGCCCACCAGTTCGCCTTCCTTGTTGTGCAGTGGCATGCCGTAGGCTGTGACAATGGTCTTCTCGCCGTCCTCTTCCTCTACGTAGGGGTCAATCCAGATGGGCTTCTCGTTGTGTAGTGGTATGAAGTACCATTTCTGGCGTGTGTAAAGCTGTTGCCCAGCGTTCTCTTCGGCGATAATCTGTGTCGAGTCGGTGTGACTGCGGTAGGCATTTACCTCGCGGAATGTTCCGTATTGCGGATAGACACCAGGTTCGAAGGCGATGGCACAGCTTTGTATGTGTGGGTTCTCCCTCAGCAACTGCCGGCAGAGGCTGTCCATGATTTCCGGCCTGTTCAGTCGTTTCTCTATCGTCCAGTGCAGACTTCGTGTCGCCGTCTCCACCTCCTTCAGCGTGTTATCTATGCGTAGCTCCGTGGTGTGTAGCGTCTGGCGGGCTTTTTCCATTGCCTCCAAGTAGATCGACTCTCGGGCATGGTGGAACATGATAAACAGGGCGGTGATGAAGAGTACCGATACGAATCCCACCACCCACAGGACAACCTGTGTGGTTAACGAATTGCGCGATTGTTCTTCAGTAATTCTCTTCATCGGTTGATAATATTAAGTTCTCAAGGGGCAAAGTTACTAAATATTTTGGAAACAAAATGTATTACAATTGGAAAATCTTCAAATTCTTTTGGTTTTCTTCTTACTTATTTGTAATTTTGTGGCTTGTAACAGACCATTGATGTTGATGGCGCAAAAGAAGACTATGAAGAAAGAAGATTTGAGAATCGTGTTTATGGGAACGCCGGAGTTTGCCGTTGAGACGCTGCAGGCACTGGTTGAGAACAACTATAACGTCGTAGCAGTAGTGACGCAACCCGACAAACCGGTAGGCCGCCACCAGACAGAGATGCAGCCCTCGGCTGTGAAGCAGTATGCTGTTGCTCAGGGACTGCCCGTGCTGCAACCGGAGAAGATGAAAGACCCTGCCTTTGTGGAAACGCTGCGCTCCTATGAAGCGAACCTGCAGGTGGTGGTAGCCTTCCGCATGTTGCCTGAGGTGGTGTGGGCTATGCCCCAGTACGGCACGTTCAACGTTCATGCCGCCCTGTTGCCGCAATACCGTGGTGCTGCTCCCATCAACTGGGCCGTCATCAACGGGGAGACTGAGACTGGCGTGACGACGTTCTTCCTGGATCACGATATTGATACAGGGCGTATCATCATGAAAAAGACGTTTGCCATTCCCGACGATGCCAATGTCGAATATGTCTATGACGGGCTGATGCACCTCGGTGCGCAGTTGTGCTTGGAGACGCTGGAAGCCATCGTCGCTGCCGACGGTCATCCTGAAACTGTGGAACAAGATGCCGTACAAGATGGTTCCGCCATCAAGCCCGCTCCGAAAATCTTCAAGGAGACGTGTGAGATAGGGTGGACGAAGAGCGCCAAGGAGGTCTATGACTTTGTGCGCGGACTGAGTCCTTATCCAGGCGCATGGACTACGCTGATAGCTCCCGACGGCAAGGAGACGGTGCTGAAAATCTACCAGGCGCGCAAGACCGGTCGGCAGGGACTGGGCAGCGGCACGGTCAGCAGGGACGGCAAGTCGCTTTACATATCGGCAGCCGACGAGTTGGTGGAGCTCGTAGAACTGCAGCTGGCGGGCAAAAAACGCATGTCGGCCAGCGACTTTCTGAACGGCATGAAACAGATAGAAGCGTATCGTGCAAAATAATTTTTCCTGTTGATATAATAAATTGCTATAGGTTTACGTTTCATTAGTAGAAGTTCATCACATTATTCTTGTTATTAAAACGTAATGCCTATGCATCATTTTACTCAAGACGAATTAAATCCCAGCGCTGCAACCCTTCTTTTCGTAAAGCAATTTGCGCGCATGTGTAATACCAAGAAAACTCCAACGGTCAATGGCTACCATAGTTTCTCCGTCGTTGCTTGCTGCTGACTTCCTGCATCTCGAACAGGAGATGGAGATGATCAATCGCAGCGAGGCGCAGTGGCTTCACTTAGACGTGATGGACGGTGTCTTCGTGCCCAACATCTCGTTTGGCTTCCCAGTCTTGGAGGCCGTGGCGAGCAAGTGCAAGAAGTTGCTCGACGTTCACTATATGATTGTGCAACCCGAGAAGTTCATCGAGCGCACGGCTCGCTTGGGAGCTATGATGATGAATGTCCATTACGAAGTGTGTCCTCATCTGCACCGCACCGTTCAGGAGATTCACGCTGCCGGTATGAAGGCTGGTGTGACGCTTAATCCTGCAACGCCCGTGTCGGTATTGGAAGATATCATCACCGAGGTCGATTTAGTATTGCTGATGAGTGTCAATCCGGGCTTTGGCGGACAGACCTTCATCGAGAACACCATCAAGAAGGTGCGACAGTTGCGCACGCTGATTGATGAAAGCCATTCGAAGGCGCTGATTCAGATTGACGGCGGTGTGCAGCAAGAGACTGCTCCGCGACTGGTGGCTGCAGGAGCCGACGTGCTGGTTGCCGGCAGCTATGTTTTCAACAGTCCTCATCCCGAACAGACCATCCACGAACTATACGAGCTGACGCGTTAGGCATCAGCTCGTGTTTTTTTTGTCGAAATATCGAAATGTCGATATGTCGATATGTCGAAATGTCGATATATCGATGTTATAGCTCCAAGCTCAACTGAATGTTGTGCTGCTTGGCCATGCGCCGCATGTTGATAAGTGCATAGCGCATGCGTCCCAGCGACGTGTTGATGCTGACACCGGTCGTCTCGGCAATCTCCTTGAACGACAAGTCCTGGAAGTAACGCATATAGACCACCTCGCGCTGAGGGGCGGGTAGGGCATCCATCAGATGACGAACGTCGTCCATGATCTGCGTGTTGACAAACTCGTTCTCGCGGTTGATGTCCATCAGCTCTTCGCTGCGCAACTTGTTGAGGTCGTTGTCCTCGGTAGGCTTGACGATGTGATGAGCCTGCTGGTGGCGGTAAGAGTCCATGATGATGTTATGGGCAATGCGCGTCAGCCAGAAGGAGAACTTGCCGGAGTTGGTGTATTTACCTTCCTGCAGATTGGTGATGACCTTAATGAATGTCTCCTGGAAGACATCATTAGCAATGTCAGGGTCGTGGACCATGAACAAAATGTACGTGAAGAGCTTCTGCTGGTTTCGAGCTAATACCTCGTCGAATGCCTTGTCGTCTCCATCTATGTAAAGTAATGCCAACGCTTCGTCGGTAAGACTTGCATAATTCTTCATATTCTTTTCTTCTTCTTATTATATGAAGTAGAGTTCCTCGATAGGCAGATAGTTTTTACGGGTTATTAACTTAATATTTGTATTTATCGGCTGCAAAAGTATATAAAAATATTATTCTCGCCAAATAATTTGGAGAAAAAATGCGTTTTTTGCCGGAAAATGTGTAATTTTGTAAGGGAATTCAGTAAAAATGCTATCAATATGACGAAGCTTTTCGTACCAGGCCGCTTGTGCCTATTTGGAGAACACACAGACTGGGCAGGCCACTATCGTACCATGAATGCCGACATTGCCCCAGGTGCTGCAATTGTAACAGGAATAGAACAGGGTATTTATGCAGAGGTGGAGAAATCGTCCATCTTTGAAATGTACAGTGACGCACCTGAGATTGCCGATGTGTGGAACGACTTCTCGTGTCGGATGAGCGAGGTAGAGCTGAAGAGCGTGGCCCATTCGGGTTCTTTCTTCTGCTATTGTGCGGGCGTTGCATCCTACATGTTAGAATGGTATAAGGTGGGCGGTGTGCGCATTCACATCACCAAGATGACGCTGCCTATGAAGAGCGGTCTCAGCTCGTCGGCAGCCATTTGTGTATTGGTCGCGCGCGCGTTCAATTTATTATATAAGCTGAACCTCAACACGATGGGCGAGATGAACATTGCCTATCTGGGTGAGTTGCGAACCTCCAGCCGTTGCGGGCGTCTCGACCAGGCTTGTGCCTTCGGTGTGAAACCAAACTTGATGACGTTCGACGGCGACGAGATAGAGGTGAAGGCGCTGAACGTCAAGAAGCACTTGTATTGGGTGTTTGCCGACCTCTGCTCGGAGAAGGATACCATCCGCATCCTTGCCGACCTGAACAAGTCGTACCCCTTTGCCTCTAACGAGGCTGAGAGGAACCTGCACCACACGCTGGGCGACTGGAACCAGGAAACCATCAAGAAAGCCATCAACTACATGGCTACCGGCGACCGTGAGGCTCTGGGACGGCTGATGAACGAGACGGAGGAGATGTTCGAACGCTATGTTTCGCCCATGTCGGAAGCGCTCCATGCTCCCAAACTGCATCAGGTGTTGAACGATCCGAGGATACAGCCGCTGGTCTTTGGTGGAAAGGGCGTCGGCTCGCATGGCGACGGTTCCGTGCAGTTCCTGGCCAAGGATGCCGCCAGCCAGCAGCAACTCATCGACTATCTGAATGCTCAGGGCATGAAGGCTTATGCACTAACCATCCAGCCCGTGCATACCGTTCGCAAGGCTGTCATTCCTGTGGCAGGCTATGGTACGCGACTCTATCCCGCCACGCGTGTGCTGAAGAAGGACTTCTTCCCGATACCCTGTGCCGATGGCATTGTGCGCCCGGTCATCCTCATCCTGCTGGAAGAGCTGGTGAAAAGCGGTATTGAGGAAATCTGTCTCGTGTTAGGTTCGGAGAAAGAGCGCATTGCCTATACCGAATTCTTCGAGCGTCCGCTGTCGGAGGAGCATCTGAGTAAGTTGTCCGCCGAGGCGCAGGAATATGAAAAGAAGATACTCAGCTTCGGCAAACGGCTTCGCTATGTCTATCAACGCGAGAAGCGAGGCTTTGGACATGCGGTCTATCAGGCAGCGCAGTTTGCAGCCAACGAACCCGTTCTGCTGCTATTGGGCGATACGCTCTATCGCTCGACGACCAACAAGCCGTGTGCGTTGCAGCTGATTGAAAAGTATGAACAATATAACCAGCTGATGGTCAGCATCGGCACCGTTCCGTTGGCAGAAGTCAGCCATTACGGCATTCTGGCAGGTGTCTGGGAAAACAAGGAGCGCACGGTGCTGAACGTTTCCGTGATGCAGGAGAAACCCAAGGCGTCGTATGCCGAGGAGTTCCTGGCGGTACGCAACGAGGAAGGAAAACGAGAGTATTATAACGTCTTCGGACAGTACATCCTTACGCCGGAAGTCTTCGAACAGCTGGCGGCAGACATCCAACAGTCGGACTTGGAGGGAGGCTCCCGTGAGATAGAGCTCACATCGGCATTGAATGCCGTACGACAGCGCAGCGGCATGATTGGTGTGCGGCTGAACGGCAAGTCGTTCGACATGGGAAATCCCACCGCCCTCCGGCGCTGCTTAGAGACCTTTTCAAAATAAATTTTATTTTGAACACAGAGATACAGAGATACAGAGTTCTTTTCTTTAGGTAAAGATGAACCCCTAAGATTTATGAACGAATAATATATAAATAAATCTCTGTGTCTCTGTGTCTCTGTGTTTTAATTTCTATTTCTTCTTGTACGCTTCTTCGGCGCAGCGCAGCAGGTACTTGCCGTAATCGTTCTTCGCCATCGGCTGGGCAATGCGGATGAGCTGCTCCCTGTCTATCCAGCCACGCTTGTAGGCAATCTCCTCCAGGCAGGCCACCTTCAGACCTTGGCGTTTCTCGATGACCTCAATGAATGTCGAGGCCTCGGAGAGCGAGTCGTGTGTACCCGTGTCCAGCCAGGCAAAACCACGCTGCAGCGTCTGCACCAGAAGGTTCTTTCGGCTCAGGTATTCCTGGTTGACGGTCGTGATTTCCAGTTCTCCACGAGCCGAAGGCTTGATGTTCTTGGCTATCTCCACCACGCTGTTAGGATAGAAATACAAGCCCACCACGGCATAGTTCGACTTGGGCTTCTGCGGTTTCTCCTCGATGGAGAGGCAGTTGCCGTTCTCGTCGAACTCAGCGACGCCGTAGCGCTCGGGGTCGTTGACGTAGTAGCCGAAGACCGTTGCCTGATTGTGCTGCTCGGCATTGGCTACCGCCTGCTTCAGCATGCCCGTAAAACCACTGCCGTAGAAGATGTTGTCGCCCAGCACCAGACAGGCGCAGTCGTCGCCGATGAACTCCTCGCCAATGATGAAAGCCTGTGCCAGTCCGTCGGGAGAAGGCTGCTCGGCATATTCGAAGCGCACGCCCAGGTCGCTGCCGTCGCCCAGCAGACGCTTGAAGGCAGGCAGGTCGTAGGGTGTCGAGATAATCAGTATCTCGCGGATGCCGGCGAGCATCAGCGTCGAGATGGGGTAGTAGATCATGGGTTTGTCGAAGATGGGGATAAGCTGCTTCGACACTCCTTTTGTAATGGGGTAGAGGCGCGTTCCGCTGCCTCCGGCTAATACGATACCTTTCATAGTGTTTGTCTTTTTCGCATAAATTCTGCTTGCAAAGGTAGTGCAAACCGAGCAAAAAACCAAAACTTATCCTTGTTTTTTTTCATATACGGCATTCGCTTTGAAGGAATACGGCATTCGCTTTGAAGGAGTATGGCTGTTGAAGGGTGCGAAAGCGGCTTTCGACGGGGGAGAGGACGTATTTCGTCGGGTGGGAGGACGTATTTCGTCGGGTGGAAGAACGGTTCTCATTTATTTTTAGCGCCCGCTACGTTTATTTTTGGCGGGAGCCAAAAATATTCACGGCGCCCGCCAAAAATGTTTTTAGCGCCCGCTAAAAACCTATTTTTGTCCTATCGGCTTGTCTGAGAGAATAGCATAGTGCAAGGTACGCCCCTCGCGGTAACGCTCAAGGCGCGGGTTGTCACCTTCGCAAAGACTGTCGAGGTAGGCTTTGGCAGAGTTGTATTTAAGACCACTAAAAATCATGAATTTCTTAATGGTGACATATCCGTTGCGCGCGCTCTGCTTCAGGGCCGCCTCCATAGCCTTGGGGTCGTCCTTCTGACTGTTGCCTACAGAGTCTCGTATCAGGCGGAAACCTTCCCTCGAGCAGTCGGAATCGGCAATAAACTGCTTGGAGGGAGTAAACTCAACACCGTCATACAGTACAGCGCGACCTCTCACTTGGTCCGGTTCGGTATATTCGCCGGGCAGCTTCAGCTTGGGAACGATGGTGCCGAAGGGAGTCTCCACACGGTAGCCTCTACTCAGCCACATAGAGGTTACGTCTCTGAGCAGGCTGAACATGAGCTTGATCTCGCCACTGCTGGTGTGGCGGTAGTTGGTACAAAACTCGTCAATGTCGTTGACGTTGACTTTCTGTCTTGTCACAATTTGTGCATACAGCAATGGTTTCCCATCCTCACCCTTCTTGGGACCCGGATGTAGTTTAAAGGGTATTCCGTTCGTTTTACGTGGCATAATACTTTCTGTTCTTTGTAGGTGCAAAGATACAAAAAAATTCGAAACTTTGCAACATAAATCGCGATATATTTGGTTAATCGACCGCTTTTTATTACCTTTGCACACCAAAAATAATATCATTATGAGTTTTATCAGCAAATTATTCGGAAAAAAGGAGGAAGGACAAACGAAAGTAGGAGGCATGGAAGACTTCATGACCTTGATTCGTGTATATTTTCAGGCCGTTATGGCTGCCGATCTGGGCATTACCAACCTGGCGGCGCTGCCCGACCTGCGTACCTTTAAGGCTACGCTGAAGGTGCCCACCCAGAACAATAAGTTAGGACTGGCGGAGAAGTCGCGCTGCAGGAAGATGCTCAAAGAACTTTACGGAATGGACGACAACTTCACCAAGGAGATTGACGCCAGCATCCGCAAGCGTTGCAAGAAGGTGCAGGACGTGCAGACATACATGTACCAGTTCTCAGGTTTCACACAGGATCTGATGATGCTGACGGGCAATCTGATGAAGTTCAAGCTGCGCCTGCCCAGCTTCTTCAAGAGCGCTATCCGCACGATGACCGAGAAGACGGTGAACGACATTTTCACGAAGAACGACTTCTCCGATGCCGGCGTGATGAAGACCGTGGTTGCCATTCGCCAGTACGCCCAGAAGTTAGGCTTCTCACAGCAGTGGATTACCGACTTCGTATTCAAGGTAGTCATGCTCGCCAAAAAAGAACCCAGACCCAAGGAATAACGAGCAAAAGAAAGGTCAAGTAAAGATACAAGGATTAAAAAATCTTAATATTTAATCTCTAGTCTTCAATCTTTCATTTGATTATGCTACCTTTGTACGTCAAAGTGAAGAAGTTATGACCGCTAACGAGAAAACTTTAGCAACATTCCAGACACGACTGCGTCAGCTCCTTCTCCGTTTTCAAGAGTTGGAGAAGGAGAACGAGGGGCTTGCGGCTACCGTTCAGAACGAACAGAAGACCGTGAAGGAAATGAAGCTGAAGCTGGAACAGCAGCAGAATGACTACGACACGCTGAAGATGGCCAAGATGTTGGAAGTGACCGACGGAAACCTGCAAGGTGCTAAAGACCGCTTGGCAAAGTTGATTCGTGACGTGAACAAGTGCATTGCTATCCTAAGTGACGAAAACCAATAAGGAAACAAAGCCATGCCAGAACAGAAAAAGGACAAACTCAATATCAGACTGCACATCTACGACGAAGAGGTCGGTGTGAAGATAGACCGGGAAGACGAAGAGTACTTCCGGTTGGCAGCTAAACTGATAACGGAACGCTATAACGCCTATGCTCAGGCGCTGAAAGGTCGCATGAACGACCACTCCATAGCGTTGCGCGTACTGCTCGACATCTCCGTGATGTACGAAAAGGAACTGAAAAACAACGATACCTTGCCCTATGATAATGTTCTTGCACAGCTCACAAAGGAAATTGAAGATGCACTGAAAGAGAGCAAGTGATGCAAGAACATTAACTCAATATATAAATCATTTATGAACATCATTGTTGCTATTATTGCCATCGTCGCCGCCCTCGTATTAGGTGGCGTTTGTGGCTTTTTGATTTTCCGCTTTGTCATCAAGGGAAAATATAATGAGATAGTAGGTGCCGCCAACAAGGAGGCAGAGGTTATCAAAGAGAAGAAGCTGCTGGAGGTGAAGGAGAAATTCCTGAACAAGAAAAGCGAACTGGAGAAAGAGGCGCAGAAGCGCAACCAGGAGCTGCAGCAGAACGAAAACCGACTGAAGCAGCGCGAGTTGACCCTCAACCAGCAGAAGGAAGAACAGGGACGCCGCAAGAACGAGCTGGACAACCAGCAGAACCGCATCGACAACGAGAAGAAACTGTTGTCGCTGAAGCAGGAAGAGCTGGAGAAGATGCAGATGCAGGAGCGCGCCAAGCTGGAGGAACTCTCAGGACTGAGCGCCGACGAGGCAAAAACCCGTCTGGTAGAGTCGCTGAAAGACGAGGCTAAGACCGACGCACAGGCCTACATCAACGAAATCATGGACGAGGCCAAGCTCAACGCCAATGCCCAGGCCAAGAAGATAGTCATCCAGACCATCCAGCGTGTAGCTACGGAAACTGCCGTCGAGAACTCCGTATCAGTATTCCATATCGACAACGACGACGTCAAGGGACGCGTCATCGGTCGTGAGGGTCGTAACATCCGAGCCCTGGAAGCTGCCTGCGGCGTGGAAATCGTCGTTGACGACACCCCCGAAGCCATCGTCATATCAGCCTTCGACCCCATACGCCGCGAAACCTGCCGTCTGGCTCTGCACCAGTTGGTGAGCGACGGTCGTATTCATCCTGCACGTATTGAGGAGGTCGTTGCCAAGGTGAAGAAGCAGCTGGAGAACGAAATCATCGAGACCGGTAAGCGTACAGCCATCGACCTCGGTATCCACGGCTTGCATCCGGAGTTGATACGCATCATCGGTAAGATGAAATATCGCTCTTCTTACGGTCAGAACCTGTTGCAGCACGCTCGTGAGACGGCAAACCTCTGTGCGGTCATGGCCTCAGAGTTAGGACTGAACCCCAAGAAGGCCAAGCGTGCCGGACTGTTGCACGATATCGGTAAAGTGCCCGACGAGGAGAGCGAGATGCCTCACGCACTCTATGGCGCTAAGATTGCCGAGATGTATAAGGAGAAACCCGATATCTGCAATGCCATCGGTGCCCACCACGACGAAATGGAGATGCAGACGCTGCTGGCTCCCATCGTGCAGGTGTGCGATGCTATCAGCGGTGCCCGTCCTGGTGCCCGTCGCGAAATCGTCGAGGCTTACATCAAGCGTCTGAACGATCTGGAGGCCATCGCCATGTCTTACCCCGGCGTTACGAAGACCTATGCCATTCAGGCCGGTCGTGAGTTGCGCGTCATCGTTGGTGCCGACAAGATGGACGATGCCGAGACAGAGGCGCTCAGCGGTCAGATTGCATCGAAGATTCAGAACGAGATGACCTATCCCGGACAGGTGAAGATCACGGTCATCCGCGAGACGCGCAGCGTAGCCTACGCAAAATAAACCGCAAAGAAAAGGCGGGGAGGCTTGTCCTCCCCGCACTGTGCAGGGAGGTTCACCCTCCCTGTTTTTTTTGCTCGCTGCTCAATACTTGAAGCTGCTGCCGCCGACGAACTCACGCATGATGCTCGTTGGCGGTATTTCTTTGTCGCTGACGGGAATGAAGTAGCGGATGAACTTCAGCAGTCGGTGGGCCTCGGCATATTCCGGACAGTTCTTCGGAACGGTAGCCAGAATCAGCTCGGCATGCGTGCGCAGCACGGCGAACTCGATGTTCAGGGCTGAGTTGAACATGGCGTCGGCAGTCTCCTGATAGGGGAAGATCCATTTGTCCTCGGCATCGCAGACGTTCGGCCAATGGGCGATGGTCTGCTGGGCGGTAAACGCTCCCTTGTTGTAGTCGCGGATGATGCGGCGCAGCAGGCGGTTGTCGCGAACGGGAATCCAGTTGTGGTCGTCCAGCGAGATGCTGGTCAGCGCCGAGATATAGATGCGGAACTTCAGCGCGTTGTCAATCTGTTGTGTCAGCAAGGGGTTGAGGGCATGAATACCTTCGATGATGAGCACGCTGTCGTTGGTCATCTTCAGCTTTTTGCCGTTCCACTCGCGTTTGCCCGTCACGAAGTTATATTCCGGAACCTCCACACGCTCGCCTTTCATCAGGCGTGTCAGGTGCTCTTCCATCAGGTGGTAGTCAACAGCCTCGATGTTGTCGAAGTCGTAGTCGCCAGTAGGCAGCTTCGGTGTATCGACACGGTTGACGAAGTAGTCGTCGGTAGAGAAGGAGAGGGGACGCAGTCCGCAGGCGAGCAGCTGGATGCTCAGACGCTTGCAGAACGTGGTCTTTCCCGAACTGCTGGGACCCGTTATCAGCACCAAACGGATAGGGTTCTCCTCCTGGTGGAAGCGGCAGTCTATCTCTTCGGCTATCTGCACAATCTTCTTTTCCTGCAGCGCCTCGCTGACCTGTATCAGTTCCGAGCCGTGACCTTTCAGCACCGCTCTGTTCACGTCACCGGCATTCGACAGTCGCATGATGATATCCCAGCGGGTCTTCTCGGCAAACATCTCGTAAGTCTTCGGCATATCGACTTTCTCTGCCAGGATATTCGGATTGTTCCAGTCGGGCACACGCAGCAGCATACCGTCGTGATAAGGCTCTAAGGCCCACACCTTCAGATAGCCGGCCGACGGCACCAGCGGACCGTAATAGTAGTCGGCAGTATCGCCCAGCGTATAGTAGTCGGTGTATATCTGTCCGCAGGTCTCCAGCAGTTTCACCTTGTCCGTAAAGCCACGCTCGGAAAAGACACGTATTGCTTCCTCGGTGGTGGCCTCGTTGCGGCGGAACGGCATGTCCAGACTGACGATTTCCTGCATGCGCTGGCTGATGCGCTCTACGTCGCCGTCTGCCAACGGCTCTCCGCCTTTCTTCTTGAAGTTACAGTAGTAGCCGCGTGAAATGGTGTGCTCAATGAAGAGCTTGGAGCCAGGGAACGTGTCTTGCGTCGCCTTGTACATCACGAAGCACAAAGAGCGGACATAGACACGGTGGCCACTTCCTCCACGGGCATCCATAAACTCTACGTCACGGTTCTGGTACAGTCGGAACTTCAGACCCTGAGAGGCGTTGTTTACTTTGGCAGAGACTACGGGATAAGGGAGATGGATGTCATTGGCAAACTCCTGATAGACATCGAGCAGAGAAGTCCCCTCGGGGAAACTCTTCGTCATGTTGTTGTTCTTACAGCGGATTTGAAGCATGAGCGTAGCGTGTTTGTTATTTGGGCGCAAAGGTACGAATTTATTTCCACATTTGTGCCATTAGCTGACAGAAAATGTGTACCTTTGTGGCGATAAAGCACTTTTTGAGCATGAAGACAGCAGTAATAGGCGGCGGTGCCGCAGGCTTTTTTCTCGCCGTCAACCTGAAGGAGATGATGCCCGAGATGCAGGTAACGATCTTCGAGCGCAGCCAGCGCGTGCTGACGAAGGTCGAGGTGAGTGGGGGAGGACGTTGCAACTGCACCAACTCCTTTCGCTTGGTGACCGACTTCTCGCAGGTCTATCCACGAGGACACCGGCTGATGAAGCGGTTGTTCAACGTGTTCAGCAACGAGGATGCCTACCGCTGGTTCGAGCAGCACGGAGTACCTTTGGTGACGCAGGACGACGAGTGCGTGTTCCCAGAAGCACAGGATTCGCATGCCGTCATCGACTGTTTCCTGGCGCTGGCACGCCGCTACCATATTACGATTAAGACGCATGAGAAGATTTCCTCTTTAGAGCAGCTCCAGGACTTCGACTATGTCTGCGTCACTACCGGTGGCAGTCCGAAGGGTGAAGGGCTGCAATGGCTTGCTGCACTGGGGCACGAGATAGAAGCTCCCGTTCCGTCGTTGTTTACCTTCAGCATTCACGATGCCGCTCTGACGGCACTGATGGGTCTCGTGACAGAGGCTGAGGTGCTGCTGACAGGCACAAAGCTACGGGCCGAGGGGCCGCTGCTCATCACGCATTGGGGACTGAGCGGACCCGCCATTTTGCGATTGTCGAGCTATGCCGCACGCCATCTGGCTGATGCTGGTTATCAGGCGGCACTGCGCGTTAACTGGCTGGGTGCCGGCACTACTGCGGAGCACGTTTCCGATGTGCTCAACCAGCAGGCAGCCCGCCAACCCCAGAAACAACTGCATACCTACTGCCCTTTTGGACTTCAACAGCGCCTGTGGGCATTCCTGCTCGACAAGTCGATAGGGAGTCGGGCGCAGATTCGCTGGACGGAACTGAACAAGAAAGACGTCAACCGCCTGGTTAACGTGCTGACCAACGATACTTACCAGATAGCTGGTCGTGCCCCATTCAAAGACGAATTTGTCACTTGTGGCGGCATTTCGCTGAAGGCTGTCAATCCCAACACGC
The DNA here is from genome assembly GCA_902775975.1 of uncultured Bacteroidales bacterium. Classification (GTDB taxonomy): domain Bacteria; phylum Bacteroidota; class Bacteroidia; order Bacteroidales; family Bacteroidaceae; genus Prevotella. Next base: position 86,184 of record CACYOC010000001.1, on the reverse strand, counting down.
TGGAGAGTCGCCATGTCCCTCATCTTTTCTTTGCCGGAGAAGTGCTCGATATTGATGGTGTCACCGGAGGCTTTAACTTCCAGGCGGCATGGACTACAGCGTTTGTCGTGGCAAAAAGCATTGCGAATAATACTTCCCTTTAACTTCTCTAACTTCTCTAACTTCTCTAACTTCTTTAACTTCTTTAACTTCTTTAACTTCTTTAACTTCTTTAACTTCTTTAACTTCTTTAACTTCTTTAACTTCTACAAATTTATTACCTTTGCACGCGATTATGAAACAGATTCTTGACTTAACGGTTTGTGGTGTAGAACACCTGAGCGAACGGCATGCACTATTGCGCCTGACACAGCAGGAGACACTACCCGCCATGCTACCCGGACAATTCGTCGAGGTGCGCATCGACCAGACTCCAACGGTATTCTTGCGACGTCCTATCTCCATCAACTTTGTGGATTGTGAACGTAACGAGCTATGGCTGATGGTGGCCATGATTGGCGAAGGCACGCGATGGCTCGGAAGTCTGAAGAAAGGTGATGTCGTGAACTGTGTGCTGCCCTTGGGCAACGGGTTCTCTTTGCAGGCATCACAGAACGCGCCGCTGCTGGTGGGTGGTGGAGTAGGTGTGGCACCGCTTCTTTACTTAGGTGCAGCACTCAAGAATGCAGGCAAGAAACCGACCTTCCTCTTGGGAGGACGCAGCGCCAAAGACGTGCTGGAGATAGACTTGTTCAAGCAGTGGGGACGTGTCTTCGTGACTACGGAAGACGGTTCGCTGGGTGAAAAGGGTTTCGTCACCAATCACAGCATCCTTCGTGAGGAGCGTTTCGACTATATCTATACCTGCGGTCCCACGCCTATGATGAAGGCGGTAGCCCGCTATGCTACAGAGCAAGACATCGAGTGCGAGGCATCGCTGGAAAATCTGATGGCGTGTGGCTTAGGAGCCTGTCTGTGCTGCGTGGAAAAGACGAAGGAAGGCAACCTCTGCGTCTGCAAGGAAGGTCCAGTGTTTAACATCAAACGACTACTATGGCAAAGCTAAATGTAAATATCGGAGCACTGGCTCTGAAGAATCCTGTGATGACGGCATCGGGAACTTTTGGCTATGGACTGGAGTTCCAAGACTTCGTCCCCCTCAACGAAATCGGGGGCATCATCGTCAAGGGAACCACCCTCCATCCTCGCGAGGGAAACGACTATCCACGCATGGCAGAAACCACCGGCGGTATGCTTAATTGTGTGGGTTTGCAGAATAAAGGTGTTGATTACTTCTGTGAACATATCTATCCGCAAATCAATGATTTAAAGACAAATGTTATTGTAAACGTTAGTGGTTCGTCGCCAGAAGACTATGCTGAGTGCGCTGCCTGTATTGATGCGTTGGAGCATATCCCCGCCATCGAACTTAACATCTCGTGTCCCAACGTTCGAGATGGTGGTATGGCTTTTGGCGTGACCTGCCAGGGAGCTGAGAGTGTGGTGCGTGCCGTCCGCCAGCGTTACCATAAGACACTCATCGTCAAACTCTCGCCCAACGTGACCAACATTGCCGACATTGCAAGAAGTTGTGAGGCTCAGGGTGCTGACTCCGTGTCGCTCATCAATACGCTGATGGGCATGAGTATCGACATAGAACGTCGCCGTTCACGCCTCAGCATCGGAACGGGCGGTCTTTCCGGTCCCTGTGTCAAACCCGTTGCTGTGCGTATGGTGTGGCAAGTGGCAAAGGCAGTCAACATTCCCGTTGTTGGCTTGGGAGGTATCATGACTGCCGAGGATGCCATCGAATTCTTCATGGCAGGCGCTACCGCCATTGAGATAGGCACTGCCAACTTCCTCGACCCTGCCATCACGCTGAAAGTGCGCGACGGCATCAACCGCTGGCTCGACAGCCACGGTTGCCAAAGCATTCAGGAAATCATCGGTGTCGTTGAGTAACTACTCATTCATGAAGGCCTGCATGAACTCGTTCAGGCGGAGTAGGCCGTAGGCGCCCATGACGCACGACTCTTCGTCGTAGTGCTGCACGCTGTCAGGTTCAATGCCGCGATGCCAGATGATGAACGGCACGGGCTCATTGACATGAATGCGTAGCTCGACAGGCGTGGGGTGGTCGGGCAGGATAGCGATGCAGACGTCTTCCTTCATTTCCTCTATAGCCTCAAGGATGGGCTTGATAAGACGCTTGTCCAAGTAGTCGATAGCACGCAGCTTCAGGTCGATGTCACCGTCGTGACCAGCCTCGTCAGTAGCCTCGACATGTACGAAGACGAAGTCGTCGGTCTTCAACGCCTCGATGGCTGCCTGTGCCTTGCCCTCGTAGTTGGTGTTGGCAAGACCGGTAGCTCCAGGAACTTTGATGATACGCAAACCGGCATAGCGGCCGATGCCTTGTATGAGGTCAACGGCGGAGATGACGGCACCGCTCTTAATCTGAGGGTACTGAGCCATCAGGGTTTGCATCTCAGGACGATAGCCGCCGCTCCATGGCCAGATGCTGTTAGCCTGGCGCTCGCCTTTCTGGGCTTTCGCCACGTTGTATGGGTGTTTGACGAGCAGCTCCTGGGAACGGAGAATGAGCTCGTTGAGCAGGGCTGCGGTTGCTTCGGGGGAAAGGCGAACGGTAGTGTCAGCGGGAGAACCGCTGACCGCAGTATCGGTGTTGGCAGAACCGCTGACCGCAGTATCGCTGACCGCCTCGGGTGCTACCAGCAGGGGGCGCCACGGTTCGTTGGGATGGTCATGAGGCGGATTGCAGACAATGTGCTTGTTGCCACCCTTGATGACGAGTAAATGGCGGTATTGTATGCCACAGACAAACTTCACACGCTCGCAACCTTCTCGCTCATTGACGGGTTTAGCAAGGTGCTCGTTGAGATAGTCAATGAGCTGGCGGGCATCTTCAGTTTCGAGGTTTCCTCCGTTATGCGTGATGATTTTCCCGTCTTCCAGCGTGATGATGTTGCAGCGAATGGCAAAATCGTCGTCTGCCATGTCGTAGCCTATGCTCGCAGCTTCCAGCGGTCCGCGGCCTTCATAGACCTTGTTGAGGTCGTAACCCAAAATGGCAGTATTCGCCACTTCGGAACCGGGAGGAAAGCCTTCGGGAACGGTGACGAGACGTCCACAGCGCCCCTCACGGGCCAATCGGTTCATATAGGCAGGCTTTGCGTACTGCAACAGTGTCTTGTCTCCTAATGAGGCTACGTGATGGTCTGCCATGCCGTCGCCTAAGATAATGATGTGCTTCATAACCGTCGCTGCTTAAATGTTTGCAATGCTCATGATGTTGGCGAAGACGCCTGCTGCCGTAACGCCGGCACCGGCACCATAACCCTGAATTTGCATGGGATATTCCTTATAGCGCTCGGTGGTGAGCAGGACGATGTTGTTGGAACCCTCCAAACGATAGAACGGATGGTTAGGATCGACCTCTTTCAGCGCCACGTTGGTACTGCCGTTCTCCATCGTAGCGACAAAGCGCCACCGCTTGCCCTCGGCTTCCAGCTTCTGACGGCGCTGCTCGAAGTCGGCGTCGAGTGTGGGCAGCTTCTGCCAAAACTCATCGACAGAGCCATTGAAGAACTCGTTGGGCACGAAGAGATGCTTCTCGACATCCTGCTGTTCCACTTCATAACCAGCTTCGCGGGTCAGGATGACCAGTTTGCGAATCACGTCCGTTCCACTGAGATCGATACGTGGGTCGGGTTCCGAGTAGCCTTGTTCCTTGGCACGGCGCACCGTTTCCGAGAAAGGCACGTCGGCAGCTATCTCGTTGAAGATGAAGTTGAGGGTACCTGAGAGTACGGCTTCTATCTTTAGAATCTTGTCGCCGGAGTTTCGTAAGTCATTGATAGTTCCAATGATAGGAAGTCCGGCTCCAACATTTGTTTCATAGCGGAACCAGACGCCGCGGTCGCGGGCAGTCTGCTTCAACTGGATGTAGTTGGCATAGTCGCTGGACGCTGCAATCTTGTTGGCAGCAACGATGCTGATGTTATGTTCCAGGAAAGATTGATACAGGGAGGCAATCTCCTTGCTGGCGGTACAATCGACGAACACTGAGTTGAAGATGTTCATCTGGATGATGGCATTGGCCAGACTTTCCGTAGGATTGGGGGCGTCAGCCAACTGCTCTTTATAAGTGGAAAGGTCGATGCCGTCACGGTCAAGGATATACTTCTTCGAAGTGGCGATACCCACCACATTCAGCTTCAGTCCCTTGCGCTGCATCAGTTCGTCGTACTGCTTATGGATTTGCTCTATCAGCATGCCGCCTACCGTTCCAGTACCGCAGATGAAGAGGTTGAGCACCTTGTATTCTGACAGGAAGAAGGAGTCGTGGAGCACGTTCAGCGACTTGCGCAGGAATCGTCCCTCGACGACAAAAGAAATGTTGGTCTCCGAGGCGCCCTGGGCACAGGCAATGACGCTGATACCGGAACGTCCTAATGTTCCGAACAGTTTTCCGGCAATGCCTGGCGTATGCTTCATGTTCTCGCCGACGATGGCGATGGTTGCCAAGCCGCTTTCTGCATGCATGGGGAACATAGCACCCGTCTCTATCTCTTTCTTGAATTCTTCGTTCAGCACTTCCACGGCGGCATCGGCATCTTCGTCGCGCACGCCAATGGAGGTGGAGTTCTCGGAGGATGCCTGCGACACCATGAATACCGAGATGCCCTTGTTGGCAAGCGTGGTGAAGATACGGCGGTTAACACCGATGACACCCACCATGGAAAGACCTGTCACTGTGATGAGCGTGGTGCCCTTGATGGACGATATACCCTTGATAGGCTTGCGGTCGTTCTCGATATGATCCTTGATGAGTGTTCCCGGATGTTCAGGATTGAAGGTATTCTTCACCTTGATGGGAATATTCTTGATGCAGACGGGGTAAATAGTCGGGGGATAGATGACCTTCGCACCGAAGTTGCAGAGCTCCATGGCTTCGACATAGGAGAGCTCGTTGATGGTGTAGGCAGTCTTGATGACGCGTGGGTCGGCGGTCATGAAACCGTCAACGTCGGTCCATATCTCCAACACCTCAGCGTCTAAGGCTGCTGCAATGATGGCAGCGGTATAGTCGCTGCCGCCGCGTCCCAGATTGGTCGTTTCGCCCGAGTCACGGTCGCGGCTGATAAAGCCTGGCACGACGGCAACGGTACGGTTGGATGCTGCAGCACCGCAGCAGACGGGGGTGAAGGCCTCCTTGACCATGCGGGTGGTCAAGTCGGCATCCAGCACATGCCGGCCGTTCTTGCGCTCTGTGCGGATGAAGTCGCGGCTGTTCATGCGTACGCCGTTCTTGATGAGGGCCGCCACGATATTCGAACTCAGTCGCTCACCATACGACACGATGGCATCCTGTGTCTTGCGTGACAGGTCGTGAATCAAGTAAACGCCGAAATAGATACTCTTTAGTTGTTCGAAGAGTGAATCTACACGCTGAAACAAGTTTTCTCTCTTGGTGGGGTCGGTGATGATAGTGTCTATCATCTGGTGGTGGCGTTCCACAATGGCGTCGAATTCCTCGCGATAACGTTTGTCACCTTTGAGCGCCATCTGTGAGGTGGCTATCAACTTGTCCGTAATGCCGCCAAGGGCACTGACTACTACGATGACAGGTTGCGTCCGAGCCTCTGTCTCCACAATTTTCTTCAAGCTTAAAATGCTCTTTACGGAACCTACGGACGTTCCGCCAAACTTCAGTACTTTCATATTTCTATGCAATTTATCTTGCCTACGGTACCCCTTGACAAGTGGGGCTTTCCTCCGTTGACGCGACAAAAGTACAAAGAAAAAACGGACTGACCAAATAGTCTGTCCGTTTTTTATGATGATAGGGTGTAATTATTTGTAAAGGTACCGCTTGATACTTCGCTTGGGAGTCTTCTCGAACTCTTCGGTGCGAATCTCTATCTCGGTAATCTTCTCGTAGGCGGGCAACAGTTCATTCAGCTGAATGCGGTTCTGTTCCATGATACCGGCAATGTCCTCATCGTTGAAGTTCATGTTGCGGGCTTCGTCATAGTCGGGATAGACCAGTCCGACGAGCTTGTTGTCGCGTTGTACGACGACGCTCTCCACGACCATTGTCATCGAGTTGAGCTTGTCTTCAATCTCCTCGGGATAGATGTTCTGACCGCTGGGTCCTAAGAGCATGTTCTTGGAACGGCCGTTGATGAAGACGTTGCCTTCGTAGTCCATCGTTCCCAGGTCGCCGGTATGGTACCAGCCATCCTTGTCCAGCGTCTCAGCGGTAGCCTCGTCGTTCTTATAGTAGCCAAGCATGGTGTTCAGACCTTTTGCGAAAATCTCGCCAGGGACATGGGCAGGGTCTGAAGAGTTGATCTTCACGTCCATGTGGTAGGCTGCCTTGCCGCAAGATGCCTGGACAAAGGTGTGCCAGTCCTCATAGCAGATAATAGGAGCGCACTCCGTGGCTCCATAGCCTACGGTATAGGGGAACTCGATTTTCTTCAGGAAAGACTCTACCTCCTGGTTGAAGGCGGCACCGCCGATGATGACCTCGTAGAGCTCTCCGCCAAAGGCGTTGACAACCTCCTGGCAGATACGTTCCTTGACCTTCTTCGAAATGACGGGCATGGAAAGCAACAGGCGCATGCGGTTGTTCTGTATCTTCGGGAACACCTTCTTGCGGATAATCTTCTCGATGACCAGAGGCACGGCAATGATGATTTTGGGTTTGATGTCGGAAAAAGCCTGTGCAATAATGGCCGGTGAGGGAATGCGGTTGAGGTAATAGACGTGGCAGCCATGAAGGAACTCGAAGACGAATTCGAAAGCCATGCCGTACATGTGAGCCATGGGGAGAATGGAGATGATGCGGTCGCCACGGTTGATGGTCTTGCCCAGTACGTGCTCGGCAAAGTCGTAGTTGGACCAGAGGGCACGGTAGGGTATCATGACACCCTTGGAGAAACCGGTGGTGCCGGAGGTGTAGTTGATCATTGCCAGCTCTTCACCGTTGGCCTCTGTATAGTAGTTGACGTGCTCCTTGCGGAAATATTTGGGGAATTTCTTGCCGTACAGCTCGTTGAGGTGCTCGCGGGCATAAGTCAGCTTGTCGGTGCGGGAGAGCAGCAGCGAATAGTCGGGATTGTTGATGATGCCTTCCAGGTGTGGCATCTTGGTGGGGTCAATCTCGGTGGCTACGTGGTCACCGACGAAGAGCAGCTTGGCATCGGAATGATTGACGATGTTATGTATCTGCTCAGCCAAGAATTCATGGAGGATGGGTACCGCCACGGCACCATAGGTCAGCGTGGCCAGGAATGCCACTGCCCATTGGCTGGAGTTGCGTCCGCAGAGTGCTATCTTGTCGCCTTTGGTGACTCCGCTGTTCTCGAATAGAATGTGCAGCTTCTCTATCTTTCGCGCCACGTCATGGTATTGCAGGGTGGCACCTTTATAGTCTGTCAGCGCATCAAGGTCCCAGTTGTCGATGATGCTCTTCTGAATCAGTTGGTTAAAACTGGGTACGTTTTCCATAATACTTATTTATATAAATAACGTTTAATACTTCGTTTGGGAGTCTTTTGGAATTCTTCCTCCTGTATCTCTATAGCCTGTAGCTTGCTATATACAGGCAATTGTCCGTTCAGCTCCTGACGGTTTTGCTCCATGAGATTCACCAGGTCTTCTTTCGTCAGTTGCATGTCATGGACTTCTTCTAAGTCTGGATAGACCAGTGCTACCAAGTGGTTGCCGCGCTGGACAACAAGGCTCTCGCTGACCATTGCCATGGAGTTGAGCTTGTCTTCTATCTCTTCAGGATAGACGTTCTGTCCGTTAGCACCGAGCAGCATATTCTTCAGTCGGCCACGGATGAAGATGTGACCGTCTTCAGACATCGTGCCGAGGTCGCCCGTATGATACCAGCCGTCTTCATTCAGAGCCTCTTGGGTGGCTTTTTCGTTTTTGTAATATCCCAACATGACATTGGTGCCACGACACACAATCTCACCTTCCTGATTGGCAGGGTCGGGAGAAAGAATCTTTACTTCCATGTGCTCTACCGCTGTTCCGCAGGAGGAGGGAACGAAATGGTGATAGTCGCTGAAAGATATCAGCGGTGCACACTCTGTCGTGCCATAGCCTACGGTGATGGGGAAGTCAATGCTCTTCAGGAACTGCTCTATCTCCTGGTTGAGGGGAGCACCGCCCACGATCACTTCGTATGCGCGTCCGCCAAAGGCTGCATAGACCTCTTCGCAGATGTGTTGTTTCACTTTCTTGGAGACCACGGGCATCTTCAGCAGCATGCGGATGGCATTGTTCTGAATCTTGGGGAATACTCGCTTTCGGATGATCTTCTCGATGATGAGCGGAACGGCTACCACCACGTCGGGCTTTACCTCTTTGAAGGCTTCAGCAATGATGGCCGGTGACGGCAGACGGGTCAGGAAATGCAGGTGATAGCCGGAACAGAAGGGAAACAAGAACTCAATGGCCATGCCGTACATGTGAGCCATAGGCAGGATGCTCAGCGTGTTGCTGTATTTGGGCATGTAGATGCCTAATCCTTTTTGACAGAAATCAACGTTTCCCCACAGGGAACGATAGGGTAGCATGACACCTTTGGAAAAACCTGTCGTGCCGCTGGTGTAGTTAATCATGCAGAGCTCTTCGGGCTGGTCTTTGTGCCAATGGATATCCTCCTTGCGGAAAGACTTGGGATACTTACAGCCAAACAGTTCGTTCAGACGCTCACGGGCATTGGTCAGTTGCTCGTTGCGTGAGGTATGCAGCGAAAAGTCGGGCAGGTTGAAGATACCCTCCAGATGAGGCATCTCTTCAGGCTGTATGTTTTTTACGACGTAGTCGCCGACGAACAGCAGTTTGGAGTCGGAATGATTGACGATATTGTGAATCTGTTCGCCATTGAATTCGTGCAGGATGGGAACGATGACCGCACCATAGGTCAGCGTTGCCAGAAAAGCAACAGCCCAGTGGGCAGAGTTTCTTCCGCAGACGGCAATCTTGTCTCCAGGCTGAATTCCTGCAGCTTCCATCATGATGTGCAGCTTCTCTATCTTGCGAGCTACATCGTGATACTGCAGGGTGATGCTTTTATAATCGGTTAAAGCATCCAGCAGCCAATTCTCTGTGATAGCTTTTTCAATGTATGAATTGAAACTTGGTATATTGCTCATTGCACAATTTTCAAAATTTTGTGCAAAGGTAATTCATTTTCTGCACATTCGCAAAAAAAATGTGCATATTTTTATGGGAAATGAAAAAAAGAACAATAATCACCCAAAGAGAACAATATTTTTTGGCCGTTGAGGCTGTTTTTGGGTAAAAAAGGAATGTCGGCGTTGTTAAAACGAGTGTTAGCGTCGAAACAAATAACCGTCTTCCTGGAGGAGGTCTTCATTTTGTATCAACTTAGCCAACATGTAGTCGATGGTTTCTGTTGAGAATGGCAGCTTATGTAACTCTGTGACATGGTGGCGCTGCCCGTCTTCCACCATTTTGATAATCGCCTGACGTGCTTGCTCCTTGTCATCCGGCGTATTGTTACGGCAAACGTCGCATTGTCCGCAGTCCTTGGTATGTGTCTCTCCGAAGTAAGCCAGCAGTTGCCGTGAGCGGCATTTGTCCTGGCATTGCAAGTATTCCAGCATGGCATGGATGCGTTGCCGGTATTGCTGCAGCCGCTGTTCATAGACGGCGGGCAGCAGCTGAATGTGCTCGCTGTCCTCGCGGCGCTGCATATAGCGGATGGTGGGAACATGCTGCCGGGGAATGTATTCTATGATGTGCTTGTGGGCCAGCGCCTTCAGAACCTCATGGAGTACAACGGGTTGCAGTGCTGTCTGTTGGGCGATATAGGCTTCATCCACATATCCGAAATCAGCAAAGAGTCCGCCATAGTTGCGGAGCAGGGCGATGATGACGCGCTCCTCGTCAGGAGTGCTGTCGTTAAGACGATATAGCTCGTGGCGTTCTAAGAGGAAGCGGATGCGGGTCTGCTGGTCGGGCGATTCTTCATAATCAATATACCCGGCACGTGTCAGAATCTGCAGCGCACTATTCACCCTGATAGGGAAGTGGTGAAAGCGTTGGCAGAACTCGTCGATGTTGAATTCCCGGCAAACGCCATATCCGTCGCCTGTGGCTATTTGGTAGTAATAAGCCAGATGCTCATAAACCTGCCGGATATAGTCGCGCGGTGGGAAGGTGTCGTCGATGCGTTTGGCGAGTTTGGCATTGTCGCTGTTGTTGTAAAGCATGACGGCGTATGCCTGCTGACCGTCGCGTCCTGCTCGTCCGGCTTCTTGGAAGTAGGCTTCGATAGAGTCGGGACAGTCGTAGTGGATGACCAGCCGCACGTCAGGCTTGTCAATGCCCATGCCAAAGGCATTGGTAGCTACCATGATGCGAATGCGGTCGTGTTGCCAGTCGCGTTGCCGCTGGTCTTTTTCCGTCTGCTCTATCCCTGCATGATAGAAAGTGGCGTGAAGTCCGGCTTCGTTCAGGTATTCGGACAGTTCCTTAGAGCGTTTCCTGCTGCGTACATAGACGATGGTTGAGCCTTGGGTGTGACTGAGGATATGCACCATCTCGTGTACCTTGTCGCCTACGTTGCGAACAAGGTAGGTCAGGTTCTTGCGCTCAAACGACATGCGGAAGACGCGGAAGGAGGTTGGGTGCTGGGTGGTGGATGTTGGAAGAGAGAGCTTTTCGCAGATGTCATCGATGACCTGTGGCGTGGCTGTTGCCGTGAGTGCCAATACGGGGATGTTGGGCAGTAAAGTGCGGATGGTAGCTATCTCCAAATAGCTGGGTCGGAAGTCGTAGCCCCATTGTGAGATGCAGTGCGCTTCGTCAACGGTGATGAAGCAAACGCGCATGTGGCGCAGCTTGGTGATGAAGATGTCGGTGGAAAGGCGTTCTGGTGAGACGTACAGGAATTTCGTGTTTCCCAAGACGCAGTTGTCGAGGACGCGGAGAATGGCTTCCCGTTCCATGCCGCTATGGATGGCAGCTGCCAGGATGCCCAGTTGGCGCAGGTGGTGAACCTGGTCTTTCATCAGCGCTATCAGGGGGGTGATGACAATGCAAACACCTTCCAGGGCCATGGCTGGCACTTGGAAGGTGATGCTTTTTCCACCGCCTGTGGGCATCAGGCCGAGCGTGTCGCAGCCCAGACCGATAGACTCGATGATGTCGCGCTGGATACCGCGGAAGTCATCGTAACCCCAGTATTTCTTGAGTATTTCCTGATAGGTACCCACGTCTTAGTCTTCCTGTTCTTCCTCTTCAGAAGGACGAATGTCTTCTATCTGTAGCTGGACTTCCCCACGCTTGTAGGTATTCTCCTCAATGGTATAGACGATGTCGAACGAGCGCTTGGACTTGATATATCGCGCAGCTGCCGATTGTCCGAAAGCGATACCGTTGATGACGACTGCCGATTTCGAATCGACCAGCTCCAGTTTAATATGTTCCTGGTGACGTCCTACGACCTTGGAGGTTCCGTAGTCGAAGACGTTGCGAGTGCGGAAGAGGGGCTTGGCGTTTCCTGGTCCGTGAGGTGCCAGGCGTTTCAACTCGTTGAGCAGTCGCTTGTTGATTTGCTGGAAGTCCAGTTCCATGTCGATGTCCAGCGTCTGCTGGGTCTGTTCGGGCAGGATATGGTTGCTGACGTAAGCCTGGAAACGGCGTCGGAATTCCGGAATATTCTCCTGGCGGAGCGTCAGTCCGACGGCATAGGTATGTCCTCCGAAGTTTTCCAACAAGTCACGGCACGACTTGACGGCATCGTAGATGTCGAAACCTGCTACAGAACGGGCAGAGCCGGAGGCGATGCCGTCGATAATGGTCAGTACCACCGTGGGGCGGAAGTAGAGTTCCGTCAGGCGTGAAGCGACGATGCCTACGACACCTTTTTTCCATCCTTCGTCGTAGAGCACGATGCTCTGCATGTGCTGCTGACTCTCCAGACGAGCCACAATCTCGTTGGCTTCTTCCGTCATTTGTTTGTCAACATCCTTGCGCTGCTCGTTTAGCTCGTTGATGCGGGTAGCCAGCGTGAGGGCTTTGTCAAACTCGCGCTCCACCAACAGTTCTACCGCTTCTCTTCCGTTCATCATACGCCCGGAGGCATTGATGCGAGGACCAATCTTGAAGACGATGTCGCTCATGGTGAGTTCTCGTCCTGACAGTCCGCAAATCTCGATAATCGCCTTCAGACCGATGCAGGGACTTTGGTTCAGCTGCTTCAGTCCGTGGAAGGCCAGCGTCCGGTTCTCACCCTCTACCGGCACCAGGTCGGCAGCGATGCTGACGGCGCAGAAGTCGAGTATGGGAATCAGACGAGAGAAAGGTATGCCGTTGTTCTTGGCAAAGGCCTGCATGAACTTAAAGCCAACGCCACATCCGCAAAGATGCTTGAAGGGATAAGTCGAATCCGTGCGTTTGGGGTTGAGGATAGCCACGGCAGGCGGCATCACCTCGTCTGGAACATGGTGGTCGCAGATGATGAAGTCAATGCCCAGCTGCTTGGCATAGGCTATTTCGTCAATGGCCTTGATGCCGCAGTCGAGCACAATAATCAGTTTGACACCGGTCTCCGCAGCGAACTCTATTCCTTTACGGCTGACGCCATAGCCCTCTTCCTCGCGGTGGGGGATATAGTAGTCAATATTGGAATAGAACTGCTGTAGGAACTTATAGACCAGTGCCACAGCCGTACACCCATCGACATCATAGTCGCCATAGATCATGATGCGCTCTTTGCGCCCCATGGCATCATTCAGGCGATCGACAGCCACGTCCATGTCGTTCATCAGGAACGGGTCTATCAGCTCGTTCAGCATGGGACGGAAGAAGCGCTTGGCGGCGCTTTCCGTCTTGATACCGCGCTGAATGAGCAGCTCTGCCATGACGGGACTCATCCCAATCTTCTCAGCGAGTTCCTTAGCTGCCTGCTGTCGCTCTGGTGTTGGTGGTTCGTAATTCCATTTAAACTGCATGAATGCTTATATTAAAAGAGGTGGAACTACGAGTGCTTACAATCCAAGTTTTTTACGGATATTCTTGGGAATGGCATTCTTGTTAATGAGGAAATCCATGGTGTTGGCGGCAATGAAGGTCTTGGTCATATACCAGATACCCTTGTATTCGCCGGTCTCTCCCCAGGAGTTCTTTACCATGTAATACTCTTTGCCGTTCTGGTCCTTGGCAACGCCGAAGATCAGCATGCCGTGGTCGTCGGTCAGCTCCCAGTTGTCGAAGCGCTCCTGACGCATTTCCTGTGTAGGAATGATTTCAGGAACGGTGCAACCCAGCGAGTCGATGATGCTGCGCTTCTTGGCGGGAGCCATCTTCAGCCATTTGGCCATGTCGCTGCCCTGCAGGCTCTGGGTGGTCTTCTTGGCGTCAATAGCGTAAGCCAGTCCCTGGCGGGTGAAGCCATCCTCGCTGACGTCGCCGCCCCAAGCAATGGTATAGCCTTGCTCAATGGCATTGTCGATGACCTGCATCATCTCGTCCATCGGCAGGTTGTAGGACTGCGGGAATCGCCAGTTGTCCTGTACCTCCACGGCAAAGGTGGTGTAGAAGGGGTGGTGGGTGTAGCTGGTGATGCTGACGTAGTCGTTCAAGTCAATGCCCAGGCTCTGCATGAAGCTCTTCGGGGTGTATTTCTTTCCTTCGTAGGTGAACTCCTCAGGACATTTTCCAAGATAAGCGTCCAGGATACCCTGCATGCCGACTTTCCACTGGTTGCTGATTTTCTTGGCATTACTCTTGGAGACAGCCTCCACGTAAGGCTCCAGCACGGAGAAGAACTCGTTGAAGTTGTTCAGCGAGTCACCATAGAGCGAGCCGGGGAAAGGCATGGCGTCCTCGGGGCAGATGCCGTAAGTCTTCATGGTTGCCAGCACGTCTTCGGCAGAACCGCCCTGTGCAAACTGGCAGTCGCCGTGGTAGCGAACTACCTGAATGGCGCGCTCCATGTAGGTCTTGTTGGCAATGAACGACTCGCAGAGGTCGTACTTCTTGCCCGTGGCCTTCATGATTTCAGCCTCGAAGAACGACAGGGTGGAGTAAGCCCAGCACGTGCCGCTGCGGTTCTGGTCCTTGATGGAGGTGATGGGGTTCTCCTTGATGGTGGTAAACACGGGTTTGTTCTTGTTGACAGAGTCTTTCTTCTCCTCTGCCTGTGCGCCAAGAGCTATCAGAGCCATCAGCGCCATTGTCATGATTTTCTTCATAATACTTTATTGTTTTTTGTTTTGATATGCGTGTTATGTTACATCATCGCCTTCTCCACGTCGGCAGGATGATAGGGTATGCGCTTCTGCTCGTCTCCCATGAAGCGGCAGCCGTCGGCGGTGATGAGCAGGTCGTCTTCGATGCGTATGCCGCCAAAGTCCCGGTAAGTGTCAATCTTGTCGAAACACAGGAAGTCCTGGCAATGGCCTTTGGCTTTCCAGTCGTCGATGAGGGCAGGGATGAAGTAGATGCCTGGCTCGTCGGTCACGACAAAGCCTTCTTCCAATTGGCGTCCCATGCGCAGGTAGCAGGTGCCGAACTGGTCCAGCTGTGGCATGGTCTTGTAGTCGAAGCCTACATGCTCTTGTCCTAAGCCCTCCATGTCGTGAACGTCCATGCCCATCATGTGCCCCAGTCCGTGAGGCAGGAACAGCGCATGGGCTCCCTGACTGACGGCTTCGTCGGTATCGCCCTTCATCAGTCCTAATTCCTTCAGCCTTTCCGTCATCAGACGGCACACGGCAAAGTGGACGTCGCGATAGCAGACACCAGGTTTAGCCACCTGCAGGACGTAGTCGTGGCACTCTTCGACAATCTGGTAAATCTCCAGCTGCTTCTGGGTGAACTTTCCCGTGACGGGCATCGTCCGGGTGTGGTCTGAGCAGTAGTCGTCCAGCTCACAACCGGCATCGCAGAGCACCAGTCGTCCCTCTTCCAATTGGGCGTCGGTGGGCGTGCCGTGCATGATCTCGCCGTGTTGTGAGAAGATGGTGGCAAAGCTGTTGCCTTGTGCCAGCGAACGGGCTATGCCATCCACTTGTCCGGCAATGTAGCGCTCTGTCTGTCCGGGCTTGATGAGCCGCTGTGCCAGACAGTGCATCTCGTATCCTATGTTACAAGCTCTATCGATGGCTTCAATTTCCTGTGCCTCTTTCTTGGAACGCATGGCAACGACAGCCTTGATGAGTGCCAGCGAGGCGGCGTCCTTCTGCTGTGAAGGATGAATGCCCAACAGGTCCATGATGGCAATTTTCGTGTCGTGACGGTAGGGGGGCAGGAAGTGAATGCTGCCGCCTTTCCTTTCGTCCAGGTGACAAACCGAGCGGAGGGCTGACAGCGGTGCCGTCTTGCTGACGCCCACTTCTGCTGCCAGTTCGCTGACGGAGGGTGTGAAGCCCATCCAGACAATGTCATCGACGTCGATGTCATCGCCCAGCAGCCACTCTTCGTCGCGGTCAATATCGATGATTCCTACCAGTCCGTCGCGGTGTTGTCCGAAGTAATACAGAAAGGCGGAATCCTGTCGCATGGGCGCATAGCTGTTGGCAGGATAGTTGTAGGGGGCGTCGTTGTTGCCAAAGAGCACGATGAGCCCTTCGCCAACTCGTTTTTTCAGTTCGGCACGGCGCCGTATGTAGGTTTCTTTATTGAACATAAATCAAGAATAAGATATTAATTGTACAATTTATCTTGCAAAGGTACACATTATTTATGAAAAAGACGTAACTTTGCGACCTAAAATATATTAAAATGCATATTACGCAGCAAACAGGACTGGTTCTCGAGGGGGGCGGCATGCGTGGAGTCTTCACTTCCGGCGTGCTGGATGCCTTTATGAAACACGAGGTGTATTTCCCCTATGTGGTGGCTGTTTCGGCAGGGGCTTGCAACGGTCTGTCGTACATGAGCCGCCAGCCGCGCCGTGCCCGTTGGTCCAATATCGACATGCTGCAGAAGTATGGCTATATCTCGCTGCGTTCGCTGATACAGAACGGTAGCATCTTCGACCCGAAAATCCTCTACGAGCGTTTCCCGAAGGAGTTCATTCCTTTCGACGCAGCGGCTTATGAAAGGAATCCTGCGACCTTTGAAGTGGTGACGACCAACTGCTTAACGGGTCGCGCCATGTACTTTTCCGAGCGTCACGACATGGATCGCCTGACGCAGATTGTCAAGGCCAGCTCGTCGCTGCCTTTCGTGGCGCAGATTACGGAGGTCGATGGTATCCCGATGCTCGATGGCGGTATCGTTGATAGCATTCCCATCGTGCGAAGCATTGATACGGGGCATCACGACAATGTTGTCGTGCTTACGCATAACCGTGGCTATCGCTCTTCAGAGCCCGATTTCAAGATTCCCAAGTTTATCTATGGCAAATATCCGCGGCTGCGCGTGGTGCTGAGTCATCTAACTGAAGAGTATAACAAGCAGCTGGAACTGGTGGAGCGCATGGAGGACTGGGGGGAAGTGATAGTCATCCGACCGCAGCGCACGCTGGAGGTGGGGCGCATCACCCACGATGTCGATAAGCTGGAACGCTTGTATGAAGAGGGCTTCTCGTTGGGAGAAGCGTTTATTGCAACAAATCTGGACGTAAACGTTTAGTGCGCTCCAGCGCCTGCTCCAATTCCCAATTGCGAATTTTTGCCTCGTTGCCACTTAGCAGAATCTCCGGAACTTTCCATCCCTTATAGTCGGCCGGACGCGTATAGATAGGCGCTGCCAGCAGGTCGTCCTGAAAACAGTCGGAGAGGGCACTCTGCTCGTCTCCGATGACACCGGGAACGACGCGTACAATGGCGTCGGCAATCATCGCTGCCACCAGCTCGCCTCCCGTCAGCACGAAGTCGCCGATGCTGATTTCCTTGGTGATGAGATGGTCACGGACACGCTGGTCAATGCCTTTGTAATGACCGGCGAGGATGATGAGATTGCCCTTCAGCGACAGCTCGTTGGCCATGTGCTGGTCGAAACGCTCACCGTCGGGCGAGGTGAAGATGACCTCGTCGTAGTCGCGCTCGGCTTTCAGGGCAGTGATGCAGCGGTCTATCGGCTCACATTGCATCACCATACCGGCAGAACCGCCGTAGGGGTAGTCATCGACGCGACGCCACTTGTCCAGCGTGTAGTCGCGCAGGTTGTGCAGGCGGATTTCTGCCAGTCCTTTCTTTTCGGCACGTGCCAGTATCGATTCGTGTACAAAGCCCTCCAACATCTCGGGCAGTACGGTAATAATATCAATGCGCATAGAACTCTTTGATTTTTTCAATGTAACGTTCACCCACCTGCCGGCCGATTTCATAGACGCGCCGCATCTGCTCGGCATCATGACTGATGTGGCCAATGGGTATCTTCTCGTCTGGACGAATGACCAGGCAACGGCCTTCTGCTTCTGCTTGAGTGACATACTCTAACTGTTTGTTATACATCAAGTAACGCTCACTCATAGCTTTGACGAATTGTGGGTATTTCCGTAGCGACAGACGCATCAGCGGCATCAGTTTGCTGGGTGCTTTCCGGTAGCCTAAAGGTTGCGTGAGGATGACCACGTTGCGGTCGTAGCCAATGCTTTCGAAGTAGGATAGGGGAATGCTGTCGCTCACGCCGCCGTCTAACAATTTGTGGCCTTCCACCTCCACCACTTTCGATACCAGGGGCATGGATGCCGAGGCGCGGAGCCACTCCAGTTCTTCATAGCTGACATGCTGCATGTCGTGATAAACGGCTTGGCCAGTCAGCACGTCGGTACACACCACGATAAACTGCATGGGGTTCTCCTCGAACGCCTTCGTGTCGAACAGGTCGTACTCATAAGGGACGACGTGGTAGCCGAAATTTGCGTTGAAGTAGTCGCCGCTGGTCACGAGCGACCATAAGCCGCTATACCGCTTGTCGCGGGCAAAGCGTGTATTATAGCGGATGGCGCGTCCCACCTGGCGCGACTTGTAGTTGCAGCCGAATGCCGCACCCGCCGACACGCCAATGAGACCGTCGGGCCACACGTCGTGTTCCATCATCACGTCCGTTACGCCAGCCGTCCATAGGCCGCGCATGGCCCCGCCTTCCAATACCAGTCCTTTCTTCATAGCGCCTGCAAAATTACGAAATAATGCTGACGTAGCAAAACGATTTTGGAGAATTAACGCATAAGTTTTATTTTCTCGTATTTTCTATTTACCCTTGCACTCGACAAAGAGCTATTGAAACAGGTTGGTGGCTCTGAGTTAGTAGTTCTTTGACTAGCAAAGCGTGCATAGCACGATTAAATTGACAAGCAAATCATGGCAGAACGTGGAGTTGAGAACGCTCTCAAAATAGTAGAACTTCTATTTTCGATTTGAATATCAGATGGTTACCTTTGAACGAAAAAGATGAAGGTAACACTTTAGAAACGAGAGGACTTACATATTCCTACACATTTCTCACCAAACCAAAGAACGCTCATCGTGAGTGCAAAGGTACAAAACTATTCCCACATAACCAAATCTCATTTTGTTAATTCTGGTTTGTGAATTGCTTTTTGTTTGTTAATCCAACAATAGTCAAATTTCCATAACTTGCAGTCTCTACGGCATTGGGGGGGATTTTTATTTGTACCATTTGTTAATCCTGAGTTCACTACCGGCCGTTCAGTTACATGTGAGTTACATACCAGTTACATACCGAGGACATTCAAGATGCCCCTTATTTATGGGAGACTTCAATGTCTGTTAAGTATAAAAACAAGCCTCCAGTTACATACCAGTTACATACCCTAAGCCCAAAATGGCACATACCCTTTATTGTTCCGGCTTTGGTTCTCCGTCTTCTCCTCCTTGATCTTTCCTGCAATCAAAGTGTCCTTTATAATACGTGATGCCATCGGATAGTTCTGTTTGTCTATTCCAAGACGTTCCCTAAGTGTGAGGTTGGTCATCTTGTCATTAGTGACGTACTTCAGACAAGCATGCTGATAGCAGGCGTATATTCGTTCTTGTCTGTCAAGGTCTGCATACTTACGATAAGCAAACAAGGTAACAGTAGTTCGGGCCTCTTGAACTGTAAAACGAAGTGGTGGAAGTTGGAACAACTCAATAGCCGCTACAGCTTTGTCAAGACCACTACCTAATTCTTCGCAAATGCCCAACCGACGCATGAGGTCTGCTAATGATGAGTTGCGTGAATTGTATTCGTCAATAAACCTTTCTACACTGATAATAGGCTGTCCTGGGTTGGATACGTCTATTCGGTCAGTATATATTTCTACCATGGGGAAACCTTTCTCGCTGAAATCCTGATGTACTAGCATGTTAGCAACAATCTCTCTGACAGCAATCTCAGGATACATAGTGACGGTAGAACGGAGTGCCTGACCGATCTCTTCATTGGCAGGGAGTTGGCTGTTAATCCACTCAACCATCGTCTTGAAACTAATAGCATAGCCGGCATCAAAGGACTGCTCACGAACTATGTCAAGTTTGCTTTTTCCTTTATATACAATGACTCGTACCATCTTCCTTCTCAAATCATCAAAATCAGACAAATGCTTGGCAAACAACAGGGCACCAAGTTCAGTGATGCTGTATCCAACTTCGTCTTTCATCACAATCTTTTCCGCAAGCATACGGTCTATGATACCCATTGTATCTGAAGGCAAAGGTAGTTTCATCATATCAAAATACGTCTCTGCACTCAGCAAAGACAGCACTTGTGTTGCTGTCAATTTTTCCTTAACCACGATTTTCTCTAAAGCCTTCTGCCCACCTTTCCATATTTTCGCTTCCTTTTGCGGGAAGTCCCTTAACTTTCTCGTTGTAGATCCAACTCTGACATATTCCTCATGTAGGAAAGAAACAGGCTGGTTCGTAGCTGCAGGTATCTTGAATACGCAGACATGCCCTTTGTCCTCATAGTCGAAATCATCGATAATCTCAAAGTCAATGCGAGGATTTAGGCGAGTTGACAGCCACGACTCCAGTTCTTCATTACCAACCTTCTTCCGTGTTGCGTAGAAGTCCGTCCCAACAACCTTTAGCGTATCGTCATTTATGCCGAATACCATATAGCCGTATGGCATATTGCAAAGGAATGCACTATTGGAAAGGGCAGAAATCCGTTCCCCAATTTCTTCCTTGGAATGGAAGTTCTCCTTGAACTCTATCCATTCCGTTTCCTTATTCTTTACCAACAGACTATCTATGAGCCTTTTGAAATCTGTATATTCCATATATTGTACAATTCTTATTGTTAGAACGCAAATAATCCTGGGTTATTCTCATGACCGCTGAAGTCATTTTTCAGGTTCTTGAATTCCTTCCACTCGCAACCCTCATCCTCCTTCGGGTATTGCTTGATGAGATATTGTTGTAATGCTTGTTCTGTCATACTTTGTACGTTTGTTAATCCGACATTTACGGTTCTATAAAAATGGGTGTCCCTTTTGCATGGTCTGCATCCAGTTCGATAATCCTTTCTATTAGATGGTGCTCGACAAGGAAAGTCAAATCCATATCAAGAGGTTCAAGTGAGAATGACATATAGCTCTTTCTTGGCTTTTTATTTGGATAGCCCATCCCTATCAGCTCTTCTTTGCCTATTTCTCGATAATCAACAATCTTGTAAGCACTCAGTTTGTCTGGCTTGCCGACTTCATAAAGCACCAGCAAAGATGTATTGTCAAATAGTTCTCGGTTAGCCTCCATAGAGCCTTTCGCCTTTCCCATCCTTATATTATATAGGTGGTGAGCATCTATCCAATCATGATAAGCCTTCCCCTTATAACAGCCCACAAGAATAGTTTGGTCGTTATCAAAGAAATCACGGATGCTTTGGTCGAAGCCTTCCCATTTGTAACGGACAAAGGGCTCGGCAGCCATCAAAGGTTCATAGTCCACAGGCTGATAATCATCAGTTTGTGTAAGAATACTTGTGGCATTTTCGGTGGTAATACCAATATCGTCTTTGTCATCTTCAATTAGTTCTCTATGCAAAACAGCCTCTTTGCGCGCTGATGCCCCCTCGCATATCAACTTAAGGGAGGCTATCTTGGATTCTATTGCTCCTATTTTACTGACAATTTCTTTTTGTTCTGATAAAGATGGAAGTGGAATTTCAAGATTTGATAATAAGTCTTGATTGAGACTCTTGATATTGGCCCCATTACTTCCTGTCGTTAGGTTTTGTCTAACGTTTGCAGAGGCAAGAAGATAATACAAGAACTCGCTATTCACTTCGTCTGACACAATGCGCACTCTTATTGAGAAACCTGAAAAAGTAGTACGTTCTGCTGGTTCCTTGTCAATAAGCATGAAACGCCCGACTAATTCCCTTGAACCGTTAGACCTGACTGTCACTAGGTCATTCTTGTGCAGAAGGAAGGAATCGTCTACATGCTCGTTTATTTTAATACTTTGCACTTTTTCCCATTCAGGTGATTTGTTGTCCTTGAAATCTGCAACACCAACAATGCTTATGCTTATGCCCTGTGTCGATTTTTTATAATTCAGCCCATTCTTAAACTGAGCAATAGAGCCAAGTTTTACAGGTTTGCCATCTATGCTGGCAACAATCTCGTTTATATTCTCTTGCAATTCCCTTATTTTTTCTTTTGCTTCAAGTACCTCAGTGTCGATATTCTGACATTCTGCCACGATCTTTTTCTGCACAGAGATTGGAAGAATCGGTATTTTAATTTGTTTTAAATCGTTTGCATACACATGAGGCTGGGCAGCTCCTTTTTGCAAACTAAATAGCAAATTTTGATTTGCCTTTAAGAAATAGTAAATAAAACAAGTTTCTTCAAAACTATTTCCAATTATGGTAGTACAATCAGAAGCAAATATCTTTTCTTGCCAAAAATTTACATAACCAGCATTTGCACCAGATGCTGATACTGTAATTACATTTTCAGGACGATTATATTTATTGTGCATATATGCATAATCAATGCCTCCTGCTACTACCTTATATTCACCTTCTTCTATCTCAGACGATGTGATAGCTGTTCCTTTCTGAATATCACAGATATTTCCTAATATATCGACAGAAATCCCTTTTTTGTACTTTATCTCTTGAACATTCTTATCAATATTTGTCTTGATAGAAAAAGTAAAAGTTGTTTTGCCAAAATCAATCAAGTTTGTTAATTTGACAAATTGCAGAAGCTTATCTGTACCGCCAGCAAAAGGCTTTTCACAGTTTTTACTTGTCATTCCAAAAGAAAACCTGTTACACATATCGGTTATATGTTTCCTTAGTGCGTATGAGAATTTTGTTACATCATTATCGTCATCGGGATTATAAAGGGGAGTCTCAATGTATTTGATTGAATTGATAGCCTGGACGATTTCAGCATCTTTGTCGTCATCATCATCTGAACTATCAGCCTCCTGGACATGACTCGTCAGATATTTTATGCCTTCATCACCCTTGCGGTTGCTCCAATCATAACCCAAGAATTTGACAACCTCCGCTTTATTACTCTTGTTGTCAATCTTCTCTGGCGGGGACTGCAAGATGGCCACGACATTATTATCTGTCTGAATGTAGACATTAAGCTTTCTGCATTCAATATCCTTTGCAAATGCAATAAACTGCCTTCTGTATTCAGTCTCTTCAAGCAGTCTGTAGTCATTGCTTGACAGGAAAAGCGCAAATAAATTCTTGTACTCCTTTGAAATCTCCTTTAAGCCCTCCCTATAATATTCAGAGTTGGCAAACCATTCTTTTTGCAAGTTTTTAGCCACACGAGATGGCTTAAAGTTTGATTGATAGTCTTTGAATATTTCTGTATTTTCAAGACTCTCCCCAAGTATATCATCTTGCATGAAGGCAAAATATTCATCTTTAGGGTAGCCTTGCTTTTGAATATAGGATTCTATTGAATCACTGGTAGTATAGGCGGTATACTCTTTTTTGTCAATAAATGCGTGGAGCAAACCTTCAGAATTCTTCTTCGCCACTTTTTGAGCAAATAGAATAACGGTGTTTGTTCCCGTAGAGCCAAATGTGCGGCTGTTCATAACGGCAATAGCCAAGATGTTGAAGTTCGCAAAAATAATTTCACGGGTTTTAGTGTAAATATTTTCGTTGCTTAAAAGAGAACTTGGAAGTACTATGCCCATCAGCCCATCTTTCTTCAAAAAGTGCTGCGCACGTTCAACGAAGAAACATTCTATAGACCTGTTCGTGGAGTAGGCTTTTTCATCTACAGACTTTGAAAGAACAAATTGGTCACGGTCTTTTTGTTCCAATGTGTCTAAAAAGCCCTTAACGCTGTATGGTGGATTGGCAATGATACAGTCAAAAGAATCTCTCTCAAATCCTTGGTATCGTACATCCATTGTGTTCATTAAGCTCAACGAGTCCTTGAATACTATGCGGGAGTCCAGACTTCCATTGATAATTGTGGCAATCTTTGCAACTTGGCTCAAAGTCTGACTTTTCTCAATTCCGTAAACCTGAGCTTTGGGGTAATGCTTAATGAATTCAGTGAGAAAATGACCAGCACCACAAGCATAATCAAGTACCTTTACCTTATCCTTATTTGGGAACTTGGGCAGAGAATTAATGATAAAGTTTACTATAGGTAATGGTGTGAAGAATTGCCCCTCTGTTTGATGTACATTTTTTGAAAGGAGGCCTTCAAACAGGTCGCCGAAGAAATGGTTTGTCTCACTCGAACTTAGATTAATGTCCTGAATAAGTGCTGTTATCTTTATAAGAATCTGAAAGTTCATCTCAAACTCTTCTTTGTTTTCAACATCAATAAAGTTAAACTTCTTGATGTTGTAGAACTTCATCTCTTCAAACAAAGCTTTAATTCCAGCAAAAAGCCCGTTTGTAAGGTTGCGACTTGTGTCTCTAAAGATCTGTATAATGTCTTCCTCGTCTTTGTTTATAACCTCTACATTAAAAAGCTGTTGCTTTCCCAGCTGGTATAGTTTCAGCAGACGATTACAGTATTCCTTGGGGGTGTCACGAGCTACTCCCTTATAATAAAATTGCAAGTCATCAGGATTGTTGCGTTCATCGGTAATTTTACAGAGGAACAAGTCTATCAAGATGTAGAAAGAATGTTCAAAATCTGTAATGGCATGGTTTCTCAGAATAGTTGCGAACTCATGATAGATTGGTCGTATTTCAGCATGTGACAATCCATTTAGGTCATTTATAGTATATTTGAGTTTTCCTACGGAATATGCTGCAATATCATCTTCAACAAGCCCCTTTGTCTCTATTGCATTTCGATATGTCTGATTCCATACTTCGAAGTAATTACCTTGGGCATTGGCGAAAGTCTTAGGATTGTCAAGCTCCGCAATCCGTTTTTCGTTATCTTTAAGAGTAATGATATGACTTTTAGGAACAATCCTATTCTCTTCGAAATCTGCAGCAAATAGAACAAGATTTTGGCATAGTTTCATAGTCTTTACAATTTCTCCGAGATATCCGAAAAGTTGCCCTCCGTCTTTTTGCATCAAGTTCCATTCTTTACTAAACTCTGCACCATAGGTTTTGTTCTCTATCAAGACCAATGGGTCATATTCTTTATCAAAAACAAGAATATCACCAAAGGATGGTTTGATACCATGAGCCACTTTGAAAGCAGGCTCTATAACGATGTGTTTTGCCTCATAGCCTTTCTTGAGTAACAGATGAATGCAGACAAGGCAAACAAAATTCTCTTTGCTGTTAAAATTGATTGTCGTGTCACGGTGAATTACAAAACCAGAGGATGTTTTTTCTTTCGTAGGATATTCTCCCATGCTAAAATTCTCATCAAGTGGCGCATAGTTTATTTTTGCAGAATTAAAATCCACTGTTATGCTTGCCCCTGTTGAGTATTTCTTGGTCCAAACGTTCTTGTTTTCTTCAAACTCAAAACTTCTTAAGACCTCTGGCAAATTATCTTTTGTAATCATATACGTTTTCTTTGTTTTTAGTCAATGAACCATTAATTACTTGCCATTACCTAATCATATATAAAACTTAAAAGGCAATACCCCCGCATCTAAATCTTTACCTGCCGTTAGAATTTCACCTACTGAATCAGCAAATTTCAGAGTCACAGGTAATCCATCACCATAAATGCAGGCATTATAATTAAGTTTGGTTAAACTCAAAATATCTTTGCATACTATATCAATGTTTGCATCCCCACGAGTTATTTGAACGTCTATCGGGTTAGGTGCTTCTAACCCTATTTGGGTCTTAAATCTTGGAATATACCCTTTTGTCCACAGAAAAGCCTTGCTATTATCATATTGTAGAACTATACCACGTGGAACACAATAAGAATACTGACGATACAATTTGAATGTATTGTGATTCCTTATTCTTACACCAATTATCTTTGACTTATGAAAAGTTGCTTCAGAAAAACCTTCCCATTCTGCATCATCAAAGTAAGTCTTCGCATGAATAAAAACTTCTTGGGGATATACATGAAATCTACTATAGTATGACTCTAAAGATTGACTTATTATACTATAAGCATCTTCCTTTTTAAGATGAAATTCTTTTGTCGTAGGATTCCACCACGGACCTACATTTCCCCTAAACACCATTCCATCACCAGAATCAAGAAACATTTGAGCAGCACAACAGGCATTTCTGGTTTTTTCATCTGTTCTTTTATATACAAGTCCCAAATAGCAGACCCCTTGCCGTACTTCTCCCATTTTCCACGGGAGGCCACCAAGCTTGTAATATATTGCAGAAGCAATATTCCATGCTTTTGCTGTTCTTACTTGCTCTTCTTTTTCTATTTGTTTATCAGAAAGTCCGTTGTTGGAGATCTTAGACTCTCGAACAATTTGGGTTACAACCTTTGTTCCTAAAAGCCTTGCCTTAAGTTGATTATGGAAATTAACCTCAAAACTATATGCCTCCCTTATTTTATCATCTACTTCTTGAAATTCAGGGAAAAGATTTTGTTGCAAGGGGTTAAGTAAATCTTTTGAAATCTTCGTTTTAATATTGTTATCTGCATTCTTTATTCTAGACTTAGGTCTTCCATATGTAAAAATACTCTCAGGAATGACTACCATCCAGAGATTTACAGGCATTTCCTCTTCTTTGCCAAATGACACTAAAGGCTCCACATACAAATTTACTAATTTATTAATACGAATGTGGGAATCTGTATATTTCAATGCCTCTTCTATCTCCTTACCATCAATGTTAATTTGCTGTATATTGTCAAAGTTAATGGAAATACCCATAACTGATTCTATTCCAGGAAACATTGGGTGCTTTTTAGGATCTTTCAAGGGGAGAATTGGACTATGAAGTTTTTTCAGATATGAAATCATTGCTTTTCTTGCAGAGAGAGGTCCAATAATACCTAAAGTAATGCAACCATTGACCTTTTTACAGTCAAAAGGTCCAAACAACATCAAGCCATCTCTTGGATCTGTTGCTTTCTGATTATTCCCAAAAGTTAGATTGGGTTCTGCAATGTATTTTATAATAGGTTCTATCATTCTATTAGCTCTTCTTCGTAAGGTAAGTTCTCTATGTCATTTTCGTTCATGGAACGTGAGGGGTCTAAGTAGCCATATTCGCTCCAAAAAGTCTCTGGCCATAGTTTCATTTCCAAACAAGCACCTTTTTTTGTTACTGGTATTTCTATTTTTCCATTTGTGTCCTGCAACGAAGCCAATAATGCAATTAGCATATCTCTCCAATGCTCGTTATAAAAGTTACGCCCTTTGCTTCTTCTGTAAG
Organism: uncultured Bacteroidales bacterium; assembly: GCA_902775975.1. GTDB lineage: Bacteria > Bacteroidota > Bacteroidia > Bacteroidales > Bacteroidaceae > Prevotella. The sequence goes on along the minus strand of CACYOC010000001.1, from coordinate 59,442 downwards.
AATGCTGAACAGAATCTTTTTCTATGACTTTTCTTCCGTCTTTTGTAAATATTAGATGTGACTTAACAGAAACACCGACAAAGGGTGTTAAAACTGGCAGAATAGATATTCCATAATGCCAATAGCCCTTATTCTTAAATATTCCGCCTAAAGACTTCCTTTTAGGATGTTTTTGTGATGAATATTTGTACAAAAAAGAAATTGAATTAAACTTTTTCTGATATGCAGGCAAATAATAGACATATCGCTTATTGGATATAACAGTCTTTCGAAATCCTTTTCTATACAGAATTTCGTATATCAAATATCTGATATAGTCTTTAAAATGATTCTCAACCTCCTTATGTGTTGGGAAACCACTTGATTCAAATCCATACAATATGTCTTCTAATTGATATGAATAAATATTTTGAGGAAGAACTTTGAAGGATTGACCTTCTCGAACAATATCGAAAGACAGTTCTCCGTCAAATGAAGAAATAATATTCGAAAGCTGTGCCACAGGGATTAACTGATTTGCTTGCCTTACAGATGTTGCCTGTTCTTTATTAAAAAACTTGTACATATAAAAAGTCTGCGGAATTGATTTCACACTCCACCATGAAGTGTAATACAATTCTTTCCTTTTCTCTATTTTTGAATCCGTTGAATATACCGACTCATACCATGCAGAAAGAGTTGAACTTATGTTTGGGTCATATTGAACTCCATCCTTATCCAATTTCTTAAAAAGTTGTGCTAATCCTTGTGCCCAGTTATCATTAAATGGGATATGATTAATATTGGGAAGACCTATCACAAGGTTATAAGCAGAATCATCTAGATGTAAAGGAATGACAAATTCTGTGTCATTTTTGGAACTTGCTAGACTTTTTGCATATTCAAGTTCATTCTCTATTCCAGATTTCAAGGATCCGTCTCGAACAATATTATTGGAATAGACGAGCAGAACTTTCCGAGATGAATCAATGGCTTTCTGTATTGTGTTCCAAAAACGTTCACCACCGAGAAGTCCCTCCTTATCAATCCATACAAGATAACCACGCATCTCTAAACGAGAAGCGAGCCATATTGTGAAGTCATTATCTTCAGGTGTAGCGTGGCTTATGAATATTTGATCTTTCATCTTATTAAATACTTCTATTAAATGCTATCTGTCCAAAGCAAATCATCAACACTAACACCCAATATTTTTGCTAACTGGATGAACATCTCAACATTGGGTTGGGCGGCGTTTGTCACCCATTTAGATATAACCGCAGGGTCTTTGTCAAGGATTTCCGACAGTTGTTTGTTGGTCATTCCCTTCTCTGCAAGTACCACTTTTAGGCGGTTTATTCTTTTACGTTCCATTCGTACACTATTAATTATGATAATTCGCTTTCGCTCGGTCATCGGCAAGTTAACTTGCACGACTCTCGTTTAATCGCGAATTTGGCTACAAATTTACACAAAAAATTTCAAAGTCAATGTTCATTAAGTAAAAAAGTAGTAATTCTGAATCGAAAAAATGTGTTTAAATTCAATTATCCTTGCCAATTCGATGATTTTCATACCTAATTGTTAGTTCTACGACTTTATGCATAATCTGCACTAACTGCATCATGTATTTCTCCAACTTACATACAAGTGCCATCGCCCTACGTTCTGAAAAATGACACTTTAGTTCCTTTATCGTTTGGTTATAGTTATTGCCAACCATGCGGAATTGAGCATGGAAGTCGCTCCGCTCGGCCTTGCCGCTTTGCACAGCAAAGAACTTGGTATAATACTCATGCAGACTTTTGTCGAAAGTCAACACATGGAATGGCTCGCCAAAAATTCGCGCCTTGATGAATGCGGACTTGCTTGTCATGCCAGAATGGTCAAACATCTTTAGAAAACGCACATCTTCCTCACTATTAAATACTTAGGTAACGGAATACCTTGATATTCGTAGAAATAGAACGCTCTCTTATTCGTAACCCTGATACCCTTCATTCCCTCGAATTGCCTTTCTTAACAACTTCAACCCCCTTTCATGTCAAGCGCAAAGTGCCATTTCGTCAACCGCGAAGTGCCTTCTCGTCAATCGTCCGACTTAAGTCAGCAATGTTTCCGACTTAAGTCAGCAATGTTTCCGACTTAAGTCAGCAACGTTTCCGACTTAAGTCAGCAGGTCGCTGCAGCCTATCCTCGAACTCGTTGAAAGCCGTCTTTGCGGTTGATGAAACCTATGCGCTCACTCGGCACTGGCCTTTATCACGCTCGGCACTGACCTTTATTACACTCGGCACTGGCCATTTTGGTTTTCAGCTTCGGTTATTCTTACAAATAAAAAGGACAGTCCTCGCGGTTGCGGAGAACTGTCCTTCTGGTATTTTTGATTGCTAATGCGATGCGCTTAGCTGTTGTACTCCTGCCAAGACTTAATCTTGATGTCTTCCAGCTTGAGGGCTGTGAAGGCTTCGATGAAGGCTTTTGCCAGGCGCACGTTGGTCATCAGGGGAATGTTGTGGTCGATGGCGCCACGACGGATGCGGTAGCCGTTGGTCAGCTCGCGCTTGGTGTGGTTCTTCGGCACGTTGATGATGAGGTCGAACTGGTGCTTGGCAATCATGTCCATCACATTGTTCTTGCCCTCTTCGTCGGGCCATGCAACGGGAGTAGCTTGTACGCCGTTGTCGTTGAAGAACTTGGCGGTACCTCCGGTGGCAAAGACCTGATAGCCCTTCTTGACCAGTTCCTTGGCAGGCTCTAAGAGGCTTACCTTGCCCTTGGCACCACCTGACGAGATGAGGATGCTTCCACCCTGTTTCGGCAGACGGTAGCCCGTAGCGATGAGTGCGTTGAGCATCGCCTCGTTCAGGTCGTCGCCCAAGCAGCCAACCTCACCCGTTGACGACATGTCAACACCCAGGACGGGGTCGGCATTCTGCAGACGTGCAAACGAGAACTGGCTGGCCTTGACGCCGATGCGGTCGATGTCGAACTCTGAGCGGTCGGGGCGAGAGTAGGGGACGTCGAGCATGATCTTCGTAGCCGTCTCGATGAAGTTGCGCTTCAGAATCTTGCTGACGAAGGGGAAGGAGCGCGAAGCACGCAGGTTGCACTCGATGACCTTCACCTCGCGGTTCTTGGCGAGGAACTGGATGTTGAAGGGACCGCTGATGTTCAGCTCCTTGGCAATCTTGCGGGCAATCTTCTTGATCTGACGAACGGTAGAGAAGTAGATGTGCTGAGCGGGGAATATCATCGTGGCATCGCCCGAGTGAACACCGGCATACTCTACGTGCTCGGAGATGGCATATTCGACGACTTCGCCCTTGTCGGCAACGGCATCGAACTCTATCTCCTTGGTTTCCTGCATGAACTGTGATACCACCACAGGGAACTCCTTCGACACCTCGGTAGCCATATTCAGGAAGCGGTGCAGCTCCTCGTCGTCGTAGCAGACGTTCATGGCAGCGCCGGAGAGCACGTAGGAAGGACGGACGAGTACGGGATAGCCCACTTCGCTGACGAATTCCTTGATGTCGTCGAACGAGGTCAGCGCGCGCCATGCAGGCTGGTCGATGCCCAGCTTGTCAAGCATAGCCGAGAACTTGTCGCGGTTCTCTGCGCGGTCGATATCCACGGGACTGGTTCCGAGTACAGGAACGCCCTGGCGGTGCAGCTTCATGGCGAGGTTGTTGGGAATCTGTCCACCCACGCTGACGATGACGCCACGCGGCGATTCCAGGTCGATGACGTCGAGCACGCGCTCTAACGACAGCTCGTCGAAGTACAGGCGGTCGCACATGTCGTAGTCCGTCGATACCGTCTCAGGGTTGTAGTTGATCATGATGCTCTTGTAGCCCTGCTTGCGCGCGGTGTTGATGGCATTCACGGAGCACCAGTCGAACTCTACGCTGGAGCCGATGCGATAAGCACCAGAACCCAGCACGATGACCGACTTCTCGTTGTTATAGTAGTTGATGTCGTGAGCGGGAACGTAAGGCTTGCCGTTAGGCTGTGCAAAAGCGGGAGTATGCGTGTAGGTGAAGTACAGGTAGTTGGTTAGCTCGGGGTGCTCGCTGGCAACGGTAGGAATGCGCTTCACGCTGGGCAGGATGCCCATCTGCTTGCGGCACTGGCGCACCTGCAGGTTCTCTTTCTCCATGTTGCCGCCCTTGGGCTTCAATACGAAGCGGGCTATCTGGAAGTCAGAGAAGCCACATTGCTTCACCTCCAGCATCAAGGCAGCGGGAACGTCCTCCAGCTGGTTGTATTTCTGCAGCTCGTGCTTCAGGTCAACGATATGCTTCAGACGCTCCAGGAACCACTTGTCAATCTTCGTAAGCTGCTCGATGCGCTCGATGGTGTAACCCTCTTCCAAAGCCTGTGCAATGGCGAAGATGCGCAGGTCGGTGGGGTTCTCCAGAGCATCGTCCAGATTGTCGAACTTTGTATGGTCGTTGCCTACGAAACCGTGCATGCCCTGGCCAATCATGCGCAGACCTTTCTGAATCATCTCCTCGAACGAGCGACCGATGGACATGATTTCGCCTACCGACTTCATGCTGGAGCCTATCTGGCGGCTGACACCTGCAAACTTGGTGAGGTCCCAACGGGGAATCTTACAAATCATGTAGTCCAGCGACGGAGCAACATAAGCCGAAGAGGTGGTGCCCATCTCGCCAATCTGGTCGAGCGTGTAGCCCAAGGCAATCTTGGCAGCAACGAAGGCGAGGGGATAGCCCGTAGCCTTTGAAGCCAGTGCCGAGCTGCGGCTCAGACGAGCGTTGATTTCGATGATGCGATAGTCGTTGGTCTCGGCATTGAAGGCAAACTGAATGTTGCACTCGCCGACGATGCCTAAATGGCGTACACAGCGGATGGTGATGTCCTGCAGCATCTTCACCTGCTCTTCCTTCAGCGAGCAAGTCGGAGCAACAACGATACTCTCGCCGGTGTGGATGCCCAGAGGGTCGAAGTTCTCCATCGAGGCAACGGTGAAGCAGTGGTCGTTCTTGTCGCGGATGCACTCGAACTCTATCTCCTTCCAGCCTTTCAGCGACTCCTCGACCAGAATCTGCGGAGCAAATGTGAAAGCACTCTCTGCCAGTTCCTTGAAGGCTTTCTCGTCAGGACAGATGCCCGAGCCTAAACCTCCTAAGGCGTATGCAGAACGGATCATAATGGGGAAGCCTATCTCGTGAGCAGCCTTCAAAGCATCTTCCATGTTCTCTACGGCATGGCTCACAGGCGTCTTCAGCTGAATCTCGTCGAGTTTCTTGACGAAGAGGTCACGGTCTTCCGTATTCATGATAGCCTCGACGCTGGTTCCCAGCACCTCGACACCATATTCCTTCAGCGTGCCATTCAGATACAGCTCCGTACCGCAATTCAGGGCAGTCTGTCCGCCGAATGCCAGCAGGATACCGTCAGGACGCTCCTTCTTGATAATCTCTGTCACGAAGTGAGTCGTCACGGGCTGAAAATACACCTTGTCGGCAATACCCTCAGAAGTTTGGATGGTGGCAATGTTAGGATTGACCAACACACTGGATATCCCCTCTTCGCGTAACGCTTTCAGAGCTTGTGAACCACTGTAGTCAAATTCTCCTGCCTGTCCGATTTTCAAGGCACCTGAACCTAATACTAATACCTTCTTCATTTGCTTGTTCGTTTTATGTTGTCTTTTTAGTTTTCTGCTACCAGTGTGCAAAAGTACAAAAAAAAAGGGAGACGACCAAGCGTCTCCCGATTTTTTTATTCGCCCTTTTCCATTTGGGCTTTCAACTGAGCCAGTACGTCAAGATCGCCCAGTGTGGTCGATGCTGCGACGTTCTCAATCTTTGGCGTGTCGTCCTTCTTGGGAGCACGAGCCTTCTTGGCTGCGGCCTTCTTCTCTTCACGCTGTGGATCCTCGAAGGTGCGGCTGTGAGAGAGGATGATGCGCTTAGACTCCTTGTTGAACTCAATCACCTTGAAGGGCAGTGTCTCGCCCTGAACGGCCTGTGTGCCATCCTCCTTCTGGAGGTGCTTGGGAGTAGCGAAGCCTTCAACGTTCTCGTCGAGAGCAACAACGGCACCCTTCTCGAGCAGTTCAGTAATCTTACCCTCGTGGATAGAACCAACAGTATATTTCTCCTCGAAGACATCCCAAGGATTCTCCTCGAGCTGCTTGTGACCGAGAGACAGACGACGGTTCTCCTTGTCGATTTCCAGTACTACGACGTCGAGTTCTGCACCTACCTGAGTGAACTCTGAAGGATGCTTTACCTTCTTGGTCCAGCTGAGGTCGCTGATGTGTACCAGACCATCGACACCCTCTTCCAGCTCTACAAATACACCGAAGTTGGTGAAGTTGCGAACGCGAGCGGTGTGCTTGGAACCAACGGGGTACTTCACCTCGATAGTCTCCCAGGGATCTTCCTTCAGCTGCTTGATGCCCAGAGACATCTTGCGCTCGTCGCGGTCCAGTGTCAGGATGACAGCCTCAACCTCGTCGCCAACCTTCAGGAACTCCTGAGCGCTGCGCAGGTGCTGGCTCCATGACATCTCGCTAACGTGAATCAGGCCCTCAACACCAGGCTGGATCTCTACGAATGCACCGTAGTCGGCAATGACAACTACCTTACCCTTCACGTGGTCACCCACCTTGAGGTTAGGATCCAGAGCATCCCAAGGATGCGGAGTGAGCTGCTTCAGACCCAAGGCGATGCGCTTCTTCTCCTCGTCGAAGTCCAGAATGACAACGTTCAGCTTCTGGTCGAGCTCAACAACCTTATGAGGATCATCTACGCGACCCCAAGACAGGTCAGTGATGTGAATCAGTCCGTCAACACCACCGAGGTCAACGAAGACACCGTAGCTGGTGATGTTCTTGACAACACCCTCCAGGATCTGACCCTTCTCCAGCTTGCCGATGATCTCCTGCTTCTGAGCCTCGAGCTCGGCCTCGATGAGAGCCTTGTGAGAAACAACTACGTTGCGGAACTCCTGATTGATCTTCACAATCTTGAACTCCATCGTCTTGCCGACGAACTGGTCGTAGTCGCGTATGGGATGAACGTCAATCTGAGAACCGGGCAGGAAGGCCTCGATGCCGAATACATCGACAATCATACCACCCTTCGTGCGGCACTTGATGTAACCAGTGATAACCTCCTGAGCTTCGAGGGCTGCGTTGACACGCTCCCAGCTCTTAGACATGCGAGCCTTCTTGTGAGACAGTACGAGCTGACCCTTCTTGTCCTCAGCGTTCTCTACATACACCTCAACGGTGTCGCCGGCCTTCAGGTCGGGGTTGTAGCGGAACTCGCTGGCAGGAATGATACCGTCGCTCTTGTAGCCGATGTTGACAACTACTTCCTTCTTGTCGACGCTGATGACGGTACCGTCAACAACCTGATGCTCGCTCACCTTGTTCAGCGTTTCATCGTACGCCTTGTCAAGCTCTTCCTTGCTTACACCAGCGGTTGTGCCATTCTCAAACTGTTCCCAGTCGAAGTCCTGTAATGGCTGGACGTTCTTTGTTAATTCTGACATAATAATTAATAATGTGTCGCCCCGCTTCTCATCGGGGCAAGGCCTGAACAGACGTTTATCAGGTCATCTTTTAATGGGTTAATAATCAGAGGAGTCGGCGTCTGTTCCGCCTCCCTCGTACCTTCTGGTACGCAAATCGGCTGCAAAGGTACGAATAAGTAAGCAAAAAACCAAAAGAAAAAGTGTTTTTTTTCTTTTGGCTTTTATTTGAAGGCTTTGCAGCCAGGTTTCATTCCTGTGTTTAGAATTGTCGGAGTGCCGCTACCAGCTCATTGTTCTCGGAACGAGTGCCGATAGTGATGCGTAAGCAGTTGTCGCACAATTGGATGCGGGAACGGTTGCGGACGATGATGCCGCGTTCCACCAGATAGTCGTAAATCTTCTGGGCATCGCTCATGCGGGCCAGGAAGAAGTTGGCATCAGTAGGAAAGACCTGCTGACAGATGGGCAGTTCCTGGAAGGCTAACATCAGTCTGGCACGCTCCTGCAGCAGCACCTTCACCGTCTTATCCACCTCGAACGGGTCGCGGAGCATCTCTGAGGCTTGCTGCTGGGTGAGCAGGTTCACGTTATAAGGATATTTCACCTTATTATATATATTAATAATGTCTTTCGATGCAAATGCCATACCCAATCGGATAGCTGCTGAGCCCCATGCCTTCGACATGGTTTGCAGGATGATGAGGTTGGGGTGTGCGGGCAGTTCCTGACGTAGCGATAGCTGTTGGGCGAAGTCGATGTAGGCCTCATCGACGACTACGATGCCGTCGAAACCTTCCACGACTTTCAACATCTCGTCCCTGTTCAGCGAATTGCCTGTGGGATTGTTGGGCGAGCAGAGCCAGATAATCTTGGTGTGGACGTCGCAGGCAGCAAGCAGTTTTCCGGCTTCCATCTGGTAATGTTCGTCAAGCAGAACTTGACGACACTCGACGTTGTTAATGTCGGCACAGACCTTGTACATGCCGTAGGTGGGGGCTATGCTAACCACGTTATCACGACCTGGCTCGCAGAAGATGCGATAGGCAAGGTCGATGGCCTCGTCGCTGCCGTTGCCCAGGAAGATGTTTTCCACGGGAACGCCCTTTATCTTCGACAACTGGGCTTTCAGCTCTCGCTGTAAAGGATCGGGATAGCGGTTATAAGGTTCGTTGTACGGGTTCTCGTTGGCATCGAGGAAGATGTGTGCCTCCTTGCCAGAGTATTCGTCACGGGCTGACGAGTAGGGTGCCAGCGACCAGATGTTGGGTCTTACTAACTGCTCAAGTGGTTTCATATTTCTTTGATTTATTTCGACGGGAGAACCGTCGAACACACTATTCTATTGACTTGATGCGAACGCTCATAGCGTTCTTGTGGGCATCGAGCTGCTCGGCTTCAGCCATGAGCTCTACTGCTCGACCGATGTGGCGGATGCCATCCTCGGTGAGATGCTGGAAGGTAATCTTACGGCAATAGGAATCGAGGTTCACGCCGTTATAGGCAGTGGCGTAGCCGTGAGTGGGCAGCGTGTGGTTAGTGCCGCTGGCATAGTCGCCGGCACTTTCGCAGGCATAGGTTCCTAAGAAGACACTGCCGGCATTGATTACCTGTTCTGCCAATTCTTCGTAGTTGCGTGTCTGAATGATAAGGTGCTCAGGAGCGTAGGCGTTTGACAGCGCCATCATCTCGTCAGCAGAACTGACGAGCACGTAGCGGCTGTTGTCCAAGGCTGCCTGTGCCATGTCGCGACGGGGCAGGAGGGCTAATTGTCGCTCTACCTCTGCCTGCACCTCTACGAGTTTCTGCTCGGAGGTGGTGATGAAGAGCACCTGCGAGTCGCGACCGTGCTCAGCCTGTGACAACAGGTCGGCAGCGATGAACTCGGCATTGGCGGTGTCGTCAGCCAGTACACAGACTTCCGAGGGACCTGCAGGCATGTCGATGGCCACCTCGTCGATGCTGACTTGTTGCTTGGCAGCCATGACGTACTGGTTGCCAGGACCGAATATCTTGTAAACCTTGGGTACTGTTTCCGTTCCGTAAGCCATAGCACCGATGGCCTGTACGCCACCCATCTTGTAAATTTTGCTGACGCCGGCGATCCGCGCAGCCACGAGAATGGCAGGGTTCACGCGTCCCTCGCTGTTTGGCGGTGTGCAGAGCACGATTTCTCCGCAGCCGGCAATCTTGGCAGGAGTAGCCAGCATCAGTACGGTTGAGAAGAGTGGGGCAGTACCTCCAGGAATATAGAGTCCCACGCGTTCGATGGCAACACTCTTCTGCCAACAGGTGACACCTTCTTGTGTCTCAACCTTTTGTCCGACAAATCGCTGTGCGGTGTGGAACACCTTGATGTTGTGGTGTGCCAAAGTAATGGCATCGCGCAGTTCGTTGCTCACCAGCTTCTCAGCCTCGTCCATCTCCTCTTCGGTGACGGCGAGAGACTGCAGGTCAGCCTTGTCGAACTTTAGTTCGTACTCTTTGACGGCTTGGTCGCCGCGGGCCTTCACGTCAGCGAGCACCTCTTTGACGGTGGTATTCAGCTGAGTGAGATCCAGTCGTGGGCGAGCCACAATCTCACTCCATGCTTCGCGCTGTGGGTATCTGTATATCTTCATTGTTGCGATGGGGTTTCGGCGGGTGAACCGCCGAACACTTTATAGCGGGTGAACCGCCGAACACTGTTAAATAATCATTTTCTCGATGGGGGTGACGAGAATGCCCTGAGCTCCCATCTCCTTCAGTTTGCCGATGATTTCCCAGAAGCGTTTCTGGTCGAGCACCGTATGAACGGAGCACCACTCCTCGTCGGCCAACGGGATGATGGTAGGACTCTTCAGACCAGGGAGTACGTTGATAATCTCCTGCAGACGGGCCTTGGGAGCATTCATGCGGACATATTTCTTGTCTTCAGCGTCCTTGACGGCCTTGAAGCGGAACAGCATCTCCTCCAGTGTGGCGCGCTTCTCCTGCGACATGTTTTTGTTGCCAATGAGCAAAGCTTCACTCTGCATCACCACTTCCACCTCGCGCAGGTTGTTGCTGACCAGCGTGGAACCACTGCTGACAATATCGAAGATGCCGTCAGCCAGTCCGATGCCCGGGCTGATCTCAACGCTACCTGTGATGACGTGTATCTCGGCTTTGATTCCTTTGTCGTCAAGGAACTGCTTGAGGATGTGCGGGTAGGAGGTGGCAATCTTCTTGCCATTGAACCACGCTACGCCCTGATAGTCTATTTCTTTGGGAATGGCCAGCGACAGACGGCACTTCGAGAAACCGAGACGGGAAACGATTTCAGCGTCTTCACCACGCTCCACGAATTCGTTTTCACCAACGACACCGATGTCTGCCACACCAGAGGCTACACTTTGAGGAATGTCGTCATCGCGTAGATAGAGCACTTCCAATGGGAAGTTGCCCGACTGGACCAATAATGTGCGTCGTCCTGAACTAACCTTTATATCTGCTTCTGCCAGCAGATTCATCGTGTCGTCAAAGAGACGACCCTTTGATTGTACTGCAATTCTTAACATCTTAATATCTATACTTTAACTTTTTTACCTTTTAGAGGTGCAAAATTACACATTTCCCTTGATATTTGCAAGAAAATGATTACTTTTGCACCTAAATTCGAATGAAATTGACAAGAAACGGTATAATTATTCTTTTTTTCTGTCTCTTTCTGTTGGCTTCTTGCGGACAGAAACGACAAGAACCCGTGGTGGCTCCATGGGGAGAAATCTCAGACACCATTCCAGAGGACAACGACTTCGACTTGGCTGATATTCAGCTTCATGGAGAGCTGATAGCCCTGACGCTGACAGGCCCTGAAACCTATTACGACTATCGGGGACGTCATCTGGGAACGCAGTATCTGTTGGCACAGCGATTTGCTGACAAACTGGGTGTGAGTCTGCGCATGGAGGTGTGCCGCGATACGGCGGAAATGCTCAGCAGGCTGGAAGAAGACGCTGCTGATGTGATATGTTATCCATTGACAAAAGAAGGAGCAGGGTGGCGCTTTGGTGAGGCGAAGAAAAACCTGCAGAAGGCATTCCGTGACTGGTATCGGCCTTCGATGCTCGCTGAGGCTCAGCAGCAACAGCAACGACTGCTGACGGCTCCCACCGTTCAGCGTCGTGTCTATGCTCCTATGCTGAATCAGGCGGGAGGCGTTATCTCACACTACGATGCTTCCTTCCAGCATCATGCCTCCCGCATCCGTTGGGATTGGCGACTGCTGGCAGCCCAGTGCTATCAGGAGTCGTGCTTTGATCCGCAAGCCCGGTCGTGGGCAGGAGCCTGTGGCCTGATGCAGATTATGCCCTCGACTGCCGATCATTTGGGATTGCCGCGCAGCGAGATTTATAATCCGGAGCAGAATATTGCTGCTGCCGTGCGCTATATTGCCGAACTGGATCAGTCGTTTGCCGATGTCCGTGACCGTTCGGAGCGCATCAAGTTTGTATTGGCAGCTTACAATGGCGGCGGTTTCCACATCCGTGATGCAATGGCGTTGGCGCGTCGCTACGGTCGCAATCCGCAGCGTTGGCACGACGTGGAACCTTTCGTACTGGGACTTCAGCAACCGCAGTATTATAACGACCCCGTGGTAAAGAATGGCTATATGCGTGGTTCGGAAACCGTCGATTACGTGCGCCGTATCCACGACCGTTGGAATTCGTATCGAGGCATCAAGACCAAACATTCCGTTACGCAGGGACCTTCGGGAGTACCGCAGAAAGCCAAACGGGAAAGAAAGAAGAAATATCAGATATTGTGACGCATAATTCTTCCTACATGATGCTTAATTCACAAAATATTTGTATCTTTGCAGCATGAAACAAGTAACAATACAAGACGCTACCCTTCAAAAAGCAGCCACAGAAGGCATGGATGCCTTCGTCGGAGCTTTTGTCGCAGCCATCAAGGAGGCCATTGGTGGAGAGTTGACGGCTGACACACTGTCGGAACTGAACAGTGATCAGATAACGCTATTGGCGTGGGACACGCTGCATCAGGAAGTGATGGATGGCGGTTTTGTGCAACTGATACACAACGGCTATGGCCCCTTCATCTTCAAGAATCCCTTTGCCAAAGCCGTGAAGCTGTGGGGTATGAAGGAACTGTCAAGACTAATCTATGACGCCCATTCGTTGTATGTGAAGTATCACGAGCAGATAGAGCGCGACTGCACGGACGATGAATTTATGGCGCTGTTCGAACAGTTCCCGGAATTTGACGATTTGGATGACGAGTTCGTAGAGCGTGAAGAGGAGTGGACGGAGCAAGTAGCGCACTATATTGACGAGCATATTGAGAAGTTTGCAAACGTAGAGAAATGAATAAGCAACAAGAAGAACTCCGCAAGAAGAGTCCTGTACAGATAAAGAACAGAAAGGCCTCGTTTGAATATTTCTTCATCGAGGAGTTTACGGCAGGCATTGTGCTGACGGGTACGGAGATTAAGAGTATCCGTATGGGCAAGGCCTCGCTGGTAGATACCTACTGCACTATCATCAATGGTGAGATGTGGGTGAAAGGCATGAATATCTCGCCTTACTTCTATGGTTCCTATAATAATCACGACATGAAGCGCGACCGCAAGCTGTTGCTGACGCGCAGGGAAATCAGCCGTCTGGCGGCAGCCACCAAGCAGACGGGTTATACCATTGTTCCCCTGCTGGTGTTTATCGATGACAAGGGGCGTGCGAAAATGGATATCGCTCTTTGCAAGGGTAAGAAGGAGTTCGACAAGCGCCAGACATTGAAGGAGAAAGAAGACCGTCGGGAAATGGACCGCGCCATGAAAACCTACAAGTAGTAGGTAATTGAGAATTGACAATTGATAATGGAATGAGTCAGATTAAAACGATAATATTCGACCTTGGGGGCGTGATTATCACACTGGACCCTCAACAGGCTGTTAACCGCTTTAAGGCTTTGGGACTGGCAGATGCTGAAGAGCGTCTGGACAGCTATACGCAGAGCGGCATCTTCGGCTACTTGGAGCACGGACTGATCACGGCAGAGGACTTTCGCCGTGAGTTCAGCAAGTTGGTAGGACATGAGGTGACACATGAAGAATGTGCCTATGCCTGGCAAGGTTATGCCCTGGAAGTGCCAAAGCGTAATCTGGAGTTCTTGAAACGCCTGAGGCAGGAAGGTTATCGGGTGCTGTTGCTCTCGAATACCAATCCCTACATGATGGAGTGGGCAGAAAGTGGATCATTCGATGGCGAGGGACATCCCGTATCGTATTATTTCGACCATTGCTATCTGAGTTATCAGTTGAAGTTGATGAAACCTTCTGAGCAGATATTCCGTGCCGTACTACACAACGAAAAGACCTTCGCTTCAGAGTGTCTGTTTGTGGATGACGGAGCTCGCAACGTAGCTACTGCCAGTCAGTTGGGCATGATGACGCTGTTGCCTGAGAATGGCGAGGATTGGACGGCGAAAATCAATGATTTTCTAATGAACAATGAATAATTAATAATTAATAAAGCAATGGAAAGATTGATGGAGATAAGATGGAAGCGTTGGATAATCCTATGGATATTATTCGTTATTCACTGTTCATTATTCATGAGTCCCGCAGGGGCGCAGCAGAAGCGAGAGTTTCGCGGTGCTTGGATTCAAAGCGTCAACGGACAGTTTAAGGGCATGGGTACTGCAAGGATGCAGGAGACGCTGCGCTATCAGTTGGATGAGTTGCAGAAGGATGGCTGTAATGCCATCATCTTTCAGGTGCGCCCTGAATGCGATGCCTTGTATGAGAGTAGGATAGAGCCTTGGAGCTACTATCTGACGGGCGAGCAGGGACGTGCTCCACAACCCTATTGGGATCCGTTGGCATGGATGACGGCTGAGTGTCATCGTCGTGGTATGGAGCTGCATGCCTGGATTAACCCGTATCGTGCCAAGACCAAGACGCCCCACACTTCGGCATACAATCATGTGGTCAGCCAGCATCCTGAATGGTGTTTCGACTACGATGGACTGACGCTGCTGAACCCTGCGCTGAAGGAAAATCGCGACTACATCTGCCGCGTGGTGAAAGACATCGTCGAGCGTTACGATGTTGATGGTCTGCACATTGACGACTACTTCTATCCTTATCCCACTCCAGGAGTTGCCATTCCTGACCAGGCTTATTACCAGACTCGTTCTAACCACTCACAAAGTATCGGTGACTGGCGTCGCCAGAATGTAAACGAGTTCATTCACCAGTTGTCAGAGACCATTCACGAGACGAAGCCTTGGGTGAAGTTTGGTGTGTCGCCTTTTGGCATTTACCGCAATCTGAAGAATGATCCTAACGGTAGCCGTACCAATGGTTTGCAGAATTACGACGACCTGTATGCCGACGTGCTGCTGTGGGTCAACGAGGGATGGATAGACTATTGTGTGCCACAGTTATACTGGGAGATAGGTCATAAAGCTGCCGACTATGACGAGCTGATACATTGGTGGAACAAGCATTGCTCGCGCGTACCTTTATATATAGGAGAGGACGTAGAGCGAACCGTCAAGGCTACCGACTTACGCAATCCGAACATCCACCAGCTGTCTGCCAAGATGGCGCTGCATAGTCAGATGGAGAACGTGAAAGGTACGGTGCTCTGGTATGCCAAGGCTGCCGTCGATAATGTTGGCAACTATGGAACAACACTCCGCACCGTCTATTGGCGCTATCCTGCCTTGCAGCCTTTGATGCCACAGATGGACAACAAGGCTCCGAAGAAGGTGCGCAAGCTGAAGGCACTTGACGTGGATGGGCAGAAGGTGCTTTTCTGGACAGAGCCGAAGGCGAAGGATTGGGACGACATTGCCGAGCGTTATGTGGTGTATCGCTTTGAGAAAGGCGAGCGTGTGAATCTTGACGATGTCTCAAAGATTGTTACCGTCACTTCGCAGACCCATTACGAACTGCCGCAGGCAGCACCCAAGAGTCAATACGTCTATGTGGTGACTGCCTTAGACCGCCTAAGCAACGAGAGTAAAGAGAAGAAAGTGAAAGTAAAATATTAAACCTAAAATTTAACAAGCTAAACTATGAAGAATATCGCAATGTGCCTGTTCCTGACAGCCCTGTTGAGTGGCTGTTGCGGAAATGCAGAAATGAAACGTGTGGCAATGGGTGAGCCCATACTGCCTATTCACGAGACTGGCGACACGACGGAAGTGTTTCTGACGGATTATCTGCCATCGCTCGATTTACAGAACATCGGCGAAGTACGCGTGACCGAGGGTTACGACAGCCTGGTCGTTAAAGACGAGGTGGCAATGCTGTATGGTGCTGCCGGCAAACTCGGCGTGCTGAGCATTGGCGAAGGCTGTGGTGAGGTGGCAATCCCCATTCTCCCGCAGTTACCCGTAAGACAGGCGCTGACCACTGCAGGCATCAAGGATAACGCGCTTTCGCTGAAAGTCGATGAGGGTCTGAAGCCGCTTGTCTTCCGTTGTTTCGTTCAGAACAGGCTGTTGTCTGAAGACGCTGTAAAAGAACAACAGGACGGTACCTTCGATTTGGATTTGTCGAGTCTGCCTAAAAAGGAAGGCCGCAGCTATCTGCGTGTCTTTGCCTGCAACGACTCCGTACTGCTGAACGACCTGCTGATTCCGTTAGAAGATGGAGTGCCTGTGACCAATGCCGAGGAGTTGACACGCCACGATGCCAATGCACAGATATTGTACAGCCTGTTAGTCGATCGCTTCAACAACGGCAATACCGCCAATGATGCTCCGCTGAACATTCCCGATGTCGATGCACGAGTCGATTACAAGGGAGGCGACCTGAAGGGCATTACGGCAAAGATACAAGACGGTTTCTTCGACAGCTTAGGCATCAACACGCTGTGGATATCGCCTATTACGCAGAATCCGAAGGATGCCTGGGGACAGTATGACAATCCCAAAACCAAGTTCTCCGGCTATCATGGCTACTGGCCTATCTACAATACGAAGATTGACGACCGCATGGGTACTGATGCAGAGTTGAAGGAACTGCTTGCCACGGCACATGAGCACGGCATCAATGTCATTCTCGACTATGTGGCTAACCACATGCACATCAATTCCCCGACGCTGAAGGCACACCCCGACTGGATTACGGACAGCATCCTGCCCGACGGACGCCGCAACTTCGAACTCTGGGATGAGGCCCGACTGACGACATGGTTCGACAAGCACATTCCAACCCTCGACCTGGAGCGTAACGAGGTCTGCGAGGCCATGACGGATACCGCCCTCTACTGGATAGACAAGTACGACTTTGACGGCTATCGTCACGATGCCTGCAAGCATATTCCCTTGAACTATTGGCGCATGTTCACTCATAAGATGAAGACCCGTTATCCCGACCGTTCGCTTTGGATGATTGGCGAGACCTACGGTGATAACGAACTTATCGGCTCCTACGTGAAGACGGGTATGCTGAACGCACAGTTCGACTTCAACGTCTATCATACTGCTATTGACGTGTTGGGCAAAGATGGTGAGTCGATGAAGAGTATTGCCAAGACCATTGACGAGTCGCTGGCATCTTATGGTGCTCATCACACCATGGGCAACATCTCTGGCAACCACGACAAGACACGTTTCATCTCGCTGGCTGGCGGTGCTGTCAGCTGGGATGAGGACGGCAAGGCTGCTGGCTGGCATCGGCAGATAGGAGTAACCGCCAATGCTGACTCTACTCGTGAGCGTATTGCTTTCCAGAAGGCATTACTCTTAGAAGTGCTGAACATGACGATTCCTGGCGTTCCCTGCATCTATCAGGGCGACGAGTACGGACAGTGTGGCGCTAACGACCCTGACAATCGTCGTATGATGCGCTTCAGTGGGCTTACCGCCAACGAACGGTGGCTCTTGGGACAGACAAAATACCTTACTCATCTGCGTTGTAGCAGCATGCCGTTGCTCTATGGCGACTACCGCCAGCTCTATGTCGATGATAATGTGCTGGTGTTCTCACGCACTTATTTGGGTCAGGAGGTTGTCGTAGCACTGAACAAGGGCGCTCAGCCTGTCAGCCTGGATGTGAAGGGTCGCAACATCGACATTCCTGCCTACGGCTATACGATAAAGATGTAAAATGTTAGATGTAAGATGTAAGAAATACGAGGAGTCATGTTTAATATTCAACGCATAGAGTGCAATCCCTTACAGGAGAACTGCTACGTAGTGAGCGACGAGTCCAAGGAGTGTGTCATCATTGACTGTGGCGCCTATTACGAAGAGGAACACGAAGCTCTCCAGCACTATATTGACAGCAACCAGTTGAAGCCCATTCACCTACTGGCGACGCATGCTCACTTAGACCATAACTTTGGGGCTGTCCGTCTTTATCATCAGTATGGTCTGAAGGTGGAAATATGCGAGGAAGATAAAGAGTTGTTAGAACACTTGCCTGAACAGGCCAAGACCCTCTTCGGCATGACCATCTCTGAGGAACGTCCGCAGGTAGGCAGATTGCTGAAGGACGGTGACACGATTACCTTCGGCAATCATACTTTGCAAGTGCTGCAAACTCCTGGCCACACACACGGCTCGTGCCTGTTCTATTGTGAGGAGGAACATACAGCCTTTACTGGTGATACCCTCTTCCGCATGAGCATTGGCCGTACCGACTTTGCCGAAGGCTCGTGGGCAGAAATGGATAATAGCTTGAAGAATGTCATATCCAAGCTACCCAAGGAAACCGTCGTGCTTTCAGGCCATGGTCCACAGAGTACCATCGCCGACGAGTTGCAGTATAATCCCTATCTGCGGTGAAGAATAATGAAATTATAGTGGTAAATAGATAACGTGCTTCTCCTTGAACCACTCTTCTGAGAACCATGTGCTGAGCTCCTGACTTTCCACAATCTTACGGAAGGGCTGGAGCTCGCCTTCTAAGTTGCCGCCCTTGAGGCAGAGGATGCCGTTGGGCAGGGCGTTGCGGCTCTCTTTGGCAATGTTCTTGCGGACAATCTTGACGAGGTCGGGTAGGGGCATTACGGCACGGCTGACGATGAAGTCGTAACGGCCTTTCTCCTCCTCACCGCGCAAATGCTCGAGGTGACAGTTCTTCAGTCCGATAGCGTTACAAACCTCCTGTGCTACACGGATTTTCTTGCCTGTGCCGTCGATGAGTTTAAACTCACATTCTGGGAAGAGAATAGCGAGGGGAACGCCTGGGAAACCACCGCCAGTGCCGAAGTCGAGAATGCGAGTGCCGGGACGGAAATGAATCATCTTGGCAATGGCCAGCGAGTGAAGCACGTGGTGCTCGTACAGGTTGTCAATGTCCTTGCGGGAAATGACGTTGATTTTCGCATTCCAGTCACGGTATAAAGCGTCGAGCGCAGCGAATTGTCGCTGCTGCTCAACGCTCAGAGTGGGGAAATATTTCAGGAGTTGTTCCATGCTCTCGACATTTCGGTATTATCCATTCATGGACAACAGGAACTCCTCGTTGGAGTGCGTCTGTACCAGTCGGTCGCGGATGGTGCTCATCGCCTCGATAGGATTCATCTCGGCAATGAACTTGCGGATAATCCACATGCGGTTCAGCGTGGTCTGGTCTTGCAGCAAGTCGTCGCGACGAGTAGAAGATAATACCAGGTTGACAGCAGGATAGATGCGCTTGTTGGCCAGCATGCGGTCGAGCTGCAGTTCGGAGTTACCCGTACCCTTGAACTCTTCGAAGATGACCTCGTCCATCTTAGAACCAGTGTCTGTAAGAGCCGTAGCAATGATGGTCAGTGAACCGCCGCCTTCAATGTTACGGGCAGCACCGAAGAAGCGCTTGGGCTTCTGTAGGGCATTGGCATCGACACCACCGGTAAGCACCTTGCCGCTGGCGGGGCTGACGGTGTTGTAGGCACGAGCCAGACGGGTGATAGAGTCGAGGAAGATGACCACATCGTGTCCGCATTCCACCATGCGCTTGGCTTTCTCCAACACGATGCCGGCAATCTTGACGTGGCGGTCGGCAGGTTCATCGAACGTAGAGGCGATGACCTCTGCATTAACGGTACGAGCCATGTCCGTCACTTCCTCAGGACGCTCGTCGATGAGCAGCATCATGATGTATGCCTCGGGGTGGTTAGCAGCGATGGCGTTGGCAATGTCCTTCATCAGGATGGTCTTACCGGTCTTGGGCTGTGCCACGATGAGGGCACGCTGACCTTTACCGATGGGTGAGAACAGATCGACGATGCGCACCGACGGGTTAGTCGTGGCTGGGTCACCGCAAAGCGTGAACTTCTCCTCGGGGAAGAGAGGTGTCAGGTGCTCGAAGGAAACGCGGTCGCGCACTTCCTGAGGCTGACGACCGTTGATGGTCTTCACGTCGCTGAGGGCAAAGTATTTCTCGTTCTCGTGGGGAGGACGAACGGTGCAATCCACCACGTCGCCCGTCTTCAGACTCCATCGCTTGATTTGCTGTGGAGATACGTAGATATCGTCGGGTGATGACAGGTAGTTGTAGTCTGACGAGCGCAGGAAGCCGTAGCCGTCCTGCAGAATCTCCAGTACGCCATTGCCCGTTATCAGGTCGTTGAAGTCGAACTTCTCGCCACCTCTCGGAGCATTGGGAGCAGCCATTGGGGCATTGTTCATTTCCTGAGACACCTGCTGCACCACAGGGCGGTCGAAGATGTCGAGGGTGGGGATGGCAGCCTGGTCTTCGATGGGCAGGTCAACGACGGGGATGAAGTCGGTGCCGTCGCCCGGGTCGCCTTCCCATGTACCTTCGGGATTTGCCATTGTTTCGGCAACAGCTTCCTGATTGTGCTGAGCCATTTTCTCCTGTAGCTGGTTGAGCATCTCCTCGTCGAGGGGCTCTCCGGCATTTTCCTCTTGCTGCTCAGCAGGCTGTTCAAAGAGCTCTTTCTCAGTGGCTTCCTTGGCTGCTTCAGCAGCGGCTATCTCCTCCAGTTCTTTCTTCGACTTGCGACCACGCTTTTTCGGAGCGGGTTTCTCTTCGGCAGGTGCCTCGGCAGAGGCGGTGTCAGCAGCTGAAGCGTTGTCCGCAGTATTATTGGCGGCCTTTTCGGCAGCTTCCTGCTCGGCAAAGAGACTGTCGAGCGAGGGCTTCTTGGCAGCCGCTTTCTTCTGTGACTTACTGTCTAAGTTCTCTCCTTCGGAGCCATTGACAGTATATACCTTATCATCGTTCTTGGCAATGCGGGTGCGTTTCCGTTTCGGAGTGGGAACACCAGCAGCAGAGTTCTCGGCAGCCTTGTCGAGAATAGCGTAGATGACGGTTTCCAGTTCGTCGTTCTGTGAAACTTTGACGCCTAATTCGCTGGCTATCTCCATCAGTTCGGGGATAGGAAGCTTTTCTAATTCTTCTTTCGTGTACATAACTATATACAGTAATTCGTTATTAAAGTCTGATGTAGGATTGAATATGTTTGGAAATAAAGTGCTTCTATGGGGATTGGAAACACGTTTTTTCTGAAATTCGGTTGCAAAGGTAGCGATTATTTTTGAAACGACAAAGGAAATTAAATAAAAATTTGTACCTTTGCAGCCAAAATAGCAAGAACTATGGATATCAAGCAAGCGGAATTTACGCTCTCGGCACCGATGGTCAGCATGTGTCCTAAGGATACGAAGCCCGAATATGCCTTCATTGGCCGTTCCAATGTCGGCAAGTCGAGTCTGATCAATATGCTGACGAACAACAAGAAGTTGGCCAAGACCTCTTCGACTCCTGGTAAGACGCTTCTCATCAACCACTTTATTATTAATAAGGAGTGGTATCTGGTCGATTTGCCGGGTTACGGCTATGCGAAGCGTTCGAAGAAGGAGACCGACCGTCTGGACCAGATGATTCGTGGCTACATCCTGCAACGGGAGCAGCTGGTGAATGTCTTTGTGCTGGTGGATATCCGTCTGGAGCCTCAGAAGATTGACCTGGAGTTCATGGAGTGGCTGGGCTTGTCGTCCATTCCCTTTTCTATTGTCTTTACCAAGGCTGACAAGCTGACGCCCAACAAGTGCCGGCAGGCTGTGGAGGCCTACAAGAAGACGCTCTACGAGACGTGGGAGGAGATACCGCCCGTGTTTGTCACCTCGTCAGAGAAGAAAGAAGGACGCGACGCAGTGCTCGATTATATTGAGCAGATTAATCGCGACCTGTCGAAATAACGACATATCGAAATATCGTAATCATGGTTCCCTATCTCGACGTACAACACCTGACCAAGTCGTTTGGTACTCTGATGCTCTTCCGCGACATCAGCTTCTCCATTGCCGAAGGGCAAAAGGTGGGGTTGATAGCCAAGAACGGCACGGGCAAATCGACGCTGCTCAGCATTCTCTCCGGCAAGGAGGGCTACGACAGCGGCGAGATGGTGTTTCGTCGTGACTTGAAGGTAGGGTTCCTGGAGCAGTCGCCCGTGTTCGACCCCGGGGAGTCTGTGCTGGACGCTTGCTTCAACCATCATGGCGAGGAGGAGAAGGTGCTGCGTGCCAAGCAGGTGCTTACGCAGCTGAAAATAGGCAATCTTCAGCAACCCATGGGACAACTCTCGGGTGGACAGCAGAAGCGGGTGGCCTTGGCCAACGTGCTGCTGACGGAACCCGATCTGCTGATTCTGGACGAGCCTACGAACCACCTCGACCTGGAGATGATAGAATGGCTGGAGGGTTACCTGAGTCGCAGTCATCGCACCCTGTTGATGGTGACCCATGACCGCTTCTTCCTGGATCGTGTCTGCAGCGTCATTCTTGAGCTTGACGACCAAACTATCTATACCTATCGTGGCAACTATGCCTACTACTTGGAGAAGCGCCAGGAGCGCATTGACAACAAACGTGCCGAGATAGCCCGTGCCAACAATCTCTACCGTACGGAGTTAGAGTGGATGCGCCGCATGCCACAGGCCCGTGGCCACAAGGCGAAATACCGCGAAGACGCCTTCTACGAGTTGGAGCGTGTTGCCAAGCAGCGCTTGGAGGAGCGCCAGTTGCGGTTGAAGGCTAATAATATATATATAGGTAGTAAGATATTCGAGTTCCAATACGTCTCGAAGCGTTTCGACGATATCGTCATCCTCAAGGACTTTTACTACAACTTCTCGCGCTTCGAGAAGATGGGCATCGTCGGCAACAACGGCACGGGGAAATCGACCTTCGTCAAGATGCTCTTGGGACAGGTGCAGCCCGACGACGGAAAGATAGTCATCGGTGACACGGTGCGCTTCGGCTACTTCTCGCAGGAGGGGTTGCAGTTCAACGAGCAGCAGAAGGTGATAGACATTGTCCGCGACATTGCCGAATACGTGGATTTAGGCAGCGGCAAGAAGCTCAGCGCCTCGCAGCTGCTGCAATACTTCCTCTTCACCCCCGAGCAGCAATATAACTACGTCTATAAGCTCAGCGGCGGCGAGCGCAGGAAACTCTATCTCTGCACGGTGCTGATGCGCAATCCCAACTTCCTCGTACTCGACGAGCCTACCAACGACCTCGACATCGTGACACTGCAGATTCTGGAAGAGTATCTGCAGGACTTCCCCGGTTGTGTCATTGTGGTTTCCCACGACCGCTATTTTATGGATAAGGTCGTTGACCATCTGCTGGTGTTCAAGGGCCAGGGCAATATCAAGGACTTTCCGGGCAATTATACCCAGTACCGTGAGTGGGAGAAATGTAGTGGTGAGAAGCAAGAGCCGAGAGGTGAGAGGACATCTCAAGCCGATAAAAAGAATCAGAAGAACACTTCTCTCACCTCTCACCAGTCACCTCTTACCTCTAAGCGGAAGCTGTCCTACAAGGAGAAGCGTGAGATGGAACAGTTGGAGCAGGATATTGCCGCGCTGGAAGAGGAACAGCGGCAGATAGAAGAAGCTCTCTGCGGCGGTACTACTTCCGTCGAGGAGATTACCGCCATGAGCAAGCGTCTGCCCGTGTTGAAAGACGAGCTCGACGAGAAGTCTATGCGATGGCTGGAGCTTTCGGAAGTTGAGAGTTTATAGTTTACGGTTTACAGTTTACGGTTTACAGTTTACGGTTTACGGTTTACAGTTTACGGTTTACAGTTTATAGTTAAGAATTGATGATACAACAACAATATCCTTCACAACTGCTGGAACGGGCGGTGCAAGAGTTTTCCAGGCTGCCGGGCGTCGGACGAAAGACGGCGCTGCGGCTGGTGCTGCACCTGCTGCGTCAGACCGACGATGACGTGCTGCAGTTTACGGAGACCATTGCGCGGATGAAGCAGGAGGTGAAGTACTGCCGCGTCTGCCACAACATCAGCGACAGCGATGTGTGTCCTATCTGCAGCGACCCGCATCGTGACCCCACGACAGTCTGCGTCGTCGAGAACATTCAGGACGTGCTGGCGGTGGAGAATACGCAGCAGTTCTCAGGACTCTACCATGTGCTGGGAGGCGTCATCTCGCCCATGGATGGCATTGGCCCTTCCGACCTGGAAATCGACTCACTGGTGGAGCGCGTGAAGGCGGGAGACATCAAGGAGGTCATTCTGGCGCTGGGCTCTACGATGGAAGGCGACACAACGGGTTTCTACATCTTCCGTCGGTTGGCACCCTACGATGTCAAGCTGAGCATCATTGCCCGTGGCATCAGCGTCGGTGACGAATTGGAATATACCGATGAAGTGACGCTGGGACGCTCCATCCTGAACCGCACGGAGTTTAAGGGAAGTTGAAAGTTTAGAGTTTAGAGTATATTAAGATAATGAACAACGAAACAACGTTATTTATAGTGACTACGGTCATGGAGTTGGCAACGCTGCTGTGCGCCTACCTCGGAGTGCGACTTTACACGAAGAGTCGTCAGTTGCGCATGTCGCTGGTGTGCATACCCTTGGTGCTCAATGTGGTACTTTACACCATCTTTCGCACCACGCCGTTCTTCTACATGGCTGTCATCCTGCTAATCTGCATTCCCTTCGCATGGACAAGAAAATCACAGTCGTAATCGTCAGCTATAATGTCTGCCGCCTGCTCGACGAGTGCCTGCAGAGCGTGCAGCGAGCCCTCGAAGGCATCGATGGCGAAATCTATGTCGTTGACAACCGCTCTACCGACCATACCGTAGAGCAGTTGCAACCCCGTTATCCCGATGTCCACTTCATGGCCAACGCCGTCAACGTAGGCTTTGCCCGTGCCAACAACCAGGCCATTCGCGCGTCGCATTCCGAATACGTACTGTTGCTCAATCCCGATACCGTGGTGTATGACTCCACCATTCGCGGTTGTCTGGAGTTCATGGATGCCCATCCCGAGGCGGGTGGGGCAGGAGTGCGCATGCTGACCCGTGAGGGCTCTCCCGCTCCCGAGTCGCGCCGAGCCATTCCCACACCGTGGGTCTCGATGCTGAAGATGTTAGGTTTTACCCGCCGCTACTACATGAGTCAGCTGTCGTGGGACGAGCCAGGCCGTATTGAAGTCATCAGCGGTGCTTACTGTCTGCTGCGTCGTCAGGCACTCGACGAGGTGGGACTGCTGGACGAGGACTTCTTCATGTATGGCGAAGACATCGACCTGAGCTACCGCCTGCTGAAAGGAGGTTGGCAGAACTGGTACCTGCCTTACGACATCGTTCACTACAAGGGCGAATCCACGCAGAAGTCGTCGTTCCGCTACGTCCACACCTTCTATCAGGCCATGCTCATCTTCTTCCGCAAGCACTATGGACACCTGAGCCTCTTCCTGACGTTCCCCATCAAGGTTGCCATCTATTTCCGCGCTCTGCTGGCTTTGATGGCTATGATGGCTGACCAGGCGCGACGCTTCATCAATCCCAATAAGGCGAAGAGTGAGAGGTTTAAGTAGTTTAAGAGTTTAAGTAGTTTAAGAGGTTTAAGAAGCGATGAAACTCCGTGCGATAGAACCCGAAGACCTGGACGTGCTCTACCAGATAGAGAACGATCGCAGCCTGTGGCACGTAGGGACCACCAATGTGCCCTATAGCCGCTATACGCTCCACGACTATCTGGCCACCTCGTCCGACGACATTTATGCCGACCGCCAGGTGCGCCTTGTGATAGAGAACGACCACGGCGAGGTGGTGGGCATGGCAGACCTCGTACACTTCGACCCGCAGCACCAGCGTGCCGAGGTGGGCATCATCGTCATGTTGCCCCACCGCCGGCAGGGGTATGCGCGGCAAGCCCTGCAGCAGCTGGCAGACTATGCCTTGGACACCCTGCACCTGCACCAGCTCTATGCCGTCGTGGCAGCCGACAATGCCGCCGCACTCGCCTTGTTCCAACAGGCCGGCTATGAGCGCCAAGGCGTGCTCCGTGAGTGGCTTCAGAGGGGGCACAAGTGGGTAGATGCAGTACTCATGCAAAGTTTTTTATAAAAAAGTTGCCAAAAAATTTGGTGGGATGAAAAAAAGTACGTACCTTTGCACCCGCAATCGAGAGAGATGCAACATTCTGGTGCGTTAGTTCAGTTGGTTAGAATGCCTGCCTGTCACGCAGGAGGTCACGAGTTCGAGTCTCGTACGCACCGCAAAAAGCCTTCCACTACGGAAGGCTTTTTTGTGTGCTCATGTTTCTGTCACCGAACAATCTTCTTGCCGTTGTGGATGTAAGTGGCGTGGGCAGGCAGCGACTCCAGCTTGCGGTCCAGCATGTCATAGTAGTGACCAACAGCCTTCGAACGCTCGCTGAGCGTCTCACGGACAGATGCCGGCTCGTCGGGCACCTGCCGATCAGCCGAAGTACGACATTGCCGACTATCTGCAGCAGATGATTCGGTCGCTTTGAGTTCTTTTTGAGTTTTTTGCAAGCCGTCTGCCGAGCTGAAATGCCCGTACAGACGGCTTTTTCGATGCTTCCTTTGAGTTTTTGAGTACTTTTCTCTATAAACTTTCTATAGAATATAATAAATAATTTTTTTTTCAGAGAATCATAGTCAAAAACTCAACGGACGTTATTTTTCTTGTTGAGAATCACTGTTTTCCGAGTTTTTATGAAAGCCTTAAAAACTCAACAAAAACTCAATTCGTTTTGCGTGCAGACTATACGTACTGCCAGCGTGCTTACTCCGCACCCTCAGTGCGGACCGTCCGGACGGGGAGTGCGCATAGTCCGGACGAGGAGTGCGCATAGTCCGCACTCGGGTTACTGTTTGCGGATGATTTTTGCTTCGCCGTTGAAGGCGCAGATGGTGGCTGCCAGGGTGTTGAGATTGTGGAAGCGACTGTAGTCGCTGTCGGCTGGTACGTTGGCGACGTCACCCATCGTGTCGAGATCCCAGGGGGCCAGGATGAGCAGGCTGCCATTGGCGCAGGCTTCAAAGCGCCTCTTCTCGGGCTTCCAGTACTGGCCGATGGGCTCTTTCTGCAGGTGTATCAGCGGATAGCCATTGTCAAGGCATCGGTTTTTCATGAGTTGTTCGCCCCGTGAGATACCTGGCGTGACGATGACGGTGGCTCCTTCCATGATGGCGGCTTCCCATTGCCCGCAGTCGCGGGCATAGTCGTCGGTGTCTTCATAGGGCTGTCGGGTGACGGGATGGCGGCGGTGGCACATCACCTGTACCTTGCGGGGCCATCTGAGCAGGAACAGGTTGCCGAAGGCGGCGTAGCTGCGATTGCCTATCTGCACATGCAGACATCGCTGCATGTAGTCGGGCAGGAGTCGGCGCAGGATGGCTCGCCGCGGGTTGTCATGCACATAGGCTATCATCGCCTGTCGGTGGCGCTGGTCGAGGCAGACGGTGTCGTCGTAGTTTTCGTCGAAGAGCGGGCGTTGCTGCCGTCCCACGAAGGTGTAGTACTCCTGTCGTTGCTTCTTGGACATGGCGCGTATCAGGGCGCCCTCGCTGCTATGTATGGCTGCTTTCTCTTGCAGCCAGGCTGGGGCGCTTGGTGAGGTGCAATCGGCCGAAATCGGTCGATTGGTGGAGGAGGGCAGGCCCAGCCCATGTTGCCAGCGACTGGTACAGACGGACTTGAAGGCCTGGATGATGTCGCCCAGGCTCCACTGCATGGGCTCGAGCACTTCTATGACACCGTGGAAGTGGTCGGGCATGCAGATGCAGGCGTGAACGATGACGTTGTTGCCATGGGCCGATTGATGGGCGGGGGTGCTTTGCCATGTCTCCTGCACCGTCTCGCCAAGAGGGGTGAGGGCAAGGGTGGTGGGGTGTTGTTCGTGTCCGAGATCGGCCACGAAATGGGAGAGAAGGTGCTCGCGGCCGCTTACTACGAGGGTGATGAGATAGGTGCCGCGACCGTAGTAGTCGTGACCTGCATTGCGCGGACGATAGGATGATGGATCCATGGCGGGTGTTCTTTTATGGGTTTACAAAGGTATTGCTTTTTGATGAGAATGGCAATAGATCGACAACAAAAAAGTGAAAAAACAGGGAAAATGTTGGGAAATATGGGGAAAAATTTGTACTTTTGTGGCCTAAAAATTAAAACATTATAATATATAAGAATATGAAACAGACAATTCTTGTGACGGGCGGCACCGGATTCATCGGGAGCCATACCACCGTGGAGCTGCAGGAAGCAGGCTATGAGGTGGTGATTGTAGATAACCTTTCGAACTCGAACGTCCAGGTGCTGGACGGCATCGAGAAGATTACGGGCAAGCGTCCGGCATTCGTCGAGGCTGACTGCTGCGACAAGGATGCCATGGAGCGCATCTTCCAGCAGTACCCGAAGATTGAGGGTATCATCCACTTTGCTGCCTCTAAGGCTGTTGGCGAGAGTGTGGAGAAGCCGCTGATGTACTATCGCAACAACCTGTTGTCGCTCATCAACCTGTTGGAGCTGATGCCGAAGTATCAGGTGAAGGGCATCATCTTCTCTTCCTCGTGCACGGTCTATGGCCAGCCCTCGCAGGAGAACCTTCCTGTCACTGAGCAGGCTCCTATTCAGAAGGCGCTGTCGCCCTATGGCAACACGAAGCAGATTAACGAGGAAATCATACAGGACTACATCCACAGTGGTGCTCCCAT
Source organism: uncultured Bacteroidales bacterium (assembly GCA_902775975.1). Lineage (GTDB taxonomy): Bacteria > Bacteroidota > Bacteroidia > Bacteroidales > Bacteroidaceae > Prevotella. Next base: position 30,994 of record CACYOC010000001.1, on the reverse strand, counting down.
CAAGAGCATCATCCTGCGCTACTTCAACCCCATTGGTGCGCACCCGACAGCGTTTATCGGCGAGTTGCCCAACGGCGTTCCCATGAACCTCATCCCGTTTGTTACGCAGACGGCCATCGGAATCCGTCAGCAGCTGAAGATTTTCGGTAACGACTACAACACGCCCGACAAGACCTGCATCCGCGACTACATCTATGTGGTGGATCTTGCCAAGGCTCACGTGAAGGCTATGGAGCGCGTGCTCGACAAGCCTGAGACCGACGCCGTGGAGGTGTTCAACATCGGCACGGGCAAGGGTCTCTCCACGCTGGAGGTCGTCGAGGGCTTCGAGAAGGCTACTGGCGTGAAGGTGAACTGGACCTACGCTCCCCGTCGTGAGGGCGACATCGAGCAGGTCTGGGGCAATGTCGATAAGGCCAACAAGGTGCTGGGCTGGAAGGCTGAGACGCCTACCGAGGAGGTGCTGAAGTCGGCTTGGAAGTGGCAGCTGCAGTTGCGCGAGCGCGGAATTCAGTAATTTACAGTTTAGAGAGCCCACCCCCAGCCCCTCCCGAAGGGAGGAGAGCTGAGATGAAGTTTACGGTTTACAGTTTAGAGTTTAGAGTTTAGAGTTGATATCTGTTGAAGGACTAAGCGTTGAGTTCAGCGCCAAGCCGCTCTTTAAGAATGTGAGTTTCGTGGTCAACGACCGCGACCGCATTGCCTTAGTGGGCAAGAACGGTGCTGGAAAATCGACGCTGCTGAAGATACTCTGTGGCATGCAGACACCCACCAGTGGTGTGGTCAGCGTGCCACAGGATACTGTTGTGGGCTATCTGCCTCAGGTGATGGTGCTGCAGGACGACACCACGGTGCGTCAGGAGGCGCAGAAGGCTTTTGCCGACGTGGCTCGGATGAAAGAGCGTGTAGAGCGTCTCGAGCAGCAGTTGAACGAGCGTACCGACTACGAGAGCGACAGCTATATGGCACTGGTGGAACGCTTCACACAGGAGCACGACCGCTACATGATGATGGGTGCCGACAACTGCGAGGCAGAGCTGGAGCGGACACTCGTGGGACTGGGTTTCCGACGCGAAGACCTGGAGCGCCCCACCAGCGAGTTCAGCGGTGGCTGGCGCATGCGTATAGAACTGGCAAAAATACTGTTGCAGCGTCCCGACGTGCTGTTGCTCGACGAGCCTACCAACCATCTCGACATCGACTCTATACGCTGGCTGGAGCAGTGGCTGCAGCAGTCGGCAAAGGCGGTGGTGCTGGTCAGTCACGACCGTGCCTTCATCAACAACGTCACCAACCGCACGCTGGAAATATCGTGCGGCAGCGTCGTTGACTATAAGGTGAAGTACGACGAGTATGTCGTGCTGCGTCAGGAACGCCGCGAACAGCAGCAGCGCGCCTACGAGAACCAGCAGAAGGAGATGCAGGAGATGCGCCAGTTCATCGAGCGCTTCCGCTATCAGGCCACGAAAGCCGTGCAGGTGCAGCAGAAAATCAAGCAGTTAGAGAAGATTGTACCCATTGAAATCGACGAGATAGACACCTCTGCCCTTCGCCTGAAGTTCCCGCCCTGTCAGCGTAGCGGCGACTTCCCCGTTATCTGCGAGGACGTTCGCAAGGCCTACGGTGCCCACGAGGTCTTCAGTCGTGTGAACCTCACCATCAGGCGCGGCGAGAAGGTAGCCTTCGTGGGAAAGAACGGCGAGGGAAAATCGACGCTCGTGAAGTGTATCATGGGCGAGATACCCTTCGACGGTCACCTGAAGGTGGGACATAACGTGCAGATAGGCTATTTCGCCCAGAACCAGGCCCAGCTGCTGGACGGTGAGCTCACCGTGTTCCAGACCATCGACCGCGTGGCCCGTGGCGAGATACGCCTGAAAATCAACGACATCCTCGGCGCCTTCATGTTTGGTGGCGAAGAGTCCGACAAGAAAGTCAAGGTGCTCAGTGGTGGCGAGCGCAGCCGTCTGGCCATGATACGCCTCCTGCTGGAACCCGTCAACCTGCTCATCCTCGACGAGCCCACCAACCACCTCGATATGGCGTCGAAGGACGTGCTGAAGGAGGCCATCCGTGCCTTCGACGGTACTGCCATCATCGTCAGCCACGACCGTGAGTTCCTGGACGGCTTGGTCAGCAAGGTCTATGAGTTCGGTGGCGGGAAAGTGCGCGAGCACCTTGGAGGTATTTACGATTGGTTGAAGCCCACCCCCAACCCCTCCCGAGGGGAGGGGAGTACAAATGCTCCTGTCCAACAAAAAAACACATCAACTCCCATCCCTTCGGGAGGGGCAGGGGGTGGGCTTCCTTCCGGAGGCGCCGATGGGTGGGCCGCTCACAAGGAACAGCAGAAGGCTCTCCGCAAGGCCGAGCGCGCCGTAGAAGACTCAGAGCGGAAAATCAGTCAGATGGAGCAGCGCCTCAAGGAACTCGACCAGTTGCTGATGGACCCCAAGAACGCCTCCGACATGACACTCGTCACGGAATATACCTCCATCAAGTCCGATCTGGATAAGGAGGTGGAACGCTGGGAACAGCTGTCGGAGGAGATGGAGAAGTTGAGAGAATGAGAGAATGAGAAATTGAGAGAATGAGAAATTGAGAGAATGAGAAATTGAGAGAATGAGAAATTGAGAAATTATACAAATAAACTTATGAAGAAATTATTAACAATGATGGCATTAGGAATGACAACGTTGGCTGCCTCGGCACAGTTGCGCTCAGGCATCAGCATGGGCGACCTGGATCAGACCGTGCGCCCTGCCGACGACTTCTATGAGTATGCCTGCGGTGGATGGATGAAAGCCAATCCGCTGCCCGCTGCCTATGCACGCTATGGCAGCTTCGACCGACTGGCCGAGGATAACAACAAGCGCGTGAACGATATCTTGAAAGAACTGCAGTCGAATACCTATCCCGAGGGTTCGGTGGAGCAGAAGTTGAGCGACCTCTACAAACTGGCCATGGACTCTGTGCGCAGAGACCGTGAAGGCGTAGAGCCCCTCATGCCCGTCATCCGTCGTCTGGAGGCTGCTAAGACCAAGGAACAGCTCTTCCAGGAGCAGCTGGCGCTGATGCCCTACGGCGAGTCGGAGTTCTTCGGAACCTATATCGGTGCCGACGAGAGAAACGCTGCCATGAACATCCTGAACGTGATGCAGAGCGGTCTGACGTTAGGACAGAAAGACTACTACTTGGAGAACGACGAGGCCACGAAGAAGATTCGCGAAGGCTACAAGCGCTACATTGTCCGCATGTTCCAGCTCTTCGGCTTCAAGAAAGGCGCTGCCGAGAAGAAGATGAAGAACATCATGCGCGTGGAGACGGCCCTCGCCAAGGCGTCGAAGTCGCGTACCGAACTGCGTGACCCCATCGCCAACTACAACAAGATGACGCTGAAGGAGTTTGTCGCCAACTATCCGCACCTGCAGCTGGAGCAGCAGATGAATGCCAAGGGCATCAAGAGCGAATACATCCAGGAGATGGTGGTTGGTCAGCCCGCCTTCATGAAGGCTGCCGACGAGCTCTTTGCCACGATGACCGCTGCCGAATACCGCGACGTGATGGAGTGGGGACAGATGGACGGTGCTGCCGGCTGTCTGAGCGACGCCGTGCGCCAGGCACACTTCGACTTCTACGGCAAGATATTCTCCGGCAAGACCGAAGACCACCCCCTGTGGCGCCGTGCTACCAACCAGCTGCAGAGCGTGATGGGCGAGGCCCTGGGCAGAATCTACGTGCAGAAGTATTTCCCCGCCTCTGCCAAGGAGCGTATGAAGACGCTGGTGGAGAACCTGCGCATTGCCCTCGGTGAGCGTATCGCTGCCCAGGACTGGATGGACGATTCCACCAAGGTCAACGCACTTTTGAAGCTCAACACCTTCTATGTGAAGATAGGCTATCCCGACAAGTGGACCGACCTCTCGGCACTGAAGATTGATGCAAAAAAATCTTACTTTGAGAACCTCGAGGAGTGCAGCCGTTTCTGGACGGCCTACAACATCGAGAAGAAGGCCGGCAAGCCCGTTGACAGAGACGAGTGGCACATGACCCCTCAGACCGTCAATGCATACTATAACCCTACCACGAACGAAATTTGCTTTCCAGCTGGTATTCTGCAAGTTCCGTTCTTTGATCAAACCGCTGACGACGCCTTCAACTATGGCGCTATCGGTGTCGTAATCGGACACGAAATGACACACGGTTTCGACGACCAGGGTCGTCAGTACGACAAGGATGGAAACATGCACGACTGGTGGACGGAATCGGACGGAAAGAACTTTACAGAACGTACCGACAAATACGCCGACTTCTTCTCCGCCATCAAGGTGCTGCCCGACCTGAATGCCAACGGTCGTCTGACGCTGGGTGAGAACCTGGCAGACCACGGTGGACTGCAGGTGGCATGGTACGCCTATAAGAACGCCACGAAGCGTCAGCCGCTGCCCGTCATCGACGGACTGACTGCCGACCAGCGCTTCTTCATTGCATACGCTGGTGTGTGGGCAGGCAACATCCGCGATGCGGAAATCAGAAACCGCACCAAGAGCGACCCTCACTCCCTGGGTCGTTGGCGTGTCAACGGAGCGTTGCCTCACATCGATATGTGGTACGATGCCTTTGGTGTGAAAGAGGGCGACAAGATGTACCTTCCCAAGGATAAACGCCTCTCTTTATGGTAGAGAAAAGTCAATAAATGTAGAAAAATGCCGTCGTAAATATAATTTACGGCGGTTTTTTTGTGCTGTTACGAAAAAAATGTGTAACTTTGCATCTGACTTTTTAATAACAACCATCATATGAATAACGATTACATACCTTCTACGGGCGATATGGACACCACTTTCCGTCCCCAGCAGATGCGGGAGAAAGCCATGACGGACAGTCCTGTTGGCCAGTTCAACCAACAACAGCAACAGCAGCAGCGACAGGCCGATGGAAAGGTCTGCCCGGCTTGTGGAACCGTCAATGAGCCCGAAGCGATGTTTTGTGAGCAGTGCGGTCATCCCCTTGCCAAGAAGCAGTGTCCCTATTGTGGTGCAGAGGTGGAGCCCGATGCTGACTACTGCGAGGTGTGCCATCGTTATATCAAGCAAGATGTCTGCTCCTTCTGTGGCGCGCAAATGAGAGCCGGCGACACCTACTGCCCGGAGTGTGGAAATCCCAGCGGAGGCGTGGTGTGTCCGACCTGCAATACGCTGAACGTCTTCTCGTTCTGCAAGAAGTGCGGAACGGCGCTGACGGAGCAGGCTCGCCAACTGGTGAAACAACTGCAGCGCGACCCTGACTACAAGGAACTCATGGAAATCGTTGCTGACTATTCGAAGTTGGAGAACGCACTTCCCTATAATTCCGACCGCGACGTGGTGAGGGAGCAGAACTGCCAGCGCCTGCGGGAACGCGTGCTGACGCTGTTGGCAAAGGACGATGGCGAGGAAATGCCCGAGATACCGCCCGTGGAGTCGAAGCGCATGACCCGTGACGAGTTAGACCAGCAGAAGGCTGTCAAGATAAAGATGCTGTCAGCCATCCTCGACAAGCTGGCGGTGAAACCCATGGCTTCGCCCGTCAAGGCGCGCAACTTTGCCATGGCTTCCAAGCCCCAGGGCGTGCGCCTGGCATGGGTCTGCAACTGGAAACACGCCATGCACAGCAGCCCCTGCGGATGCGCCAAACCGCACCTGGGGGGCAAATGGGTGATCCTCGGAAAGAACAGTATGGACGAAATTAAAGACGATAAATAAAGCAGCATGGACGAAGTGACAAAGAAACCTTCGGGAGCCAATCAACGCCCAAGTGGTAATCTGGACGCAACAGTCCGCATTGGCGAACCCTTCCAAAAGCAGGGTGGCTCGGAAGAGCGTACCGTCAAGCCTGGTACGCCATCGCCGATGGAGATGGACAGTCAGATGGCTGACTTCACGTTGAAAGGCAGGATGTATAGAACCGTCAGGTCCCTGAGCGACAACTCGGGAGAGGCGCAGGTGTACCTCGTAGAAGGAATGGAAGGCCTGCGGGTGTTGAAGGTCTATTATCCGAACTTCATCGTGAAGAAGGAACTGATGCGTATCGTCCAGAATTTCAACTTTGAAATGCTGGTCAACGTGACCGACTACGGCAAGACCTACGTCGAAGGCAAGAACCGCGACTACGAACTCATGGAGTATCTGCAGGGGGGAAGTCTGGCGGATTATCAGCTCAACGGCGACTTCAGACAGTTCCGTCGCATCGCCCTGCAGGCTGCCGCTGCCTTGGCGTATTGCCACCAGAATAATGTCATTCACAAGGACATCAAACCGAGTAACTTCCTATTTCGCGATAAGGACCACAAGGAATTGGTGCTCAGCGACTTCGGCATCTCCAGTCTCTTGGAGGACAACGAGCAACTGCACCGTACCACCCAGGCTCGAACGCCGGTCTATGCCGCTCCTGAGATGTATAGCGACGTGATTGACGGAGAGGTGGAGATATCGCCTGCAGCAGACTACTATTCGCTGGGTCTGACGCTGATGACACTGTGGCTTGGGGAGAACCCGCTGAGCCAGAACGAGCGTGTGATGATGCGCAAGAAGAACGAAGGTCGTCTGCCGCGTATCAATGAACTGCCTGACCGCGTGAAGATGATTGTCCAGGGCTTGACCACCGTCAACCCTGGTAGTCGTTGGGGATACGACGAGGTGGAACGCTGGTTCCAAGGGGAGGACGTCAAGGTAGATGTCTCCTCGCCGTTGCTGAAATACCATAGCTTCGTGGTGGACCCCGAGCGCAACCTCGTGGCCGACAATGTCCACGAACTTATTCCGCTGCTGTTGGACAACGAACGCCTGGCCGTCAACTACCTGTATAGCGGTCGCATTGCAGAGTGGCTGGAACAAAGCGGTAACGTAAAGCTCAGCGCCGTCGTCAAGGACATCGTCATCAATCGCTATCCTGCCGACCAGCATGCGGGCTTGATGTCGTCCATCTACGTCATGGAGCCATCCTATCCCTACACCGACCTGCGGGGAAACCAGTGCGGGGACATCCACAGCGTGGCGATTTCCATCCTGAGCAATCAGGAAGAATACACCCTGGCATTGCGCAATCCGAACGATACGGCGTATCTCTATATCGAGACGCATACCAAGGCGAATGTGAAGCGCTTGCGCAGCTACTTCTCCAAAGACAACGGCATAGCGCCGCGTGTGGCTATGCTGTGTATGGCTTACGAGATAGACCCCGAAATACCGTTCTTGGTGAAACATCCCTCTTTGACCATCAAGGAGATCGTCCATACGTTTGGCTATGAAGATTGTAGTGAGGATGAGTGGATGAGTCTGAGTGATGGGCGCCTGTTGTCGTGGATGTATAGCCATGAAGACAAGATGACCTGCGAGGCCATATCCCTGCTGATACAAGGACATCTTCCCAGTCGGGCATTGGGTTATCAGGTACTTTACAATATCGACCGTGAGGCAGCTTACGACCTCCGTGAGGCCGACACCCCGCAGAAGGTGGGTGAATACCTCTGCCAGCAGATGAGAGAGTGGGAGAGCCTGAATGCCCAGGAGTTTGCTGAAAAGATTTCTGATTATGCCAAGGCTGACGGGCGCTTCAACTATTATGCCCAGTTGCATGGATGGTATGAACAAATCAACGAGGCAAAGGCCTGCTTCGACCTGAAGAGCGAAGAGAACAGAGAACGTCTGGGAGCGTACGACTTGCGGACGGCAGCCTATCGCTTCTGCCGCATCTTAGGATGTACCCCGACTTATGTGTTGGACAATGGCATCGAACTGAAAAACGGTGCCGACCTGACCGACGGAGGCACCAACGACTCCATCGCCCTGCGCCCCCTGCTGCTGAGTGCCTGTCGTCGTGGAGCACTGAGCCAGTGGATGTCGGTGTTCTATCACGAAGACCCTGAGAAGACCTTCGACGAGCCCTACAGCTACGAGCGCTGTCTGGAGGAGTGGGTCCTGAAGCTGGGATCGATAGACCAGAACCAAATGTACTATAAGCGCTACGGCAATGCACGACAGGAAACGGAGCGCAGAGTGGAGGAAGTCGTGGAAAACTACCAGCGTGCAAAGAACAAGGAGAACTTGTGGAGAGTCACTTTCTATGTCCTCAGTGGCGTGTGGGCTCTGCTGCTGCTCATCTTCGGTATTGAGAACAAGGAGTCGCTGTTGGAGCATTCCACCATGGCTATTGTCCTGCCGGTAGGAGGTATTACGGCAATCATCGTCGCCCTACGCTTCTTCTTCAAAGGCTATGGCTTTATCTTCTGTAGCCTGTTCGGACTGCTGGGACTGGCAACGTCGTGGATTCCCGTGAAAATCCTGGAATACGTCCATGGCAACTACCCAACGATGTTCGTCCCTGCCATACTCGTTATTACGCTCATCTATATAGTCGTCTGTCACCTGACGGACTTCCGTACCGATTCCAAGGGCGACAAGCAACTCATCGACAGCATCATGGAAGATGACGTGAAGACCACGTTGTTAGACCCCCTCTACTATACTTTCAAGCAGAAGTCTTATCGCTTCAAAGGGTCGAAGTTCGCCATCCTGGACGATGTGAACAACCAGGTGCGCTCCATCAGTGGAGAGTCCGTCATGCACTACATCCTCTGGACTCTGATGGTCGCTTCCGTCATCCTGGAAATGGTGCTGTTCAACCCGAAACTAGGAGACATGAATCTGCCGGGTGAGAAACCCACCGTCGAGGGGGTTGTGAAACAATTACAGGGTGTTACCCAAGATGAAGACGATGCCCAGCAGGAAACAGAAGATACGGAGAATACCGCCAATCCTGCTGAATAACGCAACGAGAGATACAGAAATATGATATGTAAGAATTGTCAAAAGGAGAATCGCCAGATAGCCAAATTCTGCCGCTGGTGCGGAAAACCGCTGGTGTCACAAAACGTCCTGGACCGCATGATAGGTCTTGACGAGGTGAAGCAGCAGCTGAAGATGGTTGTGGACACCTATACCTACCTGCATTCACGGAAGGACATGATGAATGTGCGGTTGAGTGTCAATACCATCATTATTGGTGAGACTGGTACTGGAAAAACGGCATTGGCAGAAGTCCTTCGTGACTACTTCTACCAATATAAGATTATCGACAAGCCGAAGCTCACCATCGTGGATGCTGTCGATTATCAGCGTTTCGTTGACAAATGGGATGAAAATGTCAAGAATGCCCGTGACGGTATTCTTTTCTTCGATAACGTCCAGAAACTGTTACCCGACCGCTACAGCAACCAGGTCAATCCGTTAGACAAGCTGTTTGTCGAGATGGATAAATGGAACGAGAATCCCATTGTCGTCATGGCAGGTCTTCCCAAGGGACTGGATGACTTCCTGACCGCCAACCCTGCGGCGCAGAACCGATTTAAATACACCTTCCGGCTGCCCACACCGACCTATCAGGACTTGTGCGATATTTGTAAGCTGGAGCTTCGCACAAAGTATGGCATATCCACCTATTCTCCCGAAGCCGAACAGAAGCTGATGCGCTTCTTCCAGTATCAGGTGAAGATCAAGGACGACACCTTCGGCTATGCTCATGTGGCTGTGAAGACGGCAGAAGACATCTTCACCTCCTTCATCAGTCGTGGTACACAGGCTCAGAAGGTCGAGGTGGAGGACATTCGCGGCTACGTGCCCGAGGAACGTTCGCTGGAGGATATCCTCAGCGACTTGGACCGTTACATCGGCATGGACGAGGTGAAGAAGGCCGTGAAGGAAATAGCCTTTACCGTCCATAACAACATCGAACGTGCCCAGCGAGGACTTGGCGAGCAGGAGAAAGTCGGCATCCATATCGTGCTGACCGGTAATCCTGGTACGGGTAAGACGACCATCGCACGAAAGTTGGGAGAGATACTCGAGAGCATCGGCTATCTCGATAGTGGACACGTCGTGGAGGTAGATCGCTCGAAGATGGTCAGCCCTTATCAAGGCGAAACTCCCAAGGTGGTCGATGCACTATGCGACAAGGCCATGGGAGGCATCCTCTTCGTTGATGAGGCTTACACCCTGGCGCCGTTGAGTGCCGGTGGTGAGCGCGATCAGCAAGGAGCGCAGGCACTGGAACAACTGATGAAGCGTATGGAGGACGACCGTGGAAAATTCGTGGTCATCGCTGCCGGTTATCGCACCGAGATGGAGAACCTCTTCCGCATCAACCCCGGTGTCCGTAGCCGCTTCAGCTATTTCCTCAACATCGAAGACTATCATCCTGACCAGCTGTTCCAGATTATGCAAGTCTTTGCCAAGGAGAAGAAGTACGAGTTCTCGCCTGCTGCTCAGGAACTGACGCTGAAGATGATTACGGAACTGTACAACTCCCGCGACAAGGACTTTGCCAACGGTCGTACCATGCGTCAGTTGTTTGAGAAGATATGTGCCAAGCAGGCTGAGCGCCTTCGCAATGTCGATATCTCTACGTTGTCCAACGACCAGCTGATGTTGATTGATGTGGAGGACATCCCGTATGAGGCTCCGAAGGCTGTCGATTATACGGAGTGCCTGAAGAAACTGAACGGCATGGTGGGCTTGGCTGGCGTCAAGAAAGAAATCAGCAACCTTGCCGCCTTCCTCAACTTGCAGATTCGTCGTGGCGAAACCAATACTTTCCAAGGCAAGCACTACGTCTTTACGGGTAATCCCGGAACCGGTAAGACCACCGTGGCACGCATCATGGCTGATGTCTTCCGCACGCTGGGTATCCTTTCCCGAGGACAATTGATAGAGGCTGACCGCTCGAAACTTGTAGCAGGCTTTGCTGGACAGACGGCTATCAAGACCAACCAGCTGATAGACTCGGCAATGGGTGGCGTGCTGTTCATCGACGAGGCCTATACGCTGAAGTCTAACGATCAGGACTCTTTCGGCTCCGAGGCTATCGACACGCTGTTGAAACGTCTGGAGGACGACCGTGGTAAGTTTATCTGTATCGTTGCCGGATATACCGACAACATGCACGACTTCATCGACTCTAACCCAGGTCTGAAGAGTCGCTTTACCCAGACCATCCATTTCGATGACTATACGCCTGACGAGTTGACGGAAATCTTCATCAACCTCGCCAAGGGCAAGAACTTTGTGGTTGATGACGAGACGCGTGCAACGATTCATCGGCAGTTCGAACAGCTCTACCTTCGTCGTGACAAGAACTTCGGTAATGCCCGCGAGGCTCGGCGCATCTTCGACCAGGCTGTCGAAAAGCAGAGCCAGCGCCTGGTAAGCATGATTGGCGACCCGAACTTCAAGGACGAAGACATGTATCGCATTACCAGTGCAGACCTGGCTGTTGAACCCGCTGAGAAGGCTCGTCCGCTGGATGAAGTCCTCAACGAGCTCGATGAGTTTGTCGGCATGCGCTCCGTCAAGAACATGATACGCCGTCTGGCTGTGCAGAGCATGTTCATGAAACAGCGTGCTGCCGCTGGTGCGGGTAAAGTTCAGCAGATGTCTATGAACTTCATCTTGACGGGTAATCCCGGAACAGGTAAGACCAGCGTGGCTCGTAAGATGGGTGAGATTCTGCAGGCCATGGATATCCTGCCGACGAGCCGTGTCATAGAGGCCAGTCGCGCCACGTTGGTCGGCAAGTATATGGGTGAGACTCCCAAGATTGTAAACAATATGTGTGATAAGGCGATGGGTGGCATCCTGTTCATCGATGAGGCCTACACCTTATCGTCCGATAATGACCAATACGGCAAGGAGGCCATTGACACGCTGATGAAGCGCATGGAGGACGACCGTGGCAAGTTCGTGGTCATCGCTGCGGGCTATCAGCACGAGATGGAGCAGTTCCTGACTGTGAATCCCGGACTGGCAAGTCGCTTTAGCCATAAGATGCATATTGACGACTACAATGAAGACGAATTGCTGGCAATCTTTAAGAAGATGGCTCAGAAAGACAACTACCGCCTGTCGCCGGAAGCAGAGTTCAAGCTCTTGGATGTCATCTGCCGCCGTGTCGTGACAAAGGACGAGTCGTTTGGCAATGCCCGTGAAATGCGGAACATGCTTGACGCTACTATCCAGCAGTTGTCTATGCGAGTCAGCAGTATCCCCGCTTCAGAGGTGACTCAGGAAACCTATCAGTTGATCATGCCAGAAGATATTAAGGAAACGTTATGATTATTTGTCCAAATTGCAAAGAAGAAATAGAAGACGGCTCCTACTACTGTGACCAGTGTGGAGAAGCGTTAGTATATTGTAAGAATTGTGGCCGCGTGGGTAGGGGACGACGCTGTACTCAGTGTGGCGGCTTGATGGTGAGCGCCGATGAGTTGCAAGGTCAGCAGGTGTCGCAAGCGTCAAGTCGTTCGCATCAAGAACCTCAGAACGTTTTCAAGCCTGCATCGCAGCATGACATTTCTGAGGCTATCGGCGGTACTCGTGAGCGTCGTGAGCCTGAGGGAGCACAGTTGCCGGTTCAGAGTGGCATTCCTACGCTGACACTCTATAACCCCACGCTTAATATCCGCATGATGGGCGTCAATGGTGCTATTATCGGTCGTCGTCAAGGACCTTACCAACAGTTGTTCGAAGGCAATATGTATATCTCTGGCGTACATGCTCAGCTGATATACCGTGCAGATTCTGGATGGGCTATCATTGACAAGAACTCATCGAATGGTACCAAACTGAATCAGCGTGATTTGCAACCTGATGTTCCAATGACGATGAAGTCTGGTGACATCGTGACGTTGGCGAATATCAATTTACAAGTAAGTATCGCTTGAAGAAGGAGAATATGTAAAGGTGAAATATCCGGTGTAATATCATAGCAATGAGCAGAATAGAATTAACAGCAGCAAGCCGTCTTGGGAACGTGCGAAAGAATAATGAAGACATGGTGCTGGCCTACGACCGCCTGATACGTAACAATGCCTACCAGACGGAATTCATGACGGAGAATACGGAGTCTTTTGTCGTTGCGGTCGCTGATGGCATGGGCGGACATCGTGCAGGAGAAGTTGCCAGTGAACTGGCTATGGACAACTTGAAGTTTTTCGTCGGTGACTTACCGCGTGCCATGATGCCTGACGAGGTCAAGCAGAAAATGTCTGAGTGGCTACAGTCAGCGCATCTTATGGTTAATTCCCGTGGGTTGGCAAACCCTTCTTTACGCGAGATGGGAACAACGCTCGTCGGGCTGCTCTATTATGCAGGACATTATTTTTGGATGAACTGTGGCGACAGTCGCCTTTATCGCTTGCGCGACCGACATCTGACGCAAATCACCAAAGACCATTCCTTGAACGCTTTGACAGGTGAGACAAAACATTCAAACGTCATCACAAACTGCATCGGGGCAGGAGCGAAGACAGCTTTCCTGGATATAGAGGAGATGACGGAAGACTTCTGTGAAGGTGATGTCTATTTGCTCTGTTCTGATGGTTTGAACGATATGGTCAGCGACCACGACATTGAACAATTGCTTTGTGAAGGAGCCTCCGCCAGTACGCTTTGTGCTGCCGCTGTGGATGCAGGAGGTTATGACAACGTCTCAGCGTTGGTGTTAAACGTAAAGAAATCACTGTAAGATAATTAAAAGAACGATATCACATGCCTTTAAGACTACCAGATAAACTGCCCGCCATCGAGTTGTTGAAGCACGAGAACATCTTTGTGATGGACGACTCCAGGGCTCACATGCAGGACATTCGTCCCTTGCGGATGGTTATCCTCAATCTCATGCCGTTGAAGATAACGACAGAGACAGACCTGATTCGTCTGCTTTCCAACACGCCGTTGCAGTTGGAGATTAGTTTCATGAAGCTGAAAAGTCACACGCCGAAGAATACGCCCATAGAGCACATGATGATGTTTTATCGCGACTTTGAAGAGTTGCGTCAAAAAAAGTTCGACGGCATGATTATCACGGGGGCTCCTGTCGAGCAGATGGAGTTCGAGGATGTCAGCTATTGGAACGAGATGCAGGAAATCTTCGCCTGGGCTCGTACTCATGTATATAGCACCATGTATATCTGCTGGGCAGCTCAAGCAGGCCTTTACTTCCATTATGGCATACCGAAGTACCCTTTGGAGAAAAAGATGTTTGGCATTTTCCCCCAACGGGCCCTTCAGCCTCAGTTGCCTATTTTCCGTGGCTTCGACGATTTGTTCCAGATGCCTCATAGTCGGCATACGGAGGTGCATCGCGATGACATCTTGGCATGTAAGGACTTACAACTCATAGCTGAGTCGCCCGACAGTGGCGTCAGCATGGTGATGGCCCGTGGCGGTCGTGAGTTCTTTATTACCGGACATCTGGAATATGCCCCATTGACGCTTGACACCGAATATCGACGGGATAGGGGAGTGCGCACGGATGTGGAGTTGCCACAACACTACTATATTGATGATAATCCCGACAAGGGTCCTCTGGTGACATGGCGTGCTCATGCTAACCTCATGTATTCCAACTGGATCAATTATTACGTCTATCAGGAGACACCGTACGATATCAGTCAGATTAGATAAAGGAATTAGTGATGACCTCATTAGAACTGCTGGCACCTGCCAAGAACCTGGAGTGCGGCATGGCTGCTGTCAACCATGGAGCCGATGCCGTCTATATTGGTGCCAGTCAATTTGGTGCTCGTGCTGCCGTAGGCAACAGTACTGACGACATCCGCCAGCTTTGCCAGTATGCGCATTGTTACGGTGTGCGAATTTATGTCACGGTCAACACCATTCTCTACGATCATGAGCTGGAGGCTACTCGTCGTCTTCTTCTCGACTTGCAGGATGCTGGTGCCGATGCCATCCTGGTTCAGGATATGGCATTGCTGAAGTTGAGGAATGAGGAACCAGGGTTGAGGAATATGGAGTTTCATGCCTCCACCCAAACCGATAATCGGACAGCCGAGAAAGTGCGCTGGTTGCGTGACATGGGCTTTAGTCGCGTTGTGCTGGCTCGCGAATTGTCGGTTGAGGAAATCGCTGCCATCCATCGTGAAGTACCCGATGTTGAACTTGAAGTCTTTGTCCATGGTGCCTTGTGCGTTAGCTATAGCGGTCAGTGCTATGCTTCCCAATACTTGTTAGGTCGTTCTGCCAATCGAGGGCAGTGTGCGCAGGTGTGTCGCATGAAGTTTGACCTGATTGATGCTGAGGGCAAAGAGTTGATACACCAGCGTCATTTGCTGTCGTTGAAAGACCTCAACCAGAGCAGCCATTTAGAAGAGTTAATAGCAGCAGGAGCAACATCGTTCAAGATTGAAGGACGCCTGAAGGATAGTACCTACGTTAAGAATGTCGTTGCTGCCTACAGCCAGCGTCTCGATGCCATTATTTCGCGACATCCTGACCGCTACTGTCGTGCGTCAAAGGGTCACTGCCACTATTCGTTTTCCCCCAATTTGCAGAAGACCTTCCATCGGGGATATACCAATTATTTCCTGCATGGTCGTCAGCAAGGTATCTCTTCACCTGACACCCCCAAGGCAATAGGAGAGTATGTGGGTACTGTCAAGGAACTGCGGCGCGACTCGTTCAACGTGGCAGGAACAGCAGCCTTTGCCAATGGTGACGGCCTTTGTTTCCTTAACGCTCAGCGTGAGCTGGAAGGTTTCCGCATCAACCGCGCTGAAGGCAATCGTCTCTATCCGCAGCAGATGCCTCCTCATCTACGACCGGGTATGGCATTGTATCGCAACCATGACATGGAACTTGAACGTCTGATGTCTCGTACCACCAGCGAGCGGAAGATTCCTATTACGATGCGCCTCGCTGCCACCTCCGACGGTTTTTCTCTCTCAGCAGTCTCTGTCGCGTCTGAAACCATCACAAGTGTTGCCCCTACTGTCTCCATGGTCGCTGAACATCAGCAAGCAGAGAAACCTCAGCGCGATAATATCGTCCGGCAATTGTCTAAATTAGGCGGCACACCTTATGAGTGTAGTGGGGTGGAGCTGGAGGATGGTTTCAACTATTTTATTCCCAGCAGCCTGTTGAGTGAGTTGCGCCGTCAATTGGTGGAGCAACTAATGGCTTGTAGTGCCAGTGAGATGAAGAAAACTCCTAAGCCCATGAAGACGAATGAGAGCGACAGGGATAATGAGCCATCATACTCCATTCCTTATCTTTATAATATCTCCAATCGACTGGCTGCTGATTTCTATGGCGTGAAGCAGCCCTCGGCTTTCGAACTGGCCTCGCCGCTTAGCGATGGTTCTTTACCCTTATTGATGCAATGTCGTTATTGCCTGCGCTATGAATTGGGCTATTGTGTGAAGCATGGCGGTAAGCGTCCGGAATGGCGC
Organism: uncultured Bacteroidales bacterium; assembly: GCA_902775975.1. Taxonomy (GTDB): domain Bacteria; phylum Bacteroidota; class Bacteroidia; order Bacteroidales; family Bacteroidaceae; genus Prevotella. Next base: position 14,712 of record CACYOC010000001.1, on the reverse strand, counting down.
GAGCCGCTCTACCTACGATTGTCTGACGGTCACCGCTTCCGTTTGGAGTTTGATTGTAAACATTGTCAGATGAATGTCTATGCGGAGTAGGTCGTTACTATATGTCGTGTTCTGTCTGCTGTTTCTCACAGCGTGCTACAACCAAGGTCAGCAGACTCCTGATGCATGGGATCTCACCAAGCAACAGATGGACTCCATCTCCTTTTCTACAACTCATCACTATACCCAAAACTACAATTTCGTGGTCACTGCCCGTCAGCTACCGTTGGCCGATGCTTTGCCTGATATGGCCTTTGATACCCTGTATGTCGAGCGTGGCGTTCGCATTGTCGTTGCCGATATTCAGACCGTTCCTACCGATACCATTGATTCCGTATGGGTCAAGGTTGCGCAGGATGAAGCTATCCAGGGATGGCTTCGTGAAAGCGAGCTGCTACAAGGCGTATCTCCTGACGACCCTATTTCGCAGTTCATCGATTTGTTTTCCGACACCCACTTGCTAGTGTTCCTCGCGTTCTGTACCATTGTCGGAGGAGCCTACGCTGTCCATCGACTGCGCCGTCGTCAGGCCTATATTGTCCACATCAACGATATCGACTCGCCATATCCCACCGCTTTATGTCTTTTGGTAGCCGCTTCTGCCACCCTTTATGCGAGTATCCAACTCTTTGGTGCTGAGTCGTGGAGGCATTACTATTTCCACCCTTCGCTCAATCCCTTTGCGTTGCCCTTGCATTTAGGTCTCTTTGTTGCTTCCGTGTGGGCTATCATTATTACTTCTTTGGCAGCCTTACAGGAGACATTGCGTCTATTGCCTTCGCGCTATGATGCCGTGCTCTATCTCGGTGGACTTGTTGCAGTGTGTGCTTTCAACTATGTCGTCTTCAGTATTTTTACGCTCTACTATATCGGTTATTTGTTGTTGATAGCCTATGTTGCTTTTGCCCTTTACCGCTATTACAATATTGCCCATTACCGCTACCATTGCGGGCAGTGTGGCGGAGCGATGCGGACAAAAGGTCGTTGTCCCCATTGCGGTGCTATGAATGTCTGAAACCTGTAGTTGGATAAGAATACTATCGAACGTCGGGATTCAAGTTGCGCTGTAGGAAGAAAGTGCGGGTATAGCGAAAGAAAGTGGCAACACCCAGAGCATTGATGACAACTACCGTCCAGAAAGCTGCACTATAGCCCAGATGTTCAGCGATGACACCACCGAGCAAGATGCCCAGTCCCATACCGATATCCCATGAAACGAGGATGGTAGAGTTGGCAGTGCCGCGTTGGTTGTTACGCCCAACACAGATAGTCATATTCTGAAAGGCGGGCCACATGTGACCATTGCCTAAACCGATGAGTAATGCGCAGCCATAGTAGCCAATGAACGTCAGCCATGTATTGCTGCTCATAAGCCATTCGCTGATGGCAGGGAACAGGATGAAAATCGTATAGCCGACGAGCGAGATGACCATTCCGTTTCCTGCATTTCCGGTCAGGCGCCCTTGTCGTAAGGTCTTTCCACCTTGCAAGCGGCTGAGCATAAGACCTGCGGAGCAAAGCATGAAGAAAGCTCCCGTACCGCCGGTAATACCCAGTTGCTCCTTTCCGTATATGGCAAGGTAGTTGCTGAGCACACCGAAGCAAAAGCCAAAGGCGATCATGTTGATGCCCAACAGCCATCCGCGTATGAGAAAGAAACGGTCCAGGGAGAGCACATTTTTTCTCTCTTCTTTATCCGATAGCTGAGGTGTTGCTTCCTTCTTGGGTAGCGTGACCGTACTATCGATAAACCAGCCCGTGCAGGCTATGACGAGAGCTATCCAGAAGAGTAACTCGAAGCTATGGGTGAAACGATAAATAACGATGCCAATTGTAGGCGCCAGTGCCATGGCAAGATTGTTGGAAAGACCGTAATAGCCGATGCCTTCTGTACGGCGACTGCTGGGTAGTACGTCGATGGCTACTGTCGAGTTGGCTACCGTTAGTGCTCCGAAGGGTCCTCCGTGTAAGGTGCGAACAATGGTGAACAGCAGCAGAGTACTGGTTGCCAAGTAGCCAGCGAAGAAGATGGAAAAGGCAGCGAAGCACACCATGAGGACAGTCTTTCGTGGAAACGAATCAACGAAGTAACCGCTGAAAGGGCGAAACACGAGTGCGGTGATGGTGTATCCCGAGAGTACCAGTCCGATAACGTCCTTCGTGGCACCAAAGTGCTCGCTGAGGTACAGTGGCAGTAGGGGTGTCAGCACGTAAAAGGCGAAAAACAGCGAGAAGTTTGCTGCCATCACCTTGCAGTAGTTCTTATTCCACAGTTGTTCGCCCTTCACGTTGTTAGCTATTGATGGTGTTGAGCAGTTCGTCCATGACTTCCTTGACATGACCAGGCACGACGACATGGTGATTGCCGATAGGGTCTGTCAGGAAATAACGGGCCTGTGACGCATCGTTCAGCAGGATAACTTCTTGAGTTCTGCAGAGATCAGGTTTCCCCTCACAACGTAGCAGCTGACCTTCGGCAAGGAAGTTTCGCTGAAGATTGCCAGAGACTTTAAAGAGCGTGACAGGACCTGGTTTCATATATCCGCGTATGGCTACGCCGATGCCCGATTCGAAATGGGTGTCAAGCTCATAGTGCTCAAGCATGTTAAGAGGGATGGTGCAATGGGCAAAGAGCGTCTCTCCGTTCTCGGGATTGATGTGTGCAGGGTTGGCCTGAAATCCCGACACGCCAGTTACGGCATTGGTAAGCATCATGGTGAGCAGGGTAGGGACGTCGCCCTCACAACCGGAAACGATGCCTTCCGCATTGAGTTGCGCCAAGGCAATGCAACCTGTGTTGTGTACTGTGGTTAAAAGATCGAAGCAGCGGATGGTAAGACCTCGCAACTGATGCTTGTCTATCAGTGTCTTCAGCGCATGATAGATTTGTTCTGCACCGGGCAGTGCGTCAGCAATCTGTTTCTCACAAGGCGTCTTGAGGCTTTCCGTTGTGTCTTTTTGTAATGGTGTCTGACGAATCACGTTCAGTAATTCCTCCATGGGAATGTCGATGATGTCAATGCCCACCTTTTGTTTGATAGCTGTATAGTCGGCAGTACTGGAGATAAGCCAGTCGGAAGGTCTTCCAATGACACCTATGCGGCACCCGTTCAGTTTCTTTCTGGCCAGTTCCACCTGTTCCAGGACTTGCAGTCGATGGGTAATGTGCTCGGTCGTTCCGTGAATAACCTCTCCTTGCAAGCCCTGCTGTCGCAGGAAAGAGAGGATTTCCAACGAGGCAGCCAGTGAATTGCTCTTTCCGGAGGTGAGCAGGTAGAATTTTGAGTCGTGAGAGGCGCTCTGCAACTGAGGCAGCAGTTGACGGAAGATGCCTTCCGTGCCACCTGTTCGTACAAAGATAACAGATAGGGCTGCTGTTCCGTAGTCACTATAGTCGTCTCCTTTCAGGTCGAAGTTGACGTGCAGACTGTTCAAAAATGCTTCCGTTGCCTGGTTGACACTCTGTGCATCGTGCAGTTCAGAAGTCAGCGTGTAGATGTTGATGTTCTTCATTTAGTGTGAATAGATGATGGTTATTCTCTGTTTAGGATGCAAAATTAGTGTATTTTTCGTAAATAGATGCAAAAACTATGTGTTTTTTTTGTTGGAATAGAAAAAAGTTGTACCTTTGCAGCCCCAATGGAGATTCTTGATATAAATCAAGGCAGAGGGGGGAGTGACTTATGCGCGCGAACATTATATATAATATATAGAAAACTTTTTTAATTATCTATTACTAATTTAATACTTGAAACACATGATGAGAAAACGATTACTTCTATTGACTGTGCTGATGACAGCGCTGTGTAATTGTTGGGCACAGGGTCCGAACAACTCGGGCACCTACTATCAAGCAGCCAACGGCTTGAAGGGCGCAGCCTTGAAGACCAAGTTAGGCAAGATTATCAATCCCCACAACAACATTGGCTATGATGGTCTGTTCAAGGCTTATGAGCAGACAGACAAGCGTCCCGACGGTAAGGTGCGTGACTGGTATTCTTCTACTACGAATTATGCTTTCAGCGACCATGGCGGCTATAGGAAGGAGGGCGACTGCTACAACCGCGAGCACTCCGTTCCGCAGAGCTGGTTTGGTAGCGGCGTCATCAAGAGTGACATTGTTCACGTAGTGCCTACTGATGGCTATGTGAACAACCGCCGCAGCAATTTCCCTCTTGCCGAGGTTTCTAACGCCACCTATACCTCGAACAACGGTTACAGCAAGTTGGGTTCTTGCAAGACGGCCGGCTACAGCGGCACGGTCTTTGAACCCAACGACGAAATCAAGGGCGACATGGCACGCATGTACTTCTACATGGTGACCTGTTATGAGTCGCAGGCTCCTGGCTGGGGGCACAACGTGTTTAGTTCCCAGTGTAATGGCTTTGAGAAATGGGTGATTGACATGCTCATGCGCTGGGCAGCTCAGGATCCCATCGACGAGCGCGAGGTGGCTCGCAACAATGCCGTCTATGCTACCCAGCAGAACCGTAACCCGTTTGTGGACTATCCTGGCCTGCAGGACTATATCTGGGGTGACAAGACGGATGTCGCTTTCAGCTACGACAACTATGAAGGCAGCGGTGGCTCTGTTGTTCCCACTGTGGCTATGCCTGTTTTCACTCCCGATGCAGGTACCTATTATAATAGCGTGGAGGTGACGCTGACCAGTGCCACTGAGGGTGCTGCGATTTACTATACTACTGACGGTGCCGATGCTTCTGTCAACAGTATTCCTTACCAGGGACCGTTTACTCTGACCGAGACCGCCACCATCAAGGCTGTAGCTGTCAAGGACGATGTGGTGAGCTATCAGGCTTCTGCCTTCTATAAGATTACCGACGAGGAGAATATCGACGATGCTGACGACGAGGGCGACGAGGTTGCTCCTGCTGATGGCACCATCCTGCTCTGCGACGACTTCTTCGGCACCAGTTATGGTGGTCCGATTTCCAGCAGCAAAACTGAGGATCTGACGGGAACTGCCAACGGTGTTGCAGTCGTTTATTCCTTGGCAGGTGGCTCAAACCGCTATGTGAACAGTGAGCAGATTCGCCTTTATCCTGGCAACACCTTGACCTTCAGTGTCAGTCAGGGTAACATTACCGCGCTCGAGTTTGAGTTCACCACCGGTACTCCCAGCCAGAGCCTTACCGTTTCGGGTACTTCCCTGACTGACGGCAAGTGGACTGGCAGCAGCAAGAATGTCAACGTCTCGTTCGGCGGATCCAGCAAACATGCCCGTATCTCTGGTGTCAAGGTTAGTGTGGCAGGCGGTGCAACGGGTATTGACGCTGTGAACACGTCACTTGATGGTCAGCGTGTGGTCTATAACCTGCGTGGTCAGCGTGTGGCACATCCCACTAAGGGCATGTATATCGTTGACGGTAAAAAAATAATGATAGAATAAACATGACAGAAAAACACTTATATTAAAAGAAAACAAATGAAGAAAGTCTTAGTTACAACAATGATGCTGGCGATGACAATGGCCGTGATGGCTGTGCCAGCAAAGAAAGGTATGTGGAAAACCATCACGCTTGCTGATGGTACAGAACTTCGTGCTACACTCGTCGGTGACGAGCATGGACACTTCTGGAAGGCTGAGAACGGTCAGGCTTACTCCCTACAGAATGGTGTCTATGTAGCTGTCGATGCTCAGCAGGTTATAGAAAAGTCAAAGGCTCGCCGTGCCAAGGTGAATGCACGTCGTGTGCAGAAGCGTGAGTTCGGACATCCCACAACGATTACGGGCAATAAGAAGGCCATTATGATTCTGGTGAACTTTAACGATGTGAAGTATCAGGCAAGCCATACGAATGCCCTCTTCCAGAAGATTGCCAATCAAGAGAATTATACCGAAGGAAATTTCCAAGGTTCTATGGCCGACTACTTCAAGGCTCAGAGCCGTGGAAAGTTTACACTCGACTTCGACGTGGTAGGTCCTGTGACCGTCAGCAAGAAGCAGTCTTATTATGGTTCTAACGACAGCGGTGGAAACGATATGCATCCTGGTGAGATGGTGGTTGAAGCAGTGACGCTGGCTAAGAACCAGATTTCTGACTGGACGCCTTACGACTGGGATAACGACGGCTATGTTGACCAGGTGTATGTGGTCTATGCCGGTAAGGGCGAGGCCGACGGAGGTGCAGAAACAACTATCTGGCCCCACGCCTATGACTTGAGCTCTTCTAAGGCTTATGGTGATGGCTCTGGCCCTGTTACTGTAGGTACAAACCTGAAGGTGAACAGCTATGCGTGTGGTCCGGAGTTGAACGGTCAGACGGGCGATATTACCGGCATCGGTGTCATGTGTCATGAGTACAGCCACTGTCTGGGTTATCCCGACTTCTACGACATCGATTACTCCGGTGGTCAGGGCATGGGCGAATGGGACCTGATGGACTCCGGCTCTTATAATGGCGACAGCTATCAGCCCGCAGGCTACACCAGCTACGAGCGTTGGTTTGCCGGTTGGGAGACTCCTATTGAGCTGGGCGCTGAGGATGTGAATGTTACGGATATGAAGTCATTGCAGAACGGCGGTGAGTTCTATATCATTTATAACGACAAGAACGCGAACGAATACTACCTGCTGGAGAATCGTCAGCAGGAGGGCTGGGACGGTTCGGCACCTGGTGCAGGCTTGCTAATCATCCACTGCGACTACAATGCCAGCGTTTGGGAACAGAATGGTCCTAACGACGATCCCGCTCACCAGCGTATGACGGTGGTGCCTGCCGACGGTGCATATACTTACGAGGTTTGGCAGGGCAGCAAGTATTACGATGCTGCCGAGCCTTTCCCATATAACAATGTCACTGCGTTCAACAAGAACTTCAAGACCAAGGACACTCAAGCTAAGAAGGCGGCCCAGTTCTTTACCAAGACCAGCAACGGCACCTATTGGATGAACGGCTCCGTGGAGAACATTGCCCAGAGCAATGGTCTGGTTTCGTTCGACTTTGTTGCTGATGCTGGTAATTCTCAGGGCGGTGGCACTCCTGTCGAGGGTGACTTCTATGAGTCTTTTGACCAGTGTACAGGTACAGGTGGTAACGATGGCTCGTGGAGTGGTAGTATTGCATCAGCAGACTTCCTCCCTGACAACGAAGGCTGGACTGTAGCCAGCGACAAGAGCTATGGAGCAGACCAGTGTGCTAAATTCGGTGTCAGTCCTTCGAACAAGAAGCCTGTAGCTGGTTCTGCCACGACTCCTAATATTACGCTGAACGGTACCGCTACGCTGACCTTCAAGGCTGGAGCCTGGGAAGCTACTGGTGATGGTACGACTTTAACCGTTACTGTTGATGGTGGAAGCATTGACCATTCTTCGTTTACCATGGTCAAGGGTGCATTTACCGATTATTCCGCTACTGTGACTGGTACCGGTAGTACCGTGCAGATTACCTTCGCCACCAACAAGGGTCGTTTCTTCCTGGACGAAGTGTTGCTGAAGTCAACCACGACCGGTATCATGAACGTCCATGAAACTGCTACTGCCAAAACGGGCGTTTATACGCTAGATGGTCGTTACCTTGGAACAGACTTCAGTGCGCTGAAGCCCGGCCTGTATATCGTCAACGGCAAGAAGGTCATCAGATAATTCTTGCTGCTCAGAATGCTCTTTTGCCACGCTTCATCATGATGGAGCGTGGCACTTTTTTGAGTAAACATGATGGCTATATCGTAGAAAATTGTTACCTTTGCACTCAAATTACGAAACTATGATAAAAAGAAGATGGCGCTGTAAGCCCGGCGCACAGCCGACAGAGCTGGACAAGCGCATCATGTATTTGGAGAATAAAGGAGCAGAGGTTCCCACCCGTGACCTTGTTAAAACTCCTGAGCAGATAGAGGGCATCCGCCGTGCGGGTGTCGTTAATACGGGTGTGCTGGATGCTGTCGAAAAGACTATCCATGCCGGTATGTCAACGTTGGAGATAGACCAGATTTGTCGCGACTATTGTGCGAAGCATCATGCTATTCCCGCCTGTTTGAACTATGATGTCGGTGATGGCGAGACTCCTCCGTTCCCGATGAGTGTCTGTACCAGCATCAACGAGGTGGTGTGTCACGGCATTCCCAAGGCAGAGGACATTCTGGAGGAGGGCGATATCATCAATGTCGATTTCACGACCATCCTCGACGGCTACTATGCCGATGCTTCGCGAATGTTTATCATCGGTAAGACCACGCCGGAGAAGGAGCAATTGGTGCGTGTCACCAAGGAGTGCCTGGAGATTGGCATGGAGGCTGCTAAACCGTGGCACGGTGTCAACGAGATAGGCAAGGCCATCCAGAAACATGCTGACAAGTACCATTATGGCGTCGTTCGCGACCTTTGCGGTCATGGGGTAGGGTGCGACTTCCACGAAGAACCCGAAGTGGCGCACTTCAAGCAGCGTGGCGACGGCATGATACTCGTGCCGGGCATGGTGTTTACCATAGAACCCATGATCAATATGGGAACGTGGAAGGTGTTCATTGATTCCGAAGACCCCTACGGTTGGGAGGTCATCTCCGATGACGAGAAACCCAGTGCCCAGTGGGAGCATACCCTCTTGATGACGGAGCACGGCGTGGAAATTTTAACCTATTAGCCCTATGAGTCCTATAAGTCCTATAAGTCCTATTAGCCCTATGAGTCCTATGAGCCCTATTTATATTCTCGGCCTGGAAAGCTCGTGCGACGACACCAGCGCAGCAGTATTGAAGAACGACGTGCTGCTCTCTAACGTGACGGCTTCGCAGGCTGTCCACGAGGCGTATGGCGGTGTGGTGCCCGAGTTGGCAAGCCGTGCCCATCAACAGAATGTCGTTCCTGTCGTCAGCGAGGCCATCAAGCGAGCCGGCATCACCAAAGAACAGTTGTCGGCTATTGCGTTTACGCGTGGTCCTGGCTTGATGGGCTCTCTTTTGGTAGGCGTCAACTTTGCCAAAGGCTTTGCCCGTTCGTTGGGCATCCCCCTGATTGATGTCAATCATCTGCAAGGTCATGTAATGGCGCACTTTATAAAAGAAGAGGAGAGAGGTGAGAATGGAGAGGTGAGAGAAGTCTCAAACGTTCCCCCGCTGCCGTTCCTCTGTCTGTTGGTCAGCGGCGGTAACTCACAGATTGTCAAGGTGAATGCCTATAACGACATGGAGGTTTTGGGACAGACCATCGACGATGCTGCCGGCGAGGCTATCGACAAGTGCTCGAAGGTGATGGGACTCGGTTATCCCGGTGGTCCTATCATCGATAAGCTGGCACGTCAGGGCAACCCCAAGGCCTATCAGTTTGCCGAGCCCCACATCCCCGGTTTGGACTACAGCTTCTCAGGACTGAAGACCTCGTTCCTTTATAATATGAGGAAGTGGGTGGAGCAAGAGCCCGACTTCATCGAGAACCACAAGTGCGACATTGCCGCCTCTTTGGAGTGGACTATCGTAGATATCCTGATGAAGAAACTGCGTCTGGCTGTCAAACAGACCGGTATCAAACATGTTGGTGTGGCAGGAGGCGTGAGTGCCAACAACGGCTTGCGCAATGCCTTCTACGACCATGCCAAGCGTTACGGCTGGACGGTGTATATCCCGAAGTTCAGCTATACCACGGACAACGCCGCGATGATAGGCGTCGTAGGCTATCATAAGTACCTCGACAAGGAGTTCTGTCCTATAGACGCTCCCGCCTTCTCGAAGGTAACGTTCAAATAGTTTAATGTTAAATAAGACAATAAATCGTAAATTGTAAATAGTCAAATTGTAAATAAGCTATATGGATTTTGAAAGCAAGATTATCAGCAGGGAGGTCAGTCAACTGCTGTGGGAAATGGAAAAGACAGTAGGTACGGCCGAAAGTTGCACGGGCGGTCGTATTGCCGAAGCTATCATCGCCGTTCCTGGCGCCTCCAAGTATTTCAAGGGCGGCATCATCTGCTATGTCGATGAAGTCAAACAGTCGTTGCTGAACGTCGATGCACAGGTGCTCGAAGAAAAGACCGCCGTCAATGAGGAGGTGGCGTGTCAGATGGTCGTGGGAGCCTGTAAGACGCTGAATACCAACTACGCCATCGCAGCGACTGGCTATGCCGGTCCTGGTGGTGGCAGCAAGGAAATTCCCGTGGGAACCATCTGGTTGGCATGCGGTACTCCAGAGAAGCAGGTGACGATGAAGCTGGAGGAAGATCATGGTCGTGACATCAACCTTGCCATAGCCACACACTCAGCTATGCAGATGTTTCTCGATTTCCTCAAGGAAGAGTCCTCTGAAGAGTGACTGGAAGGTTAAAAAATATTAAAGGAAGAAGAAATCTTTCATCTTTCATCTTTCATCTTTAATCTTTTTCGTACCTTTGCACCCTGTTTGGAATAAGTTATAATTAAGGAACACAAAAAAGAGTAGATAGAGATGTCGAAAATTTGTCAGATTACAGGAAAGAAGGCACAGATTGGTAATAATGTGTCTCACTCAAAGCACCGCACCAAGCGTAGCTTTGACGTAAACCTGTTCAGCAAGAAGTTCTACTACGTAGAGGAGGCTTGCTGGATTCAGTTGAAGATCAGTGCTGCTGGTCTGCGTATGATTAACAAAGTAGGTCTGGACGCTGCCCTGAAGCAGGCTGTTGCTAAAGGTTATGTAGATTGGAAGGACATTAAAGTAATAGGAGACTAATAACTATGGCAGGCAAGAAAGCTAAGGGTAATCGCGTGCAGGTCATTCTGGAATGCACCACGACCAAGAACCGTAAGAACACTCCTGAGAGAATGGAATTGAAGAAGTATAACCCCATCCTGAAGCGCATGACTGTGCACAAGGAGATTAAATAATCCGTATTAAAGCATGGCAAAGAAAACCGTCGCTACCCTCCACGAAGGCTCAAAGGATGGTCGCGCTTACACAAAGGTTATCAAGATGGTAAAGAGCCCCAAGACGGGTGCTTACATCTTCGACGAGCAGATGGTTCCCAACGAGGACGTTAAGGACTTCTTCAAGAACTAAGCGAAAGTAGATTATAACTCTATATGGTTAGGACAGCAGCATAGCAATATGTTTGCTGTCCTTTCTTTATACGGAGGAATTATAAAGCCTAAAATTAAGATTTCTCGAAAAACATTTGGATTTGAAAGATTTCCGCCTTTTTCTTTGCCGTTTCGGAAATAATGCTTAAATTTGCAGCTACAAACGAATTAACAATGTAATTATGGAAGCAAGCACTGCTACAGGACGGCATAGTACACACCCGGTGAGCTACTACTGGGAAATGGTGAAGGATATGGATGATAGCCAGAAGTTGGAACTGGTGAGTATCATTATTGATAGTGTGAAGCCTGCTGTTGCGAAATCTGCCGAAGCGGTTCACCTCCGTCCCTACACGATGGCGGAAATCGATGCCATGCTTGACGAGGCTGAGGCAGCATTCGATGCGGGTGACTATCTGACACAGGACGAAGTTTTCCACCATAAGGAATCGGTAGCTGTATGAAGATTCGCTGGCACAAACAAAGTAACGTTTAAAGGAGATATACCCCAAGGTGGAAATTGAAAGATTTCCGCCTTTTTCTTTTGAAGTTTCAGAAATAATGCTTAACTTTGCCAACAGAAAATTATGCGAATATGGGAGCAGTCTCATCGTAGCAAGTATGATGTTAAAGGTAATTGATGTGGAGTACATGGGCAACTACGCCCTGCTATGCAGATTCAATAATGGTCTTCAGCGCTATGTTGATATGGAGCCGTTGCTGAAATACCCAATGTATGCCGAGCTAAAGGACAAAGAGCAGTTTAGAAAGTTTGGTCTTGACGGAACTGTGTTCTGGGCTAATGGTGCAGATATTGCTCCCGAGTATCTTCTTGAGAACGGCTGCGAGTGGCCTCCCGTTATGGCTTCAGAGCCTGTAGCAGTTCCTGAACCGGATTGAGTAAATTATGTATAACCCTTAAAACATATTATGCCTATGGGCTAAGAGAAGAAATATAAACAAATACGTTGAAGCGTCCGCTGAATCTTGTTCTTTCGAAATCGGCAAAATTTCTCAAAAGACTATCAAGAGTAAAGTTGACGGTTCACGCCTGATGGCGTGGGCCTTTACTCGTTTAGGATAGTTGGGTGTTTGCCGATACCTGAAAGAACGTAAGCGAAGTAATTGCTCACGTTTTCTTTTTGTATTTTCAAATATTTGTCTTACCTTTGCAGACAAATAACAACTAAAACAAACAATGATGATGAAACAACAAATTTTACTATTTCTTGCTTTAATGATGCTACCAATGGTGGCGTGTGCAAATACCGTTGAGATTGAAGGTATCTACTATGAACTGATATCGAAGGCCAAACAGGCTACAGTGAAAGGTGCGGTGTCTACGTCTGGCAGCGTGGTCATTCCTGCGTCTGTTTTCTACGAGGGAGTGGAGTATAGCGTGTCGAGTATCGGAAGCGAGGTTTTTAAAGGCCGCAGCTTGACGAAAATGCTTTCCAAGGTTGCAGCGGTCTGACATCCGTTCATATATCAGATATAGCCGCATGGTGTAGAATATCATTTGGCAGTGGATATGCCAATCCTTTAAATTGTGCACACCATTTGTATCTTGGAGATGAGGAGATAAAAGACTTGGTTATACCCAATAGTGTAACGTGCATAGAACGCTGTGCATTTTGGGGTTGCAGTGGTTTGACTTCCGTCAATATTCCGAGCAGTGTGACGAGCATAGGAAGCTCTGCTTTCTATGGTTGCAGCGGCCTAACTGCAGTTCACATTTCTGATATAGGGGCATGGTGCAAAATATCTTTTGTACAGTCTTCAAACCCACTTAGTTTAGCCCGTCACCTTTTTCTTAATGGAGAAGAAGTAAAGGATTTAGAAATCCCAAATAGCGTGACGAGCATTGGAAGCTCTGCTTTCTATGGTTGCACCGGTCTTACCTCGGTGACTATCGGCAACAGTGTGACATCCATTGGTAATGGTGCTTTCTATAATTGTAGCGGCCTTACATCCGTTAACATTGGTAACGGGGTGACGAGCATTGGAAGCTCTGCTTTCTCGGGTTGCAGCGGCCTGACCTCTGTCACCATCCCCAACAGCGTGACATTAATAAGAGACTATTCTTTCGGTTGGTGCAACGCTTTGACCTCCATCACTATTGGTAGTGAAGTGAATACTATAGGTACTCAAGCCTTTACCAACTGCCCAGAATTGACAGATGTATACTGCTATGCAGAGAATGTGCCAAATATGAAGCTAACTGACTATCTATCAATTTTCTATACTGATGCTTTCTATGGTTCTTTGATTGAATATGCAACGTTGCATGTCCCAACGCAATCTATAGATGCTTATAAATCAAAAGAGCCTTGGAAGAATTTCAAGGAAATAATAGCCATAGATGGTCCAATACCGGAAATTGAGCAATGTGCAACACCAACCATCAGCTATAACAACGGTAAACTGACATACCACTGTGAGACGGAAGGTGCTACGTGTCAGTCAACCATTACCAACGCTGACGTAAATTCGTATAGTGGTAACGAAGTACAATTAGCTGTCACTTACAAGATTAGAGTCTATGCCACAAAGGTTGGTTATGAAAACTCAGATGTTGCTACAGCTACCCTCTACTGGATTGATGCTACACCAGAGACTGAAGGAGTTATAGATGGTATTGCTCAGATAGCGGCTCGCCCGGTTCTAGTAAAGGCAGACAATGGAATCATAACAATTGAAGGTATTGAAGATGGAACCAATGTCAGCATATATACTACAGATGGTAAGCAGGCTGGCAGTGCTATAATTCATGATGGCATCGCAACCATCGCAACCAGCATACAATCAGGCTCTATAGCCATTGTTAAAGTTGGCGAAAAGGGTGTGAAGGTAGCAATGTAGTTTATATCCAAAAAGGAAGCGTTCCTTTTGGGTAATTGAAATCACCAACACCTCGGAGAATCATGACGGTTCGTCCGAGGTGTTGTTGTTTTCTTATGGCACAATAATAATAAACAATAGAGTTTTTGCCTATCCCCCTCATTTTGGGGGCAAGAATCTTCTAGAACGCCGATAGATAAAGGGACTGAAGGCATGAGGGGGATGTGCCATATCCCCCTCATGTGTGTCACATTACCCTCTCATTTTTAGGTAAGCGTATCCGCTCTGACGCCTTGCAGGCTTTTCTGAAAGTGCTTACCTTTGCATATTCATATTTTTATGTACTATCCCTCTCATCGATTTTTCATTTGGATGTTGGGGAGCGGTCAATTTTATGGTAAGCGTATCCGCTCTGACGCCTTGCAGGCTATAAGCTTTTCCATTTATCAGGCAACAAGGCTCTGTATTCACTGATGTCTGTATTTGGCTGCATCAGTGCCGTCCAGCGAGTAAAACATGGCAGCACGCCGTGCTCCCTTGTGCGATCCGAAGAAGAGCGAGTTCCTCCTTGACAGCGATATGTACCTGTTGAGCCTCTCGACGAGGTTGTTGTCCAGACGGTAGTCTCCTCTGGTGAAGATATTCTCTATGGCCTCCCACTCATTGAGCATATAGTGCACGGCGGTATGCTTGTCCGACTTGGGCAGTATCTCCGGGTCTGCCGCCATCCTGTCAAGCCTCCTGCGTATCTCCTTCAGTATCTTTGGGGCATACTTCTGCCTCCAGCGGAGGTTTTTCTCCACTGTCCATCCGTCCTTGCCTATG